>CACWPM010000030.1 GCA_902762795.1 Fibrobacter succinogenes | reverse complement strand
CGCAGTCATGCCCGCCGCGGCTTACGCACGGCTATTTTTGTATATTCCGTACAAATGTCTAGGCTTTTCGCATACATCCTGTTCCTATTCCTTTTCCTACTTGCGGCTTGCAATGAAGAGAAAAATGAATCCAGTCCTCTGAAATTGGGTGAAATACTCCTCGATGTCAATGCTGAAAATTTTGCATTGAACGGAAAAGTCATTGGCAATACGATAGAGGATATCTATCACAATGATGATTATTTAATTAAGTCACTCGATGATGAAATGAAAAAATTGAATTTACAATTGGGTGAAAATAGTGCAAAGTACAGGATTCGTTTCAGCGAGGATGTTTACTATAACGAGTTCTTTAAAGTTTTGCATACTTTTTTTAAAAGTAATGATTTTTTGTCTGTTCGCTACACGATTGGTTCAAATGCTAATGAAGTTTATTCGTTAGATCTTTCGAAAGACTTTATGAAAAAGCGTATTGAGGATTGTTGGACGCATAAACAATTGCGAAAAATTTTTACACTTATTTTATATGGGAAAGAATATTTTTTGAAATCCGTAAATATTGATGATCCTCAATATAAGTCCTCAAGATTAGAGTGCATTCGCAATTATATGAATTTGTCCGTTGTTTTTCCTATTGGAAAAGCAGGCTTTAAGTATAAAGTTGTCTTTGATGAAATGGAAGCAGATTCTCCCCAATTATATGAATTAAAAACAGAGGATGAATTGTGGAATATTCTGAAATCTGTTCGTGAAAATGGAAACTTACAGAATAAAAAGGATTATGACTATTTGACTATTTGGATAAGTGACTTGGATACGGATTATACATTGAAGATGGTAGAACCTTTAATCAAGGGGGCTACCAAATTAGGCTATCGGTTGTTTTTTGGTTATTTTGAATAATAATTGTTGTAATCGTTATACGTGTTCCATCTTTGAATATTCCAATTTACCACATTGATAAACTGTTCAGGCAACGTTCTGTTTTGTAGTTTATCCTTATCGTTCATGATTATACATTATGAAACGTAGACGAGCGATGTTGCTCTGCCTAGGGAGTGAGGATGAGAACATGGAAAACGATGAAGTCGAAATGAAAAAATTCGGGCCAATTGTCGAGACCGTCTGGGGTGTATTCCTACTCGTGCTGAGTGGTGCCCTGATTGTCTTCGCCGCTTAGTCCTTGATCGCGAAAAAAGTCCGTCAGTTCATCATTGAGGCGGGCTTTTTTTATCGATTTATTTTTAATGTTTTATTTCGCTCCAAGCGCAATCGCTTGCTGGTGGAATGTATCGGTTGTTGTAGTACGCTGCGCAACCAGTGGGATTTGGTGCCTTAGCACATTTTGTGTCGCGGATTTCGACAAGCTTGTCGTAGACATCCTTATTCTTTACGGATCTGAATAGCAATGTGTTTTGGAGGCATTCAAAACAGCATAGTCTGTCATAAACACTCATTGTCTTTTCGATTTTTTCAATCACCTTTGTATCGCCAGTGGCGGAAAAATAGGCCCAGTGGGCATCGATGTCTTCGCCTTCGCATGTGACTGAGTCCATGAAAAATTTGTTACCTTGAATATAATTGCTTATGCTTTGCTGTGCCGGAAAACCTGTTGGGAAGACTCGCTGAAAATCTTTCTGTTCTTTTTCTTCGAGGTGAGACATAATCCAGTTCTCGTCAAGGTAATCGCGGTTCTTTAAGCTTATGAGGTTGATAAGAGTTGGGTAGTAAACTCTTGCGTTTTCCACATTGAGCGTATTTGCTCTAATAATTGCCACGATGAGTTCGTTCGTGTATTCGGGTTTCATCCTGTAGGCTTCACCGATGAATAGGTCTACTGAATCGGCTAAGGCCGGGGTTAAATCATCCCGTTTAAAATTTTCATTTATTTTTTGCTTGAAAAGAGCACAACTAGATAGAACTAGAATAGCTAGAACAAATGATAGGTATAGTTGCTTTGTCATAAATAAACCTTAGTTTGGTTACAATATAAACAAAAACGGAGCCCCAAAGGACTCCGTGCAATAGTTCTTAGAAATATTAGACTCTTCCGAATCGTCTTGTCTTGCGGAACGGCTTGTCTCCGAAGTTACGCTCGTCGCGATCCTTATGGAAGGGCTTGTCGTCGAACTTGCCTGGTTTGCGGTCGGCAAATTGACGCTCACGGCGGGCCTTGCGGTTTTCAAACGGTTTGTCACCATAGCTGCGTTCACCACGTTCTCCACGGTCTTTGCGGAAACCGCCACGGCGTTCTTCGTCTCGGAAACCTCCCTTGCGGTCGCGATGGAAGCTGCGGCGTTCTTCGCGACTGGCGTGCGGTCTTGTTCCCGGTGCGGGGCCTTCGGGCGGTTCGTCGGTCATCACGCGGAAGCGGGCGTCGTTGCCACGGATGGTCATTTCGGACAAGATGTCGAGAACGTCTTGCGGGAGCGTATTCGGGAGTTCAACGGTACTGAACTTGTCAAAGAGCTTGATGCGGCCGATGTTGCTGCTGTTGATGTTCGCTTCGCCTGCGATTGCTCCCACGATGTCGCGCGGGGTGACGTGGTCAAAGCGACCAACGCCCAAGTAGTAGCGCAGGAACCCTTCTTCAACTCCGTTCAGGCCTTCCTTGCGTTCCTTACGCATGCGCTTCTGTTCTTCGTTGTTGAGTCCGAAGTCGTCTCCATTGCCGAGGAAGTCTCTGCCGCTACGGACTTTTTCGCGGCGTTCCTTCGGAGCTTCGAGCGGCGGGAGGTTCGGGAAGAGCGGCTGCTTTTTCTGGTACATCTTGATGACAGCTGCTGCGATGTCTTCGGCAGTCATTTCGTTGACCGTTCCTTCTTCGAGGGCAACGCCATCCTTCATGTTGCAGCCTTCAGATGCGAGTATGCGGACGAGTTCCTTGAATTGGTCGAGTTCGCCGTAGCTTACAACGCTTTTGACTTTAGCCTTGAATGCTTCTACGCGCTTCTTGCTAATTTGTTCGGAAGTCGGCATTTCCATCGCTTCGATCGGCTGGCGGGTTGCCTTCTCGATAATCTTGAGCATGCGGCGTTCACGCGGTGTCACAAAGAGAATTGCGTTACCGCTGCGGCCTGCGCGACCTGTACGGCCGATGCGGTGTACGTAGGATTCCGTGTCGTAAGGAATGTCGTAATTTACGACAAGTGAAATGCGGTCCACGTCAATACCGCGGGCAGCGACGTCTGTCGCGACGACGATGTCGAGCTTGCCCATTTTGAGGCGGTTGATGGTGCGTTCGCGCATGGATTGTGCGAGGTCGCCGTTGAGCGGAGCAACGTTGAAACCGCGGCTTTCGAGCTTTTCTGCGACTTCGGTGGTGTTCTGCTTGGTGCGCACGAAAATCAAAACGCCGTCAAATTCTTCGCCTTCGAGAACGCGGGCGAGCGCTTCGATCTTGTGTTCGTTTTTCACGGCCAAGAAACGCTGGCGGATGTTTTCAACCGTGGTCGTCTTGCCTTCGATGCGAGCTTCTTCGTAATCGCCCAGGTGCTGGTCGATAATCTTCTTGACGCTGTCGGGCATGGTTGCGCTAAAGAGTGCGCGCTGGGCATCGGAGGGTATTTCCTTGAGGATGGTTTCCACGTCTTCCATGAAGCCCATGTCGAGCATTTCGTCAGCTTCGTCGAGGACGATGGCCTTGACTGCTCCGAGAGAAATAGAACCACGCTTGATATGGTCAATCAAACGGCCCGGTGTGGCAACGACTATGCTTGCCTTGCGCTTGAGGGCGCGCAACTGGATAGAGATATCCTGACCGCCATAGACCGGAACAACCGTCACGTTCTGCATCTTGACGGCGTATTGCTGGATGGCGTCTGAAACTTGGATGGCGAGTTCACGCGTCGGCGTAAGCACGAGCATGGACGTTTCGCGTCCGTTGAAATTGATGCGCGAAAGGAGCGGGAGCGAGAATGCTGCCGTCTTGCCTGTACCGGTCTGAGCGGTACCGAGGAGGTTCACGCCCTGCAAGAGAACTGGGATTGCCTTGGCCTGGATGGGCGAGGGCGTTTCGTAACCGGCGAGCTTGACTGCTTCGAGGACTTCCGGAGAAAGTCCAAGATCATCGAATGTCACGAGGGATTCGTCGGCTACATCTTCATCGCCTTCATTTAAGGTTGCCGAGCCAGTCGGAGCATCGGTTGCTGCTTCTGCGGTTGTGTCATGCCCGGCATGAACGGGCATTTCCTTTTCAACGTCATTTATCGCTTCATCTTCATCGATGAATTCGACCTTTTCGCCTTCGCAAATTTTGGATTCTGCACCAGCCTTGAGAACTTCGCCGTTATCATCGACGATGACACCATTGGGATTTGATGCAAAGAATGCGGCTTCGTCAGCTTGGTCTTCGTCTGCTCCGTTTGCAATGGCGTTCAAGAACGCATCTGCTTCGAGTTGCATTTGGGTATTGTCGTTATTTACCGGAATATCTTTTTCCGGGCCGTAAGGAAAATCTTCTGCCATAAGTCACCTTCGGGATCCGTAAACTTCATCTGCGGCGAGTGCCGCGTCATCACATTGCTCTATCGAGCATTCAATAAGCCCCGAAGTGCATTCGCACTTATAAACCTGAAGTCTGTTGGGTCCCCTGGAAATGTGCGCCAAATGTAGAAAATAAAGGCTTGAAATCAAAGGTTTTTAAAAAGTCTGTGCTCTGAAATAAGAAAAAAGGAATTTATAGAGATATTAATGATGTGATTCATGGGATCGGGTCGTTGCGTATAATAAGTAATTTGTGCAGCCCTTTCTGATAAAAGGGAATAAAAGATTGTTGGAAATGGTTAATGAACATAGAACCTCGGAGAGATGCCAGAGTGGTCGAATGGGCCGGTCTCGAAATCCGGAGTCTGTCACAGGACCGAGGGTTCGAATCCCTCTCTCTCCTTGAAACAAATAAGGAACCCCTTGTGGGTTCCTTATTTGTTTCATAGGGTAGTGTTTCCGAACCCTCGCAGAGGGTTCGACAAACTCGCCGAGAGCGAAGCGAACACAGGCGAGTTTGGGATTACGGCCACCGGCCGTAACCCGAAGGGCGGCGAAGGAACAGAATGTGACTGAGCCGTCCCATCCCTCTCTCTCCTTGAGAGAGGGTAAAAGGACTAGCGAAACGAAGTGAGTACGTTGTCCCATCCCTCTCTCTCCTTGAGAGAGGGTAAAAGGACAAGCAGAGCGCCTTGTCCCATCCCTCTCACGTAAAGAGAGAAGGATAAGAGCGAAAGAAGCGATGTTCTCGCCTAGTCCAATCCCTCACTCATCATGAAAAGCCAATCACTCTTCTTGAGGGGGAGGAACGGAAAATGGTAGAACAATCTTTTTTTGGACTGTTTTTTTAAGTTGAAATTTTTTTATAAAAATATTGTGCTAAAAATCACATTTTTTGGTCTAAAAATGAATTTTTGTAATAAAAATGTATTCTTTTTGCGAAAATTATATTATATTTATTTACGTGAACGTATCAGAGGGGAGCTTTGATTTGTTTGCAATGGGTGCAAACGCTATTTAGCTTTTAAAAGAAATAAACAGCATAATAAGGAACCGTGAATACGGTTTTGGTGTATTTGGAGTTTATTCAAAAGTCTCTCATTCCAACTCGTAAAATACTGTCGCCCTCATTTGAGGGCGACTTCCCGTATTAAGAGCTGGGATCACATGCTTTGGCGTATGAAAAGGAATCAGTCTTTTGATTGGTTCCTTTTCGTCTTTTTATCCCCTTTGTCGCGGTTGAAAAAAAAGCCAACCTTGCGGTTGACTTTTTTATACCCTTTGTCGCGGTTGAAAAAAAGCCAACCTTGCGGTTGACTTTTTTATCCCCTTTGTCGCGGTTGAAAAAAAAGCCAACCTTGCGGTTGACTTTTTTATACCCTTTGTCGCGGTTGAAAAAAAAAGCCAACCTTGCGGTTGACTTTTTTTATACCCTTTGTCGCGGTTGAAAAAAAAAGCCAACCTTGCGGTTGACTTTTTTATACCTTTTGTCGCGGTTGAAAAAAGCCAACCTTGCGGTTGACTTTTTTTATACCCCCAAGCGGTTTCGAACCGCTGTTGCGGGAATGAAAATCCCGAGTCCTGGGCCACTAGACGATAGGGGCGTTTTGTGTGAGGACAAATATAGGATTTTATAGAATAATGTCAAGGGTGTTAGATTGAAATTTTTTAAGGCTTTTATTTTTTTAATCTAAGATTATTTTTTTCTGCAATTTCGGCTATTTTCTCTTGTAATTTTAGGAAGTCGTTTTCACTCATCATAGAATGAAATTCTGATTTTAACATTTTGTATTCTTTATCTTCGATAACGGCTGAAATAATTTCAATGTTTGATAAGGTTTTTGTTGTTGTTATATTTACATATGTTGCTTCTGAAATGTTGAGTGTGGATAATACTATTCCGACTATGAAGCAAACCCAAAAAGTTATTTTATACATTTTTAATTTCTTGGGAGAGGTTTGTTTTGTCTTTGGTTGTTCTTTTTTCTTTTTTTGAATTTTTATGTAAAGAAATAATAGAGCTACATATCCTGTTGCAATGATTATAAAAATAAAAGTGTATGTTTGGACGGAGTAAAATTCGTGAAATCCGTTTGAAATCTCTTGATAAACGGAGTCCATAAAGCTAGATGATATATGTCTAGATAGAGAAGAAACCTTTTCAAATAGCCACAATAGAGCTGGAGAAAGGAATTTTTCCCAAAGGCCACTGCCGAGTGCCCCTAGAAATATGACTCCAATTATTCCTCCTAACCATTTTAGGTAGGAACTTAGTGTTTTTTTTCTTGTTAATTTCGTCCGTGGTGGTTGTTTGTGAGTTGTTGTCCATAAGAAACTCTCTTTTAAATAAGAGGTTGAAATTTATTTGGATTTGTAATGAGACAATGCTGAAAAAATAGGTGTTGTTTAGATAAATTAATTTATTGTGTCAAGGGGGAGGTTCGATTTTTTGTCGAGAGAATAGAGCGTCGGCCAAGGATGGGGAGGGTGCAGGGAGGGGCCCGTGCGGCCTTCGCAACTCCGAGCTGGGGCCCCGCCCGCAAGAAAAACAAAAAAAGACCCAACTTTCGTTGAGTTCTTTTTATACCCCCAAGCGGTTTCGAACCGCTGTTGCGGGAATGAAAATCCCGAGTCCTGGGCCACTAGACGATAGGGGCGTTTTGTGTGCGCCAAATATAGATGTTTGTAGAAAATTGTCAAGGGTTTTTGTTTGAATTTTTTATTTTTGTCGCGTGATTTTGAAAAAAAGGCTGAAAAAGATACTTTGGCGGGGTGTTGTCCGCTTTTTGCCTGTAGCGCTTTTAGCGAGTGCCGCCGATGCGGCGCTGCTTTGGGGGATTCGCTCGTTCATGGAAATTCTCCAAGGACAGGCGGTGTTCTCGCTTATGCAGTGGTTTTTTCTGATGGTTGTTCTTACGGTGCTCCGCTTGGCTTTTTTTGCTTGGAAGTTGAACATTTCAGAAAAATGGATTTTTGGTGCGGGCGCTTATGTGATGGCGTGGTTCTTGCATACGCTTCGCTCGCTTTCGCCGAGAGTATTCCATACTCCGGAAGGTGAATCTAAAGTTGAAGCTGCCTATGAAGCGACTCTTATGTTGCAAGGTAATGGATGCGTGTTTTTCCAGGCTGTTCAAGCCGTGCTTCAGTTGGTTGTCTTTTTGCCGGTACTGTTCTATATATCATGGCCGTTGACGTTGTTCCTGTTTGTGGTCGTTGTGCCGCTTGTGGGGTGGATGCAACGCTGTCTCCATAAAATGGGGCCGGCTGAAGAATGCATCTTGAAAGAACGATCCGATTTTCGCGGGATGCTTTACCATGCGCGAAAACTTTTTCGTCGTTGGAGTTCGGGGTATGAACGCAAGGAGGTCTCGTCGGAGTTGGTTTCGAAAGTGCGGACCCTCAGGGACGATAGCCTTGACGTGTCGCTTCGCAAAGGCGCGCTTTCTTTGATTACGGAAACAGGGTCTGTTTTAGCGATGGTCTTTGTGCTTGCATTTTGCACACTTTTGATTTCGAAAGGCTGGATGGACGGGACGGGACTTGTACTGTACTGTTCTGCAGTTCTACTTTGTTATAAACCGGTGAAGGAATGTGCCCGTGTGATGCCTCAGGCTCGTTCGGCGATGAGTGCACTTCATGTTTTGGAAAGTTTTGAAGCGTTGCCTTCGAAAAAATCGGATTCTAGTTCGGTGAATTTCTATTGCTCGCCAGATACCGAAAATTTGGAAATTGTCCATGGCGATTTTTCTTATGAAGGAGCTTTTGCAACGTTGTTCAGCAATTTTTCACTTTGCTGGAATATTAAGAAACCTGTGCTTGTTCGCGGTCGAAACGGTGTCGGCAAATCGACGTTGTTGCGCTTGATTGCAGGGCTTGAAGACTGGGACCATGGAAAAATTACGAGTGCGGTCCCTTTGAAAAAAAATGTTTTTTTTGTGGCGCAAGATTTAGAACTACCACCGATTTATTTGCTGAAAAATCTTATTTCTCGAATAAAGTCGAATGCTGTTGTTGAATTTGTGCGAGCTGCACGCGTTGATAAAATTATAACCAAAGAGGGAATGTCGGGCGGGGAACGAGCGCGTGTCGCTTTGACGTGGGCTCTAGTTTCTGATTGTTCCATGATCTTGCTCGATGAACCGTTTGCTTCTGTGGCGCTTGCGGATCGCGAGCCGCTTTTGGAGGCGTTTCTCGATACAGCGGAACTTTTGCGTAAATGGGTCGTTCTTGTGAGTCATGATGTATTGTCGCATGAGTTGGAACAACGTTTTAACGTGGTGGAGATGGACTATGCCTAGTATGGATGGCCGCTTTTCCTCGTTGCTGTACCGTTTGCGTGGGTTCATCTTGGGCGTAATTGCCGTGGCCTTGGTGTGCGTTTCTCCGAGCACTATTCCAGAAGGATTTTGTGCAAATCGATTTCGGGTGAATAATTGTGTTGCCGGCATTCTCATTGCGATATTGCTTTATGTTGCAAGTGCACTTTTGCGGGTGCAATCGCGTCGCTTTATTGGAGAACATACTCGCGGAAAAATCCATGCGGCGGATGCGCTTGTGACTTGTGGCCCTTATGCTTGCGTGCGGCATCCTCTCTATATTTCCAATACCGGCTTTGCGCTAGGAATGTCTTTTTTTCATTTGGGAGTTTCTTATTGGATTGTCCCGTTCATGATGGTCGTGGTTGCATTTGAAATCGCTCTTTCGAAAATTGAAGACCGCTTTCTGGAACGGAAATTTGGCGATACGTGGCGTGCTTGGGCTAGCGTAACACCGGCGTTTTTCCCGCGCGGGGTGGCGTCTCGTTTTTATTTGGGCCATGAAGCCGATACCCAAACTAGCGATTCTTTATGTGATGTTCGACACGTCCTTTCGCAAAGAACCTTTAGACAGGCTTTTTTTGCAGATGCGTCTACGTGGTTCTGGCTTTTGTTTTGTAATTTATTATTGGTTTTAAGAAAAGTGGCGGTTTTCTATGTTTAAGGTACTTGACATTGCGCGCGAGGCTCTCGGTTCTGTAGCCAAAGCTGCAGCCAAGGTGCCTGTTATAGAAAATAAGTACCATGTGAAAGCGCGTTTGCGCGGACCGTGGCCGAAAGGGCCTTTTCTTTGGATGCACGGTGCAAGTCTCGGTGAATGCAAAATGCTCCTGAATTTGGCGAAGTTCCTCAAGGAAGATTTGCCGAATTGCCCGCGTCTTTTGGTGACAACGCAAAAAGTCGAAGTGCTCTCGTATATCAAGGATTCGGGGGCCGATGTGGCTGCGTGTATTGCGCCTGCAGATACGCCTGCGACGATGAAAAGTTTTATCTCGGCGGTGAAGCCGCTCGGGCTTGTGCTTGCCGAAAACGAACTTTGGCCGGGGTACCTGTCGTCGGTGCAGCGGATTTCGATGCGACCGTCGGTGGCTGTCGTTTCGGGACGGTTTTACCGGGCTATTCCAGGGATGGATTATTCGGCGATTGGCTTTGCGAGTATGCAGACGGGGTCGGATCTTTCCCGCTTTTTTAGCGTTTCTGCGAGGTCGAATAATTCGCGAATGATGATTGGCGGTGACTGGAAGCTTTTGCCGTGGGTTCGCTCGGGCGAGGCTGTTTCGGCTCCTGAAAATCCGACGGTCGATACGGTATTTGTTTCGATGCATATTCAGGAATGGGCGAGCCTTTGCCGCATGATCGTCTCTTCGATTAAGCGTCAGGAGGCGGTGGTGCTTGCGCCACGCCGCTTGTCTGAAGTGGCGGATTTTCGCAAGGCGCTTCTGGATCAGGAAATTATTGTGGTCGATTGGCCTTTGGTGCAGAAGGGCGCTGTCTCGATCGTGTCGCAGTTTGGCAAGATGAGTGATGTTTTTTCCGTTTCCAAAACTGCTGTTATTGGTGGATCTTTTGCTCGCGGTCTCGGTGTCCATGATTTTTGGGAATCGCTTGAACGGGGTGTTGCGACTTGTGTGGGACCGTATTCGGCTGGGCAGAAAGAAACGGTATCAACGCTTGTCCGTGAAGGCGTTGTTGCGCAGTTGCTGTCGACGGCCGATTATTCTCAGCGGAATATTCCTGATGTGCGCTTGATCCAGGCGTTCCTTGCTCATGAAAGTGCGAAAATTAGCGATTCGTACCAGCAACTGCTTGAATTTTTGAAAAATCTGTTAAAGTGAATTAGGTGAATTATGAAAAAACTCGTTTTGGCAACTCCTCGTGGTTTCTGTGCTGGCGTTGACCGGGCTATCCATGTGGTTGAAAAGGCTGTCGAAAAATTTGGAACGCCGATATATGTCCGCCATGAAATTGTGCATAATAAATTTGTCGTGGATACGCTGAGGGACAAGGGCGTCGTCTTTGTGGACGAGTTGAACCAGGTTCCTGAAGGTTCCGTAGTGATTTTTTCCGCGCATGGTGTTGCCGAACGCATTTATGATGAGGCGAAGGAACGTAATTTGCAGGTGCTTGACGCAAGTTGTCCGCTGGTGCTCAAGGTGCATTTTAGCGCCAAGCGCCATTTCAATGCGGGGCGCCATATCATCTTGATCGGACATGCGGGCCATGCCGAAGTGGAAGGTACGCTTGGGCAGCTCCCGGACGGCGCCATTACGCTTATTCGTAACGAGGCAGATGCCGAAACGGTTGTCGTGCCTGAAGGCAAGGAACTCGCTTACATTACGCAAACAACGCTTTCGGTGGCCGAAACGCGCAAGATTATCGATGCGCTTAAACATCGGTTTCCGAACATCATCGGACCGGAAGCGGGGGATCTCTGCTATGCGACGGGCAACCGCCAGGCGGCGGTACTCGATCTTTGTTCCGAAGTCGATATGCTTTTGGTCGTCGGGGCGAAAAACTCTTCCAATTCATCGCGCTTGATGGAGCTTGGGCTTGAACAGGGGCTTCCGAGCCACCTGATTGCGGATGTCAATGACCTCGATTCGACATGGTTTGACGGAATTAATACGGTCGGGCTTTCGAGCGGGGCTAGTGCACCGGAAGTGCTGGTCCAAGGTGTTGTGGACTGGCTGAAGGAAAAATTTGGCCCGATTGAAGTGAAAAATCTTGTAAAACTAGTGGAAAATACGAAGTTTAACTTGCCGAAGGCATTGCAAGATTAAAGTTTAGCCTTGACAGTTTTGAAATATTTAGCTAAAATTGGTGCCTGTAAAAACAACGGAGTTTTAATATGAGCCGCATTTGTGAAGTCACCGGCAAGGCCGGTCTCGTGGGCAACATGGTTTCCCACTCTAATCGTAAGAAGTTGATCAAGCAGCTTCCGAACCTCCAGAAGAAGCGCTTCTACATTCCTGAAGAAGACCGCTGGGTGACGCTCCGCGTTAGCGCTGCGGGTCTCCGCACCATCAACAAGCTTGGCATCCAGGCTGTTGCTCAGGAACTCGGAATCTAATTTTTAGATTTTAAAGTTTTACAAAAGCCGCTATGTGTTACATGGCGGTGTTTTGTGTTTTATTTAATTTTGATTTTTTGAAGAAATTGAGGTCACCTGCTTCGATGCGGCTCGAAGTAGGCTGAAATTGGCTTGATAAAATTGGCTTTTTTTAGAAAAAGTCCACGTCGAGGACGGTCTTCTTTTTGCTCTTGGGCTCGACTACCGCGATGGAATATTTTGCCGTGCCGAACAGACGATTGATCGTTTCGAGAACTTCATCTTCGGTGATGGCGCGGATTTTCTTTTCGACGTCTTCCATTGTATGGAATTCACCGAGGTGGAGCGTTTGCTCCGCCATGCGGATGAGGCGTTTTTCGGGGCTGTCGGCGCCGAGGTGCATGCTTCCGAGAATGTTTGTCTTGGTGCGCGCGAGTTCATCTTTAATGAACCCGTGACGTAGGAATTTCTTGACTTCGGCGATGGAAAGCGCAAGTGCTGTCTTTAGCTGGTGCGGCTCGGTTGCAAGGGCGACGCCCCAGTCCACGCAGTCCTTGTAAAGGTCGGCTGTAGAATATACGGAGTAGGCGAGGCCCTTGTCTTCGCGAATTTTCTGGAACAGGCGGCTTGCCATGCCCGCGCCCATTGCCACGTTGAAAAGCGAGAATGCGCAGCGGTCACGGTCGCTCATCAGCGAGCGGTCAAAGCTTAAACCCCAGAAAAGGTTTGACTGTGTGATTTCGCTTTTCTGCACAATCTTTACGCTGCTTTTGGAAGTGTAAATATCGTCGGGCGTGAAACCGTTAATCTTTTTTTGTTCGAATTTTTGAGCACAAAGTTCTACAAGCTCTTTATGGTTGACTTTGCCCGATGCAAAAACGTATAGCGGGATTTCGTCAGTGACCTGGTGCCCGTACTTGAGCATCTGCTTGTGCGTGAGCGCTTCGACTTGCTTGACGTTCCCGGTGATGGAATGCGCGATGCCGCAGCCCTTGAAATGAATGGCGTTGAAAATGTCGCCGACGAGTTCTTCGGGAATGTCGTCGTAGCTATGAACTTCCTCGATAATGACGTGGCGCTCTTTTTCCATTTCTTTCTTGTCGAAACGCGGGTGCATGAGCATGTCAGAGATGACATCGATGGCAAGCGGCATGTCGCTGCTTTCGACTTGTGCGTAGAAGCCTGTTTCCTGGCGTGTCGTGTACGCTTCGAGGCATCCGCCGCGGTCTTCGATGGCATGCGCGATTTCGAGTGCTGTGCGATTTTCAGTTCCCTTGAAAACGAGGTGCTCGTAAAAATGGCTGAGTCCGAATTCGTCTTTGGTTTCGTGACGGCTCCCTCGCGGAATCCAGACGCCCACGGCTGCAGAGTAGGCGTGCGGCATGTAATCGGTTAAAATGGTGATTCCGTTTTCGAGAACTGTCTTTTTTATAGTCTGTTTCATTTTCTGTAAATCTAACGCGCCAATTATATATATTTTTGGTGCGCTACCTTTATTTTTCGCTTACTTCTCGTTATTTAATTTTTTGATTTGATTTTCAAGCTACAACGATAGTAATAAATAGACTAAACAGGCTTTTTTACGTCAAAAAACACCCTTTTATTGCTGTGTAAATTTTTCTAAATTCGCGTCCGAAAAAAAATGTTATGACTCACAGGAGAACGAAATGGGTAAAGACTTAAAGGAAATGGCTCTTCAGTACCATTCCATGGGCAAGCCGGGCAAGATCGAAATCGTGCCCACCAAGCCGCACAGCACGCAGACGGACTTGGGCCTTGCATACACGCCGGGCGTGGCTTCACCGTGTCTTGAAATCGAAAAGGATCACAACCTCGCTTACGAATACACGGGCAAGGGAAACCTCGTCGCTGTGATTAGTAACGGTACGGCTGTGCTTGGCCTCGGCGACATTGGCGCCCTCGCCGGTAAGCCGGTGATGGAAGGCAAGGCTTTGCTTTTCAAGATTTATGCGGGCATTGACGTGTTCGACATCGAAATCAATGAAAAGGATCCGAAGAAGTTTATCGAAATCGTGAAGGGTATTGCCCCGACGTTCGGCGGCATCAACCTCGAAGATATCAAGGCTCCGGAATGCTTTGAAATCGAAGACACGCTCAAGGCGGAACTCGATATTCCGGTGATGCACGATGACCAGCACGGTACGGCTATCATTTCTTCCGCTGGCCTCTTGAACGCTATCGAAGTTGCTGGCAAGAGCATTCGCAATGTGAAGATGGTGGTGAATGGCGCTGGCGCTGCTGCTTGCGCTTGCACTCGTTTGTACTTGTCTCTCGGTCTCAAGAAAGAAAATCTTGTGATGTGCGATAGCAAGGGCGTTATCCGCAAAGACCGCAAGGGTCTCACCGAAGCGAAGGCTTTCTTTGCAACGGACCGCACCGACATCGAAACGCTCGAAGATGCCATGAAGGGTGCAGACGTGTTCGTGGGCCTTTCCAAGGGCAACATCCTCACTCGCGAAATGGTGCGCAGCATGGCGGACCAGCCGATTGTCTTTGCTCTTGCGAACCCGACTCCGGAAATCAGCTACGAAGAAGCCATGGCAAGCCGTGGCGACCTCATCTTTGCAACGGGACGTAGCGACTATCCGAACCAGGTGAACAACGTTATCGGTTTCCCGTACATTTTCCGTGGCGCTCTCGACGTGCGTGCAACGACGATTAACGAACACATGAAGCACGCTGCAGTCCGTGCGATAGCAACGCTTGCACACAAGCCTGTCCCGGATGTGGTGAACATCGCTTACAACGCACAGCGCTTCACGTTCGGTAAGGAATACTTGATTCCGAAGCCTTTGGACCCGCGCCTCCTCACGGAAGTTTCTATCGCTGTCGCGAAGGCCGCTATTGAAAGTGGCGTGGCCCGCAAGCCGATTACCGATTGGGACGCTTACTACGATCGCCTCCGCGACATGATGGGCTATGATAACAAGCTCATCCGCCAGTTCAGCGATACCGCCCGCAGCAATCCGAAGCGTGTCGTGTTTGCCGAAAGCAACCTCAATATGCTCAAGGCTGCCGTGCAGGCAAAGGCCGAAGGCGTTGCTCACCCGATCATGCTCGGTAACCCGGAACGCATACAAATTATCGCTCAGCGTGAACAGCTCGACCTCACGGGTATCAAGATAGTGAACCCGCGTTCTCCGGAAGAATTCGAACGCCGTCGCAAGTATGCTGAAATCTATGCCGAAGAAAACGGCCGTAACGGCGTGACCTTCGAAGAAGCCCGCGATGACATGTTCGAACCGAACCATTTCGGTATGATGATGGTGAAAGTGGGCGATGCCGATGCCTTGATTACTGGCGGTTACTCCAAGTACTCCGAAACGATTGAACTTGCGAAGGAAATCATCGGTATCCGTCCGGAATACAAGCACTTTGGCGCTCTACACATCCTCTCTACCAAGAAGGGAACGTTCTTCCTTGCCGATACGCTCGTGAACCGCGATCCGGATGCGGACACGCTTGTCGATATCGTGAAGCTCACGCACGACGCTGTCCGCTTCTTTGCTCACGAACCGGTGATGGCGATGCTTAGCTATGCGAACTTCGGTTCCGACAAGGAAGCGACTCGCGGTACTGTGAACAAAGTCCGCGATGCGGTGAAGACTATCCACGAACAGTATCCGGACTACGCTCTCGATGGCGAAATGCAAGTCAATGTTGCTTTGGACAAGGAGCTGCGTGATACGAAGTATCCGTTCAACAAGATCAAGGGCCAGACTGTGAATACGCTCATCTTCCCGTGCCTTTCTTCTGCAAATACCACTTGCAAGATGCTCTTGGAAATGGGCGTTGGCGAATCCATCGGTCCTGTGCAGATGGGCCTCAACAAGCCGGTACACTTCACCGACTCCGACGCTTCTGTCCACGATATCTTCAACTTGACCGTTGCCGCCGTCATTGACGCGATTGTCCAGGAAAAGAAGGACGAGGAAAAGAACAAGAAAAAGTTCGACAAGATCTGGTAAATAGCGATTCTCGCTCGCCACTGCGCGGGCGCGTCTCGTCGCTGTTTAAAAATTTCAAGAAACGCCGCAGGTAAAACTGTGGCGTTTTTGTATACCGTACAAGGTGTACTGTATAGATGTTAATTACGTTTTTGTGAACTGAATTTTTGTTAAAATTTGCTTAAATTTAAAGAAAATGTACTTTAAACTATTGACTTTGTGAACTGACGAACGTATATTTGTGAACATGAAACCGATTATTGAATATCAAGATTATCACGCGTTTTTGAACGACTATTACGAAGAACGCAAACGGACTTCGGCGTTCTCGTGGCGAGAGTTTTCTAAAATTGCGGGTTTTGTTTCGCCGTCGTATCTCAAGGATGTTTGCAGCGGAAAAACGAACCTCAGCAAAGTGACCATGGACCGTGTGGCGCAAGCAATAGGCCTTGTGGGGCATGAGGTGGTTTATTTCGAGGCGATGGTCCAGTTTGGCAATGCCAAGACGGATGAGCAGAAGAAAAAGTTTTTGGAACAAATGCAATCGATGGCGTTAGACCGTAAAGTTCGGGTCATTGACAAGGATGCGTTCGAGTATTACGACAGCTGGAAAAATCAAGTCGTGCGCGAGCTTGCTCCGATGATGCCGGGCGCAATGCCGGGTGAAATTGCAAAGGCGTGCGTGCAGGAAATCCCTGCGATAGATGTACGAAAATCGCTCCAGTTCCTCGTGCGTGCGGGCTTCCTTAAGCAGATTGGTGAAAATGTTTATGAACAAACGGAAAAGTCCGTAGAAGGCTCCAAGGAGGGCTTGCCGCTTGCGATCCGTTCGATGCACCGTGAAATGGGAAACCTGGCGGTGGATTCTCTGGACCGTTTTACGGCGAAAGAGCGCAATATTACGGGAGTCACGATGGGCATTGACCGTGAAACGTATGAGCGTATTGTTGGCGAGCTGGACGAGAGCCGCAGGAAAATCACCACGATTGCGGAAGCGTGCAGTAATATCAGACAAGTTTACAGGTTGAATTTACAATTGTTCCCCCTTTCAAAGGAAGTGGGTAAAAATGAGGAGACTAAAGATGAATAAGAATCTATATATGGCATGCGGCATCATGGCTCTTGCTTTGACAGCGTGTTCCGACGGAACGTCAACGGATCCGAATACCTATGCGGATGCCTACTCGTTGTGGAATCCTGGGGCGGGCGATTACCATGTTAATACGGCGCTTTACGCAGCGTCGCTGCCTACGAATGTTCAGGCGGATGGCCATTGGTTCTGGGAAGCTCGCGGGGCGGACGAAAATGAAGGCGGGCAGTCTTCTATTATCTGGCCTGTGGAACTCGGAAGTGGTGCGGACTCCCTCTCTACAGTTATTGATTCGTGCCAAGGCATCTGCGGTATCGCCGATTTGAAAAAAGGAGCGATGACTATGCAGCCCTTTGCCGCTGTTGGCTTTGTGATGGCTAGGGATGAGGCGGGTATGCCCGCTCCGGTGGATGTCTCTGATTGGAATGGCGTTTGCATTTCGTATACGTCTGATGTGGCAGCTTCGCTGGTGCTTGATTTGGGAGATTCGTTAGGTGCATTGTTTGACGATGGCTTTGGCTTCCCGGCTGTGGCTTTGCCGAAAGCGCTTAATCAGGTTACCAAGTGCTTTAATTGGAGCCAATTTAAATTCCCGTCTTGGAAAAAAGAATTTCCGGATGGCTGGACTCGAGAAGCCGGGGTGAAGTCTGCTAAACAGTTGATTGGTCTGATGTTTAGAATTCAGAATGAATCTGGGCAGTATAAGTTCAATATCAAGTATTTTGGAACGAAAGCAGATGGTGTGCCGGAAGTAGAAAACCCGGAATCTGTAGCTGATGCTGGAGTGGTCGATTCGTCGGGTGAGCTTGTACTGTACGGCTATGACGGCGTTTTGTGGACTCCAACTAAAAATCCTGACCGAGTTAAAACATCGTTTTATGCTGAAAACGTTTGGCCGGAAAATGCCGTGGAAGATGGCCGTTGGTATTGGTCTGCGGACGAAAATGTGGGCGGGATGTCGTCTGTAAAATGGCCGGTGGCACTAGGTGCGGAAAATTCGTTGACTCCGGTTGTCGAATTGTGCAAGGGTGTTTGCGGTGTTGCGTCCCTGAAGAAGGGCTCTAGCCAGACGGATCCGTATGTGTCGCTCGGCTTTGGAATAGCTAAGGATGCTTCTGGAGAACCGTTACCTGTTGATATATCGAATTGGAATGCGGTCTGTTTCGAATATTATTCAGAAATACCCATAAGGGTTGAACTGGTTGTAAGCGATACATCGGATGGCTTGCCGTGGGCGGAATTGCCTAGCTCTCGAATGACTGTAAAACGATGCTTAGATTGGGGCCATTTCAAATTGCCTAAGGACCGTATTGCTTCTTATGAAGGTGAAATAAATGACATGAGTGACGTGACCAAGATGATGGTGCATGGAAGTTACGAAGCGTCTCGTATTGAAGAAAAAGTGGAAAATGCTGCTAAGCAAACGATTTCTGTAAGGCTGAAAATTCAAGATGAAGGGGACGATGATTATAGATTTGGCATTGGCGCCATCAACATGATGTTTATTGATGAAAATGGTGCGTTCATACGCGATTGGCAATCTGAATGGTAATTTGTTTGGAGGAACTCCAAAGGACCCGGCTTAGGCCGGGTCTTTTTTTTACGAATGATACATTTGTATCATTTATGGCGACTAACACGTTTTGAGTTTTATGAAAATTGATGTATTTTGAAAAAATTAATAATTTTTGTATCATTTTCTATTGACAAATGGTTTTGACGGATATATATTTGTCAATATGAAACCGATTGTAGAATATAAAGATTACCGAGCCTACATGGCTGACTTTTACGAAGAACGGAAGAGGACTTCGGCTTTTACTTGGCGCGAGTTTGCGAAGATTGCCGGGTTCACATCGCCTTCGTACTTGAAACTTGTTTGTGATGGCAAGAGCAGCTTGAGCCGCGTGACGATGAATCGTGTGGCTGTTGCGATGGGTCTTGTCGGCTATGAAATTGAATATTTCGAAGCGATGGTGAACTTTGTCAATGCGCAGAGAGACGATGTCAAGAAAGTTTACTTCGATAAGATGATGGCGATTTCGGTGGCGAACCAAGTGCGTGTAATCGACAAGGATGCGTTCGAATATTACGACAGCTGGAAAAATCAGGTCGTGCGCGAACTTGCTCCGATGATGCCGGGCGCTATGCCGGGTGACATGGCGAAGATGTGCTGCCAGGAAATCTCTGCGCTTGAAGTCCGCAAGTCTCTTGCCTTTTTGGAAAGGGCGGGATTCTTGAAACAGGCTGGCGAGAATGTTTACGAGCAGACCGATAAAGCGGTTGTGGGTTCCAAGGAGGGCCTCACGCTTGCGATCCGCATGATGCATCGTGAAATGGGGCGCCTTGGTATAGAATCTATTGACCGGTTTGGCCCCGAAGACCGCAACGTCACTGGCGTTACTTTAGGTGTAAACCGTGAAGGTTACGAAGAAATCGTGAAGGAACTCGATGCTTGCCGCAAGAAGGTTATTTCTATAGCGGCGAGGTGCGGTAAGCTAGATCAGGTTTGCAGATTGAATTTACATTTTTTCCCTTTGACTCAAAGAGTCGTATGTGAAACGGAGGAATAGTATGAATAAGAGACTATATATGGCGTGCGCCGGAGCGCTTTCGCTTGCGGCTTTTGGCTGCTCGGACAGTAATGTATCGGGCTCATCGGAAGATCCCAATGTGCTGTTGGCGTATAATTCTTCGTCGAGTTCTGTTCCCGTGGCTTCGTCGAGTTCGGTGGTGGAATCTTTATCGAGCTCGGTAGTGGAATCTTCGTCGGGGCGTTATGAGCTTAATGGCGATTTGTGGAATCCGAGTGCGGGCGATTTTACCATTAATGTTGCTCGTTATGCGGCGTCGTTGCCGGCGGGTGCAAAAACTGATGGCCACTGGGTAATGGCAACGGATGCCGAAAATGGGGGCTCGTCGTCTATCGTTTGGCCGATGGATTATGTGAGCTCGAAAGACGAACGGGCTATTGTTGAAGCGTGCAATGGCATTTGTGGGACAGTCGTTTTGAAAGAAAGTTCTACTGGGGCACAAGAAAATCCTTTTGCGTATGTCGGCTTTACGCTTGCGAAGGATAGTAGTGGCAATCCTGTTCCAGTCGATGTTTCTGATTGGGGTGGTATTTGCGTAACTCTTACATCGGATCGGTCGTTTAGCTTGCAATTGGCTGTTCGCGACTCGTTGGCGTTGCTTGATGAAACTCCCTGGCCCATTTTCGCCTATCCGGCTGTTACTTTGCCTAGAACAAAGGATGGTGTACCTAAGACGATATGCCGTAAATGGAGCGACTTCCAGATACCTTCGTGGATGCAAGATGAACCGGAATACTGGAAAACCGATGTGGGTGCAAAAGCGGCGAAACAGCTAGTTGCGTTTAGAATCGAATTCGCGGGGCAACCTGGAGAATATAAGTTCAATATCATGTCGTTAGGGACTTATTCCGAACCGTTGTCCAGTTCTTCTTCGGGAACCGATCCGTTTGGGAGCGTGTATGCAGGTGACGATTATCCCCGTGATTTGTGGGATGGTGAGGCTCGTGAGACTAATGTCAAAACGACTCTTTATGCGGATTCCTCGTGGAGCCATTTGCGAAATGGTCAATGGTTCGAGTACACGGATCGAAATGAAGGCGGGAGTTCGATTTTTGACTGGTATTGGAGCGATCAGTACGATGGACACGTTGCGCCTTTTGATGTGATTGTCGATGCGTGCGGTAGCCTATGCTGCTTTAATGTCATATTGGACCAGGGCGAACTTTCTAGAAAGCCGTATGCGTTGTTTGGGTTCCAGCTTGCTCAAAATGATTCTAACCAGGGCGTGCCGGTCGATATCTCTAATTGGGGCGGAATCTGTGTTACCTATAAGTCGGATCATCCTATAAGGATGGATTTGGATCCGGTGTCGTTGGAAATGAGCACGGATACCTTGACTTCGGGAAGCGCTATCGAAGATGCTGACTTGGATATTTATAAATGGCCTTCTGTTGTTTTACCCAAAACGACTTCTTTAGAAATCGTTAAGTGCTATAAATGGAATGAATTCACCCAGCCTTATTTGGACAAGTTGCCGAATCCCGAAAAGTACAGGATATCGGGCGAAGATGTTGCCAAAAGGGCTGTGGCGGTCAGGTTCATTATCGAAGGCGAAAATGGCAACGTGGGAGCTTTCGATATAAAGGCCCTTGGATCGAATCGCGATTAGAAAATTTTTAGGGGGAAAGGAGGGTCCGGCTGATGCCGGACCTTTTTTTTGTGTGCTGCATGAATGTACTATATTTTATGAAATATGTTTCTAAAGTACATTTAATTGTTAAAATTTAAATAAAAAGACAAAAAATGTACTATAATCTATTGACGGGTGTATTCTTGGAATATATATTTCGGTTGTATGAGGCCGATCGTTGAATACCAGAATTACCACGCTTATTTGCGCGACTATTATGAAGAGCGCAAGCGTACTTCTGCATTTTCGTGGCGTGAATTTGCGAAAATAGCAGGGTTTGTTTCGCCCTCGTATCTCAAAATGGTTAGTGAAAGCAAAACCAATTTGAGCAAGACGACTATGGGGCGCGTGGCTAAGGTGATGGGGCTTGTAGGCTACGAGGTGACCTATTTCGAGGCGATGGTCCAGTTTGGCAATGCGAAGACGGACGATGTTAGGAAAACGTTTTTAGAGCAGATGCAGTCTATCGCCTTTGAGCATAAGGTTCGTGTTGTCGATAAGGACGCTTTTGAATATTACGATAGTTGGAAAAATCCGGTCATTCGCGAACTTGCCCCGATGATGCAGGGGGCCGTGCCGAGCGAGATTGCCAAGGCGTGCACGCAGGATGTCTCTGCGACGGAAGTGCGCAAGTCGCTCCAGTTTTTGGAACGTGCCGGCTTTCTTAAGCTAGTTGAAGATAACGTTTACGAGCAGACGGAAAAATCTGTGGAAGGCTCCAAGGAGGGGTTGCCGCTTGCAATCCGTTCGATGCATCGTCAAATGGGCTATCTCGCGGTAGATGCACTGGACCGCTTTACCGCAAATGAGCGCAACATTACGGGCATCACGATGGGTGTTGACCATGAGGCGTACGAACGCATTGTTCGCGAACTGGACGAATGTCGCAAGAAAATTACGGCGATAGCTGAAGGTTGCTGCGATATCAAACAAGTTTACAGGCTGAATTTGCAACTGTTTCCTCTTTCCAAAGAGGTGTTATGAGGTCGCTTGAGATGAACAAGAACTTGTGTATGGCTTTTTGCGTGATTGCGCTTTTGGCGTGTGCGTGTTCTGGCGATAAGGTGTCTGGTACATCGGTGGAGCCGAATACGATGGCGCAGGCTTCATCGAGTTCTTCTGCCGATGCTTTTTCTAGCTCGTTGTTTGACGTTTCGTTGAGCAGTGCGAACACGGATTGGAGCAGTTCTTCGGTTGCTCCTGTCTTGTGCAAGAGTAGCGATATGGGCGGGTGCGTCCATGCTTCTGGTGATTTGTGGACGGGAGGCAGTTACGATGTAGTCGTTGACGTGGTCCATTATATGGATAAAGAGGTCAACGCGCTTATTCCCCATATGGAATACGGAAATTGGTTCGCAGCCTTCGATGACGGAGATGGAGGCCTGTCGAAGATTGTGTGGCCGGTGGAATTGGGCAATAGTTATTCCGATGATGTCTGGAATCCCGTTATTGTTGAATGTTCGGGCTTTTGCGGAACGGCTGTTTTGGAAAAAGGTTCTTTGGATTACGATCCGTTTGTGTACGTCGGTTTTACGATGGTTACAGATTATAGCGATGAAAATGATCCAAAGCTCGTTCCGGTTGACGTGTCGAATTGGGGCGGAATTTGTGTTGCCTATATGTCGGATGTGGCGCTTACGCTTGAACTTGGTCTTGGCGATTCGTTGGACGCTTTGCTTGGGTGGGGTTTACCCTCGGTGTCGCTTCCCAAAACGGAAGTGACTATGCAAAAGTGTTTCCATTGGGACGACTTTGAATTGCCTTCGTGGGTCAAATTGGCGAATACGGTCGACCAGAATTGGCTTGAAGAATCCGGATGGCTGAAAAACGCTGGAGCAATGGCTGCTGCGCGGTTGGTGATGGTTAAGTTCAAAATTCAGGCGAAACCGGGTTCCTATAAATTTAATGTCGTGGCGGTTGGGACGAATCGTCAATAGAGGAGTGGTCGAGGATGAATAAAAAACTTTCTATGATATGCGGCTCGGTGGCGCTTTTTGCAGGGGCTTGTTCCGACAATAATGTGTCTGGTACGTCGGTGGAACCGAATACGGTGGCAGATACTGTTGGCGATTTGTGGAATCCTCAGGCGGGCGAATTTGCTGTCAATACAGCCCGCTATGCTTATGCGGAGTCGTGGCCGAAAAATGCAGTTGGAGACGGCCGTTGGTTCTGGGAAATGCAGACGGACGCGGTGGATGGCGGCGAATCGTATATAGCTTGGCCCGTGGAGTTAGGGACCGGAGCAGATTCTTTGGCGCCTGTTGTGGATGCGTGCGGTGGAATTTGTGGAACGGCGGTTTTGAAAAAAGGTACGCTGACTTATAGTCCGTTTGTGGGTGTCGGTTTTTCGATCGCTACGAATGACGTGGGCGATCCTATTCCTGTCGATGTCTCGAACTGGGGCGGTCTGTGCATTGGCTATGCTTCGGAAGCGGCTCCTACTTTGGTGCTTGATTTGGGTCCGCAGCTTGAATTGGAATTTGGTTATGCTTTGCCATCGGTCAATTTACCGAAGAGCGGGAGCTTTGTGACGAGGTGTTATGAATGGAGAGACTTCAAGTTCCCTATGTGGGCGAATTCATATATTCCTGAAAATTGGATGCTTAATGCCGGTGAGATGGCTGCAAAACAGCTTGTTGCGATAAGGTTCAGAATACAGGCTTTTCCGGGTGAATTTAAGTTCAATATCACGAGTCTCGGAACTCTTGGCGAACGTCCATTGAGCTATCAGCAGTCTTCGAGTTTTGTGAATAAACCCGATATGTAGGGCTATCGGAATTTTGATGCCTTTGCCAATTCGCTTCACTGCTGAAATCGCAATGAATAATTTTGGTTAGGAAGAATAGGTTAGGAGGAAAAATAAAAGTGGGTTAGGAAGCAATAAGGGGCCCGGCGAAAGCCGAGCCCTTTTCTCGTTGCGAAATATTGTCGTGCTTTAGCGGAGGTTTACTTGTTGCACGATTTTTTGGCTACCCGTTTTGACGATGAGAACTGCCGCGCCACGGAAGTTTGTGCTGAACTTGACTTCGTTGGCGCCGGCCTTTGTGTTGAAGCTCTGCTGTGCGATAGTCTGGCCGAGTGTGTTCATGAGCGTTGCTGTGCCGTGAGAGGCTTTGCTGGTGGTGAAGGTTGCGCTGACAACTCCCGGCTGCACGTTTACGCGGAGGCTTCTCGCCTTGGCGATGCTTGGCATGCAAATGTCGCTCTTTGTATCTGTGTCCCAGTCACCCGTTGCGTTCGCCTTGATGAGTTCGCCCTTGGCGGTGCCTTCGAGTTTGGGCTTTTTGGTATTGAAATTCTGGAGCGTGTCTGCGGTGCCGTCAGCTTTCCAGAGGAGTAGATTGTCGAGGTACATGTCGCCGGTAAATTGCGTGCCGTAAACGTTGATGCCGATGGCGTTTACCTTAGTAAGGTCCGTGAATGCGAGCTGCCTTTCTTCTTCGCCGAATTCGATCTTGTAGTTCTTGAGGGTGCCGAGGTCCTCGACGTTGCCGAGAGAGACTTCGTTCCATTTCCATTCGCCGCTCATGTTGAATACGGAGACGCTTGCCCAGCCGTATTCGCCGCAACCGTCGCGGGAGGTGTCCAAACACGGGCCTGCGATATCGCCTGCGACTCGCATGTCAAAGGAGATTGCGACGTACTGGCTCCAGCTCTTGTTGATGTCGATACGCATGGTGCCTGCTTCGCTAGAGTCTGCCTGAACGGTCTTGTAGGAGATGTGAAGAGCCATGTCGCCATCGAGAATTTCTGTATGTTCTTTGACGGTGGAGTCGATGGTGTTTCCTGGAAGTGCTGCTTGTCCATAGGCTTCGCGCATGGCGTTTAGGGTTTCTATGTCGGTGATGTCGCCCACCTTGCCCTGGTACTTGTGTACCTGGCGGCGGATGATGGTGAAGTTGCCGTTGCCTTCATCGCCTGTGTCCCAAACGCAAGGGACGAGGCCGTTCTTCTTGGCTGCTGCGACCGTGTAGCCGTACCAAGCGGCGCGAGCCTTCAAATGGACTTTCAAATTGTCGCCGGAGAGAAGGTCGAGGCGTTTGACGGCGCCCATTTCGCCGATCACGACCGGAATGCCCTTATCGTAGAAACGAGTCTTGAGGCCGCTGAACAGTTTGTCGATGGACTGCTTGGATCCGAGTGCGGTGCCGGAACAGGTGTGCGGGGCATCGTTGCCCGGGTTTTGATCTTCCCAGTAGTAGAACATCTTGCCCCAGTCTTCGTCGCCGTCAGTCATGAGCGAGAACTGGTAGGGGTAGAAGTGGACTTCGGCCATTGTGTAGCCTTCGCCTGCCGGGTCGGTCGGGTACTGTTCGGAGAGGAGCGGGGCCTTGTCGATTTCGGTACGCGGCGACTGCACGACCACGATGCGTGTGGCGTTGTTGCCGCCGGTGGAGCGCACTCCTTTGAGGCATGCTTCATGGAATTGCTTGAGGATGGTCATGCGCTTGGAATCGAATGCCCATTGGCCGTTATCGGCACCGCCGTTCCACGGGTCGTTCACGCCCGGTTCGTTGGCGGAGGCGAAAATCAAGTGCTCGTCATATTCAGCGAACTTGGTGGCGATTTGCTTCCAGTAAGATTCCTGCTTGGCGGCGACTGCTGCTGCGGAGCTGTTCACGAGACCGGTCTTGTCGTAGCCTTCACCGTCGAACACGTGGTCTTCGAGCCAGCCTTCGTCCCAGTGGCTGTTTAAGATGGCGTACATGCCGTTGCTGATGACGAGATCGACGACAGTCTTGACGGAGTCGAGCCAGCCGGCGTTGATTGTGCCGTTAGAGGAGTGGCTATTCCAGGCGCAAGGGATGCGCACCGTGTTGAAACCGGCGTCCTTGATAGCCTTCACGTAAGCGGAGTCCGGGAATGGGTTGCCCCATCCGGTCGGGCCGCCTTGGTTTCCCGGAACTTCCATCGTGTTGCCGATGTTGTAGCCGAGGCCCATTTTGGGGAAAATTTCCGTTGCCTTGGGAAGCGCAAAAGCCGAAGCTGCGGCTAAGAGCAGTGAGCTTGCGGCGATGCCAAAGGTATTGAATCTCATGTCGAAGACTCCTTATAGTAACTTGTTGTGGGTGTCTTTGCCGTTGTTTTCTTAATGGTTTTTAGAAATTTTTTGAGAACATTGCGAGGCCTGTTGGCCTGATCTTAAACATCCTTTTTCTCAAACACCTTAGAATACACCCGTTGTTTTGCTATTAATATATATGATAACGGGGAAAAACGCAATAGAGAAAAAAATATTTTGAGAAAAATATCAACTTTGTAATAAAAAGTGTGATGGAAGTTAACTGAAAAATTGAGAACTGTTTTTGAGAACGTTTTGAAAGGGCACTGTTTAAGAATGTTCTTTAATTTTTCTTAATCTGTGAAGTCTGAAAATATGCCCCAAAACAGTGCGTAATACTCTTCTGTACTATGCTTTTTGTTTCGGTACCTATAAAAACAGATGGCGGTGAAGTTTTATAGGTATCGGTCACTCTTTTTTTTTAATTGCGTACCTATAAATCCTTAAAAGTGTAGGTTTTATAGGTACACTTTTCTAATTTTACATATAAACTAAGTTTTGGCGTACCTATAAAAACGATTTTTTGCATTTTTTATAGGTACATTTTCGATAGAATTCGCCTTATGGTCGGCCTTGCTGAATGGAAAACGACTTGTTTTGTACCTATAAAAGTGCATAAAACAATAGTTTTATAGGTACAAACTTCAGAATTGTCTCGAATTTTGAAAAAATTTCTTCGAATGTGCTTAAACCGGGCGGTCTTTAGTGTGCTTCGAGCCAGTTCTTGCCGTAGCCAACGCTTGCGATGAGCGGAACTTTGAGTTCCATGGCGCCTTCCATTTCGGACTTGACCATGGTGGAAAGCTCTTCGACCTGTTCGCGCGGGCACTCGAAAACGAGTTCGTCGTGTACCTGGAGCATCATGCGGAGCGGGAGGTTCTCGTCGTTGATGCGTTTTTGAATGCGGATCATGGCGATCTTGATGAGGTCGGCGGCGCTGCCTTGCACGGGGGTGTTCACGGCCATGCGTTCGGCCATCTGCGATTCCATGCGGTCGGAACTGTCGATGCCGGCGATGTAGCGGCGGCGTCCCGAAAGCGTTTCGACATAGCCGTCGCGGTGGGCGGCAGCCTTGGTATCCTCGATGAACTTTTGCACGCCCTGGTACATTTCGAAGTAGCCGTCGATGAAACTCTTGGCCTGTGCCATCGGGATTTTCAGGTCGCGGGAGAGGCGGAAGGCGGTCATGCCGTAGAGCACGCCGAAGTTCACGACCTTCGCGTCGCGTCGCATGTCGGCGGTCACGTCTTCGAGGCTTACGCGGTTGATGGCGGCTGCCGTGCGGGCGTGGATGTCGATGCCTTCCTTGTAGCTTTCGATGAGCGCTTCGTCCCCGCTGAGGTGTGCTAGCATGCGGAGCTCAATTTGCGAGTAATCCACCGCGAGAATCACGTTGTTCGGATTCTGCGGTACGAATGCGGCGCGGATTTGTTTGCCGAGATCGCTACGGACGGGGATGTTTTGCAAGTTCGGGTCGCGGCTCGAAAGGCGGCCTGTCGCGGTGCCCCACTGGATAAAGCTCGTATGGATGCGCTTGGTGTCCGGATTCACGAGTGTCGGAAGCACGGAAACGTAGGTGCTCTGCATCTTCTTGAGTTCGCGATATTCGATGACGGCGAAAACGATCGGGTGTGCGGCGCGGAAACTGAGTTCTTCGAGGACGGCGGCGTCAGTGCTGCGTTTTTTGATTTCGGGGAGTCCGAGCGTGTCGAAGAGCACCTCGCCGAGCTGCTTGGGAGAGCCGATGTTAAATTCGCAGCCGGCCATGTCGCAAATTTCTTTTTCGAGTTTTTCGATGCGGTGCTGCAAATCGGCTTGCAGGTCCTTTAGAATCTTGGTGTCGACGAATGCGCCGACGCCTTCCATCTGGTAAAGCACCTTGAGAAGCGGCATTTCCTGGCTGAAGAAGTACTTCTCGTAGTCGTACTTTTGGAGTTTGGCACGGAGCGGAGCCCAGAGGCGGAGCGTGTAGACGGCGTCTTCGGCGCCGTATTCGGTGGCGTCCTTGATGGGCGTGTGGTTGAACGTGATTTGGTTCTTGCCGCGCCCGATGAGATTCTCGATTGGAATCATCTCGTGTTGCAAAAGTTGCATGACCTGATTGTCGAGGCCGAGCCCAGTTTGGCCGGGCGAGAGCATCCATGCGGCAATGAGCGTGTCGATGATGTTTGCGGAATCGATTTGCTTTTGCGTGAGTCCGAAGGTGCGGGCGAGAACGTGCAAGTCGAATTTGGCGTTATGGAAAACGAGGGCGCGCTTGGGGTTGGTGGAAATGCCGTCGCTACTGGAAATGTCATCGGGGGGTGTGCAAGAATCGTTCCAAAAATCGATAAACCACTTCTTTGTGGCGTTGAAGTCGAAGTTGCCGCCTTTGCCGGCGGGGTACGGGAATCCGATGTCGTCGGTATGCCCAAGCGGAATATAGTAGCCCTTGGGGACGCTCCCGTCTTTTGCGGCGGAGGCAAGGCAAAGCCCGACGATGCTGCATTGCATCGGGTCGAGTCCGTCGGTTTCGGTGTCGATGCCGATTTCAGTTGCAGAGTCAAATTCCGATTTCATCTGTTCGAAGGTTTCTTCGTTATCGACGCAGATGTAGGTGGGCGGGAGGTCGGCCGGGAAGCTGGCCTTTGCGATTTTGCTGGAGTCGTCGGATTCGCCTTCGGATGTGCCATCGGAAGCGCGAGAGCCGTCGCTGGAACCGTCGCTAGAATCGCGTACGAAGCCTGTCTTGCTCGGAACGTTTTCGAGCAAGCGAACGAGACTGTTAATTTCGTGTTCCCTGAAAATGCCTTCGAGCGTATCACTGTGGATGCCGCAGAATTCGAGCGCATCGAGGTTGCCGCTGTAGGCACGCTTTGTCTGTAGCGTTACGAGTTCGCGGCTGAGGAACGCTTGTTCTCTGTTGTTCGCGAGGTTGTCGTGCAAGCCTTTCTTCTTGATGTTGTCGAGGTTTGCGTAAATGTTGTCCATGTCGCCGTATTCGGTTAACAGCTGGATGGCGGTCTTGGGGCCGACTTTGGGAACGCCCGGAACGTTATCGCTCGAATCTCCCATGAGAGCCAAGTAGTCGCGGATTTTTTCTGGCGGAATGCCGTATTTTTCGAGGACTTGTTGCGGTCCAAAATCAATGCCGTCGGCGCCTTTTTCCAAATGGAAAAGGTGGATCTTGTCGGTCACGATTTGCGACATGTCCTTGTCTTTGCTGATAATCACGACATGGTCAAAACCGGCGTTGACTGCGGCTTCGGCGGCGCTTGCCATCACGTCGTCGGCTTCGTAACCGGGTTCCGACAAAAGCGGAATGCCGCTTGCTTCCAGAGATTCGCAGAGGAGTGGCATCTGCGCTGCCATTTCTTCGGGCATGGGGCCGCGATTGGCCTTGTAGTCCGGGTAAAGTTCGTGGCGGAAAGTATTGGTGTGCGCGACATCGCGAGCAATCGCAAAATGCGTGGGCTTGTGCTTTGCCAAAATGCGGAGCACAGCGCCCCAGTAGCCGTGCATCATGGAAACCTCTTCGCCCTTGCTGTTGACGAGCGGGTTCTGGCTGTAAGCGTAGAACATGCGGAACGCGAGTGCGAACGAATCAAGAAGGAGTAAAGTCTTTTCTGCCATGCTGGGGAATGTAGCAATTAGTAGGAAGTAGGAAGTAGGAAGTAGGAAGTAAAGTGTGGGCGAAAAGTGCTTACCTGTATAACCGAGGCTAGGGTCTTGCGCGGGTTTGCTTACCTGTATAACCGAGGCTAGCATTTTGCGCGGGTTCGCTTCCCTGTATAACCGAGCCGAAGCGGTTTGGGCGCGGAGCGCAATTAGTAGGAAGTAAAGTGTGGGAGAAATGGGCTTGCGAGTGTTGCTCTCGTGAACTTATTTGGTTGTTTAGTTGAACGATGCGATTTTTGGCGCTGGAAAATTTTGTATTGATGTAATTGAAGGATTTATCTTTGCTCTTTCGTGGTATTTGTTGCGGATGACTGCCACCGTTTAAGAAGAGGAAAAATTTTGCGAAGTTCCTCTTTGTATTCATTGCGTGTTAAGTCCTTACCTGTGTTCTCGTTGAATTCGTTTACGCCTTGCGATGTAAAATCAATCATCATTTCCATTGAACATTCCGTTGTGAATGCTCCGTCCTTGTAGCAGCAGATACAATATTCATCGTTCTTGCTGCCATCGGCGTTCGTACCGTAGACATCTGGTGTGATAGGCATTCCGCAACTTTGGCAAATGTCTGTTTTCATAAATCCTTTCTTTAGTAGAATAAGCTCCAACTGTTCGTATTTTTTTTCAAGTAGATTATATTTCTTTTCCGTGTTCTTTATCCAGTAAACAACCCAACCAGTATTCCATAAAACAACAAGGGTTGTCATAATAAATCCAAGAACAGTGCCAATATCTCCCTTTGAGGAGGGAGATCCTAAAAATGCATAGATGATTGTAAAAATAGAGCTTATAATAAAAGCAATTACAATGGCGAAAAATTCTATTATAAGAAGAACTATAAGACTATAAATCCCATAAGCCAAAGGTCGTGTCCCGTACTTGTGGAACTTTGTTTGCGTGTATTGTAAGGCGAGTTTGAAAAATGCGTCCATCGTCTCTCCTTAATTAGTTATATGTGAGAATGTTGTTCGCTTTAAAACGCTTTGTGCAGATTCTTGATCACGTCGCTCGGGAGCATGCCGAATGCACCGAGTTCTTCGCGCGCGATGCGGCCTGATTTTTGATGCAGTAATGCTCCGAGGACAGTCGCTTCGGCGGTAGGCAAGCCTTGCGAAAGTAGCGCTACGATGATGCCGGTGAGTACGTCTCCGCTGCCGCCCTTTGCCATGCCGGAATTTGCAACAGGGATAACATAAACGTTTCCGTCGGGTGAAGCGATGTAGGTGGGGGCGCCTTTTAAAAGTATAACTTTGTTTGTGCTTGATGCTAAGGCTCTTAAACAACTTGGAATTTCAAAGCTGTCGTCGGGGCGTTTGCCGAAGAGTCTTGCGAATTCTCGAACGTGCGGCGTTAATATGGCGGTCGATTGCAATTGGTGCAAGTATTCTATGGCGGCACCGTCGCATGTCGGACCATTGTCGTTCAATGTTGCAATGGCGTTCAATGCATCTGCATCGATGACAGTCGGAACGTTTAGCTGAGGTAGCAATTCAAGAACGGCTTGAACAGTTTCAGAGCTTGTTGAAAGTCCGGGGCCGATAGCTATGGCGCAGGCGTGTTTTGCCTGCTTTAATAAAGCCGGAATGTGTTCCGGTTGCAATGTCCCGCGATTCTCGTTGAGGAAATTGTCATGATTTTCGCTGCATTTACCAGTATCGGTGGCGCTGCTTTCCGCTGTTCCGTCGCCGCTGTTGTTCGCGGCTTCGCTTAGACTGCAAAATACAGGTTCCGAGAGCTTTGCTTGCAAAATCGGCGCGATGACTTGCGGCACTGCCAATGTTACAAGTCCAGCGCCACTGCGAAGTGCGGCTTCCGTACAAAGTGCTGCGGCCCCCGACATGTTCTTGGATCCGGCGATAATTAGCAAGCTGCCCTGAACTCGTTTGTCGCCCCATTCGTCACGTTCGGGCAAAAGTTGCGAAATTGCGCTTTCTGTGACGAGGTAAACTCTTTCGTCAAATTGCTGGATGATTTCGACTGGGTATTTGAGCGGAGCGACCGATACTTTTCCGAATGCCCGACCGCCTTCTTTCGCATATGCGTCTAGACGCGGAAATCCGAACAACATTGTTTCTTCTGCGTGAATGCAATCGCTGTTGCAAATGTGTGCGCTTGAATCGTAACCGGTAGGCGCATCCGCTGCAATTACGGGGAGTCTGCTTTCGTTAATGATTTGTACTGTCGCTGCAAATTCAGGGCGTAGTTCGCCTTTTGCTCCATTGCCTAGCATACAGTCAACGATGAGCTTGAACCCGTCATGTAAAAGGAATGATGCTTGTTTTGATTCCTCGATGATTTTTTTTAAATCAAAAAGAGAACCTCCGACTTGCAGAAAATCATCGAGCGCTAATTTGGCTTCGTTCTTGAACTTGTTCGTGTTCGCAAGACTGAAAACGGTGCTTTTTATGCCTGCTTGCAAAAGGTGCTTTGCAAGTACAAGCCCGTCTCCTCCATTGTTTCCGCCTCCGACAAAAATAGCGATAGGTTCAAGCGCTTTGGTTTGTACAAACTTAAATAGCGCTAACCCCGCCTCTTGCATTAAGAGGTATCCACTTTGGACAACATTCTTTTCGGAAGGCTCGCTCGTTGCCTTTTTTGCCAAAAATATTTTTGACGCAGCATCGATATTACGCATGCCTTCGGTTGAAAGGACCGGTTGCAGATTTAAGGACTGGAGCGAGCGCATTCTTGTTAAATGAACCAGTAGTTGATGCCGAACTTGAACATCATAGTGTGGGCTCCCTTTAAGTTGATGAGAGACCATTTGCTACTGCGATCTTTAGACGGGTTGAATTTTTCGTCAAAGTAATACTTTACATCGGGGAAGACTTCGTTGAAGCCCATGTACCAGCGGAAGCCGATGCTGAATCTTTTTGCCACGAAATAGCCGATGCCAATATTTAGGCCGAATTCGACAGGCGCTTGCTCGATGTTTTCCTTAAAACCGCCGTCCTCGTTGATTTTTACATCGCTACTGGTGTTGATGGAAAGTTGGGGACCGGCTTCGAGGAAAACGGAGTTGCCGATGAAACCGCGCATTAAAAATGCGAAGTCAAGGAACATTTGGTTGTAATATCTAGTGAAACCTTCGTCTTCGTGAGAAACGTCGAAAATACGGAATGAAATTTCTGGTACAAAATGGAGCCCGTCTACGATGACAAAGCGTGCTGTGATACCGAATTCTCCGCCGAAGCCAGAAGGGTCTTCCAAATCGTCGTCTTTGAGGCCTTCAAATCCCCAGAGGTTCCCGTAAATGAATGCGGCTTTAGCGCCGATACTGACGGGATTTTTTTTCTGCGGATAAGCGACGGGCTGCTCGTCAATTGGCGCGGTGTCATTTGCATTTGTCGTATTGAAATTTTTTTGTTTAGGTGAAGCGGCTTGTGAAGCGGCTGGAGCCTGTTGTGTTGCTGGTGTTGCTTGCGGACTGGCTAATGTCTTCGCCTCTGTAGTTGTAGGTGCGGTCTGCGGAGCCTCTTGTTCGTGCGGTTGTGCTGCCGGTTGGTCTATCGGCTGAGCAAAGGAAAACGCGGTGGCGCAGAGTGCGGTCAAAAGGCCTGCTGCAATTTTTTTCATAAAAACTCCTTTTTGAGGTAATCCTAGCGATGGACTCCTAACTTGTAATGAAAATATAATAAAGATGGACTGGCTTTTTTGTCAGGAACTTTTTTGCTCCAATAAAAAAGTGGATATAAAGATTTCAATATCTCTTGCCAAATTGTATGAAAATATGTATATATGAATTGTTGTTCATATATTTAAACTATTAAAAAAGAGGAAAATATGTGCAAGGCTTCGAATGTTAAAAGTGTTTCGTTGGATACGCTATTTGAACTTTCCGAATTTTTCAAGTTCTTTGGCGATACGACACGTATTCGCGTAATTCACCTGTTGCTTTCTGGTGAAATGTCCGTGAGTGCCATTGCGGAAAAGCTTAACCTTGAACAGTCCGTGGTGAGTCACCAGCTGCGTATTTTACGCACGGCGAATCTTGTGAAACCGACTCGTGACGGTCGCAAGATTTATTATGCACTCGATGACGAACATATTGGTGAAATTTTCAATACAGGCCTCGCGCACATTTTGCATAAGAAGAAGGGGTAAAAGATGAATATTGTTGTTGAATTTATCAAGGAATTTATCACTCTGTTTTCGGAGATGGCTCCGTTCCTTTTGCTTGGGTTTTTGCTGGCTGGAATTTTGCATGTGTGGGTGCCGAATCATTTATACGTGCCTAAAATTGCAAAGTCGAATTTTGCATCGGTGCTGTGGGCGGCTTTGTTTGGCGTGCCTCTTCCGATTTGCAGCTGCGGCGTGATTCCGACATCGATTGCAATCCGCAAGGAAGGAGCGAGCAAGGGCGCTAGCGTGAGCTTTTTGATTTCGACGCCTGCAACGGGCGTAGATTCTATCTTGGCAACGTATTCGTTGCTTGGACTCCCGTTTGCAATTTTGCGACCGGTAGCGGCGTTTGTGACTGCGCTTTTTGGTGGTGTGCTGACGAATTTTGTGACTCGCGGGGAATTTGCGGAGAACGCTGTAGCAAAATCGGGAGTCGATTCGGCGAATTCGAAACACGAACATCACGATCATGGACACCATCACCATGACCACGAACACTGCGAATGCGGCGGTCACGATGAATGCGACGATAATTGTTGTGGTTGTCGCGATTGCTGTACGCCGGTGCATTCGCATGGCAACTCGGCGACTTTTACGGAAAAGATCAAGGAAACGTTCCGCTATGGCTTGGTCAATATGGTGGGCGATGTGAGCAAGTGGCTGATGATTGGCCTTGTGCTGGGTGCTCTGATATCTGCATTTGTTCCAAATGAGCTGTTCCTTGCGTTGCGTGAAAATCCAATTCTTTGCATGGTCTGCGTGTTACTTTTGGCGATGCCGATGTACACGTGTGCAACGGGCTCTATTCCGCTTGCGCTTGCGCTTGTGGCGAAGGGAATTACGCCGGGGGCCGCCCTTGTGCTTTTGATGGCCGGGCCTGCGACGAGTATCGCTTCGATGCTTGTGGTCGGTAAAGCTTTTGGCAAGCGCACTCTTGCGGCGTACTTGTTCTCGATTGCGTTTGGGGCAATGTTCTTTGGCTTTATTGTCGATACGTTCTTTATGGACACGTTCCTTTCGGCGATGTTGCCGCAGGGCTCTGCGGAGTGCCATGGGCATGAAGCGTTAGGCGTGTTCGATTACATTTGCGCAGGTCTCTTGGCCGTATTCATGATTTACGCTAAAGTTGCACACAAGGGTTGTGATGGACATTGTGGTTGCGGTTGCTGTGGCGAATCTTGCAAATGCGCGGACTCTTGTGAACATGAACACGATCACTGCGATTGCGATCACGAACATGACGAAGAGCATGAACATGACCATTGCGGTCACGATCATAATGAAGAACATGGGCATTGCCATCACAAAGATCAGTCCGCGACAGCTGTAAAGATTTACCGCGTGAACGGTATGACTTGCAGTCACTGCAAAGCGTGCGTTGAAAAGGCGGTGCTTGCATTGGACGGTGTGATTTTTGCGGTCGCCAATGTTGCAAGAAAGGAATTACGTGTGGAATGGCATGACGAAGATGATGTCGACGAGTCTGCGTTAAAAATCGCTATTGAAGAAGCGGGCTTTGGATTCGGCGGCGAAGTTTAAAATTTTCGTTCCCAGCTTAGCGCGATACAGTCGAAATACCATTCGCGTCCGGTTTGTAAAAGGTGAGGTTCTTCCTTGCCTTTTTTGTGGTCTGTGGCAAAGCTTCTTCGGCTAGAAACTCTTGCGTCAATCGTAAGTGAATTTGTCTTGTTTAGTGCGAGCCTTGCAAGAGCGTTCAGTTCGACCGTCATGAATTTACCGAATGTATCGGCATATTCCCCGAAGTCTTTTTTGCTGTAGTTCCCGTAAATCTCGGCCATGAAACCAATCAGGTCTACGAATTTTGTCATCTGGTAACCGAGAAGACCGATAAATCTATAACCAAGTCCGTTTGCGTACCCTTCGGTTGTCTGCCAAGCCCATAAATGTCCCTTGTCTACGCCAAGAATTCCCTTGTATTCCATTTGGTAATTCGCTATCATCACGACATGAGTCCAGTCGCCTTCGAAAATCTCGCCGAGGTCAAATTGGAATGTCGCGCCAACCCAGTGGTCGTGATAGTATCGGGTGAACGGCGTCAAATTCTTGTAGCTGTCGTTCTGGTATTCGCAAAATCCTTCGAAACCAAGCATGTTCCAACCCGAACCGATACTTGATCCTGCGTCGAAAACGAGAAACGGTAGTGGCGTAAAAGCGACGCTAGCAATGGGTCTAATGGAAAGCGGTGAAATTTCAATTCCGCCCTTCAGTTCGAGAATGGCGCTTGAAAGGAGCGGCCCTTCGCCGAGCGGGGTTGAAATTGTGTAAATCGATTGCCATGTGGCCTTGGCTAAAATTCCGTCAAAAGCTCCGGTTACTTTAGCAAAGTGGTCTTTGCCTTTTTTATAATCGCTTTTAGGATAGTACGCCGCATCGACGGTTAACGTGTGCGAAAAGCCTTTTGCCTCATCGGCGTGGGCGGGGGTAATAAAGGGGACGCTCGCCATTGCAAAAAATGCAGTTGCGATGATGACCCCATCGGAAAAATTTTTAAAAAGAGAATATTTCATACCAACATCCTCTTTTTAATATATTCTATACTTCTCCAATACGAGCCATTTTTATTAAAGGCATTCCCGCTTCGTGACATTCGTCAAGATTTACCGTGAAATCGATGCTCCAGTCGTTAAATCCTTCCTCGTCCTGCAACATTTGCTGAATGTGCATGATGTTGCCTTCGTAAGTGACGATTGTGTGGGCTAGCGCACGTCCTTCTACGTCCATGCGGAACCTGTGGTGTTCTGCAGTGTAGGCGGCCATGATTTCGAGCAGGCGTTTTTCTGTCCACGGCGTGCCTTCGGCATCTGCCAAAAGTTCGCCTTCGGCAAGATCGTCGGCGAGGCTGTCCAGGACATCTGCGAAATCTTGCTTGGAGAGGCTCATCATAATTTGGAAAATGCGCTGACGGATCATGCTGAGGAACCGCTTTTTGTCGTAGGTGATGTCTGCGGCGGCCTTGTCTGCGCCGAATGCTTTCTCGGCTTCGTCTTCGGCGGTGCCTTCGTCCAAGCGTTTTTGGTAATCTTCCGGGTGCGCCATCTTTTCCCATTCTTCCAAGAGGCTCGAGTCCACGCGGCGTATCATTTCACCGAGATAGTCCTGCATTTCCAAGAGTTCTTCGTTCTTGTAGCCGTCGGGAACAGTTTGTGAAAGCACCTTGTAAACGCCGTTCAAATGGCGCAGCAAGATCGCTTCCATGCGCTGCAAATTGTACTGTTTCACGTAGCCGCTGAACGTGCTGAAGTTCTCGAACATCTCGCGCACAATGGACTTGGGTTCGATGTTTTCATCTACCCACGGATGGACATCGGCGAATGCGTTGAATGTATCGTAAATAAAGTCTCGCAACGGTTTCGGGTATTCGACTTTTTCGAGTTCTTCGAGACGCTGGTTGTATTCCATGCCTTGCGCCTTGAGCTCGTTCATGCGGGCATCGCGTGCTTTGCTCTGCTGGATGCGCAAAATTGCATCGGGATTTTCAAGGATGCTTTCGCATAAAGTAATTACATCGAGCGCGTATTCAGGCGAGTCCTTGTCGAGTTTCGGCAATGTGTCGAGCAGGTACAGCGAAAGCGGCTGGTTCATCGAAAAATCGTCTTGCAGGTCCATGTTCACGCGCAAGTGGCTGTATCCCGGTGCAACGGCAGGCACAAATTCGATAATCTTCTTTTCGACGAGGCTCTTGAACAAGAGGAAGGCGCGGTGCTGCAACTGCTTTTTGCTCGCTGCGCTTTCGTGGCAATCTTTGAGGAGCGACCGCATGGCTCGGCAACCGTCCGTCGGGCGGCTCAAGATGTTCAAAAGCATTCCGTGGTTCACCTGGAAGCTAGACGTGAGCGGTTCCGGTGAGGCTTCAATCAAGCGCTTGAATGTATTTTCGTCGAACGGAATGTAGCCATGTTCAGGCGGTTTCCTCTTTTGGAATTTTTTTCCGGTCGTGCGCGACTTCGCTTCGAGTTTCAGATTTTCGATGACGTGTTCAGGCGCTTGTGCAACGACGTAGCCGACATTGTCAAAACCTTTACGGCCTGCGCGGCCCGCGATCTGGTGGAAATCTCGTGCGGTCAAAATGGCGGTCTTGTCGCCACTGTACTTGCAAAGTTGTGTGAAAAGGACGGTGCGGATGGGGACGTTCACGCCGACACCGAGCGTGTCCGTTCCGCAAATGACTTTGAGCAAACCTTGCTGTGCCAACTTTTCGCAGAGAATGCGGTACTTCGGCAAAAGTCCTGCATGGTGAATCCCTATGCCTTGCTTGAGCCAACGCTTGACATCCGGGCCGTACGGGCTAGAAAAGCGAACCTCTTTAATCGCTTCGTTGATCTTGACTTTTTCTTCCTTGGTGCAGAGGTCCAGACTCATGAAGTTCTGCGCATTGCTTGCGGCGGCGGCCTGCGTAAAGTGAACAACATAAACAGGAGCCTTGCCTTCGTTCACGAGTTTTTGCACTTCTGTCGAAATTTCTGTCGTGCTGTAGCTAAAGTCTAGAGGCACCGGGCGTTGCGTGGAGCGGACGGTCACGGACTCGCGGCCTGTATGCTTGGTCATGTCGCGTTCGAAAAATTCCGTTGCACCGACGGTCGCGCTCATCAAAAGGAAGCGCGATTGCGGGAGTGTCAAAAGCGGAACTTGCCAGGCGACACCGCGCTCCTTGTCGCTGTAGTAATGGAACTCGTCCATCACGATATCCGTGATGGAAAGCGTTTCGCCTTCGCAGAGCGCCATGTTCGAAAGAATTTCTGCTGTGCAGCAAATGATAGGCGCGTCGCGGTTCACGGTTGCATCGCCGGTCGAAAGTCCGACGTTCTCGGCGCCGAATTCCTTGCAGAGCGCCATCCATTTTTCGTTCACGAGCGCCTTGATGGGGCACGTATAAACGCTTCGTCGATTGTGCACAAGACTGTCAAAATGCAGAGCTAGCGCGACCATGGATTTGCCACTTCCGGTCGGCGTGTTGAGGATAACGTTCTTGCCGTCCAAAAGTTCCAAAATCGCTTCTTCTTGCGCTGGGTACAACGTTGTCCCGCGGGCTTCGGCCCACTCCATAAATTGTTCCAAAACATCTTCGGACGAGATATCTGAACGGTGTCCGTTAACTTTTTTAATCAGTTCTTCTAAAAAATCTTTGAGAATACGCTTATTTTGCTCTGCCATAATGGCGTAAAGATAACTTTTTGAGAATATTTCGTAATAACTTTTCTATTTTCGAATTCATAGGAGATTTGTTATGAAAGGAATCGTTCTTGCTGGAGGCTCCGGCACCCGTTTGTATCCGCTCACGATGGTCACGTCGAAGCAGCTTTTGCCGGTCTATGACAAGCCGATGATTTATTACCCGCTTTCGACGCTCATGTTGGCGGGCATTCGTGACATTCTCATTATTTCGACACCGACGGATTTGCCGAATTTTGAACGCTTGCTTGGCGATGGTTCCGCCATGGGCCTCAACTTGAGCTACAAGGTGCAGCCGAGCCCGGATGGACTTGCGCAGGCTTTCATTCTTGGCGAAGAATTTATCGGTGATGATTGTTGCGCGATGGTGCTTGGCGATAACATCTTCTACGGAAACGGTTTCAGTCCGCTATTGAAAGCTGCCGTCAAAAACGCCGAAGAAAACGGTCGCGCTAGCGTGTTCGGCTATTATGTCGAGGATCCGGAACGTTTTGGCGTCGTAGAATTCGACAAGGATGGCAAGGTTATTTCGGTAGAAGAAAAGCCGAAGGAACCGAAGAGCAATTACGCCATTACGGGCCTTTATTTCTACGATAACCGCGTTTCGAAATTTGCCAAGACGCAAAAACCCAGCGCCCGTGGCGAACTTGAAATTACCGATCTCAACAAGACGTACCTCGACAAGGGCGAACTCGACGTGAAACTCCTTGGTCGCGGTTTTGCTTGGCTTGATACCGGCACGATGGATAGCCTCATCGAAGCGGGCGAGTTCGTGAAGATGGTCGAAAACCGCCAGGGCATTCAAATTTCTGCCGTCGAAGAAATCGCCTACATCAACGGCTGGATTGACAAGGAAAAACTGTTGGAATCTGCTGCCAAGTACGGCAAGTCTCCTTACGGTCAACATCTCAAAAAAGTCGCCGAAGGCAAAATCCATTATTAAATGGACTGCTTTGTCAGTTCTTGTTAGAAAAGTCCGCTATAGCGGACTTTTTTGTATGTGTAAACAACTTTTTTAATGTGAGTTAATGCTAGTTTGTAAATAGAATTTGATTTTGCTTATAATATGTTGTTGTGTAAAAAAAATGAGAGTTTTTGTAAAAATGAATGTATATTTATAATACTTTATATAACAAATAAGGAGGTTAATATGAAGAAGATAACATTGTCTGCCGTGCTTTCGGCATTGTTTATGATGGGCTGCTCTGATATGGGCGTTAATAATTCTGTTGCTTCAACAACGCGAGAAATTACTGATGTACAAAATCAGTATTCGGCGGATTTTGTGCCTGTTTTAAAAAAACAGACTACTACGTTTATTTGTGATCGGTTTACTAGTTCTTTTTTTGATACTTCTGAAAGAATTGGTGGGAAGCGTTATTCAATTGGAATAGCGTCGACAGTATCAGAAAACGGTGGTCATGGAAAAGTTTGGATAGGTTCTCCTGATATTAATTCGAGTCTAAAAGTTGATATGCTTCATGTATATACGGTTTGTGTTCGAGATTGTGATGATGAAGGAAACTGTAAGGATAATAGTGGTGTAGTTCGATATGATGATTCATATACGTTTTTGCCGATGCCTAAAGACGGTCAAGAACTTCACTGGTTCGATCAACAGTGCCAGCTAAAAAAAGGTGATGGCGAGTTGGGGACTATTTCCTATTATGCCGCTGTTGTGAATGCAGGAAAGCCTGATGAAATTGTCTTGACCGGTTCAACTTATAGTGTAGGAAGTGGATTTAAAAATATGAATCAGGCCTTGCTTGTTTATCAGAAATATCTCGCAGCACCTTTTGATTTTGCTTATAATATGTTGTTGTGTAAAAAAAATGAGAGTTTTTGTAAAAATGAATGTATATTTATAATACTTTATATAACAAATAAGGAGGTTTATATGAAGAAGATAACATTGTCTGCCGTGCTTTCGGCATTGTTTATGATGGGCTGCTCTGATATGGGCGTTGATAATTCTGTTGCTTCAACAACGCGCGAAATTATTGATGTACAAAATCAGTATTCGGCGGATTTTGTCCCTGTTTTAAAAAAAACAGACTACTACGCTTATTTGTGATTATTTTCCTGATACTTACGCTTTTTTTGATCTTTCTGAAAGAATTGGTGGAATACGTTATCGAATTGGAATACAGTCAACAGTAACGAAATACGGTGGTCATGGAAAAGTTTGGGTAGGTTCTCCTGATATTAATTCGAGTCTAAAAGTTGATATGCTTCATGTATATACGGTTTGTGTTCGAGGTTGTGATGATGAAGGGAACTGTGAGAATAGTAGTAATGAAATAGCTCAATATCATGATCCATATACGTTTCTGCCGATACCTAAAGACCTCCAAAATGAACCTTTCCCGTGGTTCGATCAACAGTGCCAGGCAGGTGGTGATGGCGAGTTGGGGACTGTTTCCAATTATGCCGCTGTTGTGAATGCGGGAAAGCCTGATGAAATTGTCTTGACCGGTTCGTCTTATAGTGGATTGAAAAATAGAAATCAGGCTTTGCTTGTTTATCAGAAATATCTCGCAGCACCTTTGCAAAACCACTAATCTTTGCTGGTCCCATTTGGCTATAATGAACTCGGCTTGCTTTGCCGGGTTCTTTTTTTGTGCGTATGTTATATGTTGTTTCTATAAAACTTTATTTAATGTTGATAAAGTTAAAATTCTGTATAATTTTATCTTTACAAAGTTGTAAAAGATGATTATATTTTGTTCATCGAATTTAATTCGGAAGGAGAAAATAATGAAAAAAATTACGTTGTCTGCTGCTGTATTTTCTTTGGCAATGATGGGCTGCTCAGAATCTGGCATGGATCTTTCTGTGATGCCTTCAACGAGTGAAATTCAAAAGAGAAATGCCTTGGAACAATTGACTGTGGTTCCCGAAGATATCCCTGAATTCCCGGACTCTAATTCTCCGTTGGCGCTTCAAAAAGCAGGAGCAGAATGGTCTGGGCAAGTTTTGGATGATAGCGGAATATATCGTTTCTTTGTTTATGCGAGTGACGATGCTTATGATGCAGGGCACCAGTACACTGTTAGGTCTTTGATTACGAAAAAAAGTGATAAACGACAGGGTGAATGGAATCCGTATCGGAACACCGTTTCTCATCATCAGTTCTCGCTTTGCGTGCAAGGTTGTTCGTCGGATGGTGAATGCCAGAAATCTCATTTTGCTGTAAAGCAGGGTGGCTCTTATACGTCAGAATTGGCACGTGAATGCGCTGATCTGTCGACAACCAGTAATCCAGTGGGTATAGTAGCAGCTGCAAGTGTTACTATAAATGGAGGTGATGTTTCGTTATCGGCTACGTATCGTAAAAATTTAAGTGCCGATGTGGCGAAAAAAGTGTACCAAAGATATATGGTTCCTGGAATTCTGGCCTATATTAGATTTTTGAATTATGCTCTTCAAAATAAGAACTGATTTCTTTTGTTGAAAGAATGCAAAGAACTCGGCGTTCCGCCGGGTTATCTTTTTTTTGTAAATTTTTATAAACTTTGTAAATTTATATTGAAATACTAAAATAAACTCTTGAAAATAACATATAAATAGTTTATTTTATATTTAACCAATTTAATAAAAAAGGAGATTGATATGAAAAAGATAACATTGTCTGCCGCTATTTTAGCGCTGGCTATGATGGGCTGCTCAGAATCTGGCGTGGATAATTCCATGGCGTCAACGGCTGCGAACGATATCCAGAATGAACAGGTGAATAAACTGACGGAATTTCCGCTTCTTATGAAAAAAGCTTCGCATCCTGTGTCGTGTGGAACGGGCTTGGATTGGGAAACTTGTTATACTAGACATTATCATGGCCCTGATAAGCTGTTTTATGATTTTTTAATTCATTCGCATGTGGACCCTAATTTTGGGACGGATATATCATTAATGACTGTTGAGGTGCGAGACGATCCTGTAGGGGGACATCTTTTTAATCCGAAGGCTGATTTTGTTCATATGATTTCTGTTTCCGCTTGTGGTTGCCGAATGGTTAGAAATCAGTTAAAATGTACGGCTCATGTGGATTCTGTGCGTCATGAAGCTAATGTCT
>CACWPM010000029.1 GCA_902762795.1 Fibrobacter succinogenes | reverse complement strand
TATTGGACAAAAGTACGGATTCGTCAGTGCAGGCGATGTTTACCGCCAGAGAATTGCCGATGCTCAAGCCAAGGCTGAAGCAGAGCGCCAAAAAGCTGAAAACGCCAGAGCAGAATTGGCGCAGAGTCGGGATGACACAGAAGCTGTTCTACGTGAAATGGGAATGTCCGATGAGAAAATTGCTGAAATACATGCCAAATTAGAGGCACTTCGTCAAAGCAGACAGTCTCATGGATAAAGTTCGAAAAAGACCTAGCCGCGAGCTAGGTCTTTTTCGTTAATTTTGTCGAGTCCGCGGAAGCGGTCTTTTCTCGTTTTTTACCCCGCGAAGTTCTTGCCGAGAATTGCAGAAACGTTCTTGAGGATGCCTTCGGCGACGTCCGGCTTGTTCATGGAATAAACGTGGACGTTCGTGATACCGTTTGCGTAAAGGTCGATAATCTGGTCGGTGGCGTAGATGATGCCTGCCTGTTTCATGGCGTCCGGATCGCTACCGAATTTGTCGACGAGCGACTTGAAACGCTGCGGCATGAACGAGCCCGAAAGTTTGATGGCGCGCTCGACTTGGTTCGCGTTCGTGATGGGCATGATGCCGGGAAGTACCGGGCAGTTCACGCCTGCGTCGCGGAGCTTGTACAAAAAGCTGAAGAAAAGGTTGTTGTCGAAGACCATTTGCGTCGTGAGGAAGTCTGCGCCTGCTTCGACCTTTTCTTTGAGGTGCTTGATGTCATCTGCCTGGTTTGCGCTTTCCGGGTGCTTTTCGGGGTAGCAGGCGGCGCCAATGCAAAAGTCGGAATCGCTAGCCTTGAGTTCACGGATAAGTTCAACTGCATGATGGTAGTCGCAGTTGCCGCGACCGTTTGCGATGAGTTCGGGCGTGAGGTCGCCACGGAGCGCCATCACATTTTTGATGCCCGCAGTCTTCATGTCTTCGATGCGCTGGTGGATTGTTTCCTTGTTACTTGAAATGCAAGTCAGGTGCGCAAGCATCGGAATGCCAAAATTGTATTTGAGGTTCTTCGCAATTTCGAGCGTGTATTGGCTTACTCCGCCACCTGCACCGTAAGTGACGCTCATGAATGCCGGCTTGAGGGTGGCTATTGCTTCGGTTGCGGCTTTGACGTTTTCAAAACTCGTTTCTTTTTTGGGCGGGAACACCTCGAAGGAGAGGCTCATCTTGTCTTGCTTCAGGATGTCGATAATCTTCATAAAAATCTCCGTGCGACAAGGTGCGGAGTCTGCCACTGCTTGCTTCCATGAGTTTTCATGTGCTACCGTGGAATGCCGGTGTCGCGCTTTATGTTTATGCAAATATTTAAATTCATGCATAAATGTAGATAAAATTCATGATAATGGCAATGGGGGAAACGTAATTTTTTGGAGAGAAGAGATTTTATGCTGTAAAATTTGGCGAGGCTTGTGCTAAATTTGACGAAATTTCAAATTATTTGTTATATTTGACCCACCTTTATAAAAAGGATGTGCCGTCGTAGGACTTTTTTATGTGCCTACCTGAGCCGAAGAACCCAGTAACAAAGCGGTTCCGGCGCCGATCCCTCTCCACAGAAAATCTTGGTTTACTCCTCAGCGGGTGTAGTATGCACCACCCTTTTTCGGCCATCGTCAAGGCGCCTAAAATGGCGCCAAAGGATGATCAATGGCAGAAAATACACTGAAAAAGACCTATTCCATTAGGCAGATAAACCTTTCCAGGGGGAATAAAATTTGGTATGGGGTTGTTCATACTGAGGGCCGGGCGCCTCAGAATATATCGCTTGGCACAACGAACGCTAAAGCGGCCAAAGAATGGCTTGTTCGGATGCAAGCGGAGGAGCTTTTACCCCCATTGTACAGGAAAGCCTTGCGGGATATTCCGCTAAAACAGGCGGAGGATGAGTTTTTTGCGTGCCTTGATGTGTCGGTAAAAAAGATAACTGGATACACTTATCTTAGCCGTTTACGCCCATGTTGGCGTTACTTGGAGAGCGAGGGACTTACCACATTACGCCAAATTACTCAACCCGTACTTTTGAAGCTGATAAACAGTTTTAGCGAGGATCGGAGAAAGACCCTCAGGGAGCGATTTAAAGGACTGAAAATGTGGCTCGTTTGGTGCCGCGACAACTATGAACTAGCAGACTTTGAACCCTGGCATAATGTGAAACTAAAACAACTCCCGCCTGAGCCCGAAAAGGAATTTTGGACCATGCCTCAGATTGAGGCTATTTTGAATGCTTGCCCAACGGATCTATATAGGCTCTTTCTTGGGCTTATGGCCTATGCTGGCCTGAGGATGTCTGAAGCTCTATATATGCGCTGGGAGGACTTTGCGCCCGATCTTAGTGAGTTTGCCCTGGTTGGTAAAATGGACAAATTTGCCAAAATGCCCATTAGCGATAAACTCAGGTGCCTGATCGAGAAAGTCCGGCCAAAGAACCTTGAGGGGCGCCTGTTTGCTGAAGGTAAGTTTCCGCAAAAGTCTTGGGAGCTAATGCCCTTATTAAAAACCGTGGTTATGTCGGCGGGCTTAAATGCCCCGGGACGCATTGGACATCACAAGCTCCGCCACTCCTTTGCGACGAACCTTTTAAGATCCCAGGTTGATATAAAAACCGTGTCGACGGCGCTCCGACACGCAAAGGTGAGTACAACGCTAGACATCTATGTTCACACAGTAGATGACTCTGTTAAAGATGCGCTTGAAAAGCTGTGACTTTGGGGCTTTTAGGACGCTGTAAGGGTGATTATTTTCCCGGCGTATATTGCAGGATCCTCTTGCCCCATGATGGCGCCTTTGCCGTTTGTTAATTCGTCGTACACCTCATCCCAGTAACCGTTCACATCTTTAAAATCGGTCCTGTCGCAATAATAGGTGTCGGTTATTCGGGAGGTGTTAGCGTGGCCTAGTTGTTTGTCTCCAAGTCCGGGACATGCCATATTTATGCTATGACATCCCGAACGGCGAAGGCAATTGCCGCCAAGGTCCTTTCCGCTTACTCCGCAAACTTCTCGGATGTGTTGTTGAATGATGTCATTTATTTGACCGTAGGAGTGGTATGTAAAAACAAAGTCTCCTGGCATGATGTTTTTTGTGCGAGTTCGACGAATTTCTTCAAACGCCTCCTGAAGGTATTTGGGATATTGCGCATATCGAGCGATTCCACCCTTTGCATTTGTAACTATAAGGTGGCCCTCTTTTTTATTAAGATCTTGCCACCGGAGGCCTCCGATTTCATTGTTTCGAAGTCCTCCAACAAGATGTGCTAGGATACGAGCCTTTAGCTCGGGAATTTCGCTTTTGCTTGTTAGTAGTTTACGAACACCATCGTCACTAAGGAATGTTTTTACTTTACGGATCTTGTGTGCGAATATCCTACTATATCCTTGGATGGAATCCTCAAATTCACGCGTTGCCAGGGGGATTTTGCTTGTGCGGTCGTACCAATGGAGGAACGCCTTTGTTGTCTTGACGATACTTGCACAGGTAGCTGATTCGGGAACAGTATCGTCAAGGTAATTTAGGAATTTACCGACATTTTCGCGTAGATACAGTTCTTTTACATCGTTAATGTGGTATTTGTTGCAAAATGGTAGTAGGTGACATTTTAGCCGAGAACAGTTTGTATTCGCGGTCTTTATGCGTGGCAGAACAAAGCGAAGATGACGCTCCTTGTCGCGGCAAGCGTCAACCATTCGGAGTTTGTGTTCGTGATACTGCTTGACAACGGCTGCAGGCGAGGTGTTTGAAGTATCTATTAGTAGTGTTTCAATAACATGGAGGGCAATCCTTTTGTCAGTTGTGCCCAGGCTTTTTTGCCCTAGACGCTGCTTGGCCCCATGCTTTCGGGCGTGAAGTTTATATATTCCATCCTCTTTAGCTATGCTGGGAAATTCGGCTCCTTTCGATTTCATAAGCTCCCACCATTCATTGAGGCTTTCTGTGGTTAAATTTCCGTAATAGTTCCCTTTCATAGGATGTTTACTCCCTGGCCTATATAGGATAGACCAAAAACTAGGACTGGAATGGCCCTATTTTTTCTTCGCCTTTGGAAACTAGGGAGTGAAAACTATCTACTGCCGAGCGAATACCATGCTCCAAACGGTAATCGGTAAGTTTGACTACAGCCTTCATGGCGGCGCCCGGCCTTATTTGAACTAAATCAATCCTCAGGATTACGCTTTTCAAATCCGGGCTTGCATAAAATATAGCAAAAACCGCTTTTGGCCTGTCACATTGTCCCACAATCCGTTTTTCCAGCTCTCAATGGCCCGGGGCTATTTACGAATACATCATTTGGGGCGCCTAGTTCGAACATTGGCTCGGGACTCTTATCAAATCCACCTTTACTATGGAATGTCGGATTTGCTGTTTGGGGAACTTGTATAAGTGGCGCCTATCCCCCAGGGCGTTCTTCGGAACAGGGCGGGCGCCTTTGTCTTAATGTTTGGGCGTTGCTGTGTTTATCGTGGCGTCGTTCTGTGGAGTGCGAATCCTGGCCAATGAGGCTTGGCTAAGCGGTTTGTGTAAAGACTGGGCTTGTCGGCGATTGAGCTACTGGTTCTATTTTACCCTCGTTAATATTAGCCCCCCCCCGAATTTTTAAAATTTTTTTCGGGGGGTCACCCTTAGGATTTTTGTTTTTTAAAATCGAGGGCGACAAGTAACGAAAACTCCTAGGGGGGCGTCCAGGGTATGCCAAAAAGTGTGCTTTTACGGAGGCGCCCAAAGGGCCCGAAAAGCATTCAAAGTTGTCTCTGAAAAAGTAGTTGTTGGACTTTTCAGATGTCCCAAAAATAAGACCACATTTTGACACAAAATGTCATAGATACGATTCTATATTTGAAGGTAGAAAAGGAGATGACTATGATTTATGCCTACGCCCGAGTGAGTTCACAAGATCAAAACCTTGATCGACAGATTGACGCCCTGAAATCCTATATTTCCGATCAGAGGTGCCTGATTACGGATAAGGCCTCCGGCAAAGACTTTAATAGGCCCGGCTATCGCACTTTGGTGGGCACCGCTGAAACAATGCCCCTACTCCATGCCGGGGACACGCTGGTCATTACTTCCCTAGATAGGCTTGGACGCGACTATGAGTCGATTCGTGAGCAATATGCTTATATAACCCAAACCCTAGGTGTCGATATTGTTGTGCTTGATATGCCTATTCTTAATAGCGGCAAGGAACAGGGCCTCGAAAAGCGGTTCCTAGCTTCTCTTGTCTTGGAGGTTTTGGCTTTCTCTGCCGCTAAGGAACGCCAGTCTATTAAAAGCCGCCAGGCGGAGGGTATCAAGAGCGCTCATGCCCGTGGCGTGAAGTTTGGGCGCCCCACCGTCCAAAAACCGGATAACTGGGACTCCGTTTATGCTGAATGGCTGATTGGTAATATAACGGCGCGGGCCGCTCAGCAAATGCTGGGCTTAAAAAACAGCACCTTCTATCGCTTAGTCAAGGAGGCTGCATAGGTCTTTAGGCGTCTGAAACGCAAAACATAAGACTTGGAAATTTTTTATTGATAGATATTAGTTATTTTTGTTATTATGAAACTCAAAGATTATAAATTAAGTTTACAAGAGAAAATGGGTGAATTTGACGCTTGGGTGACTCCTTCTTTGGGGGAAATCTCCGATGCGGAGTCGTTTAAATTGTCTTGTGAAAAAATTAAAGAAGGTTTTGGATATTTATCGGATTTAACAAATGGTTTTGAGTCGGTTGAATCTTGTGGGGCTCAAAATATCGCGGAAAGGTTGTTTAATTATCTTAAAGACAAAGATAAACCACAAAGGCAGTTAATAATAGAAAGTGTTGTAAATGTCCTTTTTATGTGTACTGGTAAAACGGACAATAATATAAAGTGTCAGTATCCGATTTACTTGAAAGAAAATCTCTTTTATATTTTCAAAGATCCTAGTACACTTGCTTTGAAGATAAAGCTAAATCGGGTGTATCAATTTAAAGATGTTGCAGCGCTTTTTAATAAATTGGAAAAGATTGAATTTAAGAAGGCTATTTTAAATAGTTATTTTAAAGTTATTTTGAGTACTTCTACTTTCGAAGAACAAGTCTTTTCTATAGGTTGTGCCTACATCCATCAAAAGGAAAAGAACTTAGAAGATTCTTTTTTGAGTGTGTTAACGACCTTTCAATGTAGAGGGTCGATTACGGCAACGCAGGGCCATCTTCCAGAAAGGATCCTTCGTGAATGTTTCGTTGATTGGGGAATGAAAGCCGATTTAGATTATAATTCTGATGATGTTGATTTTGAAGCTCTTATTAATGGATCAACGGGAAAAAAACAGAAAAAGAAAAATGAGCAGAAGAAAAGGAAATTTGATTTTATAATTCCGTTCAAGACTGAGTCTTTTGCTTCAAACAGAATTCTTATTCAAAGTCAATTTTACGCGGGGGACTCAGGGAGTGTTTCTCATAAAGTTGTCGACCAAACGAAAAGCTCAAGAGAGCATGTTCAAAAAATATACGCAAATCCAATTTTTATGGAATACTTAGATGGTGCTGGTTATTATGCATCATTGAATGGCGATTTGAAAAAGATGCTTAGTAATGAAACGACTAAGGATTTCTTTCAAATAAAAACAGCTCCTGTAAAATTAAGAAGAGAAATTCAAACCATCGGTTTTTTGACGTTGCTTGAAATTGAGCATGCTGTATTGATAACTGATGGTTGCATTGACAATGTCAAGAACCAATTAATTCAGGATGGATATAAAAAGGAAGAGGTTGAAAGGGCTGTTGATTTGTCTATTCGACAGGATTCAATTCTTATGTCAGATGGGATAATGTCAATTAATCCAATTAGATTTGATGTTGTTCGACGTTATTTGTTGATTGATGTAATTGCTAATTTTGGGCAGTCGCAAACAATAGAGCGCGAAAAACTTTGTTTGGCTGTACCTGGTTACGCTTCTAATTGGGGGTTGCCTCAAGCTGAATTGATAAAAATAGCATTGGCTGAAATTCCTAGTTTAAATAAGCTATGGACTGATCTTGCACAACCGTTTCAAGATATTGAATGGCTCCTTAAAAAAGGGTATATTTGTTTGCTTAAAGGATTTGTTTAATGACGACTATAAAAAAACGAATCGATGAATCTCTGCAAAAGTATGGAATTGCAATTCTACCTCCAATGGATGCTTTTGCATCTATGCAAGTTTTGCAGGAAAATAAATTTCATTTTTCGTGCTCTGTTTTAGATCCATGGTATAATAAGGGCGTTGGAGGAGTTTTGCCCAATTCTGAATATGATTTGTTCATAAAGAATTTATTGGAAAGTGCGGGAAGCTTGTCTGATTTGATTTATTTATGGGGATTTCCTGAAATTATAGGTCCTTATGTAAGATATGCTCCTGCGGATTTTAAAATGTCCGCGTGGTTAACATGGTATTATAAAAATTGTCCTTCTGTAATTAGAGGATGGCGGTCAAGTCAAAATGCATGTATTCAGTTTGTGAAAAAGGGTGTGTCTTTGCATCCTGAAAATTTTCTGAATGATTTACAAAAAGAGAAGCTAGAAACAGGTAAAATGAGGTTTATTCCGGGACCTTCGACTGTTATTGAAGAACCTTTGATTGTTGGATTCGTCGGAAAAAAGGAACGTACTGGGCACCCTTCTCAAAAACCAGAAGCTGTTTATCAAAGAATTGTTTTAATGGCGACATCTGAAAATGATCTTGTCGTTGATGTTATGGCAGGATCAGGGACCACGGGTGCTGTATGTCAGAAACAAAAGAGAAAATGTGTATTGTGTGATATGAATGATGATTACATATCCATGATGGAAAAAAGGCTTAATGTTCCTCGTATAAGAATGTAGAAAAATGAGCTTTTTTTTCGTAAAATTACGAAATGAAGCTGTTGTGTCTCACAAAATTTTTCTATTATTGGCTACACTCTCAAAGAGAGCCGGGCCGTCGTAGCTCAGTTGGATAGAGCAGTTGCCTTCTAAGCAACGGGTCGTGGGTTCGACTCCCGCCGACGGTAGAAAATGGGTCGCCTGTCAAGATGACAGGCGGCTTTTTTGTATTTAAAGGCAAATTTAAAGCGTGCTGTTCGCGTGCTGACCACCCGTGCTGGTGTGTTGCTTTCAATCCCTTGTGTTTTGTGGGGTTGGTTGGTTTCGTGAATTCCAAAAACGTGCTTGACAGAAACCAGCACGCGTGCTATATTCGTGCTATAAAATTGAGCCTTCGCGTGCTGTTTTGGTGGTGCAAAAATGACGGGAGACCGCATAAACACTGGAAAAACTCACGATGATGGTCGGAAAAAACAGCACGCGAACTCCACAGAGGACTCCACAGATAACTCCGCAGAGAGGTTGGCGCTTTGGGCTGAAATTTGGCGATTTTGAACGAAAAACGGCAAATTCTGCCCAATAGCTGGAACAATTCACAATTGTTCGAGTAGCTCAGTTGGATAGAGCAGTTGCCTTCTAAGCAACGGGTCGTGGGTTCGACTCCCGCCGACAAAACAAAAGCCCCAGCTAAAGGGCCGGGGCTTTCTAAAAAAGGGGGATTCCCGCTCGGAGGCGGGAATGACAAATGAACCTATGATATGCTACTTCTTCAAAATCTTGTTCAGCGTGGATCGCAAGTGATTCATGTTCGCTTCGTTGAGCGTTTCGTAGCGATAGAATGTCCCGTCCTTCTGGACGAGGTAAACGACAGGAATATAACCAGTTCCATAAACAGGACCGAATTCGCTATCGGTGTCCTGGAATACCGGAATGACTGCGTGGTACTGGTCGATGAAGAGACGGATGTCGTTTTTCTTGATGCCGCCGTTCAAGCCGATGGCAATCCCCGTGAGCCCTTTGGATTCATATTCCCTGATGAGGTTTTGAATTTCGGGGAAATGCTTTTGGCAATGCGGGCACTTGGGGCTGAAATAGTAAATGAGCAATGGACGATTGCTGAATTGACTGAACATGATTCCCGGATCACTGATTCCCGAAAGGTGTTTGGAAAAGTCCATTTTCATGGGCTGTTCGGTCTTGGAATCCATCATCAACTTGATATCGGCAACTTGCGGTTCTGGTGCGAATTGCGCAAAACACATTGTTGCGGCTAAGATTACCAAACTGAAAAAAAGTCTAAACATACACATACTCCTAAAGGCTTTGTGCTAATCCTTGGGATTCCTTTTTAAACAGTTGTAAAATACCAAAAATTATAGGGTTGAATTGTGATATTTTTCAAAAAATGAGAAAAAAAATGTAAAAAAATGTATTTCCTATTCGCTAACACTGTTCCGTCAGGATTCTCTTGAAATTTTCGGGCGAAAATAGCGGATTTTCCATGAATTCTTCTTCTAAAATGCCCATGATTTCTTCGGAATATTCGGTTTGTTTGCTGAGCAATTTGATTGCGGCTATTTGAGCATTGGGGGCGTTGTCGGTGGAACTTGCGAGGATATCCCCGAATTTTTGGAGTATTACCCAGAAGAAAATTGCAAACTGGACTTTGGTGAGGTTGTTTCCGTCGAAAAGACTTTTGACGTAGTAGCGGAATAACTGGTAGGCGATGATTTTTTCACCATCTTTTTCTGAATATAAACTTGTTTGTGGGGGGCGGTCCCAGCTGCATTGTGTGAGATACTTGTACGCTACATCCCAGGCCGGTCCAAAACTTTCTCCCTTGCCGAGGATATCGAACCACGACCGGTGGATGTTGTTCAAAATTTTTTTATATGTATTGCCGGTTTTGCTGACGTAATTTTTTTTAGAACAGACGGTATTTTCAGGTTGAGTGAAATTGGATTCTGTAAAATCAGAACCGCTTGTTTCTTGGGCGAAGTCTAGCATTTCAACGAGTCGTTCGTTGAGGGGGCGGCTTTGGTCTGCCAAAATTGCAAATAAATGTTCTCTTTCTTCGAAAATTGCCTCACGGGCTTCGATTGCCTCATCGGGAATTTCATCCGGTTTTTCGTCTGTGTTACGCTCGACAAAAGCAATGGGCGAGGTTTCGGTTCCTTCGGCTTCGAGCAGCAATCGCACCGCTTCTTCGCAACAGAGTCCGAGCCCCTTTTCCATGATGTCGCCGTAGACTTCGACAAATCTCGGGTGCTCGCGGCAAATGTCGCACAAGCTAGATTCGTCAAGATGACAAATCATGTCGCAGAGTCCATCGCGCCTTAAAAACGGGCAGCGGTCACCGGGAAGCAGCTTGAAATGTTTGTCTTCGATGTTTTTGCGGAGAATCTCTCCGTATTCGCCTTCTAGCTTGGCGTAGCGCTTGGCGCTTGTGTCGTCGATGTCAATTTCCCAGCCAACGCAACAGGTGTCGGTGCATTTGCCTGCAATGCAACGGAACGAATCATAAAAATCAGGAACACGAAGAAGCATTTTTTAGTTATGGATCAATAGCTATTGGTTATTAATTGGTTGCAGGGAGTTTGAAGGAAATTTAGAAAATAGTGTTTTGTCATTTTCGCCCCTCTGGAGTGCGTAGCGTCTTGAACTCTTTGAATTTCGGTGGAGCCATTCATGCCTTTAGCCCCGGCCTTCGAACCGTGGAATCGGATTAGGGCGGAAAACCGTAATCTCTTGTGTTGTTATTGCAGGACTTGACTGACCCCTCGTCCGAGAAATAATGGTTTCCCTACGCTTTGCTTCGAGGATGACAGGTTCGAGAGGGACGGCTTTGTGGATGACAAGGTTGAAGATGACCGTTCGTGGATAATTAAGCCGGGGTGACGAGGGTCTGTTTAGACGATGTTCTAATGACTGTTGACTAATAGCTAATAACCATATTCTAATAAAAAACTTACTTAAATATTATCTTCTTTTTGTTTACACGCTGCTCAAATGAGTAAATTTTTGTGTAAAAATTTCAGTAACATAGGGCTAAAGTATGCTTTTTTTAAGTTCTGAACCTGTTTTCTATTGCCATGGTGGTTGAAAGTGGGTATATTTACCACGTGTGATAAGTGTTGTGGTAAAATGTGTCAAATATGAATTTCACTTCTTTCATAGGACAAGCCCAAACGGCGATCGATGGAAAGGGAAGGACTTCCTTCCCTAGGGAATTCCGTCGTCAGCTTTCGGCGTCCGAAGGGAATGAGTTCGTGGTCACCCGTGGCCCGGACCGCACCCTCCGGTTGTTCGTCCTATCCGAGTTTGAGAAATTCATGGCGGACTTGGACAGCCGGTCTGACCGCCGTCAAGCCGATTTAGTTCGGAGAGGCCTCTGCCCCACGGTTGTGGAGATGGACGGCCAAAATCGCATTTTACTCCCCAAGATTTTGCTGGAGTATGCCGGCCTTAAAGACGAAGTGCTTTATGTCCAGGCCAGCGGTAAAACTCTCGAATTATGGAATCCTGAACGTTACAACGAAAAGTATGGCTTACTGACAAATGAAGCTATCGACGCTTTCGATGCCGCGTTCTATGGTGAAGGCTTGACGGAGGGGGATAATGTCCGATAAGAAACTCCGAAAGTCATTACATGTAAACGAAATTTCCGAAGCCGCGGTTGCTGGAGTTCAAGGGAGAGAATTCTATCACGATCCGGTGATGCTTAAGGAATGCCTTGACGGTCTGAACATCAAGGCGGACGGAGTGTATGCGGACTGCACGCTTGGCGGTGGCGGTCATTCTTACGCTATTGCCCAGAAGCTGAATTCTGACGGAATTTTACATGCGTTCGACCGTGATGATGAAGCGGTCCAGTTTGCGACGAAGCGCCTCCAGGGTGTCGCGCCCAAGTTTATTGTCCATCCGGTTCCGTTTAGCGAACTTGGAAATGAAATTGCGCCGAATACACTCGATGGCGTCCTTTACGATCTCGGCATCAGCAGCCATCAGGTGGATGACTCTGGCCGTGGTTTTACGTTTGTGGGCGACAATCCGCTCGATCTCCGCATGGACCGCCGTGAAAGCGTCTCTGCGCAGGAATGGCTCCGCACTGTTAGTGAAGATGATTTTGCTGCTGCACTCCGTAAAAATGCCGATATGGATCGTGCGTTCAAGCTTGCTTCTCGCATTAAAGAAAAGGTTGCCGAAATTTCTGCCGAAGGCCGTGATGTGCTGCCGAGCGATATCAAGATTGTAGTCGAAGCTGTTTTCCCGGATAAGCGCCGTGATGCAAATAGCCTTCTTGCTCGCGTGTTCCAGGCTATCCGTATGGAAGTGAATGGCGAACTCAAGCAGATTGAAGAAAGTCTCCGCGCTGCGGTAGACTGCCTCAAGGTGGGCGGTCGTTTGGTCGTAATGAGCTATCACTCTGTCGAAGATCGCTGTGTCAAGGAAACGGCTATAGAATTTGAAAAAGCATGCGTTTGCCCGGAAAACTTGCCGGTTTGCATGTGCGGTGGCAACCACCAACGTTTAAAGAAAGTGAATCGTAAGCCGATTTTGCCCTCGGCTGAAGAAATCAACAGGAACAGTCGGGCGCGTTCTGCAAAATTAAGGATCTATGAAAGAGTATGATCGATAATGTGCAGAATGAAACCGTAAAGTCCGGGAAGCATGGTGTCATGGGTGTTGTGCTTCTGTTTGTTCTTGTTGGCTCGATGGTCTGCATGGTTCCTGTATACATGCAGAACCGCATCAATCGTTTGTATGGGACGTTCTATGGATTAAGGGAAAAGGCAAGTTTGCTCAATCGTGAAATCCTCTTGAAGGATTACGAAATCAACAAACTCACGTCCATGGACCATCTTGCAAAGTTTGCGGAACGCGCTGGTCTTGGTTTGAATGAAGTTCCGATAAAAGTCATGGTGACGGGGGTTACAAGTGAATAAGTACGGTGCAGATCCCCTGTTCATATTGAAGAGCCTTGTGCTTTGCACGATTGGTGTGCTCGTTTTCCAGACTTTTGACATTCAGGTTTTAAACCGCAGTGTCTATCAGGTAAATACAAAGTCTATGGTGACGCATACAAAAAACTTGTATGCAGAACGTGGCTCCATTATGGACCGCAATGGTATCGTGTTTGCCGAAAGTATGCGTGACACGAGCGACAATTTGGGCTATAGCCGCCTTTTCTTGCAGGGATCGCTTGCTTCCCAAATTGTGGGCAAGGTGGGCTATAACGGTAGCGGCAACATGGGCATGGAAAAGATTTACGATGAGAACCTTCGTGGCGACGAGGGTATTCGCGTAAGTATCCAAGATGCAAAACAACGTGAAGTTTATTATCGCTCGAAGAATGTAGTTGAAGCCAAGTCCGGATTGAATCTGGTGTTGACGATTGACCGCAACATGCAGGAAATAGTTGAGAAGGCTCTGAAAGATGGCGTAGCCGAATTCATGGCGACAAGTGCAAGTGCTGTTGTCGTGGACCCGTACACGGGAGAAATTCTTGCGATGGCTAGCTACCCGACGTTCGACCCGAACTCTAAAAATCAGGGTGTCGGTCGCATGTCGAAGAATGAAATCATTTCGATGTCGTACGAACCGGGTTCAACGTTCAAGGTCATTACGGCTGCGGCGGCTCTTGAAAGCAATGCTGTCAGTCCGTATAAAGTTTATGCGAACGAAGGCCGCTGCTGGCAATGGAATCCGAAAATTGAAAAGATTTGCGATACCCACGTTTATGGCGATATGGACATGAGCGAAGCGATGGTGCAGTCTTCGAATATCGTGTTTGCAAAGATTGCTTCTGAGGTAGGTGCGGTCCGTATGCACAAAATGGCTCGCGCCTTTGGCATTGGCGAGAGGGCGTTTGACAATTATGTTGGCGAAGAAAACGGAAAACTTTTGACACCGACGGAACTTACTCGCGACGATAGAACATTAAAGACGATGGGCTTTGGACATGCTGTTTCTACAACTCCCATCCAGATGGTGATGGCGTATGCGGCAATAGCAAACGGCGGAAGGCTTATGCGTCCGCAGATTGTGAAGGAATGGCGCAACTCCAACGGCGAAGTCGTCGAAAAGATTGAACCGAAGGAACTCCGTAGGGTTGTTTCTGAAAAGACGGCGGCGACAATTCGCAAGATGCTCAATCGCGTGGTGAATAGCGGTACGGCAAAGCGTGTAGCCTCGCAAAAACTTAACGATGTCTTGTTTGGCGGTAAGACGGGTACGGCAGAAAAGTACAATCATGTGACGCGTTCCTATGACCGCAATTCGCAGGTGGCTTCGTTTATCGGCCTTGCTCCGGCTGAAGATACGCGCTACGTGTGCTTGGTGCTTGTGGATGATCCGCAAGGAAAGCATGTCGGTGGTCTTACCGCAGGACCGATCTTCCGTCGTATCATGGAAGGAATTTATTACCATCCCGCCCTTTCCCCGATTGCGCATAACTTAAAGCAAGTGCAACTCGGTTCTCCGTGCGACAAGGATTTTGCCGGGATGACGTTGTCATCGGCGAAGGATTATGCGAAGAAAAATCATTGTCCAGTCCGCTTTGAAGGCAAGGGACGTCGCGTGATTTCAGAACGGCTCGATGCAGGCCTCGTTAATGGAAAAACGCTTTTGCTCGGTGATGCCGTGGCAAGCCGGATGCCCAACTTGCAGGGGCTTTCTTTGAAGGATGCTCTTGAAGTGATGGGAAATATTCGCATGAATGTTGAATATACAGGAAAGGGCCGCGTTGTTGCCCAAGAACCCAAGGCCGATGAAACTTTGCAGAAGGGCGCTGTTTGCAAGTTGACCTTAAAGGAGAAAAGCTGATGATTTCGGAAGGACTTATGGAAAAGTTATCCGTGACGGGGCTTTGTGATGATTCCCGCCGTGTGAAATCGGGGAATTTGTTCTTCTCCGTTCCAACGGAAGGGTACGAAGCTTTTGCACGTAGTGCGATTGCGGCAGGTGCCGTTGCGGTGGTGGGCGAGACGATGGCTCCTGAAGGACTCACTGCCAAATGGATTCAGGTGCCGGATGTCAAGGCGGCACGTCTCGAAGCGGCCAAGATTTTTTTCAAGGATCCGTTCAGTAAGCTTATTTGCCATGCCATTACGGGTACGAACGGCAAGACGACAAGTGCTTTTCTTATGAATGCGATGCTGGAAGCGGAAGGTCGAAAGACGGCGCTTCTCGGCACCATCAAGAATAAAATTGGTGACAAGTCCGTACCGGCTTCGCTTACGACTCCGGGACTTTTGGACCTCTATGATTTTGCTTCCCGCGCTGTTGATGCTGGCTGTACGGATCTCGTGATGGAAGCGTCTTCGCATTCGCTTCACCAGGGCCGTGTTGCAGGTATTCATTTCAGGAGTGCTCTTTTTAGCAATTTGACGCAGGACCATCTCGATTACCACAAGACGATGGATGCTTACTTTGAAGCGAAAAAGCTGCTCTTTACGAAGTATCTCGCTGATAATGGAGTTGCTGTCATCAATGTCGATGACGCTCACGGTGAAAAACTCTTTAATTCTCTCGATTGCCGCAAAGTGGCTGTTTCGAGACTCGGAAAGGCGAAGGCGGACGTGAAGCCGTTTGGCGAAATCAAGAGCACGGAAGACGGCCTTGTATTTACGCTCCCGATGATTGCGACGGAGCAGTTTGAAACTCCGCTTTGCGGTGATTTTAACGTGGACAATTTGCTTTTGGTGCTTGCTTGGGCTCACGCACTCTGTGTGCCTGAAGAGGCAATGCGCAAGGCGATTGCGACTGTTCGAGTCCCGGGCCGTTTTGAGAAGGTCTGGAGCAAGGATGGCAAGCATGTGATTGTGGATTATGCCCACACACCGGATGCTCTTGAACGTGTGTTGAATGTGGCTCGTAGCCTTTGCCGCGGCAAGCTTTCGACCGTGTTCGGCTGCGGTGGCGACCGCGACAAGACGAAACGACCGATCATGGGAGGCATTGCCGAACGCATTGCTGACAAGGCCTGGCTCACGTCGGACAATCCGCGTACCGAAAAACCTGCTGACATCATTAACGATGTCCGTGCAGGAATGACAACGGACAAGTTTGAAGTGGTTGAAAATCGCGAAGAAGCTATCAATCGCGCCTGTGCAGAACTTAAAAGCGGCGACTGGCTTGTGATTGCGGGCAAGGGCCATGAGGATTACCAGATCATTGGTAAGACCAAACATCATTTTGACGATCGCGAAATTGCGGTGAAGGCAATGACTGATGCTGAAGCTTGATTTGACAATTGGAGAAATGCTCGAGATTCTGGAAACCGAGGCTGTCGGCGTTCCTGCCCGCACCTTGAAGCGCAAGGTGAATCTCTGCATGGATTCTCGTGAAAGTGCCAAGGGCGTTGTCTTTTGGCCGATTAAGGGTGCCCGTTTTGACGCCCACCAGTTTGTATCTCAAATGGAAAAGGATGGAGCTCTGATGAGCGTTGTAAACCAAACTGCTATCGATCCGAATTTCAAGATGTACGCTCCGGTCGACGATACGACTAAGGCTCTCTTGAAGCTTGCCAAGGGCTATCAAAAACTTTTCAAGTTGAAGAAGGTCGCTATTACTGGTAGTAACGGCAAGACGACTACGAAGGAAATGACGAAGGCTGTGCTTTCGATGAAGTACAATACCCATGCCACGCAGGGAAACTTCAACAACCATATCGGTGTCCCGATGACATTGTTCCAGCTGAAGCACAGCCACGAAGCCGCTGTTGTCGAAATGGGTACGAGCGGTCCGGACGAAATACGCCCGCTTTCTTTAGCGACGGAACCTGATATCGCCGTGATTACGAACATTGGAGCAAGCCATCTCGAACGTCTCGGCGATCTCGACGGCGTTTTCAATGAAAAAATAAACATTGTCGCAGGCCTCAAGAAAGGAGGCACGCTGATTGTGAACGCCGATGATGAACGCCTCTGCAAGGTGAAGGCTACCAGGAATTACAAGGTCGTGACTTTCGGTGTGCGTCGCGGTGTCGTGAAGCCTGAAAAACTCAAGTGGACTGAAAATCTCTGTGCGGATTTCTATGTCGGTCGCACACACTTTGTTTTGAATGTCCCTGGAGACCATAATCTTTACGATGCTCTCGCTGCGATTGCCGTGGGGGAAACGCTCCGCATTCCGAAGGCCGACATTGCAAAAGCTCTGGCAAGCTTCACTTCGACGAGCATGCGCATGGAAATCAAGATGGCGAATGGCTTTAAGGTTATTTCGGACTGTTACAACGCAAACCCGTCATCGACAAAGATGGCGCTCCAGACGATTGGTAACATGCGTGTCGAAGGCAAGCGCATTGCTGTTCTTGGCGATATGCTAGAACTTGGCAAGGAAAGTGGCAATTTGCACAAGCAAATCGGTGCTATGGTTCCCGAAATGAATTTTGACATGCTTCTCGCTGTAGGCAAGGATGCAAAGAAGTACGTGGAAGGCGCAAAGTCCCGAGGCATGAAGAACGTATTCCACTTCGATACGGTTCCGGATGTCGTCCACTTTTTAAGCGATTCCGTTTCTGAAGGGGATATCCTCTTGGTGAAGGGCAGTCGCGGTATGCACATGGAACAGGTGGTCGAGGCCCTCCTCCACATGGTTCCGGTGTTCAAAATTTAAGGTGAGGTTCTAGAAAATCAAGATGTCGTCAGCGTCTCAGACACAAGGAATGAATAGGCTTTTGCTATTTGTCACATTAATATTAATGTGCTTTGGCGTAGCTATTATCTATTCTGCGTCTGTACCCCAGGCTCTTTCGAAAAACTTGTCCCCGGAACATTACCTTATGGCGCATCTATCAAAGGTTTTGGCTTCGGTGGTTATTTTGGGCGTGTTCTGCAAAATTGACTATGCGCTGTGGAAAGTTCTGGCGCGCTACATCTTTGGCTTTGGTGCTGTTTTGACGTTGGCGGCGACGATTTCGGGTGTTGCGACAAAGGGCGCGTCCCGTTGGATTTTCGGTATCCAGCCGTCTGAAATTTTGAAGTTTGCCTTTATCATTTGGATTTGCTCGAAGCTTTCGGATGCGGGTGATGAAATCAAGTCGCTCAAGTGTACGATTATCCAGCCGGCGGTTCCTCTTGGAATTTCAGCGATTCTACTCTTGAGCCAGCCGAACTACTCGATGCTTATCATGTTTTGCACGTTGTTGCTTGTACTGCTCATGATTGCCGGTGCGAACTATAAGTATGTGGGATTGGGCGTTCTTATAAGCGTTCCTATGGGAATCATCGCGATGCTTTGCAAAACGCATACCCGTAAGCGAATCCTTGCGTTTTTCTCTGACGACGGAACGATGAAAAATTCGCAATATCAGGTGGACCATGCTCTTGAAGCTCTTGGAAATGGTGGCTTTTTTGGAACGGGAATTGGAATGGGCGAGCAAAAACTCGGTTACTTGCCCGAAGCTCATAAGGATGTTGTGTACGCGGTGATCGGTGAAGAATTTGGATTTGTAGGTACGTTCTTGGTCTTGCTTGCTTTTGCGATTTTATTCTCGCAGGGGTATAATATCGCAAGGTCTTCGACGACTCGTTTTGGCAGGTATTTGGCTGTGGCTCTTACGACTTCGATTTTCATGAATTTCGTCATTCATGTTTGTGTTTGCGTCAGGCTTATTCCGGCAACGGGACAGCCGCTTCCATTCATTAGCTATGGTGGAACGAATTTGATGTGTACGGCGGCGTTTATTGGGATTTTGTTGAATATTTCTCGACCGACGAGTGGAAAGAGTATTCGTGAACCTTATATAACCAATACGGTTTCGTTCGATGCTAGCTCGTTTATGAATTTTAGGACAAGAAGGAGTTCTATATGAAAAAGTTCCTCTTTGTTTGTGGTGGCACTGGAGGTCATATTTTCCCGGCAGTGGCTATTGCCGAGAGCTTAAAGAAAATGGGTGTCACTCAGATTACGTTTGCGGGCCGTAAGGATTCTATGGAAGAACGCCTTGTGGCAAAGAACTGGCCGTATGAATATATTTCTGCGGTTCCTCTGCACCGTGGCCCATTTCTAAAAAATTTAGCCTTGCCTTTCAATTTGACCAAGGCCTATGTTCGTGCGAAGAGCGTTGTGAAGAAAGTTGCTCCGGATGTGGTAATTGCGACGGGCGGCTATGTCTCGCTCCCGATCGTGCTTGCCGCGGGCTCTATGGGTATTCCGGTATATTTGCAGGAACAGAATGCTGTCGCGGGTGTTGCGAATAAGGTTGGCGCCCGTTATGCAAAGACGGTTTTTGTCACTTCCGAAGAAGCGATGAAGGGTTTTCCGATTGAAAAGACTCGTATTCTTGGTAACCCAATTCGTGACTTGCCTGCAGCGGATTCTCTGGAACGCCCGATTGAGTTCCGTGAAGGTCGCAAGGCTGTTTTCATTGTCGGTGGTTCCCAAGGTGCTACCGGTATTAACAATAAAATTGAAGAAAGCATTGATCGCATTGCCGCTCATGAAGATATTAGCGTTGTGTGGCAGGTGGGTGCAAAGAATGTCGACAGTATCAATGAACGACTTGGTATTTTGCCGAATGTCGCCGTCCGTGGCTTCTTGGACAACATCTATGCGTACATGAAACATGCCGACTTGATTATTAGCCGTGCCGGAGCATCGGGACTTGCAGAAATCCTTGCCTTTGGCAAGCCGTCCATTTTGCTCCCGTACCCGCATGCGACTGCAAACCATCAGGAACATAATGCACGTGTTGTAGAAAAAGCAGGCGCTGCGCTCGTGGAACTGGATGATGAACCGAATGATCTTTGGAATAAAGTTGAAGCACTCCTTTATGATTCGGAGCGCTTGAAGCAGATGGGCGAAGCCGCTGCAACGCTTGGTATGCCCGATGCCGCAGACCAGATTGCGAAAATAATTCTGGATATGGAGAGATCGTAATGCAGATTAATGATTGTAAACGTGTTCGTCGCCTGCATTTTGTGGGTATCGGTGGCGCCGGTATGTCCGGTATTGCCGAAGTGCTTCACGAGAACGGCTTTGTGGTGACGGGGTCCGATATGGGCGAGGGCGCTGTCATCGATTACTTGAAAGGCCTCGGAATTCGCATTGACCCGAAGCACGAAGCGAAGAATGTTATCGATGCCGACCTGGTCGTTTATTCTTCTGCTATTCCGTATGACAATCCGGAACTTGTCGAGGCTCGCAACCGCCGTATTCCGGTGATTCGCCGTGCCGAAATGCTTGGTGAATTGATGCGTCTCAAGTACACGCTCTCCATTGCCGGTACGCACGGAAAGACCACGACGACATCTATCGTTGGCGCCATCTGGGAAGAAGCTGGCCTTGATCCGACGATTATCGTGGGCGGTATTGTGAAGGGCAAGTGCAGTGGCGCCAAGGTGGGACATGGCGATTACCTCATTGCCGAAAGTGACGAATTTGACCGCAGTTTCCTTTCGATGATGCCGTCTTCGGCAATCATCACGAACATCGATGCCGACCACCTCGATACTTACGAAAATATCGATGCCATCAAGGATGCGTTCACGCAGTTTGCAAACAAGATTCCGTTCTACGGCCAGGTGATTGTCTGCCTTGACGATCCGAACGTGCAGCAGATCTTGTCTCATTTGAAGAAACCCGTGATTACATATGGCTTTACGCGCCAGGCGAAGTACCGCATTGAAAATCTTGCGTTTGTGAAGGGATACCCGAAATTCGAAATTCTTTGCGATGGCAAGAGTCTTGGCGAATTCAAACTCCAGATTCCTGGCCGTCACAATGTGTTGAACGCGACTGCTGCTGTAGCGCTCGCTGTCGAAGAAGGAATTTCGATTGAAGTTGCCCGCAAGGCCGTGGCTGCTTTCGAAGGCGTGAAACGTCGTTTTGAGTTTATCGGTGAAAAGAATGGCGTCATGGTCTTCGACGACTATGCGCACCATCCGACCGAAGCGACTGCAACACTTCTCGGTTTCCGCGAAGCGTTCCCGGACAAGCGTATTATTGTCGCTTTCCAACCGCACTTGTTTACTCGCACTCGTGACCAGCACGAAGCTTTTGGCAGTGCGTTCTCGAACTGCGATGTGCTTTTGGTGACCGATATCTATCCGTCCCGCGAGAAGCCGATTGAAGGCGTCACGGGTGCGATGGTATCGAACAGCGCTGCCGACCGTGGACACCGCGATGCTCGTTTTATCGGTGACGTGAACAACTTGATTCCAGTATGCAAGGATTTGCTCAAGCCGAATGACGTGATTGTCTTGATGGGAGCCGGTAATATCTGGAAGCTTGGTCAAACGATTTTGGAGAAGAGTCTTTGAGATTAGATGAAACGAACATGTTCGGTCGACGGATCGGATACAATGAACGCAAGCGTAGACGTAAGCGTGCCCGTAAGAGACGGATGCGCGTCGGTACGGCTGTTCGTTGGTACAAGCGCAAGGGCTGGATTTTAACACTGCTCATTGTTGTGGCTACCGTCGCCTTGTGGCAGAGTCGTTTCTATTTACACCAGATCAATCCGCTTGAACTTAGGCATTTGCAGTATATTGAAATCGAAGGTAACCGTATGCTTTCGTGGGAAGATGTGGTGCAGAGCGCCCAAGTGGAAACGGGAATGCTTATGTCGGAACTGGATGCCGATTCTGTCAAGAAATCTCTTTTGCAGATTCCGCTTATCCATTCCGCCGAAGTGGAAAGCAAGTTCCCTTCTTCGCTTTACATCAAACTTCAAGAAGCGTCCCCGATTTTGTCTGTACTTGAAGATGGCAAGGGAACGGTTTATTCCGAAAGAGGACTTTCGCTCCCGATGTCGATGATGACGGCGCTCCACCTGCCAATACTCGATAAAGAATCTATAGGTAAAGTAAAGCAGGTCGCTCAGTTCTTGTTTGCCATGCGCAAAGAAGACAAGCCTCTTTACGACCGTGTGTCGCAAGTGGGATGGTCCGAACAGGATAAGGCTTTTGAAGTGTTCTTCAAGGATGCTGGATTTAGAGTGATGTTTCCAGAAGTAAATTGGAATAAGGAATTATTTACTTTGTACGAGGCTATCGGAAAGGGCTTTAGAAGAGACCTCCTTTGTGCTAGCGAGGTAGATATGAGATTTCATGGATTTGCGTATATAAAAAACATCGATAAGAGGTGTATCAATGGATGACAATAAACAAATGGTCAAAAAAGAAGACTACATTTTCGGGCTCGATATTGGCGCTTCGAAAGTGAATTTGTTTGTCGGCATCTCGGAAGGTGAATCCGTCCGAGTCGTGGAATGTGGTGACTTTCCACTGGAATCGTCCGATGAATATGATACTGTCGTCGAAACGTTGCAGAAGGCCGTCCACATGCTTGAATCATCGGCTGGCGTTGATGTGCGCGATGTCTATGTTGGCATTGCTGGTAAGCATGTATCGTCTTACAGCTACAAGGGTCTTGTTTCACTTCCGACCAATGAAGTGCGAGACGAGGATATCGTCAATGTCCAAAGACTTGCAAGTACGCTTCCGGACAAGGCTGGAGAAATTATCCACATCTTTCCGGGTGAATATACGCTGGACGATAGAACGGGTATTCGCAATCCTAAAGGTTATTCAGGACGCCGTTTGGGAGTTGAAGTTCAGGTGGTGACTTCCCGTCCGAATGCTCTCCAAGACATTGCGAAATGCGTGAACCGAGCGGGTCTCAACGTTGCGGGTTTTGTACTTGAACCGCTCGCCGCTGCATCAGCCGTGCTCTCGAATGATGAACGAGAACTAGGTGTCGCGCTCATTGACATTGGTGCAGGATCTGCCGATGTGGCCGTTTTCGTGAAGGATTCCGTGCGTTACACGGCCTCTCTTGACATGGCGGGAAACATTATTACAAGTGACATTAGCAAGTGCCTTAAAGTTCCGGTCTCGCTTACAAAGGCCGAAGAACTCAAGAAAAAGTACGGCACCTGCTCGCTCAACAATTTGATTGAAGATGAAACTTTCCCGGTCCCAGGTGTGGGCGACCGCGGAGAGGTTCTTTGTTCGCGTAAACTTTTGGCACAAATTATTACTGCGCGTGTAGCTGAAATTTTCAAGCTGTTGGCCAAGGACTTGGAAAAGCACCACTTGGATACCGTTATTGATGGCGGTATTGTGCTTACGGGTGGTTGCTGCAACCTTACCGGCATTGAAGAAATTGCTGCTAAAGTATTTAAGAAGCCAGTCCATATCGGTAAGCCGAGAGGCATGAGCGGTATTCAGGAAGCGTTCCAGAATCCGTCTTATGCTACGGGCATTGGCCTCTTGTATTACGCAAACAAGAAACATCGCGAAAGAAAACAGCGTGACACGGATACCCAGTTGCTCGTTACCGTGAAGAAGGGTATGCAGCGCATTCGCGACATCTTTAAGACTTATTTTTAACAACATAAACCACTCAAATCAGGGAGATAAACTATGAGTGACTTTGCAAATATCAACTTCGAGGCGACATCTCGCATTACAGGAGATGAATCCCCATCCAGAAACGCTAAGGTGAAGGTGTTCGGTGTCGGCGGTGCCGGCGGCAACACAGTGAACCGCATGAAACAGATGAATATTGAAGGTGTAGAATACTACGCTATCAATACCGATTCCATGGCGCTCGACCAAAGCCTCGCTGACCACAAGATTCTCATCGGCGAAAAGAGCACGAGAAATCTCGGTGCAGGCATGGATCCGGAAATGGGTCGCAAGGCTGTCGAAGAAAATATCGATGATCTGAAGAGAGCCATGGTGGGCGCCGATCTCGTGTTTGTGACGGCGGGCATGGGCGGTGGTACCGGAACGGGTGCTGCTCCGATTGTCGCTACTGTTGCTCGTGAACTTGGAATCCTTACGGTTGCTGTCGTGACAAAGCCGTTCCGTTTCGAAGGTAATGTCCGTAATTCCTTGGCCCAGAGCGGTGTCCGCGCTCTTCGCGAAGCTGCCGATACGATTATCGTCATCGAAAACAAGAAGCTCTTGAACCTCATCCAGAACACGAACAAGAGTGCTACTGTTGACGAAGCCTTCAAAATGGCTGACGAAATTCTCGGCAATGCGGTGCAGAGCATTTGCAGCATCATGTTCCGTCATGGTCTTGTGCATGTTGACTTTGCCGATATCCGCAAGGTCATGCTCAAGGGTGGTTCTGCTCTCATGGGTACGGGTACGGCTGAAGGCGAAGGTCGCGGTGTTGCCGCTGCCGATGCAGCGCTTTCTTCTCCGCTCCTCGAAGATATCGATATCCAGGGTGCTTCTGGTGTGCTCATCAACGTTTCTCACGGTGAAAACTACTCCTTGCTCGAACATAACGAAGCAATGGAACATATTTACGACGCTGTGGGCGAAGATGGCAACCCGAACATCATCGTTGGTGATATCACTCTTCCGGAACTTGGTGACAAGGTTTGCATCACCATTATCGCAACGGGTTGCGGTGGCACGAACAATGCTGCTGCCGTGAATTACGCTGGCGTTGGTACCGCTGCATACCAGCAGGCACAAGGTTTCCAGGCCCCGGCTTATCAACCCGCAGCTGCTCCGGTTCAGGCGGCAACGCCGCGTCCGACGACGAACTTCGTTGCTCTCGCAGGTCGTGCCACGGCAGCTATGCCAACGGCAGCAATGCCGACCGCCGCTATGACTGCCGCTCCGACTGTTATGGCTCCGGCTGTTACACAGCGCGTTGTCTCTGCAGCTCCGTCTTACGCATCTGTTCCGCAGAGTTCTTATGCCAGTGCAGCCCGCCCGGCTGCTCCGGTGAATGCAGCTGCCGCCATGTTCGCTCCGGCATCTTCTTTTGCCTCTCCGAATTTTGATGCCAAGACTGGTTATGCCGAAGAAGCTGTTGCGACGGCAACTCTTCGTGAAACTGAAGAAATGCCGGGTGTTGCAGAAGCGGATCCTCTTTCTAGCGGTAACTATGCAAGCTCTTTCGGTAAGCAGGAATCTCGTTCGGCTACCGAACAGGTGAGCGCCGTTGATTATGGCACGCCTGCCTTTATGCGTAACCAGAAGGCTCCTGAAGATGCTCTCAAGGAAAGCAACGTCGATTATGACTTGCCGGCCTTCATGCGCATGAATTCTGACTTGTTCTAATCGTGAATAACGATTAGCGTACATTCCAATGCAAAAATTCGACCTGGTGCGTTCGAATGTTTTCGAGTGCGCCTTCGAGAAAGAACACACACACACGGGTGCGTGAGTGCGCACCTACCACAACACAAGGGATCACCCGGGTCTCCCTGCCTGGGTGGTCCTTATCGTGTCCGCTCCGCTTTGATTTAATAGAAAAGCTCCGTCGGCGCTCCGCTCTCGCCAACACGGCACGCTTACGCCGTGCCGCTTATGGCTCACGGCATGTCCGTTCGGCTCTTGTGCAAAACGAGACTCCGTCATCGCCTCGCTACCACCTAAAGGTGGCCATGCCCACATAAGTGCTAAAGCACTAAGTGGTCAAAGGTCGCCTTCATGACCAGCTTGCGCTTGGTCATTCCGGCTCACAGAGTACCCGCTTCGCTTTGATTTAATAGAAAAGCTCCGTCGGCGCTCCGCTCTCGCCTTCATGACCAGCTTGCGCTTGGTCATTCCGGCTCACAGAGAGTACCCGCTTCGCTTTGATTTAATAGAAAAACTCCGTCGGCGCTCCGCTCTCGCCAACACGGCACGCTTACGCCGTGCCGCTTATGGCTCACGGATGTGCACCGTGGCTCTGTTGATACCGCTCTGCTCTCGTTTTTCGCGCGCAATACAAGAGTGCTTTGTTCCGCTCGACTCATTGTAGTTGTCATGCCCGACTTGAGCGGATGTTTCTTTGTCTTGTTTCTCATGCCTTATAGAGCCTGCCTGGGACAATTTCCGGGTTGCCGGGATCGCCTTTTTAATACATTTATCTTATGATATCTCGTATTTTGTTTTTTGCATGCCTGGGAGCGGCTGCGGTTTTTGCATCCGTTGAAAATCCGTCAGAAACGTCTGCGAAACAAGTGGGCTATTTCCAGATCGGAACGGACTTTAATATCGGGTTTAATGGAGGTCCGACTGATCCGTTGTTTGCCGTAGATACTGCTGAAAATTACGGTAGCAACTGGCGGGGGCTTCGAATTCCGCTTGAAACTGCCCGCAATTACGAAGAGCGCATTGAACCTTTCTTTACGCTTTCTTTCCGTGCGGGTTACAAGAATTTCCATTTCTTGATGGATTTGCCATTGCGCAAGGATTTGGAAGCTTGGTACAATAGCGAACTCAAGACGAATTTTACTTACAAGCCGAGCGAACTCGATATCAACGTGCCTATAAACGCTTATGCCAAATGGGATAATTCCGTGGGCTTTGTGCAGTTTGGCCGTTTTGACCCTGAAGGTTTGAAAATTTCCAAGAACGATATTTTCCTTGGTGGCATACCTTATCACGATGGAATTCATTGGAAATTGAATATTGGAATTTTCCGCTATGATTTTTTGCTGAGTTCCTTGAATGCATGGCTTATGGGCGATGTGATTGATTATGAACATGGCGCCGTTTGCCCTGAAAAAGGGACCGAAGCTTACGCCCAAAAGTGTACGGATCGCGGGAATCAGGTGAGCAACCAACGCAATCGCGTTTATAGAGAGAACGTGAAAAATTTAGTGTTCCATAGATTTGGTATCGAAACGAAAAAGTTTTGGATTTATGCTGTAGAACAAAGTGTTATTGGCGGCAAGTCTCTTGAATTTCGTTCGTTCAATCCGTTTATGTATTGGCATGATAACTATGCGACTGGGTACACTTCTGCTGCGACATCTGTAGAATTCGGCTACAAGACTTCGAACGGCGCAAAGTTTTATAGTCAAATTAATATGGAAGATATTGCAAGTCCGGTCGGCGAAGACAAAAAAATGGGAACGAATCGATCTATCATCAACTATATGGTGGGCTACTACCATGAACTGGAAACGCGTAAGTATGGCACGTTCTCTTGGCGCCTGGATGTGGTAAAAACGGATCCAGCTGCAAACAATAGCCGGCTTCCGCTCCTCAAATATACGGGACGTCGCAACTATCGCAGTAATTATCGCGAACAGGGTGACAGCGATTATGCGGATGCTTACTTTGTCGATTATCCCATCGGTTACCGCAGGGGCGGTGACGCACTTGACTTGTGGTTTGACTTCAACTGGAAATGGAATGTCCATTCTACATCGCTTACGCTAGCTTGGCTCCGTCAAGGCGATAAGGAACTTTATACGGACTATAATGTCGCTCTGGCATCGGAAAATACTTTGTCTGGTACCGTTGAAAAACAGTTCCTCGTTGATGTCCTTTATCAAAGGGATGTAACGGACTGGTTCAAGTTCTACGTGGGCGGTGGTTTTCGCCTTTATCGTAATCTCGCTCATGACAAAAAAGAAGATGGCTCCGATGCCTGGATCCGCTCGGGCGTGAAATTCAACTTCAATCCGGTGGATACGAAATTCTAGATGAATGTAACACTTTCCGGTTCAGAATCTCGTGATGCCGATTTAGTGTAGTTGCAAAAAAAATGATTATAGCGTTTGCAAAGAATTGCTTACGCTTTATTTTTTTACTTAGAAGCCGTGTGTGCAAGCCAAAGAAATTGTAATTTGGTTTTTAGAATTCTCCAGCTATTAGCCACATTCAACTAATTATATGAACTACCGTTTTGCTCTTTTATCTTGTGTTTGCCTACTTGTGCTTGCATCTCTTGTCGCATGTGATGATGGCGGAACATTAAGAGAAAATATCGTGATGGAAAAAAGTTTTATGAAAGACCCTCGCGATGGCCAAATTTACAAGACTGTGAAAATAGGCGAACAGACTTGGATGGCTGAAAATCTGAATTACAGTGCAGACGACAGTTATTGTTTTGGTCCTGGAGATCACGATTGCTTTATATCGAGCCGGCTTTATAAATGGCATGCTGCAATGAATGCTTGCCCTGTGGGTTGGCATTTACCGGATTCGGTTGAATGGAAAACTTTGATTTCTTCAATCGGCGGAGAAAAAAGGGTGGATCAAGTTCTCAAATCTTCAGACGGCTGGAACGGTTTGGGTAATTATATGGATTGCAAAGATTACGTTGGTGCTTGTATTTTTTGGAGTTCTACGGTGTATTCTGAATCCAGCGTGTATAGTATGAATTTATCGAATTTTACCGATACCGCCGGTTTATTTCCTGTTACTGTGATAGATCAGGAGGAACGCGAAAATAGGATGTTGCGTAGATATGAAAGAAAAAGGCATAAGCGGCTTCTGTTTGATTTACTTTCGGTTCGTTGTGTTAAGGATGAAAAAATAGATGGAAGTCAAGTCGCAAACGATAAAAATATGGAAATAAAGAAGGATGGAGATTCTATTGATGTCAAAACAAATTTAAATGATTCTCGTAATACGGATTCCATAACGAAGGAAATTATGACGGACCCTCGTGACGGACAAATTTACAAGACTGTGAAAATAGGTCCGCAGACATGGATGGCTGAAAATCTGAATTACAAAACAGAAAATAGCTTTTGCTATGATAATGTGGATAGCAACTGTACGAAATATGGACGTTTGTATGTGAATTCGGAAGGAGTGTGTCCTGTTGGTTGGCATTTGCCTGCTAAATGGGAATGGGTAAAGTTGTTTAGTGTTTTGAATGATTCTTCTACGGTGGGTAAAAAAATAAAATCTACAGAGGGTTGGTTTGATGATGGAAACGGTACAGATGAATTTGGATTTTCGGTGCTTCCTGCGGGGCTCGGTTATTTGTTGAGGGAAATAGATGGTGAATCGTATCTTAGGCACCAAAAAGCAAAAAGGAAAATTGAACTGCATCGTAGAACCCCAAAAGGAAAATTAAAAATTGACTCTAGTAAAGTGAGATTTGTTGGTAAAAATCGTTATGCATTATTTTTTATGAATGCAGATACTTTTGAAAAGGATATGATTTATTTAACTTATAATAACAATAAAGTAGATTTTTACAGTGGCACAATCACAGGTGCTTCTGTTCGTTGTCTCAAGGATGTTGAAGTTTATAACGCTAAAGGAAATTTTAGGGATTCTCGTGACGGACAAACGTACAAGACTGTAAAAATTGGCGAACAGACTTGGATGGCCGAAAATTTGAGATACAAGATAAAGGGGAGTCGTCAGTACTATAATCGACGCGATAGTATCGGTAAATATGGTCGCCTCTACAATTGGAATTTGGCAAAGAATGCTTGCCCTGCAGGTTGGCATTTGCCTGATACTAGTGATTGGAATACCTTGATATCAACAGTGGGGGAAGGTATAGCGGGGAAGATGCTTAAATCGAAAAGTGGATGGATGTGTAAAGATGGATCTCGTATGCGCGATAATCACTGTTTCTCTGCTGGCGATGGTTCTGATAAATATGGCTTTTCTGCATATCCAACAGCCTTGCGAAAGGAGTATTTGTTCGCCTATAAGGATAAACCTTATTTAAAAGTGTCTGCTTTTTGGAGTTCTACAGAGACTAATGAAAATGAAGCTTATTCCACGCGTTTATTCTATGACCACGACGATGCTGACCCATATTACGATAATGGTAAAAAAGAGGAGTTGTCTGTACGTTGTGTCAAAGGTAAAGCTCGTAAAAGGATAAACTCGTCTCGTTCTAATTTTTATTCATTTATGCAAAATTATAATGATAAAAAAATAGTGGGAAAATTTGGTTACTTTGGAAAAACTCGCGAACTCATTTTGACACAATTGAATGAACAAAATGCAAAAAAGTCATATTCTATTGCAAAAGGCGAATTTACAGATTCTCGTGATGGCGAAACTTACAAAACTGTGAAAATCGGATGGCAGACTTGGATGGCCGAGAATTTGAAGTTTAAAATGGATAGTAGTTCTTGTTATCAGAATGCCGATAGCAACTGTACTGAGTTCGGTCGGTTTTACAAATGGGATGCTGCTATTGCGGCTTGCCCGGCGGGCTGGCATTTGCCGGATTCGGTTGAATGGAGCATGTTGATTCATACGGCCGGAGGGAAGGATTCTGCGAGCAAGGCTCTCAAATCTACGAAAGGTTGGAGTGGTCACGGAAACGGTACGGATAAATTTGGATTTTCGGCTGTTCCTGCTAGTGCTACTTTTTTGGGACTTGATGCAGAATTTTGGAGTGCTTCGGAAAAAGATAGTGCTAGATCGTATAACTTTGGATTGGCTTGCTTTTTTCCTCTAGATTGCCACGGTGGCGATATTTGCACATCGGGAAATGAGTGTACTTTACATTATCTTTCCGTGCACGATGAACATAAAAGCAGCCGCTATTCAGTGCGCTGTGTGAAGGATGAATTCTTCTTGTATAGCGGTTTGGCAAAATTTATCCATTGGTTTAAATAAGGTTGTTTTTGCATTATGATTGTTTTGTCAAATTGATTCTTTTGCAAAAAAAAGTTTCCTCGTGTTGTATAAAATTGTATATTAAAAAAAACTTGTATTAAGGTTGGATATGATTCGTACTCTTGTAAAAAACAATTTAATAGCGTGTGGGCTATTTGTGGGCGCTTTTGTCGGGTGCGGTGATGTCTTTAGCGATTTATGCATTCCTGATATCGATCCTCTCTGTGATTTCCAGAAAAAATTTGGTGGATACGATTACGGTGACACTCTGCACTTTTCGCATTCTAACGGCTATACTTTTGATTTGGCTGTTGTTAAAGACGATGTTTCGTATCGTACAGATGACGGCGGACTTTATAATAGGGAAAAGGATATTCCGTGCAACGAAAATGGGCCCACTACAGCAGTCCGCTTGCGTAGTGTCCGACTAGAAGCTGTATTCCCGATGCTGTCCATTGATCTGGAAATGGACGGGGATAATAGATGGTCGCAGAGTATTGAAGTTTATATGGGACAATATCGATTTTCTCTTAATCGGTCGGATTTCGAAGAAAAATCTTCTGAAAAATCGCGACTGGTTGATTCTGTAGAAGTTAATGGGCATGTGTATCGTAATGTGGCTGTGGTTGAAGGCGTTCGGCATACAGAAAAACAATATGCCTACGATGGAGTTCAAGGGGTCAAGAAAAATGATGCCCCGTCATCTGCTAAAATGTATTATCTCGAAAAAAAGGGTATAATAAAAATAGAGCTTGAAGATGGAAGTTTTATTGCGCTTAAGGAAAATTTAAAATGAATAAAGTAATTTGTTTGTTCGTGCTCCTCCTTTTGGTGGCGTGCTCTGATTCTGAAAATGCTCCCTATTACGCAGACAACATAAAAACTTTTGTCTTTGCCGATGATATTTCGGTGGGAGATTCTGTTATTTACTTAAAAAACGATTCTGTTGATATCGTGGAACCTATCGATCATTATGCTCTTTATAAAAATAAGGTTGAAGACGATTCAAACTGGACTTTGATTTATCATGCCGATGCGAGAGCCTTGGCTATTCACGTGATGCTTGAAATAAGTCCTAATAGTGATGGGGGAGGCTTCCTTTTACAGTGTGGATCTCGCAAGGACTTTTCTATATCTTTCGATCATCCGGAATTTCCGATAAAGGAAAAAGGGTATATGCTTGATTTGGTGGATTCCTTTAAGGTTGCTGGTGTTCTTTATCGTGATGTTTTAGTATTCGATGGAACGCGTGCAGACCCGAATAAATGTGATATGGCGAGGTTCTATTATGCTGCAAATTATGGCCTGATCAAGGTGGTGAGCAAGAACGGCATAGAACTTAGTAGAAGTTCGAAATCTTCTAATTAAGGTAGTTTTTAGAGATGTTTAAAAATACGTATATCCACGGTGTAAATCATTCGTGGATTTTTTTTTGAAAAAATAGATGTGTTTGTGTTCCAAGAAACGTATTTTGAGTTTCATATACAAAGAAGATGCTTATGAATAGTCGTTTTGTTTTCTTGTGGCTTTTTGTGCTGGCGTCGCTAGTTTCGTGTGGAACTTCTAAAAATGTATCGTACAAAACATCTAGCAAACCTGCTCAAATTGTTGCGGATTCCGCAGAATTCGTAGAAACGGTCCCTAAACAGTATGCGGCGCTTGATAATGAAATTGAATATTTCCGCGACATCCGCGATGGTCAAGTTTACAAGATAGTGACTATAGGCGATCAAGTCTGGATGGCGAAAAACTTGAACTACGAAATGGCCGGTAGCTATTGCTATAACAATAACGCGAGCAATTGCATGAGATATGGCCGCCTTTATACTTGGAATGCGGCGATGAACACGTGCCCCGATGGTTGGCATTTGCCGACGTATGATGAATTGGTCTCGTTGATAGAAAATGCAAGTGGACAATTTTTGGCGGGAGGAGTGCTCAAGTCTAAGGGTGGCTGGAAAAAATGCCGTCAGTGCGATATTGCGGATGATATGTACGGTTTTTCTGCACTTCCCACCGGTGTCATGAACGAAGACGGTTCTTTCGACAAAATATTTGAATATGTTTTTTTATGGAGTGCTACAGAAACCGAGTCTAACCAAATTCCATACATGGGTTTTGCGAATATTTCTAGTGTCGCGATGCTGTTTTTGGGGAATAAAAATAAAGGTTTTTCCGTTCGTTGTGTTAAGGGAACTCCTTCAAAATCTGAGGGTCCCTTAAAAATGAATGACTTGGATCGACCGGGAATTAAATTTTACGACCTCCCTTTGACGGCGAATACTCCTACATTGAATGACGAAGAAATGAAAATATGGCTAGACGAATTATAATGCTTATTCTTTATGCCGTCGTGCTTGTGACTCTCGCTGCGTGTGGTGCTTCTCGTAATGAAGTCAAAGCTGATAGCTGTGCCGCTGGCGACGGACTGTGTCTAGCTGAGTCTACGGAAATGCTTGTCGATCCTCGCGACGGACAAATTTACAAGACCGTGAAAATAGGCCATCAAATTTGGATGGCGGAAAATCTAAATTACGAAACTGCAAAAATTAGAAAAGGCTATGAATATTGTGGTGACGATTGTGATTTTGTTATTATGATGGGTACGAGTTTCTGCTATGATGACCACGTCAGTAACTGTGCTAAAAATGGCCGTCTTTACATGTGGAACGCTGCAAAGGATGCATGCCCTGAGGGCTGGCACTTGCCCGATACTACCGAATGGAAAACTTTGTTTGCAACTGTTGGCGGAATGTCTGTAGCAGGCAATGTCCTAAAATCTACTTTCGATTGGAACTATGGCGGCCAAGGAACAGATAAGTATGGATTTTCGGTTTTACCCTCTGGAGCGATTCGCCTTGATGAATATCTTTATGGAGTGCCTATCGTTAATTATGATAAATATAGGACTGATAGGAATATTCCTTATGACTTTTTCGCAAAGAATGAATATGCCGCTTTTTGGAGTTCTATAGAAAAAAACAAAGATAATGCCTATAGTGTTACTTTGTCGTATTACAGAGATGATGTGGGGTTAGAGGGTGATTATAAAGGGAGTGGTTTTTCGGTTCGCTGTGTAAAAAATGAACCATCTTTCGAACAGCAAAATTCTTCGTCAAATTTGAAAACGTCGATGAAAAATGAAGGATCCTCTTCTTCTGCAACTTCGTCCCCGTCTGTGAATTATCCTCCTTCGAATGTCCTTGAAGGAATACTTACGGATAAACGCGATGGCCGAAAATACAAAACAGTGACTTTTTCTTGGAATACTTGGATGGCCGAAAATCTGAATTATGATACTTTGAGGAGCTATTGCTATGGAGATGATTCTAATAAATGTGAAAAGTACGGTCGCCTTTATACATGGGAGGCTGCGATGAATGCGTGCCCTGCGGGGTCACATTTGCCGAGAATAGGTGAATGGAGGAGTTTGTTTAATGATGTGGGTTGGCCAGATGATGAAATTGTGCTTACTCCTAGTGGTACGGAGATTGTTTATGGAGTGAATGATTCGTCCTTGGTGGGTAAGGTTTTAAAATCAAGATCGGGATGGTATGGTGGTGGCAATGGAACGGACGATTATGGATTTTCCATTCGCCCTGCTGGCTTTAGATATGGTAATAATGGGGTTTATAGTGCTGAGGGAATTTATTCAATTTTTTGGAGCGATACCCTTTTTAAAAATAAAAAAGATGCGTATGCAGTGAATTTGAGTTACTACCATAATAAGGTGAATTTGTATAAAGAATCAAAGGATATGGGATTATCTGTCCGTTGCGTTCTTGACGAAAGGCAGGTTGCAAAAGTTGTTCCGTCTTCAGATGTTATCAAGGGTACGCTTGTTGATTCTCGTGATGGACGCAAATACAATACAGTAACAATCGGCTCGCAAACTTGGATGGCCGAGAATTTGAATTACGGAACGGCCAATAGCTACTGTTTCAACAATGATCCTGATAAGTGTGCTGAATACGGTCGATTTTATACTTGGGCTGCGGCGATGGATAGTGCTGGCGTTTTTGGCGTGAATGGCGAGGGGTGCGGTTATAAATCAACTTGCAAACCGCTTGGGGTTTACCCTGTGCGAGGAGTTTGCCCTGCAGGTTTTCACTTGCCAACAACATATGAATGGAAAGTCTTATTTTCTGCGGTGGGTGGAAAAATATCTGCCGGAAAAATGCTCAAATCAACGATGGGTTGGGAAAAGAATGGTTCAGATGATTATGGATTTTCTGCTATCCCTGTGGGGCGTTCGTCTTTTGAAAGCGGATTTTATTTCGAGGATTCTGTTGCAATTTTTTGGAGTGTTGATGACCATGGTGGTACGAATTCTGTGAGTTTGGATAACGATGAGGATGCTCATATCAATAGAGATGATGCTCGTAACCGGTATTCTGTACGTTGCGTCAAAGATGAAAAATCAAAGCCGGGTTTTGTTCACCCTTCGAGTGTCGTGAAGAATAGCGTCATAGATTCTCGTGACGGACAAACTTATAGAACGGTCACCATCGGTTTGCAAACTTGGATGGCGGGAAATTTGAATTACGATGTGCAGGGGAGTTTTTGTTATCTCGATAGCGTTGATTATTGTTCTAAATACGGTCGCTTTTATCCATGGGCTATTGCTAAAGATGTTTGCCCTGCCGGTTTTCATTTGCCGTCAAAAGCGGAATGGGAAACGTTGATTAAATCTGCTGGCGGAGAAAAGTACGCTTATACATTGCTTAAATCTAGAAATAGAACGTTTGAAGACAATTCTTTTTTGTGTGGAAGAATTGTTGATGGTAGAGATGATTATGGGTTCTCTGTCCTTCCTCTCGGAAGTAGGTCTAATGATGGGATTTTTGTAGGAAATAATACTTGTTCTGGTAATGCCCATTTTTGGAGTTCTACAGAAAGTGAAAGTCGCGATTCCGCATATTTTATGGATTTTAATTGTGATGCTGATAGTTATGCAGAAGGAAGTTTTATTCTATTTAAAAATGTTCTTCGAGCACGTTTGAAACAACGAGATAAAAATTATGCCATGCCAGTCCGCTGTGTGAAAGATTAGGGGGCATGGGCTTGTGTTACTGCTACGTCATCCTCGCGTAAGCGAGGATCCATACTGTTCTAAAAGCGATTACAAGATGTATGGATAGGCTTGAATCCCTCCTGTTTGCCTCGGTTATGCCCATACATGTATGGGCGAAACGCTCGCCTTGAAAGGAGTCTCCTTCGGAGAATGACCAATCATTGTTTACTAACCACTTCCTATTGCCTACTGACCACTAACCATTATTTCTTAGCCACTTCTTGTTTTGTATATTACCTTCATAAACGAACGGCGTATTTATGCATAAATTCATCTCTGCTTTTGTTTTCTTGTGTTTTTTAGGTCTATATGACAAAAAGGTACCTGAAAACAGGTACTTTTTGATTATATGACATTTGGGTACCTGAAATCGTCCGCAAGCCTTTATCTGCTTGGCTTG
>CACWPM010000028.1 GCA_902762795.1 Fibrobacter succinogenes | reverse complement strand
CAAGAAGGACAACGGCACCAAGGAAGAGATCAAGGCCGCTATGGACAAGCTCCAGGGCATGATCAGCTCCATGGCCCAGGCCGCCGGTGCAAACCAGGCTCAGCCGGGTCCGCAGCCGGGTGCTTCAGAACAGCCGAAGAACGACAAGAAGGGCGATGGCCCGGAAGTCGTCGACGCGGAAGTGGTTGACTAGTTAGACGAGAGAACGGACCTTCGGTCCTACAGACGAGAGACGAAAGAGGTCTTAAGTTGGAAATTTAATCTTATGGATAAATCTTTCGTCTTTTTACTCTCGTTTATCAAATGGATTAGCTCTCTATTTAGGGAGCAATCCTTTTTGTTTAAAAGAAGATTTTTTGTTATGACGACTGTATTTAGAGATTTAAGAGAAAAAATTTAAGAGATTAATCTCTCGTCTCTCGTCTCTCATCTCTCGTCTAATTTGCCCGGAGGGCAAAATGGCTGAAAAACGAGATTATTACGAAGTTTTGGGCGTCGGCAAGGACGCAAGTGCTGATGAAATCAAGCACGCTTATAAGAAGCTTGCTATCAAGTACCATCCGGACAAGAACCCGGGCGACAAGGAAGCTGAAGAAAAGTTCAAGGAAGCTGCCGAAGCTTACGACGTACTCTCGAATCCTGAAAAGCGCAAGAACTACGACCAGTTCGGCTTCAACGCTCCTGGTGGCGGTTTTGGCGGCGGCGGATTCGGTGGCGCCGGATTCGACCTCAACGACATCTTCAGCCAGTTTGGCGATATCTTTGGTGGCGGTTTTGGTTTCGGTGGCGGTGGCCGCAGAAGTTCTCGCAAGGCGGGACCTCCGCGCGGTAACGACTTGCAGATCAAGGTGGCGCTCAGCTACAAGGAAATTTTCGAAGGCTGCACCAAGAAGGTTCGTCTAAAACGCTATACGCCGTGTACGGAATGTAACGGCAAGGGCGGTACGAACGTCAAGGAATGTAGCACCTGCCACGGTACGGGTCGCGTGCGTCGCGTGTCGGGCGGATTTTTCCAGATGGTTTCCGAAAGCACTTGCCCCACTTGCGGCGGCACAGGCGAGGTGATTGCCAATCCGTGCTCTCACTGTCACGGCGAAGGACGCATCCAGGAGAGCGAAGAAATCTCCATCAAGATTCCGGCAGGTGTGAGCGAAGGCCAGTACCTGAACCTCCGTGGCGAAGGCAACTGCGGTCCGCGCGGTGGCGCTTGCGGCGATTTGCTTGTGGTGATTGCCGAAAAGCCGGACGATTTCTTCAGCCGTGAAGGCGACGACTTGCATTGCGAAGTCAAGGTGCCGGTCCACAAACTGGTGCTTGGCGGAACGCAGCGCATCCCGACCATCAGCGGTGACGAAATCCAGATCAAGATTGCAGCCGGCACTCAGGCCGGTAGCGTTCTCCGTTTGCGCGACCAGGGGCTCTACCCGCTCAAGAAAGAGGGCGCCCGCGGGAGCCTCTATGTGCAAATTGGCGTAGACATTCCAAAGGACATCTCCCGCGAAGAAAAGGAACTCTACCAGAAGCTCGCCGATCTCCGTCATGACAGGGAAACCGCTCAAGAAGAATCCTTCCTCGAAAAGATGAAGAATCTGTTCAAGTAAGACGAAAGAACGGCCCTACGGGCCTACAGACGAAAGACGAGAGAAACGCGGCACTTCGTGCCTTTGAAGTGTGAGGTTGTTCGCAGTTTACGCACTCATTGAAAAATTCTCCCGGACAGCGATGCCCGGGAGTTTTTGTATATTATTTTCAAAATGCGATTTTGGAATTTTATATGAAAAAAGTTTTCATTATAGCTTTGCTTTTTTTGACAACATCGGCATTTTGCGATATTCGTGGTAAACGAAGCGAATCGTATTCTGGTGAACTGGTCTATATCTCAGGAGGTTATTCCCAATCCTTAAAAGGGACTACTCCTGTAGGTGATTTAAGCATTGGAATGTCCTTCTATCCTTTTGACAGTTATGGGCTGCAAGTGGGAATAGATTTTCTTCATTTTCAAATTGCACCCACGAATAGCTTCCAGACCGTATCCGACGAATCATTGCTCCAATTACCGAGTTTACTCCTTGCACTCCCTTTTTCTTTATCTTATTCAAAAAAAAGCGAAATAATAATTGAACGGTATTTTTACATCGTTGGAACCATGTTTTTTCTAATGCATGGCTCACTCTATTTTCCCGTATTGCCGAACGACTGGTTCGGCTTCATCAACAAGCATCGATTTGTAACAGAGGTTATTACTAAGGGTTTTCACAGGGGAAGCTTTACTTTCCAAGATGATTCAGGCCTCAGAGTCAATATTTATCTAGATGATGATATTAGCCGAATAATTGTGGATGGAGGGATTCGTTTCGAGAAAAACTTTAGCCACGATCTCGAAAAGAAATGGTTTCTGCAAATCGGATATACAAGTTTCTAAAAGTGATATTTACTAAAGATAAATTATCGGAAATCCTTCCTTATATTCCTTGATAATATACGGGTGCAATTTGGCGTATTCGATTTTTTCACCAAAACCATTCTTTTGTAGATACTTTCTAATGTATTTTAATCTTCAAAACAATAGACATCATAAATCAAATGTCTTCGTCATAATGCATTTCGACAATTCCCCCTAAAGGGCCCGGATCAAAATCAAGGGGAGCTGTTACAGAATCTTGGATTGCAGTAGAATCGGTTTCAATTTTCGGGATAATAACCGTTGTTGAATCCGTTGTCGCATCCCTTGGCTCTGCAATTTTTTTCTCACTGATTTCGGGAGTTTTTTCTTCTACTTTAGGTTGCGTTGTAGCACAAGCCGACATGACAAGTGCAGCAGACATGCCAAAGAGCGTTGCTATCCGCATCTTGGTTTCTGGGCGCAGTTCTACACTATTTTTAACTTTGCGTTTCTCTATAATCATCCTCCACAATATACATTTTTTATCGTCTTAAATTTTAGGGTAACAAATTTCACCCCCTTAAGTGTTTAATAATTGAAAAAAATCATTGCAAGCATCGCAGATGCACGGCAATCTAGCATCTTTTATGAATTTACAAAGGAGTGAAGATGAGAACTTTTGTCATTTTAAACGCAAGTCCACGCCCGAACAGCAACATTTGCCAAATGCTCCACATTATGCGCAATGAACTTTTGGCTTGCGGAAGCAGGGTTCATTATATAGATATTTGTAAATTGCAATTTCGCCCATGCGTGGGTTGCATGAAATGCCGCGACACGCATGATTGCGTCATGCCGGAAGACGACGCCAAGCAGATATTACGATTAGTACAACAAAGCGACGGATTGATTGTCGGTTCCCCATGCTATTGGGGAAATATGACAGGCCAACTAAAAACGTTATTTGATAGATGGGTTTACGGATTAATGGATCATTCAGAAAGCGGTTACCCCAAACCTTTGCAAAGCGGAAAAAAAGCTATTATCGTTACCACGTGTTCTACACCTTGGCCATTCAATATTCTTTTCAAGCAGTCCGCGGGGACAGTCCGCGCCCTCAAGGAAATCCTCTGTTGGAGCGGTTTCAAAATTGCAAATGTTATTCAAAAAGCAGGAACTATCAAGGACAAGGACCTTTCATCCCATGAAATAGCGAAGTGTCGAAAAATAGTACAGAAACTTAATTAAAAGTCACCGAAAACAGCAGCATTAAAGAAGAAGAACGAAAGACCCCGTCATTATCGGACCAATAGTCGCCGGAGTTAAAAGCAAGTGACAATCCGATAGCGGTGTGTTCGCCCACCCACCAGTCCTTGCCTATTTCGACATCGAAACTAAACGCCTTGAGCCCTGTATTCCCAGAGTATTTGTGGCAATTGAGATTATACCCCGTTATGCCAAGAGCGCCACTGAAAAATACGTTATTCCATTCCGGCACATAATATGTAGCGCCAGCACCGACAAACACAGAACTAACCACATAGAAATCATAGTCCACATAAATTGGACGTTCATAACGAGCTTCACGGAAGTTCGAATACATCACATAACCTATATTCGCGTGCAACGCTAGATCCTGCACAACATAATATCCAAATTTGCTATGGAGTTTTACACCGAATCCATCAGCGATCAAAGATCTTTCCCCATCTGCATTTTCAAACGATGCATAGCCAAGCCCCATCGATGCATTTGCAAACAGAGCGTCATGAGAATAAGGGCGACTCAGCGGGCCCGCAAAAGCGACCGAAGAAGCAATCGATATGGCTAGTAATACAGCAAGGATATGTTTCATATTGATTTCCTTCAGTGTAATTTAGAAAAATTTTCTGTATGGTTTCGATCCATCCCCACTTCGGAATAATCAAATTCTATTTTTTTCTCGTTTGACGTGATTATGAATTCAATAGAAAAGTATAAGCGAAAACCGGAAGCATTTAGGATTTTATCGGCATTGATGTTCTTTGCTCCCGCTCGAAAACGAATCCCAGACTTGGTCTTGTCGTTTTCAAAAACAAACATGTCAAAAGCGACACCTCCCCCATATACAAAGAATACCTGAAGCGGCGAATCGTTTTTCTTGTTTTTATCATTGTCTTTTTTAATGGATGTATTTACTTCTATGCCTGCCGTAAGAAAGCTACGAAACATCATGTTTTCATTTTTCCAGAAGACATGACCCAAATTAAGATTTAATCCCATATTGAAAAAATAAAGCGAATCAAATTCGCGGCAGTTTCCGAGATTCATGTTTAGCAAAGTTTCATAATCTAAAAAACTAAAATTCCAACTTATTCCACCAAGCAGGCCAAAACTAGAATTAACTTTATTCGAAACATTTCCTATAAACGATGTGTACGAAACACCGATATTCCCTATAGGCTTTTGACTTGGATCGTCATTTTCCTTGCTCCAATACTGGGAAACAAGATATTCGAGTTGGCGTTGATTTTTGAGTCTAAACTTGTTATGTTCAATGAGGTCCGTAGTTTTTTCTCGACTTTGAAAGAAACTGTTAAGTATGATAAGAATAAATGTACGGTCGCTTTCGTTTCGAATATCTTGAAGAGTTTGTTCCAGTACTCCAGATTGGATTTCTGGTTTTATTTTATTAATAACAATTTCAAAAAGGGAATCCTGTTTTTCGGGATGCATGTAATTATAGCGCGATATGGAATCAACGTTACCGAGAAAATTGAAATCTTTCAAAATATATTTTATCAAAATTTTTTCACAGCCAACAAAAAATTGACTGGATGATTTCCAATTATATCGCTCGGAATCGTCTATAAACCTTTTCAGGTCTTCGATATTGCCATGTTGGAGCATGTACTGCATCCGTGATCGGAAATGCTCTGCGTCAATATTTTCACTACTCAATTCATAATTGTCCATGCTCGAGATAAGGTATGCAGTATCATTTTCCGCGATATTTCCTGCCGCATAAGAATCGGGTACAAAAAATAACGCTATTACGCATAAAATTGCAAAAAAAGAATCGACACAAACACGCATAATGTAAATATACAAAGTTTACAAAACGTAAAGTTCGCATTTCACAGCAACTGCCATACAAGACATAGTTTCTTCACCTTCCTGCATGTGCAGTTTCCCTCGGGTGGAAACTACGGTGTTCCTGCTTGATAAATTCTTTGTCGATATGCGTGTAAATTTGCGTGGTGCTGATGTCCGCATGTCCAAGCAGCTCCTGCAAAACACGCAAGTCCATGCCCGCTTCCAGGCAGTGCGTTGCAAAGCTATGGCGGAATGTGTGCGGCGAAACTTGTTTGTTCAAGTGCACCGTATGCGTCTGGATGATTTTCCAAGCGCCCATGCGGCTCATGGGTTTGCCGAATGAATTAAGTATAATTCTATCGGTTGACGGGTGCGTAAGCGGTCGGCCCTCTTCTATCCATGCGCGGAGATTTTCCTTCGCCTTGCTCCCGAGCGGCACCAGGCGTTGCTTGTTGCCCTTGCCAATCGGCATGAGCCATTCGTTTGCAAGGTCAATTTGCGAAAGCCCGATACCAAGCGCTTCCGAGATTCTAAGTCCGCCACTGTACAACAACTCGATTAGAGCCGTATCGCGAAGAGGGTTCTTGCCATTCGCGGCACTTTCAAAAACACTATCGATTTCTTCACGTGTCAGGTACAGCGGCAGATAATGTCCAAGTTTAGGCGTTGCAAGCATCGATTCCGTGCTATAGTCGTATTCCCCCTGGTTCTGCATATACTTGAGGAACCCGCGCAAGCTCGAAAAATGCCTCGCCACCGAAGTCGGGGAATACTCCACCTGCCCCGCAGTAAACGTCAAGAAATCATCCAGCTTTTCGGGCGTCAATGCTTTCAAATCGAACCCGTTATCATCCAACCAAGCGATAAAATGCCTCAAGTCTTCCTGATAGCTCTGGATTGTCACTGGAGAAAGGTTCCTTTCCACCCCGAGGTGCGAAAGAAAATTATCCAGACGATTTGAATTAAGGCTCATGGAGTAGAATATAGAACTTAGATCTTAGATTTTAGAAACCCGTTGCCGAAAACTAGGCCTTATTCGCCTTTTATCAGCTGCTGAATATTAGAAAAATTCATATCAACGTATTCTAGCAACTCCAAACACAATTTCAGTAACGAGAAACTTGGAAATAACAACTAGTATTTTTTTTGAAAAAAATCACCAATTCCCCTTGCCAATAGCGTCCATTATTTCTAAAATTGAGCGCGTCCTAAGCGACTATGGATGATTAGCTCAGTTGGTAGAGCAGCTGACTCTTAATCAGCGGGTCGCAGGTTCGACCCCTGCATCATCCACTAAGCATTAGACCGAAAGGTCAAGTGCGGCAAATACAAAAGCGTCAGACAAAGCTAAGCGTTTTTGAAAGCGAAAGCGGAAGCTAACGAACTTTGAAACTGCGACTTTTGATTTTTGCAAAACATATTGCCAAAAGGCGGCCTAGAATTTTGGATGATTAGCTCAGTTGGTAGAGCAGCTGACTCTTAATCAGCGGGTCGCAGGTTCGACCCCTGCATCATCCACTAGACACCATCTCGTCGAGATGGTGTTTTTTTATGCCTGACACACGCCAGGCTCATTCGACAATCTGGAATCGATTGCCATCCCCACTAGTTTCGCACACCCATGCAATGCCATGAAAAACCAAGCGAAACAAACGGAGAAAGTCCATTTGCATGACCGATATCCGAAATTTTAATATTCTGCATACCAAGCTTTAGACGCACGCCAAAACGGTTTCCTATTCCCCGTTCAAAGAAGCTATTAAGAGGTTTCCCGACAAGTTTCGGGAAAAGAGCCTCAACGTAAACACCAAAACCATAACGGAAATAGCGCTCATGTTGGTATTCCGAATCGGCGACACCTTTTTGCGGTGGAATTTCGATCGCCGCGAATCCGAGATTTCCCCAAACGCCGCTTTCAATATAATCCCTTTTCAACCATAAATATCCAATCTCAACATGCGCACCAAAATCCCCCGTGCCGCAGGAATCGCACTTGGCGTCCAATTTGCGGATGCTCAGCCCGATTCCGCCAAACAAGTCGCCTAAATAAAAATTAAAACCAAAACCTAAATAAAACACAGGATCAAAATCAGGGAAATCGCCGACTAAGAACGGTCGCCCAAAATCGGCATAAGCATGGAATCTAAAAGGACTCACACTATTAACGACCGGCTCCGGGAATTCTTTTAAAGCGACCTTTCTAACCACTCTACAAACATCATTTTCATCGATATTTGGAACGTTTCGCAAGGAATTGCAATATTTATTCTCCGTGTATTCGCGCACGACCGCTTTATCTAAAGTCTCGTCCAAGCTATCGGAATAAAAGAAACTGTTATATTCATCGAGATAGCGCCCCATTGAATCGCTATTCACGATGAAACCATAATTGCGGTTCAAAATTTTCATAAGAATTTTTGAACGAGGCGACAAATCCGCAGATTCCGCTAGAGCACCCGCAGATGCGTAATCGCCGGTTTCAACAAAAGCTTGCATTTTTTCACGAGCTGACATCGCGGCAGTCGGTTTCACATCATACTTCAAACGATGCGGAAAGTAATGAATTTTTTCAAGAATCGATGTATCCATCAAGGAATAGCACTCTTCTGAATAACCGTCCATGAAAAAAATTCTCTTGACCGGCTTCAACTTGTCTTCGGACTTGGGCAAAAGCACCATCATTCTTTGGGAAATTTTCCACGAAGAATCCTGGGAAATATCCGGCCCGACATACGCAAAGGAAAACAGTTCTTTCTTTGCGTCTTCGGGCTTGGGCGTTACCCATGTCTTGGTTGCCTTGTCATAGACTTTATCTACACGGATTTCATCGTGGATCAAGAAAAAGCCTTTTACCCCCATCGAAGCATAGCGTTGCTCAAACATTTTCTGGTATTGTTCCGGAGCCCGTGACAAAAGTTCATTCTGGCGTTTCAGCTTATAGTTGGACCAACCGAGAAAGGACTCATAAACACGCGGAAATTTTTGTTCGAATTCCGCATTCTCCAATTCATAAAATTCCTTCTGCAAATATTTTCTTTGTATAAGGCTCCCGTAATATGCAACCGGGGCCGTTTGCAGTTTTTGCGCAACCGTCTGCGATTGAGAAAAACCCACAGAAGAATCGGAAAGAACGATATTATACGTGACATATCGCCCAGCAAAAGAAAGGGATGCCATGACCAAAAGGAACAGGAATAATCGACGAACCATCATTTCACCCCCTTTTCTCTGAACGAAAAGTCAAAATCAACAGGCTTTTTAGTATACTCCCGGAACGTCCATTCAAGAGATGCATACAACCTAACACCGGACGTTCTCAGGACATCTCCCGAAAAAAGGCTCCTCACACCAGTCCTAAAGCGAAGTCCGTGATGTACATGGTCTTTTTCTGTAAAGAACACATCCACCATCACCCCCGTTCCAAAAGCCGAACTGAACTGAGTTGGCAAATCCTTATTCGCCTTGTCGTTAGAATCTTTTCCTCGAGCGCTAAGTCCATTCAGACCAAAACCCGCAGTAACATAGCCAAACAAGTTCAAATGATCTTTTTTTAAGAACGTGTAGCCAAAATTAAAATCCCACCGCATATCGTAAAACTGCAAGGAATCCTGTTCCTTATTTTGGCAACCGTTGATATCCATAAACCATTCGTACAGAAAATCCTTGCGAACGAAGTCAATGCCAAGATACATTCCAGGGCTTAATCCGATTTTATCCGACAAACGACCGAAAGACTTTATAACAGCCCCACCCCAAGAAAACGCCCCGTAATTTTTTGAATCATAATCTTCTTTATGCCAAAAATGCTTGACCAAGAAAAACAGTTGTTGCTCATCGGTCAATTGGTACTTGTATTTTTCGATCATCGATGAAACATGTTCTTTGGGCACAAACAAGCTATTTAGAATAATATAAATGAATGTGCGGTCGCTTTCATTTTCTACTTTTTTGAGATTAGAATCAAGCGTCCCGAGCTCTATATGTTTTCGCAGTTTGCCGTACAGAATCCCTTGGAATTCGTCATTGTAAAAACCGAACTCCGGTACCACTTTAATTGAATCCACATGGCTCAGGTAATCAAAATTCTTTAAAAAGTATTGAAGGACAAGCTTGTCATTAGCATAAAAAACAGGATAAATCTGAGCCGTCCGTTCATAAGCTTCAACATCCTTCATAATCATTTTCAAGTCATCGTAACGTTCTTCATCCAAAGCTTTCGCTATAGCTGCACGGAATTGTTTGGACTCGTTACGTTCTTTTTGCGAGCTGGTTTCAAAGCCCAGCGGCCAATCAAAATGTGCGGACGTATCGACATAACCCGTTACGGATTTCACTTTCAAGGAATCCTGCGGGGTTGCAATATGAGGGTTCTGCACGAACAAATCCATCACGTCATGTAGATGAACGCTATCCGCTGTTTTTTCAGATGCGTCATCAAGTGATTTTTCCGAAGCAAACAAGGAGCCAAACAAAAGCAAAACAAGAAATGCGCTCGATGAAAAAACGCGCACACCAATCGAAACCATCATATGATCAAAATTAACCCGCATATAGCTAATATACATAAAGGAAACACGCGTAAGCCACTCCATTTACGTACTTCAAAAACTTAATTTATGCATCTAAGTACGTAAAAACGGAATTTAAAATGCTCAAGTTTCATTGCTTACGTACTGCGAAACATAATTTGAAGCTCTTAGTACGTAAAAACGGAATTTAAAATGCTCAAGTTTCATTGCTTACGTACTGCGAAACATAATTTGAAGCTCTTAGTACGTAAAAAACGAAAAAAACATGCACAAAATCGATTTTCAAAGGACTTTAAAGCAATAAATGACCGAAATTTCGCTTTTTTCACACATAAAATTGTGAAAATTACGTACTAAATCCACGATTTCCACCCTCATGTACGTAACACACAAATTAAGCAATTTCAATTTACGTACTACACACGGATTTTTTCACTCCAAAGTACGTAAAAACCACATCGTACAAAGTTCTCCACACATCATCCGCCACACATCTAAATCCACATTTCCAAGATTACGCAAAAAAAGAACTCCGCCTTTCGGCGGAGTCCTTTTCAAGATTTCGAAAATCTAGTTCACGAACCCTAATTCACTTAGTTCAAAGTGATGAGAGTAAGGGTGCGCTTGCCGACCTTGATACCCTTCGTGATATCGACAGTCTTAGCCTTCTTGGACGGATCGTTTGCCCAGCCTTCCTTGAGCTTTTCGGAACTCTTGTCGAGAGTCTGGACGCTGGCCTTGCCCTTGAAGCCCGGGATATCGAGCTTGATGTCGAAGTCGCTATACGGGCTCTTGTTCACGAGGAGCAACTGCTTCTTGTTGCCGTTCTCGGTCCAGTAGGCCGTGAGGAGAGCGTCTTCGTCGCCCTTGATGGTGGTCTTCATGAGCTTGCCGCGGAGAGCGTCGGAAGCCATCTGGAAAGCCCAGTAGCTCGGACGCGGGCAGTTCATGCAGTCTTCACCGGAACGGGTCAAGTAACCGTAGTCACCGCCTTCCGGAGTGATGTCGTTGTGGATGTCCCAGTACTGAGCGTTATCGACGTTTTCAGTAGCGAGCATACCGAGGTAGTCAGCGACGAACAAGCCGTTTTCGACAGAGAGAGTCTGCGGGCCCGGGTTGAAGTCAACAGAGTTCCATTCGGTGAGCCAGAGTTCAATCTTCTTGTCCTTGTTGAACTTGGAAGTCCACTTGTCAACGACCTTGTGCAAGCGTTCGTAGATAGCAGTGAGCGTCTGCGGAGCGGATAGCAAAGCGAAGTCGTTTTCTTCACCGAAGTGCTGCGGGTAGTGGTGAACAATGAGACCATCAGCGATGTCACCCGTTTCGGCGAGAACCTTGTCATTCCAGTCGCCTTCGAGAACACCGAGCACAGCCACCTTGATGGACGGATCCACTTTCTTCATGGCTTCGATGAACTTGCGAGCACGCTTACCATAGATGGTACCGCCATCCTTACCATACTTTTCGTAGTACGGATGCCAGTTACCATAGACTTCGTTACCGATTTCCCAGTAGAGGATGCCGGCCTTCTTGTCAACGTTCGTGTGCTTGACCCAGGCTGCGGCTTCCTGTTCCGTGCCAGAACCGAAGTTCACGGTGAACATAGCGTTACTGCCAGTCTTCTTCAACCATTCGAGGAATTCGTCGGTATCGACCATCCAGTCGTGGTTGTCGAGGATTTCCTTCCAGTGGTCGTCATCAGCACGGAGACCACCCGGATAACGGATAATGCCGTGGTTGATGCGCTTTGCAAATTCACGAGTCTGAACCTTGAAGTTCTTGTTGTCGAGCATGTCGCCATCCCAGAGGGCAGCGTTGATACCGAACAAGCCACCAGAGATATTCGGGTTGAGGACATCCTTTTCGCCCTTCACCACGACCTTGATGACAGCCGGACGTTCCTTGGCCTTCACTTCACGCTGGTTGGTCAAGCGGACGTTATCAATCTTGAAGCCACCGGCAGTACCTTCGCCACTCGGCTTGAAGTCGAGGTTGACTACACCCTTGAGGTCAAAGATGCCGTTTTCGACAGCCTCAGGCGGCTGATAGTACGGGAACTTGCCGAAGGTGCGGAACGGAACGAGGAGGGTCGTCTTGCCCTTCGGAGCACCGACGTTGGAAACGAAGATTTCGTTGCCTGCATCCTGCACCTGGACGGTAATGGACTGCCAAGCCTTTTCGGAATAGACATCGAACATGATGCCCCAGTGCTTTGTCCAGTCGCGATCCGTTGCCGGGCGGCCAGTCTTCTTCATGTCAAACACCACATCGACCCAGTCGGCGAGGAGGTAGTGTTCGATGTTCAAGCAGTTGCTCTTGAATTCGGGGCAGTTTTCAACCTTGAACTTGAGCTGAGACTTCGGACCCGTAGAAGGTTCCCACTTGTCCTTAGCGAACTTGCTTTCGAAGTCCGTAATGACGAGATCCGGAGCGTTGGACTTGAAGGAATCCCACTTGAGATCCGGGTCAACCCAGTCAATGTTTTCGGTAAACGTAATCTGATCGACAAAGACAGTCACAGGAGCCGGCTTGCCCGGTTCGCCCTGGTTTTCGCCCTTACCGACAGAGAAACGGATTTCCTGGATCTTGTTCCACTGCACGTCCTTCGCGACTTCGGCCTGCTTGTTAGCGTCCCAAGCCTTGCCCTTGTCCATGAAGCGCTTCAGAGGAATCTTGACGAGCTGCCAGTCCTTGGAGACCTTGATCCAGTCATTGAGGCCAAGCTTGGTCTGGCTCTTCACGTCGTTGCCCTGGTTATCAAGGATACCGACATAGAGCTTTTCGCCGCCGAGCTTACCCTTGATCCAGAAGTAGAGACCACCCTTGTTACGCACCTTGGAGAGGTCGATGAACTTGCCTTCACCAAGAGAGTAGGTCACACCGGACCAGTCGTTGTTGTCGATGTACATGGCAAGCACGTTCTTGTTGCCCGGAGTCTTGGACTGAGCTTCACGCTGAGCGGTGAGACCACCGTAGCTGTAAGAGAAACCCTTGACCTGGTTGTCATAGAACGTTGCGAGAGTCTTTGCCTTGCCATCGAGCTTTTCCGGATTCTTCGGACCGTCGATGACATCGTTGTTTTCGTCCCAGTAGACCATCTGCTTCTTCGGGGCAGCCTTCTTGTTGCCCTTCACGATTTCGATGTTGTCCACCCAGACTTCGAATTCGCTTGCAGCGCTCTTGTCAATGGAGAAACGGATTTCAGCAATCTTGTCCCAGTCGATACGAGACGGGAATTCGGACTTGCGGGTGTTGTCCCAGTAGAGACCACGGTCCGGGAAGTCCACGAGAGGAATGGAAACCTTCTTCCAATCCTTCGTTATGGCGCCGCCTTCGATGTACTTGTTCATCGGAAGAACGACCTGAGTCTTCTTGCCGTCAGAAACTTCTTCGTCGAGGAGACCGACCTTCACGGCTTCGCCACCGTTCTTGCCCTTGATCATGAATTCGACCTTGGAATCAAGCATGTACTTGTTCAAGTCGAAGAATTCGTTGTAAAGGCAAATGGACGCACCGGAGTATTCCTTCGGGTCCAACTTGATGTTGAGGGCGGCCTTGGACTTGTAACCGCCATCCTTGGTAATTGTGACACCCTTGCTCTTGCCGCCATAAGAGTAATCGTATCCACCCGGACGGTACTGTTCATCGAAGAACTTGTACACAGCCAGATGCGGACGTTTCGGCTGAGCCATTGCAGCTGTAACGCTCAAGCCGAGGACAGCGAGCGAGGCAACTTTCAATGATTGCTTAATCATAATGTGCATCCTTTTGTTGTTTTTTTGATTTTTAAATTACAAAACTTAAAAAGAAAAACGCACACGCAATTTTTTTGCGTGCACGCCAGAAAAAGTGATTACTTAGTTTCCTTCAAGAGCTTTTCGACGAGATCCGGGCTGAAACGATCCTGACGCTTGCCGTTGATGTAGAAGTTCGGGGTGCCCTGAACGCCGACCTTGACACCCAACTGGAAGTCCTTGTCGATGCGAGCGTTCATAGCGGAATCGAGAACCATGTCCTTCTTGAACTGTTCGATGTTGAGTCCCACTTCCTTAGCAACAGCGAGATAGATGGAATCGGAGAGTTCGCGGGAATGCGGAGCGAGAGCATAGCGGTATTCCCAGAACTTGCCCTGCTTCTGAGCAGCGATAGAAGAAGCGGCTGCAGCCTTGGCGTTGGAGTGGAAGCTAAGCGGGAAGTGCTTGTAGACGAACTTGATTTCGTTCGGATACTTCTTGTTGAGCTCCTGCATCACCGGTGCGATACGAGAGCAGTACGGGCACTGGAATTCGGTGAATTCGACAATTGTAAGTTTCGGATTCTTGGAATTGCCGAAAACCGGGCTTTCGTCATCCGGAATATCCCAAATCTTGTTGGCTTCTTCCATTTCCTTCTTGGCATCGTCAAGAGTCTTGCCAGTAGCCTTTTCGAGGATAAAGGCTACGGCCTTGAGGTCAGATTCCAATTCTGTAACCTTTTTCTGGAGGGAATCGAGGCGAGCCTGCTGGTTGAACGAACCGCCAGCGGAAGCCTGATTGCAAGCAACGAAGCTGGAGACCAAAATAGCCATAGCAAAGAGAGAGAGACGTTTCATTTTTGTCCTTTAAGTTAAAACTTGAGGGCCTGCTTAGCCCACGATGTGTGAGAAATATAATAATGAAAACTTAGTTTGATTTGGAAAAAACTTCAAAAAAACATACACAATCGTCTCATCTGTATTGAATAAAATCAATTGTAAATTACATTTTTTTAAGCGTTTTTCGCAAACTAGGATTTGTAACTATATGTGGGATAACAAGTTACAAATATACAGATAGTGAAAATCGTGTTTTTTTACACATGAAAAGAATTTACATTGCATTTATGATTAAGCGAGAGACATCGCCCATAAGGAACAACCTATTTTGACTAGACTGAATAATTCTTTCTATAGATATTTTTAAAAATTCAAAACGTTCCACTATTTTTTTTCAAAAAAAATCAAAAAATTTACAACTAGCCCTTGACATTCAAAATAATTCTTTTTATATTTGGGTCGTTCGGTTGAAAGACTAGAACAAACGAAAACAAACCACTGGGGTGGTAGCTCAATTTTGGTTAGAGCACCGGCCTGTCACGCCGGAGGTTGCGAGTTCAAGCCTCGTCTATCCCGCGACAAAGACCTCTCGAAAGAGAGGTCTTTTCGTTTATATAAACTAATGAAAATCCACAAAATTCCTTAAATGAATTTTTTCGACACTTGTGCATCAAGCTTATGAAACGGCGAGCTTGGCCCGCCGTTGCTACACACCGCGCATGTCGGGGTCCCAAACAATTTTATGCAGTTGCACTTGAAAGCGTGCGTTGTTTTGCGTCATTACCTTGCACCCCACCATCCAATCGACAATTTGCTCGTTGGTGAGCTTGCCCCATACCGGCGAAATAAAAATGCGTGGCATTTTTGTAATTGTACTTGACGAGGATGCAACAGACAAGATGCGCGCTTCCTGCATCTGAGAAAGATGCGAACGATCAACAATCTGCGAGAGTTGCGCAACAACATCTTCCGTTTCTTGCAGGTCTTCGAAACTCCCGACCACGAACTTGAGCACATCGTTATTGCCGAGCGTCGCAATATTTTCCATTTTCATTCGCGCAGACATGCCGCTGCTTTTGCATTTCCAGTCCATCGTGTAGAAAAGTCCGGGCAGTCGCCATTTGCAAGGGACGGTGCCATTCGTCTCGACATTGACTTCAAACCCCGCATCGCTGAATTTTGTAAGCAACTCGCCCACGCCTTCATGAATCAGCGGTTCGCCACCCGTGAGCGTGACGCATTTGACGCCGGATTCGCCACGGTACGCATCAACCGTCGCAAAGACCTCCTCCACACTCATTTGTTTGAAATCGGAACCTTCGACCGCATACATCGAATCACAATAGCTACAGCGCAAGTTGCAGCCGTGCAGACGCACGAACACCGCTGCCTGCCCCATGCGAATTCCTTCGCCCTCGATACTCTTGAATATTTCGGAAACTTTCATATTCACAATGCAATTTAGATTGCCACGGCCTCTTTCGGGGCCTCGCAATGACGTTTACTTTGCTTACATCGTCATTGCGAGCCTCGGAACAATGTCCGGGATAAACTCCGCGAAGCATTCTGCGCATCGTTCGGAAACGACGGCAAGACGACATCGTCATTGCGAGCGTAGCGAAGCAATCTATTATGATAAATTATTAAACTTCGTACTCGACGGTATTGCCTTCGCTTTCCTGGACCTGCACCTTGTAGCAATGCGGCACCTGTTCGCAAATCCAACGAGCCATGTTTTCCGCCGTCGGATTAAAGTCCACCACATCGTTCAAGAACTGGTGATCGAGCTTGCCCTTCACAATTTCCTTGATGCGCGAGAAATCGACCACCATGCCGTTTTCATCGAGAGTTTCGGACTGGCAGAACACCGTGATAATCCAGTTGTGGCCATGCAGACCGCGGCACTTGCTTTCGTACGGGAGCGAGAGCTTGTGTGCCCCAGAAATTTCAATACGCTTGATAACTCTGTACATATTACGCCTCGTATTCCGTCGTGTCGTTGATGCCCGCTTCGGCGAGAGCCGCCTTGCGTTCCAGGCAGGTCGCGCACTTGCCGCAATGGATTTTGCCACCCTTGTAGCAAGACCAAGTTTCGCTGTAATCCAAGCCAAGAGATTTACCCTTGCGAGCGATATCCGCCTTGGAAATATTCGTGTACGGAGCATCAATCGTGACGTTTGCGTACGTGCCCGCCGAAATCGCCGCCGACATGTTCTTCACGAATTCTTCGCGGCAGTCCGGGTAAATGGCATGGTCGCCAAAGTGGTTCGCCATCATCACGCGCTTGAGGTCACGGCTTTCGGCAAGCCCTGCTGCCACAGAAAGCATAATGCCGTTGCGGAACGGCACCACCGTCGATTTCATGTTCTCGTCTGCGTAAGTTCCTTCCGGGATGGCATCTGCACCCGAAAGGAGCGACGACGTAAAGTAGTCGTGCATGAACTTGAGCGGAATCGTAATGTGCGGAATCCCGAGCTTTTCGCAATGCATGCGCGCAAAAGGGATTTCTTTGTCGTTATGGTTGCTGCCGTAATCAAACGAAACGGCAAGCGCAATATCCGCGGCGCGGTCGTAGAGCAAGGTCACGCTGTCCATTCCACCGGACAAGACCAGCAAAGCGTCTTTCATAAGGTCTCCTAGTTTTGTTTAAAGTCAGGATGGGTCTCGAACTGACTACCGTAAAGATAGAAATTTTTTCGTCGTTAATCTTAGCGGATAAAATTGGTAAACACTTTCTGCTTGGCGTCAGGCTGCGTCACGCCCGCCTGCTTGCCCGCATCAATGCTCTTGAGGAGCCATGCCATATTGCGGCCCAGTTCTTTCATAATCTGCACGCCTTCTTCATCCTTCAGCACATCTTCCGGATTCGAGCCGTGAACCATGTTCCAGTAGCGGGACGTAACAATAGGCTGTTGTGCGAAAGCCGGATACTTGTTCAGCACATCAAGAGTAGCCGTTGTCCCTGCACGACGCGCAGACACTACGTTTGCAGCAGGCTTGAATAAAAGATTAGCCTCCGCAATACCATAAAGCCGGTCGAGGAACATCAGCATTTCGCCACTCGGAGAGGCGTAATAAACCGGAGAACCGTAAACAACGCCGTCCGCCGTTTCCAAAAGTTCCTTGGCTTCGTGGACAACTTCGTTCACCTCGCCCTTGAGCACTCGCCCGCCGACAAACACTATTTTCGTTTCGATCCCAGCGGCCTTGAGCTGGTTTGCGACGATGTTCAGAGCCGTATAAGTGCAACCATTTTCACGACGGCTGCCGTTAAACAAGATGACCTTCATTTTTATACCTCCGTTATTATCTTTTAAAATAATAAAAATATTCCCAAAGATTAACGAGCATCTCTATAGCAAACAACGCAAAAGCCATTCAGAAATACACTTGATACAGTAAAAAATCTAAGGTATTCTATTTTATTGGTTATCGCATTCAACAAGCTTATCTTTATATTCGGTAATGGGATTCCGTTTTGTCCATCAAATTCTTGGAGGATTAAATGAATATCAAAAAAACAGCAGTCAAGAGCGCCATTGTTGCAGCCGCCCTTACTGCAGCCGTTAGCGCTAAAGATTACAGCGGTGCCGAACTTTATACCAACGAAACTTGGAAGTATGGCAAGTTCGAAGCCCGTATGCAGATGGCAGCCGGCTCAGGAACCGTGAGTTCCATGTTCCTTTACCACAACGATTCTTATCTCGGCGGTAACGAGCCCTGGGTCGAAGTGGATATTGAAATTTTGGGCAAGAATCCCAACAGTTTCCAGTCCAACATCATTACAGGTTTTGGCCCTGGCAATGGTCAGCCCGACCGCAAGGTAACAAGCGAAAAACATCACTCCATCACGCCGGCTTCAAACCAGTCATTCCACACCTATGGCATGGAATGGACTCCAGATTACGTAGCATGGATTTTGGACGGCAAAGTTGTCCGCAAGACCGTCAAGGGACAGGGCGACAACAACCAGGTTGAGGACCTCGGCAAAAAGCCGCAGGGTCTCCGTTTCAACTTGTGGTCTCATGAAGATGCAGGCTGGGTCGGCGCATGGAACGACAATATTCTGCCCGTCTATCAGTTCATCAACTGGGTCAAGGTATATGAATACAAACCAGGCGAAGGCGACAACGGAAGCGATTTCAAGCTCCTTTGGACAGACGATTTCGACACATTCGACAATAACCGATGGAGCAAGGGTGATTGGACATTCGATGGCAACCGCGTAGACATCAGTCCAGACAACATCTTTACCAAGGATGGAATGGCCATCATAGCCCTCACCAAGAAGGGGCAGGAAGGTTTTAACGGCCAGGTTCCGAAAGATAACGAACAGCTTCCGGAAAGTTCTTCGAGCGCACCAGCTTCTTCAAGCAGCGTAGCCTCCTCCAGCAGTGAACAAATTGTTCCGCCCAGCTCATCGAGCGAGACAAGCGCCATTCGCGGGCTTCACCCGACTTCGACAATCGTGAAAGAAAAACGCAAACTCGTGAACGCCAAGGGTGCGAAGGTCCATCCTAACGGACACAAGCGTTACCGAGTGAACTTCGAATACTAATCTTGGCGTACTCTATCCGTAATTCTCTTAATCTTAAAGGCCATGCGGTTTCTACCGCATGGTTTTTGTTCTATCGGCAAAAACTAGGGGTTTTCGCCATTTTTTTTAATTTTTGACACTAAAATGTCAAAATTCTTTTTGTATTTTTGTTTTCGAAATTTCTAAAAATTAAAATAGGATAGTTATATGGCTTATTTGAATAAGGTTATGCTCATCGGTAATATCGGCAAGGACCCGGAAGTTCGCGTCAATCCCAACGGAGGTCGCAAGCGTGTTTCTTTTTCCCTCGCCACTTCACGCCGCTACCGTGACAACAATGGCGAACAGAAGGAACAGACCGACTGGCACAACATTGTTGGCTGGGGAAAGATTGCAGACATCGTAGAACAGCTTGGTATCCGCAAAGGCATGAGCCTCTATGTCGAAGGGACACTTACAAACCGCAGCTGGACTGACCAGAACGGACAGAAGCGCTACAGCACCGATATCAACATGGACACATTCCAGCTTCTCACTCCGCGTGGCCAAGGTGGCGTTTCCTCCGCAGGCGGATACAGCCAAGTCAACAGCTACCAGTCTAACAGTTTCAACAACCCGCAACAGAACAACGCTCCGTCCTATGACGCCGGCATGGCGGAAGAAGACGTTGATTTGCCGTTCTAAATCAAGTCGTTCCGAATGAATCAGGGAATTGCAGAAATAGCGCTCATCTATGCATTGCCGTTGGGAATTTCTTTTGTAACGTTATTCGCGACAGCAACCAATTCTGGGCGTAACACGAAAGTCGTCGGAGCCATCCTTTCAACCCTGACGATTGTAATAGACTGCTTGTTCTATTTCGTAAAGAACACCATCATCGTCCAAAATGTCGAAGGTGGTATATTGCTGTCGTTCTTTTTGCTTTTTCTGTTCAGTCTTCTTTGTCTAGTCCAAAGTGAAGAATGGTCCGCAAGGACATCATTTCTATTCTTTGCCATGTGCATGTTGATTGGATGCATCGGAACAGCTTGTTTTGAACGCCCGACCTTGGTTCTCACATCTTCTTATTCCCCAACAGACCTCGTAATGCACAATAAAAAATACGAGGACTATATTTCGTCTTTCGACAATACAAATAACGGAAAAAAGGGATTCGATGAGCAAACAAGCCCACAAAGCAGTCAAAATTCGTCTAACCTAAGCAATACTGACGAAGATGTCGAACTTGCCCCAGAAGTGATAGACCGTCTTGATAAGTATGCGGACAAAGCGGAATCGGTCATTGACAAAATGAACGACATCATGTATTCCATGGCATCATTCGAACCCATGGAACCGAACGCAAACGAAATGGAACGCGAAAAGAGGAGCCAGCAGGCACTAGCCATCAACAACAAAGCAACTTCTCTCAACCGCAAGGCCATCGGAATATTCCATCCGATGGAAGCTCGCGAAGCCCACTCGGAACTGGTGCAAGCATCCGAGACCATTCGCAGTGCATCGCATGTGCTATATTCTTACTGCCTTCTGGAAGACCCGCAAGAGCAAATAAAGAAATATGCGCAAACAAGAGACTTGATGAACATGGCAAAAAGGCATATCGAAAAGTTTAACAAACTCATTGAAAATTTAAAAACGAACAATCAACCTCAACAATAAGAAAAATAAAGGTTAAATCTATGATTCGTAACGTAGCGATCATGGGCGCCACCGGCGCAGTAGGTCAGGAACTCCTCAAGATTCTTGAACAACGTAACTTTCCGCTTCAGAACTTGAAGCTTCTCGCCTCCGAACGCAGCGTCGGCCGCGAATACAGCTTCAAGGGCGAAAAGCTCAAAGTTGAACTCACTTGCAAGGACGCTTTCAAGGGTGTTGACCTCGTGCTCTCTTCTGCTGGTGCAAGCGTTTCCAAGGAATTCGCTCCTATCGCTGTTGATGCAGGCGCAATAGTCGTCGACAACACGAGCTTCTTCCGCATGGATCCGAACGTCCCGCTCGTTGTCCCGGAAGTGAACCCGGAAGACATCAAGCTCCACAAGGGCATCATCGCTAACCCGAACTGCACGACCATCATGATGGTTGTCGCTCTCAAGCCGATCAATGACTTGAGCAAGATCAAGACCATCCACGTTTCCTCTTACCAGAGCGCAAGCGGTGCCGGTGCAACGGGCATGGCCGAACTCAAGCAGCAGTACCAGGAAATCGTTGAAGGCAAGCCGGTCACCGTGAAGAAGTTTGCACACCAGCTCGCTTACAACCTCATTCCGCACATCGACGTGTTCACCGACAACGGCTACACCAAGGAAGAAATGAAGATGTTCAACGAAACGCAGAAGATCATGCACAGCGACGTCCGCTGCGCTGCTACTTGCGTCCGCGTTTCTGCACTCCGCTGCCATTCCGAAGCCATCAGCTTCGAAACGGAACGCGCACTCACAGTCGAAGAAGTTCGCAATGCTATCAAGAACGGCGAAGGCCTCCAGCTCTGCGACGATCCGGCAAACAACGTCTATCCGATGCCGCTCGACCTCATGGGCACGGACGATGTTTACGTTGGTCGTATCCGCAAGGACCTCGCTTGCGAAAACGGCATGAACATCTGGATTGTCGGCGACCAGATCCGCAAGGGTGCTGCTCTCAACGCCGTCCAGATTGCAGAACGCCTCTAATAGCGATTGCGCTCCGGCCAAAGGCTGGGGAACGCTTACAAGCAAAGAACGCCTCCCATCCGGGAGGCGTTACTTTTTACACTGTTAAGCGCCAACTAGAAGCGGACCATCGCACTGAAGTCGACGAACGTTCCGTCTTCCTGGAAGTAGTTGCCAAGGCCAGTGAAGAGTTTTTCGCCAAGGCCGAGTTCAACAGACAAGAAGTCCTTGTACTGGTAACGGAAACCGATAGAAGCATTCACTGTATTCATGTTATACCCCTTCACAGAAAAATCGGGATCATCATGCTTGTAGTAACGGAATGCAACCCAGTCATAACCCGCTTCACCGTAGAACATAAAGTTCTTGTTTTCACCAAGGAAAACTTCACCCATCATGCTCGGCTGGATGATAGTGGCAAAAGAAAACGCATCGACAGGATCATCATAATGTCTGTAAGCGAAAATTGCCGCCGCTCCGAAAAGGATTCTTGCATTTTCGTTTTCAAGAACAGCAAGACCGCCACGGACATACGGATCAATTTCCCAGAAGGAATCCAAATTATCATCATCAGCTACAACATCGTCATCAACTTTCTTTTCACTATTGAAGCTTATAAACCTAGCTCCAAGAGTCCAAGTGAAATTTTTTGCCGTAGGCGCATTGGTCAAGTTGAGGCTCAAGGTGAGGCTGTCAAAACGGTCTTCTGTTTCTTTAGCATTTTTTTCTGCCGGTTCCACATGAACCTTCTTCTTATGAGTTACCCAGTCAGCACTAGCAGATACATTCATGCCCAAGAAGCTCTTTGCAATAGCAGCGGCCCAATCGTCACCACCATATGTCGTATCGCTTTCGACATCATCGTTTTCATACCATGAAGCCCCTAAACCGGCTCTGATATAAGCACCGAAACCAGGAGCTGCATAACCGAGAGTGAGGCGCCCCAGTTGGCTATTGTCATGCGTAGCCTTGGTAATATCGAACGCCGTAAAGAAAGAACCGAGCGAGAGGACGCTCATCTTGTTGGTCGGCTCAATATAGAAGAACTTACGGTTCGCAAACAAGTTCGGATATGTAAGCAAAAGTTCTGTGTTGTTCGCCGCGGCCATGTTGCTATTTCTGTTATAGGACTTGCCATGCAGAATGCTGTTGAAAGCAGACCTCTTGGATTCCTTGGGAATATCCGGCTTGACAAACGGAACGGGCGCCGTGAGCTTTTCAGAGGAAGCAGCCTGTTCCTCCTGCTTTTGGAGTTCTTGTTCGCTCATGGACGGAGCTGTCGTGTAAGATTCGTATGCATCCTGGGCAAAAGCGACTCCGATGCTTACGAGACCTATGCCAAACATCGTTTTTAGATTCATAATAGATCCTTGTAATAAGAATTTTTGATTTGTGTGAGAAAAATATAATTATTTCTAGCTATTAGTCAATAGTTATTACAAAAACGATTTAGGCGCAGCCTCGATTCTATGCTCCAGAGACTATCGACCAACAACTATCCCAGCATATCCGGATTCAAGCACTTGAGTTCATCGACCACAAAAAGTCCATCTTTGCGGATGAGCTTGTCGTCGAACCAAATTTCGCCACCGCCGTATTCCGGACGCATGATAAGCACCAGGTCCCAATGGATAGCGGACTTGTTGCCATTCGGCGCATCTTCGTAGCACATGCCCGGAGTAAAGTGGATACTGCCAGCAATCTTTTCGTCGAACAAAATATCGCACATTGGCGAAAGCACGAACGGGTTGAAGCCGATAGCAAACTCGCCCACGTAACGCGCGCCCTCGTCCGTATCGAAAATGGCGTTCAAGCTTTTGTTGTCGCCTGTTTCACAAGTCGCTTCGACAATTTTCCCCTGCTTGAAGACAAGACGGATATTGCTGAACTGCTTGCCTTCGTAAAGCGTCGGCGTGTTGTAGTGGATGACGCCTTCGATACTCCCCTGCACCGGCGCCGTATAGACTTCGCCATCGGGAATGTTCATGTTGCCGCAGCACGGCACTGCCGGAATGTCCTTGATGCTGAACGTGATGTCCGTGCCCTGCGCCACAAGACGCACCTTGTCCGTCTTGTTCATGAGGTCCACCAACGCCTGGGCAGCGCGCTGCATTTTCGGGTAATCGGCAAGGCAAGCCTTGAAGTAAAAGTCTTCGAATGCTTCCGTGCTCATCTTTGCGCCCTGCGCCATGGACGGGTTCGGCCAGCGGAGCACGCACCAGCGCGTGTTGTTCACACGGTAGTTGAGCACGTCCTGCGTGATGGTCCTGTAAGCAAGCATCTTCTTGTCATCGATATCGCAATTTTCCATAGCATTGTTCATCGCGCGGATAGAGAGATAAGCCTGCATCTGCTTCATTTCGTTCATTGCAAGTTCCGCAGACAATTTCAAATGCTCTTCAGACGCGGAGCGAATCATTTCGCGACGCACGCGGCTATTGAAATTATGGACAAACGCGTTGCCGCCAACTTTGGCAACAGCCTTGATGAGTTCAGTCGAGAGTTCATCGGGCGTATCTGTCGTTTCAATTAAAATGTTTTCGCCGGCCTTGAGAGCAATGGCGTTGTTAATCAAATTTTCTGCAAGTTGCGTAATGCGAGAATCCTTCATTCTTTACCCCATAAATTAAAATCACAGAAAGTCAGCGATAAAAATCGCTGACTTAAATTTAAAAATCTATTTGTCTTTATTCTACTCCAATTGTCATTCAATTACTCCGTAAAGGTAAATGGGATCGTCACGGTCGTATTTCCCGATTTAACCTTGCCGAAAGTCCAACCACTCACGGCTTTTTTGACTTCAATATCGAATTCAGGATATCCCGTCGTTGATCCCACCACAGCCATGCTGATGATTTCGCCACCCGGTGCTATCGTGAACTTCAATGTTACTTTGCCCTGGAAACCGGGTTTCTTTTTCAAGTGTTTATTGTAAATATGGCGAAGCCCAGGTGTTCGCTGACGCACGACTTTCATGATGTCAGCCGCCGAACGAGATCCACCACCAGATCCCATATCAATTTGGTTTGGCTTGGGAGTTGAAATATGTCCCTTCAATCCCGATGTTGCTAGGCGACCAGCAGAACCACCCATCATGCCACCAAACAGATCGGTAATTCCACCCGTTCCTCCAGACGCTAACCCGTCATTAAAGCCGGCATTCACAGGACCGCGACGTTCGCCAAGTTTTGCCGTCCCATGAGTCTTGAGGCCATTTACGCGAGAGATAACTTTGTCAATGTCTTTAGCGAGAGTCACCTTAACATTGTCAAACGCACTTGCCGACGGATCGTTTTTTAACGCCGTCAAGATTTTGAGCACGCCACGTTCGAGAGCAGCTTTGGGATTGCCTTTTCCCTTAGGTTTTCCACCACCACCGGGTTTCTTACGATAGACATTTTGATTCTTTGGTGGACGTTTTTTTTCGACTTTCTTTTCCTCCTTTAAAGGTTCGTCAATTTTCATTGTTGTTGTGATTGTTGGACTTTCAGGTGCTGGTTCAAACATGACCTCACCAATCAACGCTTCATACGTAGACGCCCAGAATCCAAGCATCAAAGCGACAACAAGCGATGCACTGGCAATGCGCACCATTCTCTTGTCGGAATCTGGCATCAGAGACGCAATGAAAGCATCCTGTTTTTGATTTGTCGTTTTCATGATTTTATCCTCCATTTAGGATTATTTATGGTTATTTTTTAGACAAAATTCCTCTAACCACCTCGAAGCCGAAGCGATTTATTTCAAATAAAAACTCAGTAACAGGACTTTCTAGGCGAGCCCTTCAAGCGAACTGTTACGCAAAGCCGTCACGCACAATCATGCATAATCATTATGCCTAATCATCACGTAATTACAAACAATGTCAGAAGTTCAAAACCATCCTTTCAGAGAATTACTTTATTCATCCTCAAGTTCTTTTATTCAAACAAGCATTTGAATAACACCCTTGCACACCCATAAAGTACCAATAAAAAATTCGCAAAAACAACTCAAAAAAGTAAACATTTTTTCATAGGACGAAATGTAAACAGCGACAAAATAAGACAACTCCCATAAGTACTAGGGAAAGCACGCAATTTTTTATTTTATCTGCACTTTTGTTTTTTACAAAAATTAGGCCAGTATAATTTATTCCATGTTAGAATAAATCAATAAAAAACATGATCAAAGAGCTAATTTTTGTTTGCATTAGTTACATACCGGCCATATCCAAGCACACCTTTCGGCATATAAATCCCTGAAGAACACCATACAAACTAAGCATAAAATCATTTTTGATATTTTCATACTGTAAATTCAAATGTTTCCATCCAAGCACGTAAAGAAAAATTAATTTATATACAAAATATTTTTATTACATATTTTCCTGCAGATTTTATCCATTCAAGTATGCAATTACAACAAAAAGCTCTAAAACAAGCCCTTTTTAAAGGGAGCTTGTGACCTATTTTCTTAAGACTTACCTATATTTTCATTATCATGAAACTTTTAGCAACACCTCCAGACTTAAATAAAATTGCTCGCCCGAACTGGATTGAAATCAACCTAGACGCTCTCTGCAACAACATCCGATTTATCAGAAGCCAGATTCCGGCTTCCACCAAAATTTTACTCCCCGTCAAGGCAGACTCTTACGGCCACGGAAGCCTCGCCTGCTCTTTCGCCGCCAAATTCGGCGGTGCAGACTATTTGGGAGTCGCCCACATCAGCGAAGGAATGATTCTTCGCCAATACGGCATGGACTTGCCCATACTTGTACTTGGCCCATGCACGCCCGCGGACTTCGCCTACTTTGTCGAATTCCAGCTGACCGCAGCGATCACGGATCTCCGCACGGCAGTCGCCTTCGACCAGTTCCTTGGAGAAACGGGAACGACTTGCAGAGCGCATCTCGCCATTGATACAGGCATGAACCGTTATGGTTTTGACGCCGAAGATTTCAATAACATCCGCACAGCGCTCACCCTCAAGCATCTCAAGTTCGAAGGCATGTTCACGCATCTCGCGACCGCCGATATGCCCGGCAACCCGAAAACAGAAATACAAATCCAGCGTTTTACGCGACTCGTCGATGTGCTCGACGCCGACGGACTCCGCCCGACCATCTGCCATTGTTCCAGTTCGGCAGGCACGCTCACTCACCCCGAAAGCCATTTCGACATGGTTCGCCCGGGCCTTACGCTTTACGGTTACAACTGCATGGGTGCAAGCCCTTCTCCGTGGCCGATCAAACCTGTCATGAAAATCAAATCGACCATCCGCCACGTGCACGACGTGAAGCCCGGCGAAACGGTCAGCTACGGTGGCTACTGGGCGGCCCAACAACTCACACGCATCGCAACCATCGCCATCGGTTACGGTGACGGTTACCTCCGTGGCGAATACAACAAAGGGTTTGTTTTTATCCGCGGGCAGCTCTGCCCAATTCTTGGACGCGTCTGCATGGATGCGACAATGGTTGACGTGAGCCACATCCCGGATGTGCAGGTTGGCGAAACGGTCGATGTTGTGAACGGCGAACTCGACTTCCGCATCTCGATGGAAAGCGTTGCCGACGATCATCACACGATTCCGTACGAATTAACAAGCCGCGTGGCACGTCGTCTCTACCGCAAGTACTACTGGAAAAACCGCCTTGTACGCTGGGACTTCCTCAAAGAAGAATTCGGCGTGAAGGAATACAAGGAATATCCACTGCGCTAGGAGTATTACCGCATGGCATGAAATTTGATGGACCGAAATTCACAAAGATCAGTCACAGGAATGTCTGGGGCGAATGGACCTTTATCTTCGAAGGATCAAAACTTTGTGGTCTAAAATTTCGGGAAAATTCAAACGAAGTAAAAGCGACTCCGGGCAACGTGCAAGCTTGCGCCTACGCAAGCCCCGACATGGAAACAGAATTGCATAGCAGTGTTCGCAACGCCTACCGCAAGGCGGTGAACGAACTTAATTTGTACCTCGCAGGCAAAATCTGCGAGTTTTCTATACCCATAAAAATCTACGGCACCGAGTTCCAGAAAAAAGTTCTGGAAGTCACACGCCAAATTCCTTATGGCAAAACGTGGACTTACAAACAAGTGGCCGATGCCGTTAGACACCCGCAAGCCGTTCGCGCCGTTGGCAACGTACTGCACCGAAATCCTATACAGGTAGTCATCCCCTGCCACCGAGTAATCGACAGCCGAGGTCGCCTAAGCGGTTACGCCCTTGGCATCGGTTTAAAAAGAAGGCTCCTTTGCATGGAGGGAGCTATTCCGAATGAACTAATGCTGGAATAACAAAACAGGCGGCCCAAAGGCCGCCTAATATTTTTCGTCTATAGCCCGCTAAGGCGGGCGTTCTTTCGTTTAACCTATGCGCATTGGAGTGCACCGATAATGTCATAGACTTGTGCTTCGATGCTCAAAAGTTCCATATCGTAATTGGGCGCCCACTCGAGAATAGGTACATTTTTATTTTGAGCATATTCGCGGAACAGCCTAGCATCCCCCACAGAATGACTTAAAAGGACTGGGCATGTGTTGTTATGAACGTTCAAACCCTCAATGAGTTTGCCTGACCTGAATCCGTAAGACATATTGAACACGAAATCTGCATTGGCACACGCTTCATCGATTACATCCTTATCGGATTCCGAATCACATGTAAAGATTTCTCCAATTTCAATATTACCGATAGCATTGACAACACCATCCTTGATGTCCTTGAGCACGGACAAAAGCCCATGACCAAGAATTGTATCGGACCCCCAGATCAAAACATTCATACACACCTTCTTTTTTATGATTTCCCGCAATGAAAGTCGATAAAACGAATCATTACATTTTTATTACGCAACCATATATATAGAAATTTTTACAAAATTTTCAAAGAAAAGTTTAAAAAAAACATACAAGAATTTGATTTTTATCACATTTTGTAAAAAAAGACCCCTATAATTATCCTTATCCATCATGGCTATGTATACAAATGGATACAGAACATGCCGTTGTAAGATTAAAAGTGTCGGCCAAAACTTTAAAAGACGAATGAATCGACCAAGAGTGAGCAAAACGAGTGTCACGGGAAGCCGCATGCAGACTCACATGACCGAATGCAGCCACGGACGCGAAGCATCAAACCCGAATGGTCATGGTAGAGCAGCAAGGTTGACGCCTGCACCAGGATGAGGATGGTGCGGGGAGGGGCCCCGCCCGCATGACGTACTTTTTATTTTTGAAAAGAATAATTACTATATTTGCACTGGAATTTTAAACCAAAACCCGCGTTTTTTGCGGGATTAACAAAAGGAATAAACAATGTCCGAAAATCTCTCTGTACTGACCAAGGCCCGTCAGGCCTATCAGCCGAAGCTCCCGGTGTCCCTCAAGAACGGCGCCCTCAGCGTGAAGATTAACAAGGGTGCAGCTACGGAATCCGTTAGCGACCAGGCCAAGATCAAGGAACTCTTCCCGAACACTTACGGTCTTCCGGTTGTTCAGTTCGAAGCTGCCGAAGCCAAGGCTGGCAAGGCTCTCCGCATGGGCGTGGTTCTCTCTGGTGGCCAGGCTCCGGGTGGACATAACGTTATCGCCGGTATCTACGACGGCATCAAGTCCGTTTCCAAGGATTCCGTCCTTTTCGGTTTCCTTGGCGGCCCCTCCGGCCTCGAAAACGGCAAGTACATTGAAATTGACGACGCCAAGATGGACGCCTACCGCAACGCTGGTGGCTTCGACATGATCCAGTCTGGCCGTACCAAGCTCGAAACTGAAGAACAGTTCAACAAGTGCATCGCTGTTGCTAACAAGCTCGACCTCGACGCTATCGTTATTATCGGTGGTGACGACTCCAACACGAACGCAGCTGTTCTCGGTGAATACTTCCAGTCCAAGGGCGTCAAGACCTGCGTTTGCGGTTGCCCGAAGACCATCGACGGTGACTTGAAGAACGAATTCATCGAAACCTCTTTCGGTTTCGACACCGCTGTGAAGACATACTCTGAACTCATCGGCAACATCATGCGCGATGCTAACTCCGCTCAGAAGTACTGGCACTTCATCAAGCTCATGGGCCGCTCTGCTTCCCATATCGCTCTCGAAGCCGCTCTCCAGACCCACCCGAACATCTGCCTTATCTCTGAAGAAGTCAAGGCAAAGCAGATGAAGCTCAAGGACGTGATCAAGCAGGTTGCTGACGTTGTTTACGCTCGTGCAGCTCAGGGCAAGAACTTCGGTGTCGCCCTCATTCCGGAAGGCCTCCTCGAATTCATCCCGGACGTTGGCGTTCTTATTTCCGAACTTTCTGAAGCCCTCGCCCACCACGAAGCCGAAGTCGAAGGTCTCGACACGGCTGCTAAGGTCGAAAAGCTCTGCGCATGGGTCAGCGCCGAATCCGCTGAAGTCCTCAAGAGCCTCCCGGCTGGCATCCAGGCCCAGCTCATGCTCGAACGCGACAGCCATGGCAACGTTCAGGTTTCCCTCATCGAAACTGAAAAGCTCATCATCGAAATGGTCAAGAAGGAACTCAAGAACCGTGGTGACTTCAAGGGCAAGTTCTCTGCTCTCAACCACTTCTTCGGTTACGAAGGCCGTTGCGCAGCTCCGTCCAACTTCGACGCCGACTACTGCTACAGCCTCGGCTTTGCAGCCTCTGTTCTCGCCCTCAACGGCATGAACGGCTACATGAGCTCTGTCCGCAACGTCACCAAGGGTATCGAAAACTGGGTCGCTGGCGGCCTTCCGATCACCATGATGATGAACATCGAACGCCGTCACGGTGCCGACAAGCCGGTTATCCGCAAGGCTCTCGTTGAACTCGATGGCCCGATGAGCGCTCCGTTCAAGTACTTCGCCGCTCGCCGCGACGAATGGGCTAAGACTGAATCCTACACCTACCCGGGTCCGATCCAATACTGGGGTCCGAGCGAAGTTTGCGACATCACGAACTTCACGATCAAGCTCGAACGCGGTGCAATGTAATTTAGGCATGTTTTCCCGGACTTAAGTCCGGGAGCGCCAATTTGCATAAAGCAAAAAGAGAAGCTCCACAGAGCTTCTCTTTTTTTGTGGTTAGTGATTAGTGTTTAGTAAACAGAAATTGCAATAAAATAAACTTTCTTATTACAACTCTAACCACTGTTTACTGCATACTATAGAGACGGGCATAACCGAGGCAAACGGGAGGGCTTTAACCATCCATAAGTTTTGTAATCGCAGTTAGAAGTGTATGGATCCTCGCTTACGCGAGGATGACAGTTTCTTTATGCGATCTAAATATATTTAGCCACCGGAGCAATAACCACAAAAATGGCGGGCAACGCCCGCCACTTCCTACTGTCTACTTTGTGCTTTCGCTTTGCTCAAGCACCAAATGCTAGGCTCGGAAATAGGCTTGCAAGCAATCCTGCTTCACTCGCCCTAGGCATTTGTCTACCGTCTACTTCCTACTTCTAGCTTCCTACTGCTTATTCCCTTCGCTTGTGCTTAGCAGATAAGCGTCGATGAACGGGCGGATTTTTCCGTCGAGTACGCCCGCAGTATCCGATGTTTCCACGCCAGTACGCAAATCCTTTACCATCTGGTACGGCTGCAACACGTAGCTGCGGATCTGGCTACCCCATTCGACCTTTTTCTTTTCGGCCATACGGGCATCGCGCTTCGCTTCTTCTTCCAAGCGGTAGTGTTCAGCGACCATGGTCTTGAGCATTTTATAGCAGGTTTCACGGTTCTGGATTTGGCTGCGTTCCGTCTGGCAGCTCGCCATGATGCCTGTGGGCAAGTGGGTCATACGCACGGCGGAATCCGTCTTGTTGATGTACTGGCCACCGGCACCGCTACTGCGGTACGTGTCCACGCGCACTTCGGACATGTCCAAATCGAATTCGATATCTTCGTGTTCGGGGTACAAATAAACGGCTGTAAAGCTCGTATGGCGGCGGGCGTTGGCATCAAACGGACTGATACGCACCAAGCGGTGAACGCCAATTTCGGAACGCAGCAAGCCGTATGCGTTTTCGCAAGTGACTTCAATCGTGGCACTCTTGAGGCCAGCGTCTTCCGCTTCCTGGAAATCCACCACCTTAAAATCCATGTTTTCGCGTTCAAAGAAATGCGTGTACATGCGGAAAAGCATGAGTGCCCAGTCCTGGGATTCCGTGCCACCAGCTCCCGGATGGATAGACATGAGGCATGCACAGGCGTCATCCGGCCCGTTCAGCATTTTCTTGAACTCCATCTTTTCCACGCGGCTTCTGAGATCCGCTATGTCAGATTCAAGCGTAGCCGTGAGGTCCGCCGATTCCTCATCCTTGCTCATTTCATAAAGTTCCGCAAGGTCATCGCACGTCTGGGAAACTTCTTTCCAGGAGTCAATAAGCCCCTTGAGGTTCCCAATCTTCTTCATCATAGCCTGCGCCTTGTCCTGATCGTTCCACAGGTTCGGGTCGCTAGAATCCTTTTCAAGGACGTAGAGTTCTTCGGTCTTTGCCTCTAAGTCAAAGATACCCCCAGAGTTTATCAATACGCGCGCGCAATTCGATAAGCCCGGTGTGAGTTGTGTTGAATGCCATATAAACCTCTAATATCAGCTAATTAAAAAAGAAGTGTCATCCTGAGTGCAGAACCGTAGGTTCGAAATCGAAGGATCCAAAAAAATCTCTGGATTCTTCGACTTCGCTACGCTTCGCTCAGAATGACACGTACAAACAATTCGTGCTATTACTTGCTAGCGCCGATTGCCTGAGGCGGTTCGTACTTCTTGTCGAGGTACTGGACCTTGTAGGTCTTGCCGAGGTCGTCGAGGTAAGCCTTGAGCTTGGCCTGACGTTCCTGTTCGGCCTGCACGCGGAGGATATAGTCAATCTGGTGCTTATAGCTTTCAAACTTGCCGTCGTTCTTTTCGGTAAGCATGAAGATAGAAACGCCGTCATTTTCCGTGATGACTTCGGAAATTTCACCGACCTTGATTTTTCCAACAGCCTTGGCAAAAGCAGCGCTCTTGGACTTTGCAAGGAACTTGTTCATAATACCGCCGGTTTTCTTGGCTTCCTTGTCATCACTATAAACGGCAGCAAGCTGAGCGAACGTAGCCTTTTTGGCACGAACCTGGGCTGCAAGACCCTTCAACATATCCTTGGCGTCGCTGATTTCTTGAGCATTCTTGCCCTTGGTAGAAATGAAAATGCGAGCACCGCTAATCGTATCGTTGATAGCCACCTTGGACTTGTTGAGTTCCCAGAAAGCTTCAAGCTGCTTTTCGGTAGGAGCAGACGGATACGGAACCTTCTTTTCGAGAATGATTTCACTCTTGAGCTGGTCTTCAATCTTTTCCTTGAACTGCTTCATCGTCGTGTTGGACTTCTTGAGTTCTTTCTGGAAAGCGTCTTCGCTCGGGAACTGCTTCTTGAAGAGCGTGGTCAAGCTATCGACCTTAGCCGGTTCGACCTTGATTCCCATTTTCTTAGCTTCGAGCTTGATAAGTTCCTGACCCACAAGATTATCTACAACAGCATAGCGAAGTTGAGTCATCATTTCATCGGTCAATTTCTGGCCAGGAGCCTGTTGCTGACCAAGCATCGTTGCAAGGCTATCAATCTTGCCGGCAGAAATACCAGTCTTTTCGACGCGGATGACATCAAGACTTTTCGAATTCATTAACTGAGCAGAGGCGATACCTGCAGTAAGAAGCACAGCTGCAGCACCACGGGAAATGAGTTTAAGAGACATTATCTATCCTTGTTAAAAATTTTCAAGGGTTAATATAGAAAACTTACAACACTCAAAAGCACCACCCGTGTGATTTTACGCAAACAAAACAATGTTCTTACAAAAAATTGAAGGTAAGGCTTGTTTTTGCTAAATTATTGAACATGAACAAGATTAAAGTATATACGTTGCAAGGCAAGTGGACCGGGGATTTCGATTCCAATAACAAATGGTACAAGGACGAAGCGCTCAAGCTCAAGGGCAAGGACATCGATTTGCTCGTCCTCCCGGAACTATTCCACACACCGTATTTTCCGTTCGAAGAAAACGCAGACTATTTCGACCTCGCGATTGAAAAAGACCATCCGATTGTCGCTGAATGGCAAGCGATTGCAAAGGAACTGAACGCCGTTGTCGTGTTCCCGTTCTTTGAAAAGCGCGCCCGCGGGATTTACCACAACTCGGCATTCGTGTTCGAACGCGACGGAAGCATCGCAGGGCTTTACCGTAAGAGCCATATTCCCGATGACCCCGCCTTCTACGAAAAATATTACTTTATTCCAGGTGACACCGGCTTTGAACCCATCAAGACGAGCGCAGGCACTTTGGGAGTACTCATTTGCTGGGACCAGTGGTTCCCCGAAGCCGCCCGTATCATGAGCCTCAAGGGCGCCGACGTATTAATTTATCCGACCGCTATAGGTTGGATGGATTCAGAGCCCAAGGAAATCTACCCGCGCCAACAGGATAGCTGGATGACGGTTATGCGCGGTCACGCGATTGCAAACCGCACGTTTGTTATTGCAGCAAACCGCTCGGGCATCGAAGGGCACCTCACTTTCTGGGGCACAAGCTTTGTCGCAGCTCCGGACGGATACATCTTGCAAAAGTGCGATCCGGAATTCTTGGGGGCAAGCTATGTCGAGCTCGACCTTGCCGAAACCGAAGAAAATCGCCGTTGGTGGCCGCATTTCCGCGACAGACGCGTGGACTTGTACAAGGACATTTTGAAGATTTGGGCAGAATAGTTATTAGTCGTTAGTCATTAGCTATTAGTTTAAAAAAGGCAGCAAAGCTGCAATTATAAGACTAAGGAGCATTGACCAAAGACTATTGACCTAAACCGGTCATTCTCGACTAAGCGTAGCGCAGGAGGGAATCCATACATCAAAGGAACCCCTCACAAACGTAGATTCGAGAAATGATGGATCCCCTCACTTCGTTCGAGGATGACAACTTCAGGATGAAAGGTTCGAGGAAGACTGTTCAAAAAGAAAAAGCCTTAACATTAAGGCAAAAAAAAGGAATTTAATTCATGACGAAAAATTCAATTCGTTATCCGGCGGAATGGGAAAAGCAGAGTGCCACTTGGCTTGCGTTTCCGCACAACAAGACGAACTGGTATGGTGAACGCGGCATCAACATCCGCAAGTTCTATGTAGAACTTATCCGTAACATCACGGAATTCCAACCGGTGAATTTGCTGCTCCCCGCCAAGAACTTCTTGACCGACGAAGAAAAGACAGCTCTCGTCAACCGTCCGTTCCCGGTGAACTTCATCGTCATCAAGACGAACGACATCTGGATTCGCGACTACGGTCCGTTCTTTATGAAGAAGGGCGACAAGAAGGTCGTCACCGAAACGCAGTTTAACGCATGGGGCGCCAAGTTCCCGCCATGGGGATTAGACAACGCCATTCCTCAAAAGATTGCCGAAAAGCAAGGCCTCCCGCTCAACGAAAGCGTTCCGTTCATCTTTGAAGGTGGCGCAATTGAAGTCAACGGAGACGGTCTCGGCATCACGACCGAAGACTGCCTCGTTGGCAAGAATCGCAATGACGAAAAGGACTTGAAGAAAGTCGTGAAGGCGCTCTGCAAGGCATTCGGTCTCAAGGAATTGCTCGTGCTCCCGCACGGATTGCACGGTGACCACACGGACGGACACATCGATAACGTAGCACGCTTTGTCGAAAAAGACAGAGTCGTCATGTGCATGACGGACAACAAGCGCTCTCCCAACTACGCGATTTTGACCGAAGCCAAGCAGTTCATCGAGAACTGGCTCAAGGAACATTACGAAACAGCAAAGGTCGATACGCTCCCTCTCCCGCCGCAGCGCGTGCTCGATGACGGACAAATTCTCCCGGCATCGTACATGAACTACATCTACGTGAACGGAGGACTCATCTTCCCGAAATACAAATGCCCGAATGATGCGAAGGCCAAGAAGTATTTCGAGAGCGTGTACCCGGATCGCAAGGTGATTGGCATCGATTGCCGCACCGTGATTGAAGAAGGCGGCAGCCTCCACTGCATGAGCAAGCACGAATCAGAATAGTAGTTAGTGGTTGGTGGTTAGTGGTTAGGATTGCAATTAGAACGTTCCTTTTACATCCCTGTTTACTAACCACTTGCACTTTCACTTCGTTCAAGTGCCAAAAGTGTGCAAGGCTTATGCAGCGACAAAATGCTTGCATTTTGGCATTGCATAACCGAAGCCACGAACGCCAAAGGCGTTAAATGCTGGCCTACCTACGCATTAGCACTTCGTGCAACCCTTTTGGCTCGGATATACGAAAATAAATTTTCATGCATCACTCGCCTTACAGGGGTTTGTCCTACTGTCTACCGCCTACTTCCGACTGTCTACTTTCCTAGCTTTTGCGATTGCTTCTTTTGCTAGTTTATCCACAAGTTCATTCCACTTGACGCCAGTGTGCGCAGCAACTTTTTCGAATTGGACTCGGTGCAAGTAAGGTTTTGCAGCAGCCACATACATCTTGGCGATATTGCTTTTTGCCTGCCATTCGCCCTTGGCCCAACGCGCAATGCCTTCGTAGTCATGGCAAATAACGCCATTCATATCGTGTGCATCTAGCCATTTCATCGCCTGGAACGAAGCCATCACTTCCCCATCGATATTGCGGCTTTCGGCATCGAAAGCGGTAATTCCCGAGCCACGCGCAAGTTCCTTATCGTCTTCGATCACAACAAAAGCCCAACCAGCAGGGCCAAATCCAGGCGAAAAAGACCCATCGACAAACACGCGGATTCCATCGGGAGCGGGCGCTTCCATTCCATCGAGCCAAGCCTGAGCCTCCTCGCGAGAACCAAAAGATTTGAACAAAACACCTTTCACCCCATGCGTGAGCTTAAGGCATTCATCCCACGTGGTTACAATTTTCTTTTCATTTTCGCTTTTTACTGCATAGAACTTTAGTTTAGGCATGGCGCAAATTTATATATTTTTGTTGAAATAAAAAATAGGAGTCTCCTTGTTTTCATCTCAGTACTTTGCCGACGGCAAACGATATTTCGCAATGCGCTTGCTCTGCAAGCCACTGTTGTATCGTTGGTTCGCATACAAGGCCGGAAAAATCAAGAGCTCAAAGACTTTTTCGTTTCCAAAATCGCTTCAAGACCGCGAAAAAACAGTGTTCTTTATACCCGAAGACAAAAAAATCGCCAAGGTGATTTTGGACGAGCTCCCCGAAGATTCTTTCAAGTCCATTTTATTCATAGCCCATGGCGACTTAGAAATACTTTTTTCAAAGAAAAAAGCGAATGCCTCCTATTATACGGATAAAGGTTGCCGCTATGGGGAACCGCTATTCGAGAAACTGGAAGCCCAGATAAAAGCGTTTGCACCCGAAGCCTGCGTCTATCTAGGCCCATACAAACCACAATTCCTTTACCTCGCTTTAACAAGTGGTGCAGTCCTCCGAGTCGGCTTCGACTGCACTCGGGAATATCCGTTCTTGAACGTCAGTCTGCACCCGCTCAAGACAATTTCGCCTGCAAGGATGATGGCTCGCTATTTTATAAAAGATAACGAGGACTAGCCATGCAGAAGATTTATTCGACGATCATCAACGAGAACGGCGGTTACGCGGACTTGCATTTGCATACCAAGCTCTCCGACGGCACGCTCGCGGTCGACGAACTGCTCACGCTCTGCAAGCGCAAGGGCCTTCGCTGCATATCCATTACGGATCACGACAACCTCGACAGTTACAAACTCGCCGAGGAACCCGCCAAGGAAATCGGACTCGAAATCATCCCGGGAATAGAAATTTCCGCCGTGTGGCAAGGCAAGGACATCCATATTCTCGGCTACTTCTGCGACCCGACGAATCTCGCCCTGAACATGGAGCTTGAAGATTTCGCGAAACAGCGCATAGCCCGCGTAAAAGCAATCATCAAGAAACTGAACGCGCTCGGCATCGGCATCACGTTCGAAAAGGTGCACTCGTATTGCAAAGGAAAAATCATCGGCCGCCCGCATATCGCCATGTCGCTCGTCGATGAAGAATACATCTCGAATTTTTCCGAAGCATTTACGAAATACCTAGGCGATGGCTGCATCGCCTTTGTCGAAAAGAAAGGGCTCAACCCCCAAGAAACTATTCGATTGATCGAAAATGCAGGTGGCATAGCCGTCCTCGCCCATCCATACAAGTCCGGGCTCAGCGACCAATTTATCGAGAATATGGTAGAATGGGGAATCCAGGGCATGGAAGTCTATAGCCCGGCTCAAAAGGGAGCCGTCGGCCGCAAGTACAAAGAGATGGCCCAAAAATTCGGGCTTGTGGGCACAGGCGGATCCGACTTCCACACCGAAAACGGAACTTACCCCCCAGGTTGCATGAAAATGCCCTACACCGTCGTCCAAGCACTCCGAGAAAGGCGCGAAAAATCTCGTGCAGAATGGTTCTAATGAAGAGTGGAATTTTTGTTTTAGCTGTTTTATTGGCGCTTGTTTCAAGCGTTTTTGCCGATGTCATCCATGCCAAGCAAAGTACGCTCCCGACTCCGCAAGATTCCGTTTTTGAAACGGTTAACGGTCCGGACCCCGCTCCTCGTGAAACAGACGCAGGCCGCTGGGTCATTCCGCTACGCGAAGTCATGCAGCGCACTTACGATGTTTCAGGACAAAAGTCCGAATGGGTTCTCGGCACATCCATCCTCGGCAGTCCAGAACTCCCCGCCATGGCGCTTGGGATAGGTTTTCTCAGCAAGCGCTATCCGAGCAAACTCGCCGGAATTTACACGACGCGTCTAAGCTTCGATGCATCGACACTTGCGCTCAACGGCGAAAACGGAATTTTATTTGAAGAACGACACGGAATCCCCGTCGACACACCCATCACGGATATCAACTGGGAACGAGGTCCCTTCGAAGGAAACGCACTCCGCCTAGAATTCCGCCGTCTTATCACGGATTCGGTCACGCTCGATCTCGGAGTTTCAAGCCATTCCGACATGCTTTCAAAACCGTACGAATACCAACCGGTAACGCATTCACCGTTCTTCGCCATGGGACGCGACTCCACAGAAATACCATTCGGCGGACGCAACATCGCAATGAACAGTATGCATCTCCAGCCGATTGTCACATGGCGTTTTGGCTACGGCAAGGCTTTCTTTAAAATAAACTATTTAAGTCTCGACAACGCCGACAACACAACGCACAAAGTATTGCTTGACTCGCTTGACCCGACCGTTCGAGACTTCCAGACCGACCCGTACAGAATCATCATCGAAACACGCACTTACGGCGGAGGCGTCGAATTCTACCCCATCAAGAGCTTAACGCTCGGCACAGAATTCCATTACGGCAACCACGAAATAGAAATGCGTAAGCTCCCGAAAATTCAAAGAAGCTTAGAAACGACGTTCAACGAGAACGGTTTGCCGTACATGAAAATAAACTATTACGATACCAACAAAGTTCGTCTATTCGAAACAATCCTCGGAAACTTCGATGCCCGTTACAACATTTTTTTGAATCCGAGATTCCACTTTGAATATGAATTTGTCAATACCGAAGAAACAGGTAACGACAAAATAAAGCAAAAATATTACCAAGACCGCGAAATGGGCTACGCCGAAGTCTCCGATACGCTATTCGGGAAAGCGCTGTTCCGTGTGCAGGCGGGAATGCAGCGCAACAGTTCGCTTCTAGACACAATCGAATTTGCACCGGCATTTTCGCTTGACGGGACATATCTACTACCTTACCACTTGATAGGAAACGTCTCGTACCGCCACGACAACAAATTTCCGGACGTAAATCAACTCAAGCTCACCGAAACAGGCAGAGTCGCATTCCCGAACGAGAACCTGAAATACGAAGTCCGCGATCGCGCGACCGCCAACATCACTTGGAAAATGCGCGATGTCTTTTACGGGCTCGGGCTGCGATACGAACATGCCAACAATTTGATCAAGCCCAAATGGGTTGTCAACCGCGGCTTAGACACAACATACACATACGACGCACTTTACGATACGACGTACGCGAATGTCGCGGATTCCATTCACACAGCATTCCGCTACGAGAACCTCGACCATGCGCATACGCTTGATTGGATTATGCAAGTGGGTTTCCGTTTGGGCAACTGGAAATTCTACCTGGAACGTGGTCAAAAAATCACACGCACAAAGCTCATCGACACGCCTTCGCTATACTACAAAGGCAGTATCCATTGGCAGAACCGCTTTGTCAAGGATAGGCTCGGCGTCAGTATACGCGTAGACTGGCAATGGTTCAATAACCGTTACGATTGCACCATCAACGAAAAAGGCGAGCCGGAGCTCGTCTCTCTCAAGAAATACTTGGCGATGGATTTCGAAGCGCGCATGCAAATTCTTTCGTTCGAACTTTACAACCGTATCGAGAACTTCAACCACAGCATCTACATGCCGGAATCCGGCTACACGCCCGAAGGATTACGCTTCGCTTACGGCATCGTCTGGACGTTCGGGAATTAGCGGTTAGTTGGCAGAAATAAGTGGTGTCTTTCTCGAACGTGCTCTCGTTTTTTTGCGAGCCAAACAGCAACAGTCACTTAGAATGACATTAAACGACTAAACCGCTTGAATTCCGAGCAGAACCAGGTACGCGACGTACAAGCTCAAGAACAGCGCGCCGCCGATGCGGCCAAAACCAAATCGCTCATTTTTCTTACGCGAAATCTTTGCACGTTTGCTCTTGAATAACGGGAAGCAAATCAAAAAAAGCAAAAGCGTAAGCGCCGACATAATCGGCAAATCACGGCTCAACACATCCGCGTCCATCGCCTTGATTGGAGTGATGACAGAAGCAATACCGACCACGACAAGCGTATTGAACAAGTTGGAGCCAATAATGTTTCCGACAGCCAAATCATTTTCTCCCCTGCGAGCTGCTGCAATCGAACTTGCAAGCTCCGGAAGCGATGTCCCGACAGCGACAATCGTAAGACCAATCAGCAAATCGCTAACGCCAAGGAAATGCGCCATATTGACAGCGCCCCACACAAGCATTCGCGAACTCGCAATCAAGAGGGCAAGCCCGATAAGCAACCACAAAGTCGATTTGACGATAGAAACATTTTCGACCGGCATGTCCGGATTCGGAGTATCCGCATTTTTTTTTCGTTTGTGCTTAGCATGGAGTTCCATGGAAACGTTGAAAACGGTAATAACCACGAAAGCAAGCAAAAGCACGGCTCCATCAGCAAACGAGACATTTCCGTCCATCAAAAGCAAAACTGTCAAGACGGTCATCGCAATGAGGATTGGAATGTCGCGCGACATCGCCTGTTTCTGGACTACCAAAGGAGTGACGAGAGCCGTAACGCCAAGAATCAGCGCAATGTTTGCGATGTTGGAACCATAAGCGTTCCCGAGCGCAAGTTGCGGAGTATCGTTCAAAGCCGACAAAATGGAAACGACCATTTCCGGTGCGGAAGTTCCAAAACCGACAACAAGCATTCCTATAAGGAACGTGCTCATGCCAAAAAATCGGGCCATGCCGACAGCCCCATCTACAAACCGGTCTGCACTCCAGACCAATAGAACAAGGCCAACGACAACGGCCGCAATAGAAAGAATCATTTTTTACTAGAATGCGTAGAATGTTGCACCGACTGTAAATGATTTCGAAGAAAGGTTGTTGACAGCCCATCCGTCAAAATCATCGTACTGGTTGTTGAGTCCCCAGTTAAAGCGTGCGTCAAAGCCAAGATAACGGTTGGCACGAATTCCAAAGCCGAATACAATCGACCAATCGACAGGCTGACGATAGTCATTCTTCAGCATATCGAGTTTGCCGCCAACATTCTGTTCTTTGGAATGCTTTAACTTAAATTCATCGGCAGTTGCAAAAGACGGCTGGACACCGACATCAAAGTACATGTTGGATCTAGCACTCTTCAAGGAAAGAAGGATGGGCAAAGAAATGCGGTACTGGCTAAACGAAAAACGGAATTCGCCATACATTTCTTTGTACGATTCAACATAACTGTTGCTGACCTTCGCATGTTCGAACATCACGCCCGCCTTGAGCCCCATATTATATTCGTCCAATGGGAACATGGCGAAAGCTCCGGCACTCCAAGTCAAGCCGTAATAGCGATCGTACTCGTAACGACCGTTATCGCCCGAAAGGAAGGACGTTCCGATAAAGCCCTGGAAACCAAATGTAAACTTCATCGGAATAAGACCACGGAGTTGATCCATGTCGATGGAATCGCCATGAGTAACTTCGGAAACGTAAATGGTCTTCACAGGGCTGCCGCTCGTTTCAATTTCAGCAGGAGAATAGACCGGACGATAGACAAATTTCTTTGTAGTCGTTTTAGAAACAGGCTTTGCGGCATCGGCACCACGGACCGCGGAGGGTTCAGCAAAGAGTTTTTCCGGGGCGAGTTCCTGTTCAGCAGCGGTAAATTTATCTTCAGCCTGAGCGGGAACGGTTTGTACCGGAGCAGCCTGTTCAACGGCAGGCACCGTTTGTACAGGCACAGTTTGTACAGGAGCCGTTTGTACAGGAGCCGTTTGCACAGGAACCACCTGAGCAGCAGGGGCTACCTGAGCGGGAGCGACGTCGGCAACAGGGGCCACGGCCGATGCAGGGCCTGTAGGAACAACAGTTTCAGCGGGTGTAGCATTTTGAGCCATCACGGCAGAAACCGCAAAAGCCGTCAAAATTCCAGCGTATTTTAGATTCATAGTAATCCTCCAATGGTAATCAAATAATATTATAGTATTTTTACAATCTAAAAGCCAATATAAAATACAAGCTATTCGTTTATAAAATGCTAGATTATGCTATATGAAAACAAATATCGTAACAACAGCTTCGGGGAAAGCCAACGCTTACGCCCTTTTTTTCGTTAAAAAATCTATCCAATTTTCAAATGTCCTTTCAGAAAACGCAGAAAAGCAAGTCGAATCTGTTCTGAACGGCATGGACGAAGGTCCATTCGAAGACTTGGAATTTCTGGAAATCGACAACCAGCCCACCATTTTTGTGAACGCAGCCAAGGAACGCGGGCTTTCTTCGCTCGACCATCTGCGCATGGCCGCCTACCGCCTTGCCAAAAAAGCAAGCAAGCGAAAGCTTCCGGTCGTTTCCATCATGCTTGCCGATGCAGCACCGGAACAGTTCAAGAGCATTTTGCATGGACTTTACTACGCCGATTACAAATTCGATGCCTACAAAAGCAAGCAAAAGGAAGCATTCCAAGTAACTTTCGAAATCGTCGCCGGCGAACAGACCTCCGCTTTCAAGAAGATTGCCGAAGAAGTCGCCGTAGAACAAAAGGCAGTCATCCTCGCCAAAAACCTCATCAACACATGCGCCTCCGACCTTTATCCTGAAGAATTTGTCGCAAACGCAAACACGATCGCCAAATACACGCCGGGTCTTTCGATCAAAGTCCGCAACATGAAGCAACTTGAAAAAGAAGGCTTCATGGGACATGTGACCGTCGGCAAGGGCAGCTCGCACGAACCGTACATGATTACGCTCAGTTACGACGGTTCCAAGGGCAACGGAAAAAACAACCGCACCTCCAAGGACCATTTGGTATTTGTCGGCAAGGGCCTCACGTTTGATACGGGCGGTCTTTGCCTCAAGCCGCCTAAATCCATGCCCGAGATGATCAGCGACATGAGCGGTGCTGCAACGGTTCTCGCCGCCATCCAGGCCATCGCGACGCTCAAGCTCCCGATTAAGGTGAGCGCCGTCTGCTGCCTTGCAGAAAATGCAATCGGCAACAAGTCCGTACTGCCGGGCGACATTTTTACAGCCAAGAACGGAAAGACGGTCATGGTCGATAACACGGACGCCGAAGGACGCCTCGTACTCTCGGACGGCCTTGCCGAAGCGGGCCTCATCGGAGCGACACATATCGTAGACCTCGCCACGCTCACGGGCGCCATGGTCCGCGCACTCGGCTATGCCGTTGCCGGCTTCTTCAGCAACGATGACGATCTCGCGCTCAAGGTAATCAACTGCGGCGAAGCCTGCTGCGAAAAATTCTGGAGCATGCCGCTCGAAGAAGAATACGCAGACGCTTTGAAAGACCATTTTGCAGACCTCAAGAATACAGGAAGCGATGCGGGCGCAATTGCCGCAGCGCTCTTCTTGCAGGAGTTCGTGCCCGAAAACACGGCATGGGCACACTGGGATATTGCAGGCACAGCATTCGTGAGCAAGACTTGGAAATATACCGAATTCGGCGCAACAGGCTTTGGCGTGCAAACGCTCATTGAACTTGCAAGAAGAAAGTCAAAAGCTGAAGTCGAATGCGATGAAAACGCAGACACCGACGCTGTTCAGTGCGAAGAATACAAAGTGTGCTAAAAAGAATTGAACGGCGCACTTTGGGCATAATACGAAAACGACCGAGATACTAGATCTCGGTCATTTTTTTTAATTAAAAAATACTAATGAGCAATCCTATCCGGAGAAGCCATGCTGAAGCCCATGACAACCTGGCCCTTGTTTTCACTACGATCATCTTCACTAAACATTGAAATGCGGAATATTAAATATTTATAGTTGCTCGCAATAGTGAGTTTTTCATACGAATTATAACTCGAGAAAGAACCTCCGATATATTCCCCCGGATTGTCAAAATTCAGGCCGTCAAGTTTTGCATGGGGATCCAAATATTTTTCGTAATTGGAACTGTTGCTCCCATAGACAGACAAATCAAAATCCTGAGGAATGTGGCCAATGTTTGCAATATCGTTTCCACTGCAAAGCCATGAAATCGCTGCAGTAGTAGGCTTCGTAGAGGTTCCCAAATTCTTTGTCACAAACCAAATTTCTTTATGACCATCGCCAACAATTGGACGGTTTTTCAGATTATCGATACTGCCATTCCAATAGCGGGAATCATAATCGTAAAAGTTTGCACCGGAATAATCAAATAACAAGAATCTCCCAGTCGGAATCTTTCTAGTTACAGAACCGTCCGTTATCTGGTTTCCATCAGCGCTCAACAACAAGGCCTTGACAACTTCAGGATGCCAGCGATAGAATGGGTTTAAAGACAAAAGAATGTACGTCAAATCGGCCATAAACGCAGCCGCAGCCTCAGTACCATCGGCAAAAGGCTGATAAACAGAAGTCGCATTATTAGATTTTTTGGTGTACGTTCTTTTTGCCCCATATTCCACCGAACTGTTACCATCGATGAGCATCTGAGAGTAATTGAAAATTTCCGGTTTTTGAGAACCAAGACTATAATTTCTAGTGGACGTATAATTGGTGACATTATGGCTTGCAGGATCGACGGCACCTACCGTAATGGCGTTCGCGGCCTGCCCTCTCGCGTTCAACATGCCTTGCGTATTCGTGCCATCAATACCATAATTACCGGCAGGGACAAATTCGACTGTGCGGTATTTATAAATAAAGTTGTCCAGTTCTTTGGCGGCATCACTATAGCTAGAAGACGATCCTTTTGAAATTTTATTGTTACGGACGCCCATATATATCTGAGGAATTTTAGAAGCAGGATTTCCATATTCCACTTTTTTTCCCACATAAATAACTGGAGAAAAACGATCTTTGTCCGTTAAAAGATGATAGGTCTTGTAAGCCTCCATTTCATTTACAGGAGTCGGACTGAACGTTTCATCTGTATTAGTCTTAACATATTTAATGGCCGTTCCATCCTTCGATACGGGAAGCGCATCTGCACTCATATAAATTCCCACATGAGAAAAATGCTGATAAGACACTGTACTGTATGCCAAACCCGATAAACCTTTTCGTATAAAAATAGAAGAATAATAATTAAGATTCTGCCCCGGCTTGTATGGAGATGGCAATGTTACGGGAGAATTTCCAAACGCCGAATAACGGCTTAATTGCCAAGAAAATGAATAAGCACCATTATCTACAGAATGTGTAACAGCAGAAGTAGTTTCATAATTAGGATTTACACTGGTATATTCATTTACAGGAATGAATACCGAATTTGCACGGCTCTTATACCCGTTCCAATCATACGTACATTGAGAATTGTTGCAATTATCAGGATTGCCGTAATAATGACGCTTAATCGAGAATCGATTATTGCTCTGATAAGACCTGAAAGATCCTTCAATGGCAGCGACGTTATCCGGCATACCCGTTCTTTGCAGGGCGCGGGTTTCGAGCGAAGACCCAGCCTTCTCTTGATT
>CACWPM010000027.1 GCA_902762795.1 Fibrobacter succinogenes | reverse complement strand
GAGCCAGAACACGGCTGTGTAGTTTAGACGAAAGAACGGACCTTCGGTCCTATAGACGAGAGACGAAAGAAATTTCGGCTCTCGTTTTGTTTAGAAGCGTGCGTCCACTACCAAGCGAAGGAGGCTACTATAAGAGAAGATACTCATCAACGCAATGAGAACGTGTTGTTTTCCAACTGCGTTGCGCAATATCGAATTCCAAGACCAAGGGCTTAGATTCTTCATTCCCATTATAGATGACTAATTTTAGGCGGGTTTCATTTCCGATGATTTTTTGATGTACAAATATTCCCACACCATGGACAGTCACCTTAGTTTGAATATTCGTTGAATCAATTATGACTTCATCCTCTCCCCTAAAAAACGAACCTGATACCTTTTTGGGGAATACATTTCCATATTTGTTGCTATCCAAATAAACGTGAATCGCTTCAAAATACCTTTCCGAAATTCCTTCTGGATTCATATCTATTCTTCCTCCAGTAATATAGGCATCTTTCACAAGAGTACTATCGAACTTAACAATCTTCGATTCTTTTTCCACGATTTTGTAATAACTCTTAGAGTGACCACAATTTGCACAATTCCATAAAAATACGCATGCGATGATTATTACCACTTTTTTCATTGTCAATCCATAATAAGTCACGGAAGTGTGTTATACTATTAAATATAGGTATCGGCAACGCCGTTTACCCCCAATTTTTTTAGAAACCATTCTACGAAAACGCCCCGTCACCAAAAAGTGGCGGGGTGTTTTTATTTACCTGCAAGCTTGCTTACCTTGCGGCAGCAGCCTTTGCGGCAATGTCGCTTTTCATATACCTTAAGTCCTGCAACAGGTTCGGATCCTGCCCTCCAGACAAAGCAACAGCCTCATTCATGACCTGCAAGGCTTCATCCGTTTTCCCGAGACGATACAGGGCAAGGGCTCGACCGCCCATAGAATAAGTATCGTTGCTATTCAGCTCCAGCGCTTTGTCGTTTGCAGCAAGGCAATCTTCATAGTTGCCGCACATGAACTCGCTGTATCCCAAAGCCCTGTAAGTATCCGCATTTTCAGAATCCAGCTCCTGCGCCCGCTTTAAAGCGAACGAAGCTTCTTGGAAATTCTCCTGCGGTATCAGCGAAATTGCCAAATCGCGCAATGCAGGTGCGTTATCGCACTTGGAATACTTCGCCTCCATATCCTTAAGAGAAAGGTTGTATGCACAATATTCATTTTCTTCATATATGCTACCCTTCATCGTAAGGCGCGTGTTCGGGCAACCGCCAAGGCACTTCGAACCATAAACGCATTTTTTGCATGCCCCGGAAAGTTTATCCTTAGTCAGGTGGCGTCTCCATACAAACGCGTTTTCGTCTTCCCAAATTTCGCGAAGCTTTCTTTCGCGGATGTTCCCTTCGATAAACTCCTTGGAACGGATAGAAGTACAGCCTAGAATGTCGCCGTTATGCAATATGCCGAAGCCGCGTACACCCGCGTTGCAGCCGTCCCATAACGAATAACCGTTAGTCCCGTAAGAGATGCGACGCGTTTCAAGATCTTTCTTCGTGTAATACCCTATACAGTCGGCCGGGTAGATCCGAATTCTCCCCTCTTTCGCGGTATTGTAGCAGAAATCAATGATATCCCTGACTTGCCTCGGTTCCAAAAGCCAATCCGGGCGTTTTTTCAAGTTCCCCATCGGGAGCCCGATTTGCACCTGCCATGTTTTGACACCCATGCGGATAAGTTCTTCCTTCAACTCCGGAAGGATATCTATATTCTGCTTGGTGATGGTCGTGACGGCTCCAGTATGTATTCCAAGCTCCGTCATTGCGTCAAAGGCCTGCCTAGCATGTTCAAAGGCCCCTTTCATCCTGATCTTGTCATGGATTTCGGGAATGCCGTCAATGCTTATCGCTACTGTCGAAATACCATTTTCCTTTAACCTTTGAGCCATCTTTTTGTCAAGAAGCCAGCCGTTCGTGATCATGTTCACCAGAACGCCATTCCCGGAAAGCCGTTTCACCAGTTCGGGAGTGTCTTTTCTCGTAAGCGGCTCGCCACCAGACAAAGTAATCCATTTCAACCCAAGTTCCGCAATTTGATCACACAAATCAAGCGCTTCTTCAGTACTCAGCTGCCCCGGGAGTGCCCCCGCACAAGAAGAGCCGCAATGCCCGCAACGCATGTTGCAACCCATTGTCACTTCCCACACAGCGGTAACCGGCTGATACCCGATATTAGCCATTAATAAACCTCCAAACTGCCAGCAGGCAGTTCTGATATTAAGCATCACCCCATCCCGTGAAAGGATGAGGTGAATGTCATTTAACGTTTTCGCTGAATCGCTTATAAAGACCTATTTATTGGGCAAATTCTTCGTGTCCGCCCTAAATCCATAAATCAGCGATACATTTTGGGACCTGTTGGGAAAACCGTATTTCAAAGTCGGCGAAGGAACGCCATATTTCAAAGTCGGCGAAGGAATGCCGTATTTCAAGGCCACAGGTTGCGAGTCGCAAGCATCTTCACAACACTGAGAAGCATCTTGCACGCCGCAGGGGTAACCGTACTTCACGCCCGTATCCACCGGGAAACCGTATTTCAAAATCGGCGAAGGAATACCATATTTCAAGGCCACAGGTTGCGATGCGCAGGCATCTTCACAACACTGCGTTGCATCTTGCACGCCGCAGGGGTAACCGTACTTCACACTCGTATCTACCGGATAACCGTACTTAAACGCCACATCCTGCGTTCCCAAAACGAGCCCGTAAGGCATAGCAGCATTGCATACGGCATCGACCATCGCGTCGTCGTTTTCGCTGAACTTGGCGAACTCTTCCGATTCGCTCGGAATGACCGTCACGACCACAACATGCTTTTGCTTCGACGGGGTCATGTCAGTCAACTTCACCAACGTGAACTCGATTTCCACTTTTTCCTTTGTTGCGGATATAGCGCCAAACCAAAATCTTTGAACCACAGGCGCAATCCCACACGCCGTCGGAACGTTTTCCATTCCGAACAGAGCGATCCCTTGCGGAAGCGCGGTCAGGCACCACCCGTAATTTGTGGAACTGACCATAGACTGCAGATCAACCGAAAACGGTTTACCCTGTAAAACAACCATTTCTTTTGCCATAGAATACCTCCAATAAATGGCGTTGTTAAAAAATGAACAAAATAAACGTAATAAAATTATAAACTTTTGATAACATCAAATAGTTTTTTACTATATATAACAAAAAAAATATCTTCTAGATTAAAGAAACAAAAAATTTACACACAAACGTAATTTTATTTACGATAATGCGGCAAACAAACTAATTACGCCCGCCTCGTCACATACGAATCAGGTCCCGCGACACAGTACAATCAAAAACTACTTTTCAATACATTGATCGCTCTCGCTATTTACCATATACAACAAAATAGCGCACACCATCGGCATCACATACCCGATGTAAGACGGAAGCCCCGGCTTGGAAACCAGCAAATTGTAAAGTCCATGGACCGTCACGGACAACGACAACACGCCTGCAACTCCGGCTAAGGAAAAAACCTTGTACGTCTTCAAAAGTTGCATTCCCTTGGCAAGAGCGACCAGAGTCACAATATGCATGACGCCGACAGCGGCCCCGCGAATGAACACATAAGTTAATTGAGTTTCCCCCGATGACAAGATCAAGCAGCAGTTTTCGAAAGTCGCAAACCCCACCCCGATACCAACGGCCAACAAATCTATTTCGTCATCCGACGGTTCGATTATGAACATGCAGAATAAAATGGACAAAAGCTTCATGACCTCTTCCACAATCGGTGAAAGGTAAATAGAAGTATCCTCGGCACTGAATCCGGAGGTCATTTCGAAAAAACCAGCAATATACGCCGACAAAATGCAGACTACCATGCCCGTCAGGAAACAGACTGTCAACCATCGGGCAGTCCCCTTAATGAACAACAAGGAAATCGTAAACGGAACCGCTATGCATATCAAGACATTTTCAGCATAGATCATGGGCAACAATTTCCTTATCTGTCAAAAGTTCCTTTTTCATCGACAAGAGCATCAACGGTAGCGCAACCGTATTTCCGATAAAAGACACGTAATAATAGGGAACCGGAGTTGCAAACATCGCCAAGTTCGTCCATAAAAAGAAGGTCGAAGTCACAAAAAAATCCATCCGCCTAAAGCTCTTGACACCTAGCCACACCATCATGGTAAACATCGTCACATAACACAGCTGCACAACAAACTCACGGACAATTCCATCGACAAAACAGACCGCAGAGAGGTTTATCAAAACAAAAATACTCATCGCCATCGCCATGAACAATTCCTTCCGCCCCATCATTTCCCTCGTCCGCATGCCACGAATCAAGACCCACAAGAAATAGGCGTACGGTATCCCGAACAAGATATCTTGTAACCACTCCCCAGTCCATACGATCCATAACGCAATGTTCGCCGCAGTATACAAGACAGCATATACAATCTCCCCCGCCACTTTTTTCTTGTCAGTAAGCAAAGTTTCCAGCCCCGCCGACAAAAGAAGGATCATTGCGCATTCCCCAAATTCATTGGCGGCAATCGGCATCCGCGTATCCGGCTTCAGAACATCGTAGACAAACCAATACACATCGCTCAAGAAAAAGCTCGCCATGGCCAGGGCAAAGAAAAACGGGAGAAAAAAGGATTTTTCATTGATTATAAGCCTGTTTGTTTTCGCGATAACGACAACCAAGACAACTACTTGAAGGACGGTCGACAGGACTTCGATGTTTGCAAAATCACTCATCTTTTGAATTCTCCAGCTTGACCCTTTTCAAGTGCAAAGCAAGTTGCGTAGCCAACACTCCCAGGACAAACGAAATCAAGCCCGTAATTATATACCCAATAAATTCCATGTGCGTCCCATCCTTTCATAAGCGGCACGAAGCGATTCCTTGCCCCTTGCCAAAATATTATACGTCTGCTTGATGTTCTTCTTTATAATCCGACTGATCTGTTCGGGTTTCATGTTCTCGAAATACAGCAAGAAAAGCGCTTGCCTGTAATCCGAATCGATGGACTTCATCGCTTTATACAGTTGAGCGTCCCTCTCGTTTTTCAAAAGCTCCGCAACAGGATGAAAACAGACATCCGCCTCTACGCTATTCAAAAATTCTTTTCTCTGAGAAATAAAACGGCGTTTCCACTTTCGCAAATAAAGTAACGCCTGATTTTTGGCAACAGCAAAAAGCCAAGTCTTGAACGACGCTTCATCATTCTCTTTATAGCAAGTGGTCCCGGAAGCGAGTATTGCAAAGGTATCCATCATCAACTCTTCGGCAACATCCTCGTTTTGAACACATCCATAAAGAAATAAAATCAACCCGTCCCTAAACTTGTTAAAAAGAACTTCAAGAGCCTCCTGGTCATTATAAGTCAAAAACCGGATATATAGCAATCCATCGATATCGGGCATCAACCCCATCTCCCATCAAAACAACTCTATAATCTCATAGTAATTTTTTTGACAAAATATATAGCAACGATAACTTTATTTTACACATACAACATCACCCTGCGTTTTGTTTGCATACAAATATATTATAATTTCCTCACATAGTCAAGAATTTTTTTCGCAGACGAAGCTCAACAAGTTCACCCTCCATACGTTTTCCCGTGCAAGACGTAAAGAAATTTTTATATAAAATCGGCAGACAAAAGCAAAAGACAAAAAACAGGGGGCCACAAGCCTACAGATCCTAATTAAAGCGTCCCAAAGCCCGTCCCAAACGTAAGCGAATGTTTACAAAAATTCCATGAGTAAAAACGGAGTTTCGCGCAATTAATAAGAGAAAAGAAAAAATGTTTTTCAAAACTACAGGAGAACATCAAATGTTCCATTTTCTTAAAACAAAGAAAGCAAACCTTCTATACCTCCTCTTTTGCACAACATTCTTTTTCGCATGTGCCAAGGATACAACAAAAATCACTAGGGACAACTTGTACCTACAATCGCCAACACCGGATGATTGCAGCATAAACAGCGACATCAATTGGACAACCCTTGCGGACACCCTAGATACGAACGCGCACTTCGACAGCTTTAAAGAAGTTGCCGCATATATATGCAAGGCTGGCCACCTACCGCACAACTACGTCAAAAAGGACAGCTCAAGAAAACTCTGCGAGGAAAAAAGAGGGAGCAAGTGCCCAAAATTCAATTACAATCCGGAGGAATTCTTGGGAATCATGGTCGGAGGCGACACATTTTACAACCGTGACGCCGCACTGCCGGTTTTGCCCGCGGACCAACACTATACCGAATCTGACGTGGATTACCCGGACGAAAAAAACCGGGGCCCGAACCGCCTTATTTTCCGCATAACACCTGAAACCTGTTTCGTTTACTACACGCAAGACCATTACAAACCGGGTTCATTTTGCCGTTTAAATCCGACAAAAATGTATTAGCCGTTGCGGCATTTTCCGCAAAGTATTATTTACAAAAAAAATATGAGTAAAAACGGACATTCGCGCAATTAATAAGAGAAGAGAAAAATAGGAGGACGCCGTGAAATACACAACAAAAGAAGCACTCAAAGAAATAAGAAGACGAGCCAAAATGATCAGAAAGAAACGGGACAGAAAAATAACCAACATATTGGCCACATCGACCAGCCTTTGTTTAATCGCCCTTTTCGCCACAATCGGAGAATTTTCCGGTTCGGAAGTTTCCGGAATGCAAAGCGCTTACGGTTCGTTCATACTCTCGACAAAGACCGGCGGGTATGTGTGGATAGCCTCTCTTGGATTCGTATTGGGAGTTTCGGTAACGCTGATGGTCAAATATCTGAAGGAGAGAAATCATAAAGAAGCGATAAAATAAACGAACAAACAACTATAAAAATAAAGAAGGAGACATAAAATGCCAAATAAAAATCGCATAGATCCAGCGACAACATCGCCCGGTTATGAAGACTATCAATGTATCGGAGAATCAACAGTCACATTAAATCGTGACCACATAATACCTTATGAAAAAATAATACGATTTATAAATATAATCCTAGAAACAGCTGATCTTAGAAAAAAAGCATCTAATTGGATAACAACGGCCCTAAGCACATATAAATTCAATCAAGCTAGGGAAAAAGATGTCATCTTTTCTAATGCAATAAAATTCATAATCGATTATGGTATATTAAATAAAATATTAGATGCAAAAAATGATAAAGATTTTGATGAAAAAATTTACAATCAGTACGAATCAATATTTGAACTAAAAAAAGTTCAAAAAAACGATAAAAAAGAAAACCGAATAAAAGCTTTATTAGAATACTATTTCACAACTAACGAATCCGACAAAGTAAAATTAGAACTTTCTGCTAGTCTAAATTTAACTTTATTAATAACAAAACTCGCCCTAGAACAAAGCCTAACAAAGAAACAATATCTTCCATCAGCTTTTTTTACCGATGACGATGAAATTTACATCAAGGTTGATAAAGTTGAAGACAATTATAAAAACGACACCTTAACAAACAATGACAAGGATATAATTAAAAGGGCTACAGGATGGATGCCAGGAAATGTTTTTCGTGCACCAAGACCCAAACCTCAGGATAAAGGCAATGAATTCGACTGTACAGTTGCGGCGACAGAAATAGATTTACAACAACTTATAAAGTATTACAAAGCATATCTTCAAATAAATTCATTTTTTGATAACAATACTGCGGACGAAAACGAGGCCATAAACATTTTGAACGATATTGCTACGATTAAAAATTTATGGCCATTTATACATAAAAATTGGTCGTATATTCCAACGGATAAAGGTAAATATCTTTATTATCCCCAAAAAATATTCAGCATGACTTTCCAAACAATAGAGGACAACAATTCTATAATCATTAACATTGATGATAAATTCATACAGAACAATAAAAATCTGTCTGAAAATAACAATTCATTTTCCTTTCTAAAAAATTTTAAACAAACCAAGCATTAAACATACAATCTTTATAAAAACTTTTAACCATTCAAAAGTTTTTTATTGGATTAGAATTCACAAACCAAACCACTGCAATAACTCTAGATGGAATAGTCCGGACGGGCTACTCTAGGGTGGTTGCATTTTCAACCCACAAACAACACAAGGAGAAATTATGGCTGAGTTCACTGAAGAATTTTATGCCGAAGTCCACAAAACCATAGGAGGACGAGATGACAATGAAATATTAACTCTTTTATTGCCAGGCATCGCCCTCACCAAAAGTGACTTTGAATACAATTACATAAACAAAGAGGCCAAAGGTCCCGTTATTGAAGCAAACGAGTCCCGTTTAGCAAACAAATTATACGATTATGCCGAAATGGTAGGTGGAGATAACGGAAAAACTCTAGAACACCAATATAAATCCGCTTTGGATATGCTGACACCCAAAATCAACCCCATTTTGGCAGAAGCTAAAAATCAGCTTCGAGAGTTACTCTTGAAGCCGTACCCCTACAATTTCGGCCCTAAGATTATAAAAAGGGCTGTATATTGGGACGACAATGATAAAACAAATATCACAAATAAACAGCAAGAACAACCCCAAAAAAATGAAGACACAACGACATCCACTTTTCAGGAAGTTTTTTTCAGATTATACAACGATTACGTTGAACAGCTTGGAGAATGGGCTACTCAACGTCAACTAGCAAGGGATCATTTCCAGAAGCAATCCGATCGTAAAGGATTTACAGATCCAACTAAAAAAAATCAGTGGGTTGAAGACCAATATCTCGAATGGTACGAAGACAACGGTGAAGCATGGTTGACAGCAGTCAATCAGAAAATGTCTGTTCTGCTTTCCGTATTTTCGGACAACGACATGAAGATTATCGAAGGAATCCTTGATAGCGGCTCAGGCGCCGAACTACAGGAAGCGCGACAAACACTAAGAAATTTCAGAAAGATTAATCCTGACGGTGGATATATTTACCCTGTTAAATTTAATCCGACAAACTGGTTTGACTATTTAGACACGTCCTTTACTCCTGTGGATTTGGTGAATTCCCCTGCCGCTATTGTAAATGAGTTGACCAGTCTTTATAATCAGAAGGATTACATCAATCAAAGAATCATTGATGTTTCTGCACAAATTCCACCTACTGATACATTGACAGAGTTACAAAAAAAAGTCGATGCGGCAAGAAACGAATACAGGGAATGTGACAAGAAATTACAAAATATTGTAACAAACAGCTTTAGCGATTTTGCGAAATTTGCCGTAAAAACGATTTGTGCAGCGTGTTGCCCGACTGCAGAAATTGCAAGCGAAATGGGCCCTGATATTGCAGGAAACGCTATCCAAGCTCTAGGTACTGAACCAATCCAATCAAAAGACAAAAATAAAAAATTCACCACCCCGGATGCTTTGGTAACAGCTGCATTTGACAACTTAAGTGACTCCCAAAAAAATCCAAAAGCAACAACAGAAATTGGCAGCGTATTTTTTTTCCCAAAAGACTCTCAAGGGAAGCCAGATACAACTAAGCCATCAGATAGTGTCGCGGCGCTTCAATCAAGTCTTAACATACCTAATATTATAGACGATGGTATAGGCGTTCTTATCGAAGGGACTAATCGTGTCAATTTTGCTCAACAAGTTTATCTAAACAGCATTAATAATTATACAAATGCAATGCTTGAATCTAACGAAGTAAAAACAGAATACCAAAATCTTGGCAATTTGGTTAGAACTTTAAAAATGGAACAAATTAGTGTAGACAACAAAATAAAAGTTCTTGAGGCAAAGCTACGCATTTTAAAACCTGGCGACATTGAAAAATGTTTCTCGGAGGACGTTAAACCGCCTGCAGTTCCAAATGGATTTACTCAATTGGTAATTAACCATTCATTTTCAAGCAACGAACAAAGCAAATTAACACAAACAAGTAGTTCTACAAGCTCTAGAACAACTGGGTTCTGGATTTTTAGAGAAACAAAATATTCTACAACCAATTCTTCAAGTACAAAAACTTTTTGTAGCCAAGAGGGTTCTCAAATTCAGATCGGCATGAATATTGCTAAAGTTGGCATCGAACGACAATGGTTTAATCCAGGTATTTTCGCTTTAACGAAAGAAATGTATTCCATTGCGGAAGATGCAAATTTAAAGATATCTAAGGGACCTAACGGTGGAGAAAGTTTGAATCAATGTGTTTTCCCCTGTTTCCCGACAGCCATGGTTATTGCACGCGATGTAACCATTCAACTTTCATCATCTAAATTAACGGATGCCGCTGAAGCTAGTAACATATCAAGCGAATGCTCCAGTTCAAGTTCATTTTTTGTATTCAATGCGGGCGACAGCTCGAGTTCACACACATCTTCTGCCAAATCATTAACAACTGAAAATGCTTACACAGTTACAATGCGTTTTACAACTCCGCAAATTATTGGTTTTTATCAACAAATTGTGCCTAATGATGAATGCACTCCATATCCTAAAGAAAGCTCCAGCAGAGGAACACCAGCAGAAGTAGAAAACAATATCGTAAAATTCCTCCAAGCATACGAAAAGATCATTGACGAAAGACTTCAAAAAGAAAAAGACAAGCCCAAAGAATAAAACACCTAATTAACTATAAATACACTCATAATCCTAAGGAGAACGGAAATTCAAATTCCGTTCTCTTTCACGGCTCAATCCTATATAAATGCGGTAAAAAAAATTGGATAATCAAGAAAAAAATAAAACAAACAACATAAAATCAAAATCTTTCATCGATACTATTTATGATGAAATTTCTTCGGTTATCGGAGTTAATAGCGACAACCAATTTCTTTGTCTGCAAATTCCTGGAACAATTTTAAATGCAGATGATTACAGTTATGATATCAAAAAGAATCCTTCAAAGCCTTTAATTGTGGAAGCAAATGAATCCCGCCTAGCAAATAAGATGTTTGATCCATGTAAAATCACAGGATCTGACAATGGTTTTTCTTTACCGTATCAATACGGATCGGCTCTTGATATACTTACCCCAAAATTAAACAAGCAAGTTACAAATTTCAAGAACAAACTTCGTCAGCTTTTATTGGGAGAATACCCATATGATTTTGGGAACGGACTTGAAAACAAATATACATTGCAACAGGTTTATTTCAAACTTTATGACGATTACATAAAGGCATTAAGCGAATGGTCTAAAGAACAAAACCGTAAAAAGGAAGAACTACAGAAGAAGTATCCATTGGAGTCAGAGTTCAAAGAAGCCTATATCGAGTGGTACGAAACAGAAGCAGAACGATTTCTTATCGCCATTGATGAAAAAAAATCTAAAATTCTTACGGTCTTTTCGCCCAATGACATGAAAATTCTTGAGGGCGTTCTCGATAGCGGTTCTGGCGCAGAATTGCAGGAATCTAGAAATTCACTAAAAAAAGCTCGCAAACTGCCCCCAACAGGCGGTTATGTTTACCCCGTCCGTTTTGTACCGACAAACTGGTTTGAAATGATAGGAACATCATTCACTCTCTGTGATTTAATAAAAAGTCCCGAAGATTTATTTTCCGATTTACAAGATTATTCACTAAGAAGGATGCAACTTTGCTTTTATTTGCAAAATGCTATTGATGTTTTGAATGAAAAAAAAATGTATGTAGATAATGGTTTTGACAATCTTACAAGGAATATTAAACAAAATAAAAATCAACTAGATACAAACAAAAATACAGCAATAGAACAATTATTCAATGAGCAGAAAAAAAATTCTCTTGATTTGACGATTACCGAGTATATTGACAAAACACTTATCCCCTTAACAGAAATTCAAACTTTATTGGACGAAAAAACGTTTCAAAACATTCTAATAAAAACAAACACAAACTCCAAAATTCAAATTCCTATTAAAATTTTTCAAGAAAAAAAAGATTCAAATAATGGCAAACTTCTTTCGGAATTAGCTGATGAAAATAAAAATTACATAGATTCCATTAAAAGCTTAATCAAAAAAATAGAACCCTTTTTAAAAGAAGATTCGCTCGGTTCATTCGCATCGCTTTTAAAGCCTACAATAAATCAATTTAACTCAATTGACGATAAAATTAATGAAATATTTGAACAGATAAAGTGTGGAATGATAATTCAATCTATTCCTCTGGATAATAAATCGTTACGACCACTTATTCCTAAAGGATTCACTCAAGTTACAGTAAGTACCGATATAAAATCCCTAAATAAGCACTCTTCTTACACTTCCTCAAACAGCGTATCCACTAAAGGTTTCGATTTTTTATTTACAGATACACATGATGATATAAATAAATCTCAAAACGATCCTTTTAAGAATTGTAATGTAAACATTTCAATGAATATCGCCAAAGTCGGCATAGAACGAGATTGGTTTAATCCCGAAATCTTCGCATTGACAAAAAACATGATCAAACTAGGAACAACGTTGATTTCGCCCGAAAGAGATGATTACACCGGATTCGATGATAATCGACTAAAAGAAATGTCAAAATGTATTTTTCCTTGTTATCCGGTAGCCATGATTATTGCTAGAGACATCTCCATCTCTTTTGATTTTAAAGAAGATACATCTTTCTCGGAGCAATATAAGATTATCGAAAAACAAGCTCTATCAGGAAGTTTCTTTTTATTGTTTCGAAACATGTCCGGAAATTCTACAATGCAGCAATCTTCCTCGCACGTATCTACTCATGGTCAAAGTATTGTTGTAAGAATCGATTCGACTCAACTCATAGGTTATTGTCTTGAAGCAACTCGAGCCGATAAAAGTGAAACTTTAGAATCCGTATCTAAAAATAAAGTAAAAAATACAGAAAGCACCAAAGATACAAAAATTCTGCATGACCTTTCTAATACTATTCTTATGGAAGTCCCTAAACCCAATGCAGGAGACGCATCAATAACGGTTTCTATCAAAGAACAACCGGAAGACACCCTAAATGAAACGAAGCTTAACATAAAAGATGAAGACATGGATTTTTCATCAATTTTAAAATTCACTTCTGATTATCAAACTCTGATAAACCAAAGTATTCTGGAAATGAAACAGAAGCGTACGGAATAACGCAATACTTTAGGGAATAGTTTTTTTGCCGTTGATTAGTAAAAAAGAAAAATTATAAAAGGTTATATGAAATACACAACAAAAGAAGCAATCAAAGAAATAAGAAGACGAGCCAAAATAATCAGACAGAAACGGGACAGAAAAACAACCAACATATTGGCCTCTTCGGCAACTGTATCGTTCATATTCTCGGCAAAGGCAGGTGGATATATGTTGGTAGCATTCCTTGGTTTTATAGCAGGGGTTTCGGTAACGCTGATGGCCAAATATAAACTTACAATAGTCGAAAACAAAGACTAATATACTTTATTCTGCAATAATTATAAATGACACGGAATTTTGCGTATGGGATTATAAGTATCAATCACCTCAACAAAAATCGCATTAGCGAAAAAGGAAAAACACCATGACAAACACACAAAAAAATTTAATAATAAATAATGAAACAATACTAACCGAAAAAAATTATGAAACAATTACATTGATTGAAGAAGGGTGTATAAAATTACAAACAAGCCCTGATTTTAAAGAAATTACTATTAATAGGTTAATCAATAAAAAGACAAATCCTTTGAAATATTCATTTGATTTTTTAATTACTACTAAAAACGAGAAAGACGTTCAACATAATAGTAGTTTGAAAAACGAAGACGGTAAAGACGGAGGAAAATTCACCATAAACGTAAAAGACCTTATTCATGATGTCAAAGTATGTATTATTGGCAGAGAAAACGGAGCGTGCGGAACATCTTCAACAACTCCTAGCAAAGAAGAAGGTTATGGAGTTCATGTAACATTTAATTATGGAAATATTAGTTCCATACCAGGGAAACCATATATAGATGAAAAAAATAGTAATGATGGTCTCTGTGGTACAAATAGAATTATCGGAACATTTACTAAGCACCAAATAGAGAGCTATGAAACTCGATATAAAAAGCCCTTAAATCTTAATAAAGAAGAAGAATACAATTACTTTCTTGAACATTTTGGAGGAAAAGAGACTCTAAAAAAATATCCAAAAATATGGAATTCTATTCAAAAAGCAGCATGCGAAAACAAAACAGACGATAACGAACAACGATTCATAAACCAATCATACGTGGAAATAATTCCTACAACATCCAAACAAAAATGTAATAATATAAAAGAAGAAGATATTTGCAGCAATACATACAAATTCAATATACATCTTAATATGAAACTCATAAATAATACATTTTCAAATGATACATCAAACAAACATATTCCAACGGATGCAATTGTTGAAGTAAATATAATTAACCAAGATGACCCCAAAGATAAATATCCAATATATTTTGAACACATTGATGAAGAACCTTATAATATTTCACGTAATCAAGAATCAACAAGCAGCATCCCTACGTCGAGATTAACAAACAAGCGATGGATTTTGGAAGAAAAATACATGTATGGATATGAGAACAAAAGCCCCGAAGCTATAATTTGCCATCATGAAATAAATATGATACCAAAGCCTTGTTTTGATCATATTGAAATTATAGAGCCAAATTTTCATGGAACAAATAAAAAAACACAATATATAAAATTTTTATATGGAAGAGGTATAAATCAAAATAAAGGAGAATTCGAAGGAGATGCAGATTACTACGGTGGTCCATATTTCAAAAATCAAATGCCAGACACCAAGCATCCTTCTCTTAGTTATATTCCAACCACAATTATTCCTATCAAAGGAAAAATTTTTTTCGCCAAAAATTCAAAATTCAAAATAAATAGTAAAGACGATATAGTTGTACTTCCTTATACAGAAGAAAGGATAAAACCCGAGTTGTTTTATTCCGAAGAAAGAACTGAAGAGCAAACTAAATTTATTTCTAAACTGGTATCTATGGATAAAGATAATAAGTTTGAAGACCCCGTCAACGGAAAGACCTTAGCTAATCAATTTGACATTCAGACATCAATGAACGATCCAAGTAACGACAATCAACCAAGTATAACATTTGACCTCACCATTGATAAATCATCAGAATATGGGCCATACGATTGGCATAGTCAAATTAAAGATGCTTCTTTTCACAAAGATAATTACGCTTGTAATAATTGCGAGCTTACAGGGCGCATTTATTTTCAAATTACTTGTACAGAAATTGATAATCCAATGAATACTCTAACATACAAGATACCTGTTGTCATTCAAGGACGTCCAAATAATTACTACAGAAATGATAACGGAAATTTTCAAGGAGAATCACAATCAACAACGGTATATATTCCACGATTACAAATTTGGTGGGGGTGCTACGCAGCAGATACCCTAATTACAACTACAAAAGGCCGCAAAAAAGCCTGCGAAATCATCAGAGGAGACAAACTCCCCACTTATAGCGGAAAAATTCTTACAGTCTCAGAAGTTATTATTGGAGATGAAAAATGGATCTGCAATATCAAAACAACCGACAACAAAAGTATCCGGGTTTCCAGCGGTCATGCAATGAAATTATATTGCGAGAACAAACCTGACGGCAGAAAGATTTCAGCAGTCAATATCAAAAAAGGTGACATTCTCATGACCCCTGAAGGCAATGTTGAAGTAGCATCAGTCGAAAAGGAAGCCTACAACGATAAGGTTTACAACTTCGAATTCATGGAAAATGCGGTGCCGAACTATATTGTTGCAAATGGTTTCTGGTCTGGCGATTTCGTTGCACAGAACGAACCTGAGAAACGCGAATTGACTCCAGAACAAAAGTCAATTTGTGCAGAATGGAAACAACTCGCAGCGGAACTTATCCAAAAGCGCAAAGAAGAATCCAGTTCAACATAAAGTCCCTACAGGGTAAAACTACTTTAAATCTCACGCGCTCCAGCTACCCCTGAAGCGCGTTTGTCAACCACTCATTTTAAGGCCGATTTAAAGCCAAATTATATCATAAAAAATTTCTAATGAGCAAAAAAGAGCTATTTTGCCATTACTTAGTAAAAAATTTTCTAAAAGAATATATGAAATACACAACAAAAGAAGCGCTCAAAGAAATAAAAAGACGGGCCAAAGTGATTAGACAAAAACGGGACAAAAGGATTACCAACATTTTGGCAACCTCGGTCACTCTATCGTTAATCGCGCTCTTTGCAGTCATCGGCGAAGTGTCCAGTTCGGAAGTTTCCGGAATGCAAAACGCTTACGGTTCGTTCATCCTGTCGGCTAAGACCGGCGGGTACATTTTAGTCGCTGTTTTGGGTTTTGTAGCGGGTGTTTCAATAACGCTAATGGTCAAATATTTGAAAAAGAAGTAAGCACAACCTCAAAACATACCTTCCCCATCTTTAAATCCGCTCATAACAAAAAGCATCCTGTCGTCGACAGGATGCTTTTATTACAGTCCTACTGTCTACTAGCTCACGAGCATCATCGAGAACACCATGACGAACAGCGCGACGGTTTCGCCCACGCCGAGCACCATGAGGTAGTTCACGAGGCCCTTGCCAGTTTCGCCAAGAGCGTTGCAGGCGTCCGCCGCGGACTTGCCTACGTACCAGGCAGAAGCCATCATGCCGATGCCACCGAAGATGCCTACGCCAAGGTAAGCAGCCCAGTTGCCCGGAGCGGCCTGAGACTTGTTCAAGATGAACATCATCAGGAGCATCCCGTAGATAGTCTGCGCAATCGGCGCACCCACGAAGATGAGCAGCGTAAAGAGCGCGTTCTTACCCTTGAGATACGCCTTTTTCCAGGCACCGATGGCCGCCATGCCGGCAGTCCCGCAGCCCAGCGCAGAACCCACCGCGGCAAGGCCAAGGGCCGCCACCGCACCGAGTTTTGCGAGCGTTAAAAGTTGTGATTGATCCATACGTGCTACCTCGAACACGAGCACGAACAAAGCGACAGTTTCGACGATACCGAGAACCATCAAGTAGTTCACCATGCCCTTGCCGGTTTCACCGAGAGCATCGCAAGCCACGGCCGCAGACTTGCCCTGATACCAGGCAGAAGCCATCATGCCGAGGCCACCGAAGATACCTGCACCGAGGCAACCGCCCCAGTTCGTAAAGTCGCTTGCCTTTGCGGCATCCAAGATGAAGTTCATCAGAAGCATGCCGTAAATCGTCTGGGAAATCGGGGCACCGACGAACACGAGGAGCGTAAAGAGAGCAGACTTTCCCTGAGCGTAAGCTTTCTTCCACATCGTGATAGCAGACATACCAGCCGTTCCGCAACCAAGGGCAGAGCCCATAGCCGCAATGCCAAGCGCAGCTGCAGCACCCATTTTAGCGAGAGTCACCATTGTATTCGGTTCCATTATATTATCCTCATTAAGTAGCGGGATTTAACCCTTGGTTTAATTTTTCTGCTTGGCGAAAGGAGTAAAGGCAAAGCCGCTCCATTCAAGGCCAAGTCCATTTGAAAATTCGAGTGTGTTAAGACGTACGGCATGTACCGCAACGCCCATCACGGCAAGAGCAATGTTCAAGCCATGCACAAAGAGCAAGATGAACGCAGCCCCGGCAACGCCAACAGCAGAGCCGAACAGCGGCGAAAGCATGTCGTTGAACGCTTCGGCAATGGCCGCACCGGACATGCCCACAGCAAACAGACGGATATAGCTGATAACGTCGGTAAAGCTGTTCACCACGTCGAGCACGAGCATCGGGATGCTGATGAAGTCCTGTTTGAGGCGGCTAGGCGGCACCGTAAAGAGCACGAGAAGCACGACTTCCACGATGAACATCGGGATGACAAACTTCGGCATGTCAATTCCAAGCACCATGTTGCATGCAAGGAAGAACATGACCCAAGCGCCCATGAGCCAGCCCACCTGCGCCATGAACGTCGAAGACTTGCGCTTGATACGCACGACGACATTCCACGCATGAGCAATGCTCAAGTGCACAACGGCAATGCAGAAGCAGAACAGCTGGATATGCTGCATCTGGGAAGCCCCTGCGGCCTTCGGCACAAAGCCAGCGGGCAAGAACGTAAACGTCTCGCAGAACTGCTTGTACGCTTCGAAGCGCGTCGGATCCGTCGGAGCGGAGCTGCGAATCCAGTAGAGCACGTTGCGCACGCCATCCGGTAAAAAGTTATAGTTCGCGATATCGAGGTAGTAGCTCCACCCAGCAAGTTCCGGCGTAAGGCCAAGGAAGTTAGCATTGATGGCGCCCCAGATGATAGTCGCCCAGCTCATCAAATAAACAAAGTGGAATCCTGCGCTACTTGCCTTCGGCATTTTCGAGCGAGCGTAAATAGCAATACCGAGGAACAACAGGCCATAAGCCATATCGCCCACGATCATCGCAAAGAAAATGCTAAAGAAGCAGAGGAACACGGAGCTCACGTCGACTTCGTTGTAACCCGGCGAAATGCCAATGATATCGTAGAGGCACTGCATCGGGCGCGAAAGCTTGTTGTAGCCGAGAAGCGTCGGGATGCTATCTTCGTCTGTCGGATCTTCGACACGCACACCCCAGCCGTTAGCCTTTGCGGCAGCGTTGATTTCGGCAACGCGCGGTTCCGGGCAGAATCCCTGGAGAGCCGCAATTTCGCTATTCTGGAGCATACTTGCAGATGCTTCGACAAGATTGTAACGGTCCGTCACTTCCAAAAGGCGCGATTCCAGTTCGTCCTTCACGGAAGCAAGCTGAGCAAAACGTTCATCGACAGCCGAAATCGTCGTCTTCGCTTCTTCTTCAATCTGTCGATATTCTTCGAGAGACTTGTGAGGCATGGCAAGTTCGGTAAACGAACCCGTCACCTTGGCAGGTGCATCGCCCTTGTTGATTACAGCGATGTAAGTACCATTTTCATCCTTGGCAAAGACATGCTTGTAAGCGCACTCTCCATCGACTTCAAAAGGATCTTTCGAAAGATCGACAAGATAAAGTCGCACATAAATGCCCTTTTCAGCAAGTTCCTTCACGGTTCTTGGATCAAGGTTTTCAAATGCACCGAGCTTTGCAAGTTCTTCTCCGGCCTGTTCCAGCTGGATTTCGGCGTTCTTCTTTTCCGAAATAAGTGTCTGGATTTCTTCGACGAGCGTTACACCGCTTGCGCCTTTTTCCGCTGGCGTTACACCTTTGCGGAGTTTATCCGGAACGACTTCCATCGCCTTCTGCACGCGGGCTACAGCGCCCTTTGCACCGTTCACAGATGCGCCAACAGCGTTCTGGAGCGGAGTCAGATGGATGATTTCCATTTCGCGCAGCGCCTTGAGAGTCTCTTCCTTATGGCTTGCAAGCGTAAGAACGGTTACCTTTTTCATAGGAGTAATCATGCGGCAACCTCCTTACTCTGGGCGTCAAGTGCAAGCGCCTTCGCCGTAGCCTTGCCCTTGGCAAGCTTACTACGGGCAACACCGCTTGTCTGCTGGTCACCCAAGAAAATATTGATTTTGCGGATGTTATCCTTAGACTCGGGAATTTTCACCTTTTCGAACAGGTTCACGCGTTGGCTCGTGGTACGGAGCTCTTTGGAAAGGAGTTCGTACTGCTTTTCGAGCACACGGCGTTCCAGGCGCAACGAAATAAGCCCCTTCAAGCTGCGGATACCGTCATCGAGCCAAACCGGAGTCGTAAAGAAATCCGGGATGTTCACGTTGAATTCTACGCCGCTGAACGTCGGGATGCGCACGCCGGCGATATTTCCTTCGCCCTGTTCAACGCTTTTCACCGAGAGATACTTATCCCACTCAATGGGTTCGGCAAAAAGCGAAATCCACGAAGCCATGCTCTTGCGGAGCCTATCCTCTTCTTCGCGTTTCGCCATCACCTTCTCCTGGAGCGTACGCATTTCCATCTGCAACTGTTGCTTCTTCAAAAGCAACGTCGGCAGATAGCGCTGGAAGCGCTTCAATGCGTCACGTTCCGCCTTGAGGGCGTTTTTAGTTAACTTGACCTTAGCCATATTACCACTTCTTCGGCCAGTATTCGTTGATCATCTTGGTCGGGATACCGGTTTCTTCAGGAGTGAAGCAGTCGGCAAGAATTTCCCAGCCAAGGTCCAAAGCCTTTTCTAGAGGGATGTTCACGGAAAGGTCCATCATTTCCTTTTCGAAGCGCACACCATACTTCAAGAGTTTCTGGTCCCAGTTGCTCATGTTGAAGCCCATGGATTGCTTTTCCAAGGTTTCCTTGTAGCTTGCGTACAGCTGAATCATGGTGTTCATGATGGTACGGTGGTCGCTACGGGTCTTGCCGTTCACCTGCTGTTTCAAACGGGACAGAGAACCGAACGGTTCGATACGGCCCTTGCGCAGGTAGAACTGACCTTCGGTAATATAACCGGTGTTGTCCGGAACCGGGTGCGTCACGTCATCGCCCGGCATGGTGGTCACGGCCAAAATCGTAATGGAGCCCGAACCTTCAAAGTCCACAGCCTTTTCGTAACGGCTAGCGAGCTGGGAGTAAAGGTCGCCAGGATAACCGCGGTTCGACGGAATCTGTTCCATCGTAATAGCGATTTCCTTCATGGCGTCGGCAAAGTTCGTCATGTCGGTGAGGAGCACGAGCACGTTCTTGCCTTCGGTTGCAAACTTTTCAGCCACAGCCAAGGAAGCATCCGGAACAAGCAAGCATTCCACGATCGGGTCAGATGCGGTATGCATGAACATCACCGTACGGGAAAGAGCACCGTTCTTTTCAAGATAATCCTTGAGGTAGAGGTAGTCATCGTGCTTGAGGCCCATGCCGCCAAGAATAATCACGTCGACTTCGGCCTGCAAGGCGATACGTGCCAAAAGTTCGTTATACGGTTCACCTGCAATCGAGAAAATCGGGAGCTTCTGCGAAACGACGAGCGTGTTGAACACGTCGATCATCGGAATACCCGTACGCACCATCGTCTTCGGGATGATACGCCTTGCGGGGTTCACAGACGGGCCGCCAATCGTGATGCGTTCGCCATCGACTTCCGGGCCGTTGTCACGCGGCTTGCCGGCACCATTAAACACGCGGCCAAGCAAAGCATCGCTGTACGGGACCTTCATCGGTTCACCGAGGAATCGCACTTCGGAGTCGGTCGAAATACCGCGGGCACCTGCGAACACCTGCAAGTCCACGAGGTCGCCGTCAATGCGGATCACGCGGGCAAGGGATGTACCGAAAGAACTTGTAACCTGAGCGAGTTCCTGGTTGGCAACGCCTTCGGCTCTCAAAGTAATCACAGAACCGGCAATGCGTTCAATACGATGGTAAGCAACATTATGCATTAGCAGAAACCTCCTTCACGGAAGCGAAAATACTGGATTCGAGATCCTTGAATTCCTGGGAGTCAAACGCCACGCGGTTCCAGTCCTTGGTTGCCTGCGTGAGCTTGAGGAAGAACGTACGGGCGATGTCCTTTTCGGCAAACGTCATAGGCGTCATAAGGATGGTGTAAATCTTGTCGAACACGTACTTCTGGCGTTCTGCAGAGCAGGCGGCGTCGATTTCGTTATAGGCGTCCTGCTGCAGATAAACTGCATCCAAGTATTCGGATTTCAGATAAACAATAAAGTCTTCGATCGAAGTACCTTCTTCGCCCACGACCTTCATCATGTTGTTCACGTCCACGCCATTTGCGAGGATGGAACGAGCCTGGGCGACCTTCTTACTATCGATAATGCCTTCGTACTTGGACCAAGAATCCAACGGATGGATTGCCGGGAAGCGGCGCTGGTCGGAACGTTCACGGCTAAGGCCGAGGAATGCGCCCACCACCTTCAAGGTGGCCTGGGTCACCGGTTCTTCGAAGTTACCACCAGCCGGAGAAACAGAACCGCAAATCGTCACGGAGCCGGTCGAACCGTCCTTGAGGCGGACAACGCCACCGCGTTCGTAGAAGGATGCGATCACGGATTCGAGGTAAGCCGGGAATGCTTCTTCGCCCGGAATTTCTTCCAAACGGCCGCTCATTTCACGGAGAGCCTGAGCCCAACGGGAAGTGGAGTCAGCGAGGAGGAGCACGTTGAGGCCCATCTGGCGGTAGTATTCAGCGAGCGTCACGCCGGTATAAACGGAAGCTTCACGAGCAGCCACCGGCATCGAAGACGTGTTACAAATGATAAGCGTACGTTCCATCAAGGACTTGCCGGTACGCGGGTCGATCAATTCCGGGAATTCGCGGAGGGTTTCCACCACTTCACCTGCACGTTCACCGCAAGCGGCCAAAATCACGATATCCACGTCGGCGTAACGGCTCATGAGCTGCTGGAGCACTGTCTTGCCGGCACCGAAGGGACCCGGCGTACAGAACGTACCGCCCTGCATCACAGGGAAGAACGTATCGATAATGCGCTGCTGCATCGTAAGCGGCTTGCTCGGGCGGAGGCGTTCTTCAAATGCCTTGATCGGCATCTTCACCGGCCAGGTCTGCACCATCGTCACATCAACCGTTTCACCGTGATCGTTCTTGAGCTTTGCGACAACATCTTCGACAACACGGTCACCGGCAGTCGTAATATAATCCACAGTCCACTTGCCAAGCAGCTTGAACGGCACCATGATGCGGTGCGAGAAAACGCCTTCGGGAACCGTACCGAGCGTATCGCCAGCGACAACCACATCGCCCATCTTTGCAACCGGAGTAAAGGCCCACTTCTTGTCACGCGGAAGAGCCTTCAAGTACTTACCGCGCTGGAGGAAGAAGCCACATTCGTCAGCGAGCTTCGGCAGCGGGTTCTGAAGACCGTCAAAAACTTGAGTAAGGAGACCCGGGCCAAGTTCAACAGAAAGAAGTTCGCCCGTAAATTCGACTTCGTCGCCAGCCTTTAAACCAGTCGTATCTTCGAACACCTGGAGTTCAGCGTAATCACCACGGATACGAATCACTTCGCTCTTGAGAGGGATGATTTCTGTCTTACCTGCTTCGTTCTTCGAAATGAGCTTTGCATAAGCCACTTCGTTCTGGGAAACGGCGCTTTCAAACTTGACACGAATCAGGTTTCCGTTCACGCCGGTTATTTTTCCGATACTAGCCATTGAAAATGGACCTCCACTCATTCCTGCTTAAATGCAGGATCGTTAGCATTAATAACATTGATGACGGCTTTGTCGCCTGCGATATCGTTCAAACGAGCCCAACGCTCGCAAATTCTAAGCTTAATCGCATAGGCGTAGACGTGCTTGACAGTCCCCTCGCCCACACCGGCAAGGCTATCCACAAGCCAAAAACGGGCGCGGTCGATATCCTGTTCCTTTTCAAGCGGATTCGACTTCATGAACGCGTCCTGGATCATCTTCGCAAAGGTGACGTCATAACCAGAGAATGAACGTTCCGCAAAACGCACTTCAGGGCCCCACGCCTGGGCGCGGAGCCTACCTGAAACGTTTCTCATCTGGGTTTCGCGGGACTGGTATTCCCTAACAAATTCATCATCGCTCTCTTCGCCCGCTAAGAGGGCGTCGAGCGCTTCGAGTTCTGGGGCATCCAGCACACCTTCGCAACGGCCGCGGAACTCGGCCATGCTAAGGGGCGGAACATCGCCCAGTTCTAGCATCGGAAGCGATGCCATCAAATATGCTGGACTACTCATTGGACCGCCTTATTTGCCCTGGGCGGCCTTGTTTACAATCTTTGCAAGTTGCGGTCTGAGCAAGGCAGAAAGAGATTCCGCCATTGCCTGTTCTGTAAATTCGTGGCTGATTTTGCCGCCATCGAGCTTAACGCGGAAGCCAAACTTGACGCCCTTGTCGCTTTCGACCTTGACGCCAGCCTTGAGCTGCTTTGCAAACTCGCCCATCACGAAGCTCGTGAGAGCCTTGGCATCGGCTTCGGAGAAGTTGATTTCGATGTCGGAAGTATAGCTCTTTGCAACCGTGAGGAGCATGTTCTTCACGGTTGATTCATCGAGAGACTTGTCAATCTGGAGGCTGAGAAGATCAAGAATCATCTTTTCGAGGTTCTTGCCCACCGAGAGGAGCAAATCGCGAGCGGACTGTTCCAAGGTGCGTTCGCTGCGTTCCGTAAATGCGAGAGCTTCCTTGTCGGCGTTTTCAAGTTTTGCTTTGGCTTCGTCTTCGGCAGCCCTGACAATTTCGGCCGCCTTGTCCTTTGCCTTAGAAATAATATCTGCTGCTGCGAGTTCTGCCTTTTCGACAGCATCCTTCTGGATGCGTTCCATAAGGGCTTGCAAATCTTCTGCCATTTAATTCTCCAAATTAAGCAAAAACACCCCCAGTTTAGGGCATTTTTATTAAACACAGAAAACAATATACTAGGAAAAAATGGAAAAAGATAAGAAATTCAAGAAAAATTTTCGAAAATATTGTTTACTTGCAAAAATGGAGGATAAAAAGACCAAAAGGAGCGACAAAAGGTGGAAAACGCTTTCAAAAAGTGAAAAAGGGGTTACATTTTCATGTATTCCCATTCGAATCAAACGCTATTCAATATCCAATATATTATTCGATGATTCTTTTTCAACCGGCGATATTTGTCGGCGAGTTGCCAGATTCGATCTCTGTATTCAGGGTCAATTTTTTCATACGGGATGTTTTCATCTATGAAAATAATGAGGTCTAAAAAATTTCTGCAGAAAATAAATAGTATAGAACCTGCAAATGACTGGCACTCTGAAGTAATAGGAAAATCATCTTGATTTTTAAAAGCAAACATATAGTAGAAAGGAAACACGCCGCGAACTTGAAGAACTTCGTAACTCCATGGCGTGAATTTACGTCTTTTCGATGGACTTAGCGCGGGTCCAAACATCAACTGCCACCGGACTCCTTCCTTCGTCACAACATAAATAGAGCAGGCTGAAAAAAAGAAGAAAGACATGCATGCAAGGGCTGCAATGGGAAGAAACCAGTGAGAATGGAACATTTCCACTATATTAAGGACTTCGCTAAAAAAGTAAAAGCCATAAAGAAAGACAGCCCCGTTAAACAGCCTCAACCCCAAACGTAAGCTCAAAACGACATGTTTTTCCATAAAATTTTCCAATGCCCCCAGTAATCCGTAACGTCAACAACCTAATATGAGCATATAAAATATATAACAGTTCTAATAGGAAATCACGTTTTCAACAGGACTTTCGGGGGCGTTGCGGGGGAATCCCCCGCTCGAAGGGGTAGCGAAAGACTTGGTTGGAAACAAAGGCTGTAGCGACCTTTGGACACTTGGCCTTTAGGCCTTAGTGTACATGGCCACCTTTAGGTGGTGCGGGACTCCTCCCCCTTTTTAGACGAAAGAACGGCTCTTCTAATTTCAGCCAATTATTTTCTGCTTTTTCTAAGTTCTAAGTTCTAAGTTCTAAGTTCTAAATTGCTATATTTTGCCCCGAAAAATTATCTTCAAGGATACGAACCATGAAACGTACACATAACTGCGGCCAGCTTCGCAAGGAAGATGTTGGCCAGACCGTAACACTCGCCGGTTGGGTGGATCGCCGCCGCGACCATGGTGGTGTGATTTTCGTTGACCTCCGCGACAAGTATGGCAAGACCCAGATCGTTTTCAACCCGGACTACAACGCCGACGTGTTGAAGACCGCCGAACAGCTCCGTAACGAATACGTTATTTACGTGACTGGTAAGGTTTATGCCCGCGAAGAAGGCAACACGAACGAAAAGCTCGCTACGGGTGAAATCGAAGTCAAGGCAGACAAGCTCGAAATTTTGAACGCCGCTCTCACTTCTCCGCTCGCTATCAACGACCCGAACGAAGAATGCAAGGAAAACGACGACCTCCGCTTGCAGTACCGCTACCTGGACCTCCGCCGTCCGTGGATCCAGAAGAAGCTCCTCCTCAAGAGCCGCTTCCTCAAAGCCGTGTACGATTTCTTCTACGCTAACGGTTTTGAAAACATCGAAACTCCGTGCCTTTGCAAGTCCACTCCGGAAGGCGCCCGTGACTACCTCGTGCCGTCCCGCGTGAACCCGGGCAAGTTCTACGCCCTTCCGCAGTCTCCGCAGCAGTACAAGCAGCTCTTGATGATTGCCGGCATGGACCGCTACTTCCAGATTGCGAAGTGCTTCCGCGACGAAGACCTCCGCGCCGACCGTCAGCCGGAATTCACGCAGATCGACGTCGAAATGTCCTTTGTGAACCAGGACGAAGTCATGGAAATGTTCGACAAGTTCGTGACTGAAGTTTTGGGCAAGGTTTGGAACTTCGAACCGCCGCGCCACATCCGCCGTATGAAATGGGCTGAAGCCATGCTCAAGTACGGTTCCGACAAGCCGGACCTCCGCTTCGACCTCGAAATCCACGATGTGTCCGAAATCGGTGCAAAGTCCAACTTTGGCGTGTTCAAGAACTGCGTTGCCGCCGGTGGCAAGATCCGCGGTATCGCTGCCAAGGGTTGCGTAGACTTTACTCGTAAGCAGATCGACGAACTCACCGCTTACGTGGGCAAGTACGGTTCCAAGGGCCTCGTGTGGATGCGCGTCAAGGAAAATGACGAAGTGGAAACTCAGGTCGGCAAGTTCTTTACAACTGAACAGCTCAACGAACTCCGTGACGCTGTCGGCGCCAAGTGCGGCGACATGATGTTCTTCATCGCCGGTCCGGAAAAGGGGTCTCCGCGATCCGAAGAAGCGTGAATTTGTGTGGATTACCGAATTCCCGATGTTCGAATACAGCGACACCGAAGGCCGCTACATGGCTATGCACCATCCGTTCACGAACCCGCTTCCGGAACACCTGGACATGATGCTCAGCGGCAACCTCAAGGATTGCAACGCCGAAGCTTATGACCTTGTTCTTAACGGCGTGGAAATCGGCGGTGGTTCTATCCGTATTCACAACCCAGAAGTCCAGGAAAAGGTGTTCCGCCTGCTCGGTCTCTCCGAAGAACAGGTGAAGACCAAGTTCGGCTTCTTCGTCGATGCATTCAAGTACGGTGCTCCTCCGCACGGCGGTCTCGCCTTCGGTCTCGACCGCGTTGTCGCTACCATGGAAGGTGAAGAATCTATCCGTGACTACATCGCGTTCCCGAAGAACACGAGCGCTTCTAGCCCGATGGACCAGTGCCCGAGCGAAGTGGACCTCCAGCAGCTGCAGGACATCCACATCTCCGTGCAGATGCCGAAGACAAAGTAAGCAGACGAAAGAACGCTCGCAAGCTCGCTACAGACGAGAGACGAGAGAAATGCCCCGCGTGAAAAACGCGGGGTTTTCTTGTATATTGCCAACGAAATTTCTATATCGCTCTTATTTCAAGCTTGCTGATAGACGAAATACAAAAGTACCAAACACAACGCTACAAATTCTTACGAATGATGAGTTTTCCTGTTTCGTTCAACGGTGCTAAAGGTACTTTCACAACGTCATCTAAAAATGTTCTTTCTTCCGGTGTAAGGGCTTTTTTACTGATGGCTATCCAGGGCTTTGAATCATCACAAGACAAGGGATCTCTCCCAAATTTGACAAACAAAAATTTCGAATTAAGCTTCATCAGATAATCAATGCAAGCCGTTGAACCCTTGTTTGGAGGTATCATGCTAACATAGCGAAACAAGGAATCCACATCCAAGGAATCAGAACCCAATACAGCCATTTTCAACAATTCATTATTAACTACCAACAATCCATCTCGAGTACTTATCTTCGGAGGAGAAATTTTTCCCGATATACCATCCAATGTTTTAGCCGAATCCAAATACTGTAGAATTTTTGCGTAAAATTCTTCTTCCGACCTCACTGCTTTTTTGACATATGCGGGCCTTTTTTTGACAAAATCCCGCATAAGAGAATCCGCATTCAAAATTTCATGTTCAGAAACAACTTTTTTCAAAAATTGCTCAATTTCTTTTGCTTCCTTTGACAAAATATATAACTGAGACCATTCTGCTACAGGTTGCCGTAAAATAAATTTTTTGTCTTTTGATTTTTTGACTTCGTCCAACTCGAGAGGACTCGACCAACTTTTTGTTATCGTGTGAATAAACTTATGGTCTATAGATCGAAAACTTTCTATACTTTCAGTATCAAAATCGGTCCGTATAAACGTATCAAAGATGGCTTCGAAATACCTGCCAAACACATATTCTTGTGAGATTCTAGAAAAAGCAATTCGATTCCACCAAAAAGAGATTGCCTCGGCATCCTTGATTTGACAAGGAATAAACCCGCATTGAATATTTTCACCTTCTGCAAAAACAGAAAAAAAGCAAAACAGTAGAAGCAAGACTATTCTTTTCATCATGGCGTTTTCTCAAGTTTTTTCAAAAAATCAATCTCTTCTTTTCCAAACTCATTTAAAGGGAAACCGACCCAGCCCCTGCAACTGAAACCTCGACGAGATTTCATTTTCTTATTCGTAATTAGAAAATCTTCATTATAAAACTTTTTGTAATAAAAATCAGATTTCACAAGAAAATATTGCGCCGATAATTTTTTTAAGAAATCACCGCAATCATACGGATGATCAGAACGTTCAATAAAGTCCCTTGTCTGGACATAAGCTAAACTTCCGTCAATTCCAATAAAAGTTTCGTAATCAGTACAGAAACCATCCTCTTGTTCGCATGAATCCCCTATATCATAAACCAGAGAAATAGAATCAATATAAAATAGACTCGAAACGTTCTTTCCATCAGCAAACAATCGTCCATATTCTTTTTTTTCTACAAACTTAGATAGCGTATCTATAAGAACAGGCGTCTTTCCATAAAAAATTCTACCCATGATAGATTTCTCAAAAGGAGTTTTTATTTCTATAAATTTTGAAGAAACAATCAAGGCGGAATCCTGACGGAAATAACGAGATTCATCGTTTAATGCAAATACTGTATAGGATCGAGAATTTGCAAGGACACAAAGTAGCAAAGTCAATATTACAAGTAATCGCATAGTTATTGGAGACCTTTCTTTTGGTAAGCAATCCGGCGTTATAATTTACTCTACAATCCTACCTGTATAATAGAAAAACTAGTTATTCCACCATACGCTAAAAATTAAATATTAATCTCGCATTGATGTTCTATTGTGTACAAACCGATAGAATTCATCCCTGGGAAAAGAAGAATAAACCTCATTGCAGTGGTCCCCCACTTTTTTCAGCTTATGAGATTCCATATCGTAAAGCTGCAAGCATCCTTTAATTTGGGGGGACGAAGATACATTTCCGTCTCGATCAATATCTATTGTGTAAACCTTCTCCCTGAGAAACCCCACTATCATTTCAATAGAATAACCACTCTCTGTACATGCGATATTTTCGGAACTAACCCAAGTAATCCCGCCATCGTATTCTTCAAAATCAAACTGAAAAATCTCTTTAAATTCTTTTCTTGGATTGCCTTTAAAAATTTGGTATCCAGTAAGCATCACATACGAACTGTCTTTTGGGTCCATGCAGAATTTTTGGCACCTTTTTAACGAACCACAGAACAAGCCGTTTTCACAGGCCCATTCTTCATTACAACGAGTATAATAATCAAGTTGTGTTTCGTCCAACCACTTTGTTATAAGAGCCTTTTCATCTTCATCTTGTTTAGAGGGTTCCAAGCCCTTCTGTTCTGGCAAATACTTTATGCAGCGAACAGGAAACGCCAAAGCATGCATTGCCATCTTGTACCACACATCCACATGAGATTCCGTTCGTTCACGGTCAACATCCCATACAAATTTTTCCCACTTGTCGTAATATTTTTTCCGAATATGATCTTTCCACAAGCTAGAATAATAAAAGCCATCGCCGTCCTTATGGAGATACCAGACACCGCCTCCAGAATTTTCGACAGAATCATTTATATCCTTGTTGGCGACACTCCAAAAGAATGCATTTTCCCCTTTGGCAAAATAGAACAACGAATCCCAAATACTCAAGCCATTTTTCTTGAACGCGTCAAAAGAAAGAGAAAGATATCGAGGAATACTGATATCATAATATGTGGGGCCATAGAGACCTAATTCGTACAATTCACTCCGATATCCTCCAGGAAGCGCATTGAAGCCATTCTTACGCCCTAACGAATCCCACTCGGGACTTTTCAGGACTGAAGCTATATTTTTTTCATCAACACTTCTAGCATATTCTCTTAACTGTCTAAAGTCATTTTCGGTCGGCAAACGCCATCCATCAGGGCACACTTTTTGTGCAGCATCCCAAGTGTATAGCCGTCCATATTTTTTGCAGTTCAGCGAGTCCCCTTTGTAGCAGAAGCTCCCACTAACATTCGTGTCCATATTTTTCGCCATCCACACTTGTTCACCGATACGAACGGGTTCTATTCCATTCGAAGGTTTGACATCGTCTTTTAAGCATGCGGCCAAAAGCAGGGCAAGCAACAAAACAAATAATGAAAAACTTTTTTTCACATCCATGTCATGCCCCTATTGGAATTTATCATAACTAAAAAATTCCGAAACACCATCATCGTACTGCAATTCTTGATTGTCTTTATTTTGAGAATTATCGACCTTTTCTGTATCCAGCGGTACTTTGATAGAGCCTTTCCGTCGTTCTTTTATAGATTTATAATAGACAACTTTCACACCAGAATCTAAGCATTCAATCCTTTTAGCCAAACAGCGAGCATAAGGAAGCGTATTTTCTTTTTTCTCTAGATTTTCCTTTAGATTATATCTTGTAATTTTATCTTCATGCAAGTAGCCATGGAGTACATAATATTCACCGTTCGGCCCCTTGCAAAATTTTTTGCACTCTGGAACATCGCCGCAAGGCCAATTGTTTGGACAAAACAAGTCATTATTGATGTAAAACGGATACTTATTATTGGGGAAGCGAACATAATTATTAAAGTCACCATTGCCGCTTTCACTACAAGATTGGAAATATGGACTCATCGTCTTTCTTTCCCAATATTCCATGAGTTGCTCTTTCTCCAGCATAGCGAGGGAATCGCTTTTCGACAATGTTGCAACAGCGCTATTATTCTTTACACAACGCACGGAAAGCGCAAACAAACCGTAATTCATAAAGGAACTTCTAGAATAGAAGATTTCCTTTTCCCCTTGCGTCAAGTACCACAATTCAGCAATGGAATCGCTCCCCGTGAAGCTCCAGAACATGCTTGCAGCAGGCTGAGCAATAAACTTCATTTTTTCATATTCGTCGGCAAAATGCAACGTAAAATATCCATAGCCAGCCGGGATGGCGTTAAAGCCGTTCTTCTTGCCAGACGATTCCCATTCGCTTGATTTCAGGACGGAAGCAACATTCCCGCTATCAACGCCCATGGCATTCTTTTCAAGTTCTCGAAAGTCCGCATGAGTCGGAAGACGCCACCCTTCGGGGCAAGCGTTCTGTGCAGCTTTCCAAGTGTAGAGCCGCCCGTACTTTTCGCAGTTCAACGAATCGTTGTCGTAACAGAAACTTCCACCGATATCGCGATTCAAATTGCGCGCCATCCACACTTGATTGCCAATGCGAACAGACTCGTAATCCTCACTAGAGCATGCGACGAGGAGGAGGGTTAATAGGGCATATATAATTAATGAAGGATTCATCTTTCAGTAGGACATAATTTTAATATAGGATTATTTTTTCGGAATCGGCATCGTGAGGATGGTGGCTTTTACCCTATTTTTATCGTTTATTTCTTTTAGTCCGAGAACAACAATTGAATCTTTTGTCACCAACAACCGTTCGTGTGAAAAAACTGGTATTTTTTCATTTTCCCATGTTTCTCCTCCATTAACGCTATAATATAGATAGTGAAGTAAAGTTCCTGTTCCTATATGAAATCTAAAAATTCCAATCATTAAATTTCCATTAACATAGAAATCAGATGGTTTCATATATTCTAAACGAAAAAAGTGCCATTTATTTGGAAAAGACGTATGGAGTTTAAATACACCTTCTGATCTATGCATAATACGAACTTCATGGATCGATGATGACGCATCATCATATCCACAAACAATCCAGTCGTTGCTATTTTGGGCATACATTTTTCCCCATCTTTTACAATAGCCGGACAAATTTGAACTGGGACCATTCAATTCTTCTAGTATAATCGTTTTTTCGTTTGAAAAAGAATCTTGTTTACTCACGTATATTTTTCCAAAATTTCCACCTAAAACGGCATCGCCATAATAATTCCATTCATCTATTTTTTCATTAAAATACACTGCTGTGTCAGAACCTGTCAACGTCCAAGTTTTACCGCCATCGTTTGTATTCAGACTTACCTGCCATTGTTTTCCAAAGGAACCCATAATGGAGTATTGCTTTGCATGATCCTTTATTGTCACTTCATTTGCAAATACAAATACTTTATCATATGAAAAAGACTTTTTTTCAAATACATCCGAAACACCTTCATTAATCCATTTTTCATCTATTTCCCTAATCTTCATCCCACCTAAAAGAAGCAACGGAACAAGAATCGCAATTCCAATAGGAAATAGGCAACCGATAGCAAAAATCATTTTGCCAAATTTCGTAAGTCTAATTTCGGTCAATCTAGTCATTTTATCTAAATGATAAATTAAGAAGGAATTTACATATATTATCTTAATTGTTGCAAAATTGATCTCTGCAAAAAATTATTATACATTGAATTAAGTTCTCTTATTCCTCTAGACAAAGGCCTTGTTATGAAGTTTGTAAAAGGTTTAACAGGACCACATTCAGCCACAACATCTTTAATCTGTCCAACGCCCTCAAAAATTTGATTAACATCTGGGGTAATTCCGATAATCGCCCATTCAGCAATATTTAATTCACAAAATCCAGCATCAACATATGCAGGAACATGACTGCTAAACGCCTTTTTATAGTTTGAATTTAGATTATCCGCATCAAAAGTTTCGCTCTCGGAATCTTCTAAAACAATACCTTCCATTTCAACTTGTAAATTTTTTAGTGTTTTGTCGAGCCAATTTTCAGCGAAGTCATCCGAAAACATTGAAAAAACATTTCTAGTTATATATTTAAATCTAAACATGTTCTTAGCACCATATTGGTTATAATATGTAGGAATATCATTTGTGTTGTTTCTTCTCTGATAATCCCTTGCTCGTGCAAAATAGTAAAGGTCAGAACCAATTAAATCTTTAAAAAAAGTAGGATTTTTACCAGAATCTAAACCAGGTTTATCCACATTCTTATAAATTTCATTTTCAAATGAACCATTATCGATCATCTCATATATATCAGCAATTCTTTTTTCAAGCAAATTGACGCCAATCTGACCATTAGACACCCAATCAAACAATAAATATATTGATTTACGAACACCGCCCATTTGTTCCACATACACATTTATCTCATCTTTTAGAGATTCATTTGCTTCATATTCATCATATTTTTTTATCGCTTTTATATCAACATTGGGTAAATCAATTGTTTGTTCAGTCGGATAAGCCTCATAATTGTAATTCAATTCATCAGTCTGCGTTCCGCTCGGGTCCACGCCGCTTACGGGGTTCCCGTTTACGTATGCGTAGAGGTTGATGCCGTCGGCAAGCCATGCGGGGTCCGTGGAGACCCACCTCGAGATGTGTGCTGCGTAGTAGCGCTGCTCGCAGTAGTAAAGGCCGCTCTCCTCGTCCTTCTCCTTGCCTGTGTAGCGGTAGCGTTTCTGGCTGACTTCGCTCGCGTTCCTGCCCGCTCGGTAGCTGGTGTCGCCGTAGGGGTAGTATTCCTCGTAGCTGATGACGTTCGCGGATGCGTCCAGCTCCAGCGATGCGGAGCCGAGGTGGTTGTCGAGCTGGTAGCGTTGCACGGGCGCGGGGGCCGCGACACGGTTACCGTTTTCCACGGTCAAGGTGTCGACTATTGCAATGCGCCTTTGGTCATCCATCACATGCAAAGTCTCGCGTTCGGTCTCGAGCGTCCCGTTCACGGTCTTGCGCCAGATCTCGAAGCCGCCGAGGTAAAGGCGGGTTTCAGTTACCCCATTTTTCACTACAACCTTGCGCGTCCTTATCCCGCTGCCATCATAGTTGTAATATGCCTCGGTGGTGCCGCGCGTGATGTGGCACAGTTTTTCGGCGAAGTCCCAGTCCATCGCGCTCAAGTGCGGCATGGACGTCATGGAACCGTGGGCGTTGTAGGCGAAGCTCGCCGCGGTCTGCCCGACTTCATTTTCATTTTCGCAAAGGAAACCCAACTCAAGCAACTGCATTTCTAAATCAGAAGGTTCCTCCTGAAATTTAAAAGTTTTTCTCTGTAACGAAACGCAGGGCATAAGGTTAATATAGGATAATCAATAGGAAACAGGAACACTGTTCATACAAATACTCTTTTTCTTTTATTCATCGTCAATTTCCTAAAAATATTCATCTAAATTCGGTATGTTACTTATTGTTTCTAAATCATCATGACTGACTCTAACAAATCCATTTGACATTTCATAGCCGACAAAATCACCATCATCAATGTCTAGTAAATGATAAATACACCTGCCATCTAGGTTTACTTCATAAATTTCACTTATATTAATTGCTGGATATTTATTATGTATTTTCCGAAATTCATCCCAAAATGATTGAGACAATTGTTCAACAATTAGTGTTTTTTTAACGTTATTAATATCAACTTGCAAATCTGTCAAATTAAATTTTTCTTTTGTCGAAAAAGAAATTCCTGCTATCAAACCTCTTGCAAAATAAATAGACAAATCAATATTTTTTTCATAAGCATTGCTAAGGATAAACCCATTCAAATAAAAATAAGGTTCAGAACGTTTTTCAAAACGATCACTTACGGAAGTATTAAAGAAAAAATTATAGCGATATGGAATTGAACGAAAGTCTGTCAAAACATGTCCTATAATACCGGATTTCAACTCTTCCGTATATACTAAATAATCATTAGGCATTTTTTCAAGAACTTTTAAACAAAGATTTTTTGCCCAATCTTCTCGGCTCAATCCCTTTAGCCACTTAAATATTCTACTTATTTTCATATTTTAAAACAGCCTATTTCTGACGAGGCCTATATTTTATTAAGCTTTAGCCTTCATTTTCCTAAATACAGCAACAGCACCAAAAATGAACAGAAGTAAATACATGCTATAGATAATAGTAGGAACCAAACTATAGGCAATAAAATAAGTCAAATCACTTGGAAACACAAAACGAACGCCGATAATATTCCATATTATTTTTTCAACAACTAGATAGTAACTACATCCGTCAACTCGGAATCGACCTCCAGTAAACGGAAATAGCAACATAATCAAAACAGAGCATACAAGCGAAATTTTAGGCGATAATTCAAAAACATTTAACAATACCAAATTAAGAATAATAAGATATAACAATTCAACTTGTCCATACATATAAGGGACATCAAGAAAATGAACAAAAAAATCTTGACTTTCCATCCACATAAAAATCATTGTTGCAACGACAAGATTCATAACATTTATTGTTTTTTTCATTCCTATTTCCTAGTCCTTTTTTGTAATTGTGGCTTATTCATGTTTAGTTTATTTCGCAATAGCTGAACAGCCTCCATTCCCATATTTCCAGGACAATAGCGGTTCTCAAGAAGCTCTTTATGTCCACCAAGAGTATCAACTCTATATTGTTTTTGCAAATAAGTAACAAGATCTTCAAGAGCCAGTTCCATCCCATGCGTAAGTTTTCCATTTCCAAAAAAATGTTTTTCCAAAATCTTTTCGTACTTTTTCATACCATCATTTTTCGTATCTAAATCGGCCATTAAAACAATACCAATTCTACCTGTGTTGGCTAATTCAACATGAGACCCGACAACATCTATCGGTCGTCCTTCATAAATATTCCCTCTTGAATCTATTGCAAAATGGTAAGGAATATCGGCATATCCCCCTGCATGTTGTTCGATATATTGTAATTTTTGGATTGTCATAGAATTATGTTCATTGCCAGAATGATGAACAACTATTGAGTGATAATAATCACCCAAATCACCCTTAACCGGATTCCACAATCTTCCATTCTCTAGAATCGGTTCTTTGGCTCTCCATTCTATTCTACTAATAATTTTAATTTCTGAACTTTGGCTGCTATATCTACAATCACCAAAATTTGATACATAAGACGATGAAATATTTTTTTCAGATGGAGTCATAGAACTGCTCGCTAAAATCATTTCAGAATTAGAGGAACTCGAACGTACACTCACTATCTCATTCTGCTCACCTTGAGAATTCCCCACATTTCCTCCGCCATTTGCGATCTTCGGTCCTTTCCCCTTTATAAGAACGTCATTAAAGCCATATGACAAATCGTTGCCATTAACAACCGGTTTAACCTCATCATTTTCAACGGTCCCCATTCCGCTCGGGTCTTGCAACTTCACGGGGTTTCCGTGCACGTACATGTACACGTTCAATCCGTCGCCGATGCCGATGGGGTCGACAGCGGTCCAGCGGCCCAGCCAGCAGGCGTAATAGCGGGCCCCGTGATAGTAAAGGCCGCTCTCCTCGTCCTTCTCCTTGCCGGTATTACGTAAAATAATCATCTCCATCAAATTTTATGAGAACAAAAATGCATCCACAAAAACTAATAATCCACGTCAATAGCCAAAAACGAAATTCGCTATTATTAGATATTGTTCTTGAAATATTTGATGTATCTGATACTAAGCATAAAAATAGTATATCTAAAAAAAAGGGAATGATAAAAAATTTCAAGCACGGTTTCTTTAAATTAAACAACGAAATAAAAATAAAAAGTATTCTAAAAAAAATCATCGCCCCAATTATAGCATTATCATCAGATCCCGAACTCATCAAATCCTTACTATAGACAATAATAGAATTGTCATGCATATCAAAAACATTTGCAACAAATCCACATGATTTAGAGAAAACATACAACAAAACACACAATATTACAGAAATTGTTGCGAAGAAACCATTTATAGTAAAGATTCTTTTATTTTGTTTTACCATTTTCTAAAGCCCTTTTTATTTCACTCTGGAAATATTTTGATCGATTTCCTACATAGCTATATTTTCCTGCTTTCAAGCTCTCGATTCCAATATTATATGCTTGTGCAAAAACATTGGGTTCTTGAGGACCTATATCTTTTTGAACTTTTGATAAATATTGTGCAGTCAAATCAATTGCTAGAGAATCATCACGAAGCCATTTTATAGCCTGTTTGACATCACCCTTTTCACCACGTTCTTTTAACAATTCTGTAGCAGTATTTACCTGCATTTCCGTAAGACCAAAACTATAAGTATAATTTTTAAGAAGTAATTTGTAAGAGCCTATAATATTTTTTGCAACAGACCAAACACCATAAAATTTTTCTTGAAAAATAACACTAGCAATAGCAATCGGATCTACATTCCAAGTTTTCGCACTTTGCTTTATATCATCACTGTTTTTTTCAATTAATTTTAATGCATATTCATATGGTTTCCCATATCCAATCCATTCTTTCGCAAATGAATCAGACAATAAAAGATTATGAGTCTTATCAATTTTATTTTCACTTATTTCCGTTTTTGAAAATTCAGAGAAAACATCATTTGTCTGTGACGATTTTAAGGCATCGCTTTTTTTTTCAAAATTGACAAAATCTTTTTTTTCTCTTTTAACAGTCGAATCATTCTGGGCTTTAACATCTTGGTTTGGCAAAAACAGATCTGTTTTATCATTGCACTCAGGTAAATCCTCCGTCTGCGTTCCGCTCGAGTCCACGCCGCTCACGGGATTCCCGTGCACATAGGCGTAGAGGTTGATGCCGTCAGCGAGCCATGTGGGGTCCGTCGAGACCCACCGTGAGATGTGAGCGGCATAGTAACGCTGTTCGCAGTAATAGAGCGAGGATTCCTCGTCCTTCTCCTTGCCGGTGTAGCGGTAGCGTTTCCGGCTCACTTCGCTCGCGTTCCTTCCGGCGCGGTAGCTTGTGTCGCCGTAGGGGTAGTATTCCTCGTAGCTGATGATGTTCGCGGATGCGTCGAGTTCGAGAGACGCGGAGCCGAGGTGGTTGTCGAGCTGGTAGCGTTGCACGGGCGCGGGGGCCGCGACACGGTTCCCGTTTTCCACCGTCAAGGTTTCGACTATTGCAATGCGCTTCTGGTCGTCCATGACGTGCAATGTCTCGCGTTCCGTATCTAGGGCACCGTTTACGGTCTTGCGCCAGATTTCAAAGCCGCCGAGGTACAGCCTCGTCTCTACGACCCCGTTCTTCTCTACGACTTTTCTCGTGCGGATGCCGTTGCCGTCGTAGTTGTAATATGCCTCGGTGGTACCGCGGGTTATATGGCTCAGTTTCTCGGCGAAGTCCCAGTCCATCGCGGAGAGGTGCGGCATGGACGTCATGGAACCGTGGGCGTTGTAGGCGAAGCTCGCGGAGGCGCTCCCGACATCATCCGGATCCTCGCAGAGAAATCCCAACTCAAGCAACTGCGTTTCTAAATCAGAAGGTTCCTCCTGAAATTTAGAGAAATTTCTTTGTTGTGAAACGCAGGGCATAAGGTTAATATAGGGTATTTATCAGATGATGGCAATTCCTTTCATATCAACAGCCCCATTTTCTTGCAGACGCGGCGGGCATAGCGGATATTTGATGGATCTACATTCCATATAAGATATCCGTCAACGGATGAATCTATTTCACCCATCCGTTCATCTTCTTTGATTTTATCAATCAGAGCATTTTGGACATGGGCCGAATTCAAAATATTGACTGGATAGACATCCTTCAGAAAACCTTCGCAAACTTTTTTATTATCTCTCGACCATGATTTGTAACGAGTATCATCTAAAAAATTACTAAAAAAATCTTTATCCTTACACCTGCATATAAAGCCATAATCAGCTCCAAAAAAAAATTTCATATATGAAAGAAAATTTGAAATTTCAGAATTATCAAACTTAATTAAAATAGAATTAAAAGAATCTAGAATTCTATTTTTCCCTTCATCAATTAATACTAACGGATTTTCATTTAGGGACAATTCTGGATATATGGCAACTTTATACATTGAATTAAAATTAACTTTCGAAATAGATTTTGCAGACACAATTTTTATACCATAATACATTTTTGTGATAAAATGATATTTACGTGGTTTTAAGCTTATTACAGGATAAGAACAAATTGCATCAAGCAAATCTTTCGAAAGTTCAAAAGATTTGTCGTAATTTATCAGCATAAGATATTGATTTGACTTAGAAAACAACCAATCAAACATATTTATCTCCGTTTCGGGAATATTCGGTTTATCCAAACGGCACACGGATTAATAGACACGGAAACCTTTATATCAAAATCTGCCATAAAGTCTTTGTTTCTACTCCTAAGATCTATGGGTTTATCCGTTTTCGACTGGACTTCAATCGCCTTTACACGGCCCGATTTATATAACACACCAACATCAGGTCTTGGCCCATTTTTAAAAATTCCACCACCCATCAACTTTTTGTAGCCCAAATTCATTGTTATTCTTTCTACTCTCGGGTTCAATTGATATCCGAACGCAATCAAACGGGATATTTGTTTGTGACCTCTTGTTCCTGTCGATTGGGCTTTCCCAAGTAATCTCGGGTCATAATTAGCTACACTGGCAAAGCTTGCGCCAATCCCTGCAACTCCAAAACCAATACTCAAGCCTCTCTGTAAACCGGACATACCCTGTCCGCCTTGATATTGACCAGACCTAGCCCAAGATGCCAAATCAGCAGTATGCAACCCAGATGTAACCCCGGCCACCCCTTCTCCAAGAGATATGCTCGACTCATAGGTCCCCCATACAGCCCATCCCTTATGCAACATGGATCCCGCTGCCGCCACATTTCCAACGCCAGCAGTTCCTAGCGTAAACGCTGTTTGTATCGCCGTTTCGGGAGTCCATAATGCGGCAAAAAATCCTAAAGTATATCCCAAGCCTTTTTCAACACTCCCCCAAGCACCACCTTGGCGTTCACCTTTTACGACCAAGTCAGCATAATACCCTAGAGCATCTTCGCCAGCAGCGGTTCCTGGCAAATAAGACCCGAACGTTCTATTTTCCGTTTCCATTTCAGCACGACGCGCCTGATCTACAGTAATGTCGGCATCATTATAATTGAAAATTGGTCGGCCATCATCGGTGCGTTCTACGGTAACATCACCATCAATGTACGCCCCGGCATTGTCATACACCCAATTTCTAAAATCTTCTTCCGTCTGAACAAAATCAGGGACATCCCAAACAACATCATCCGTCCCAGTTCCACTCGGGTCCACGCCGCTTACGGGCGTGGAGACCCACCTTGATATATGGGCGGCGTAGTAGCGCTGCTCGCAGTAGTAAAGGGAACTTTCCTCGTCCTTCTCCTTGCCGGTGTAGCGGTAGCGCTTCCGGCTCACTTCGCTCGCGTTCCTTCCGGCGCGGTAGCTTGTGTCGCCGTAGGGGTAGTATTCCTCGTAGCTGATTATATTCGCGGAGTCGTCCAGCTCCAATGATGCCGAGCCGAGGTGGTTGTCTAGCTGGTAGCGTTGCCCGGGCGCGGGGGCCGCGACACGGTTACCGTTTTCCACGGTCAAGGTTTCGACTATTGCAATGCGCCTTTGGTCATCCATCACATGCAAAGTCTCGCGCTCGGTCTCTAGCATTCCGTTTACGGACTTGACAGCCTCGTCTCCACGGTGCCGTTCTTCTCGACCACCTTCCTCGTGCGGATGCCGCTGCCGTCGTAGCTGTAGTACGCCTCCGTCGTGCCGCGCGTGACGTGGCGCAGCCTCTCGGCAAAGTCCCAGTCCATCGCGGAGAGGTGCGGCATGGAGGCCGTGCTGCCGTGGGCGTTGTAGGCGAAGCTCGCCGTGGTTGACCCGACTGTAGTGCTGCTTAGGCGGTTGCTGTCCGCGGCGTAAGCGTTCGTGCGTGTCCACGCGTTGCCGTTTGCCTGGTGGATTATGGACAGGATGTTCCCGACGCTGTCGTATTCCCATTCGCGGGCGTAGTTCCGCATGGCGGTGCCGTCCTGCGGGCTTATCTGCGCAGCGTTGTAGCCTTCCGCCTCCGGTTCGCTGTCCGCGTTCACGGAGGCGTGCTCGCGGCCGGTGGCCTTTACCAGCCTGTACAGGGCGTCGTATTCGAACTTCTGGCTCGGGCTCACGACGCTGCCGTTGAAGAATATGGTCTGCTGGGCGTTGTCGTCTATCTGCGTGACGTTGCCCGCGGCGTCGTAGGTGTAGTTGAGGTCCTGCAGGACGTCCGCCCCGTTGTTGCGGGTTGTCAGGAGGCACTTCAGGCGGAAGGTTTTATCGTCATACGTGTAGCCCGTCGTGGTGCCGTTGCCGTACTGGATCCGCTCGCGCTGGCCCTTCGCATCGTAGTCGATGTTCTGAACAAAGTTCGTGGCGGTAGTGGCTCCGCGCAATTTGACATTTACCGTTTCCAGCAGCGAAGCCTCGTTGTACGCAGGTAAAATTTCACTCGCGGGGATACTTGCGTTATGCGGGGTCCTGATGCTCGTCGCGCGGTTCAGCGCGTCGTAGGCCGAGACCGTCGTGAACGTCTCCGGTTCCAGCAGGGCGTCCGGGTCGGCGACGTTCTCGCAAAGGAAACCGAGTTCTAGCAACAGCGTTTCTAAATCAGAAGATTTCTCCTGAAATTTGTGGGAATTAGTCCGTAAAGAAACTCTGGGCATAGAGTTAATATAAGATTATTTTTTCGGTATCGGCATCGTGAGGATGGTGGCTTTTACCCGAGATTCACCATAAAACGAGCTAAGGCCAAAGACAACAATTTTATTTTCTGAAACATACAATCTTTCAAGCGAAAAAAAAGGTATTTTTTCATTGCGCCACGTTTTTCCACCATCAATACTATAATATAAATAATGAAGCAGCGTCCCTGCAGTCATTTGAAAGTCAAAGAGTCCTACCATTAAATCGTCTTTTACATAAAAATCAGATGGGTTCATGTGTTTTGTGCGCCATATATGCCACTTATTTTTGAAAGAGCCTTGCACACTAAACTCATCTTTTTCTTTGTGCAAGATACGGACTTCATGTATTGAAGTTAATTCGTCATCATACCCACAAACTAACCAATCCCTATCGTTTTGAGAAAGCTTTATCCCACCACCTTGGCAATATTCCAACAAGTTTGCAGATACTTTATTATCATATAAATTAGCATTCTCAACTTTTTCCCATTTTTTAAAATTTCCGTCAGACATATAAACAGGGTAACTCACTATATCACCTATCTTTAAATGCGATACTAAGAACATTCTGTCGCCAATATGTTTGTACCTCACTACACCTAAGTCTAGGTCTATTTTCAACACATTCCAATTTTTTCCACCATTTCTAGATTGCAAAGCAATAGGTCTTCCTTTTTTTTCCAAAGATGGAACGGACGTTCCAAATATTGTAATCGTTTCTTCATTATCAATTACAATCTCTTGAATAAGATCGAATGTATTATAAAATGAATACTCTTTTTTTTCAAACACACTTGACACACCTTCAAAAATCCATTTGTTGTCCATTCTGTTTAGTTTCGATATACTCAAAAAAATTAGCGGACTAAACAGTAAAAGGCATAAAAGAACCACGCAGCTAATGGCTGCAATTTTCTTAAATTTTATAAGTTTAATTTTTGAAAATATGATCATAGTATATATCTTTACAAACAAAAAAACTTATATCTATTGATTTAAAATCTGCAAATGAGATTTTAGTTGTTCTGAAATAGCATTTCGTACATAATCACTATATTTTCTCGCAAGAGTACTTCGAGAAACGCATTCTGAAATAATAGATTCAACCTGATCAGTCCCCTTAACAAAATCTTTAAAATCAGGAGTCCATCCAATAGTCAACCATTCATGATACGGGACCTCACAAAATCCCGCATCAACATATGCTCTTACATGACTACTATAAGCTCTGCTAAAAAGAGATCTTGGGTCGTCTTCTTTTAAAGATTCGCTGCTAGGATATTTTGCAACAATATCCTCCATTTCCCTTTGTAGGCCCTCAAGTGTATCGTCTACCCATTTTTTGCTAGGCTCAGATAATTTATTTCGTTTTTCGTATTTGAATCGGAACATATATTTAGCACCATACTCGATATAGTATTGTGCAATGTCATTTTTGTCATTTCTTATCTGATAATCTCTTGCCCTAGCAATATAATAAAGATCTTGCAAATCTTTATCGTTTATTAAATGATCGAATTTTGTAGGACTTACGTCAGTACCTTTTTCGGGCCTACCTACATTTTTGTAAATTTCTTCTTCAAAAGAACCGTCCTTGATTTTCTCGATTATAGACTCGACTTTTTTTCGCCCCTCATCTCCTAAACCAGGCAATATATGTTCCCTTATTGCATCTATTAATTTTTTATTCGCTTCGATTTCATTATACCCATCACCAATCGTCGTTTCATCATTTTCAACGGTCTGCGTCCCGCTCGGGTCCACGCCGCTTACGGGGTTGCCGTTGACATAAGCATAGAGGTTTATTCCGTCCTCAAGCCATGTGGGGTCGGTAGAGACCCACCTTGATATATGGGCGGCGTAGTAGCGCTGCTCGCAGTAATAGAGCGATGACTCCTCGTCCTTCTCCTTGCCGGTGTAGCGGTAGCGCTTCCGGCTCACTTCGCTCGCGTTCCTGCCCGCTCGGTAACTGGTGTCGCCGTAGGGGTAGTATTCCTCGTAGCTGATGATGTTCGCGGAGTCGTCGAGTTCGAGAGACGCGGAACCAAGATGGTTGTCGAGCTGGTAGCGTTGCACCGGCACGGGGGTCGCGGCACGGTTCCCGTTTTCCACGGTCAAGGTTTCGACCAAGGCTATACGCCTTTGGTCATCCATCACATGCAATGTCTCGCGTTCCGTATCTAGGGCACCATTCACGGACTTGCGCCAAATCTCGAAGCCACCGAGGTACAGGCGGGTCTCCGTCACGCCATTTTTCACTACAACCTTGCGAGTCCTTATCCCGTTGCCGTCGTAGTTGTAGTAGGCTTCGGTCGTGCCGCGCGTGATGTGGCACAGTTTTTCGGCGAAGTCCCAGTCCATTGCGGAGAGGTGCGGCATGGAGGCCATGGAACCGTGGGCGTTGTAGGAGAAGTTCGCCGTGGTCTGCCCGACTGTAGTGCTGCTTAGGCGGTTGCTGTCCGCGGCGTAAGCGTTCGTGCGTGTCCACGCGTTGCCGTTGGCGTCGTGGATTATTGACAGGATGTTCCCGACGCTGTCGTATTCCCATTCGCGGATGTAGTTCCGCATGGCGGTGCCGTCCTGCGGGCTTATCTGCGCGGCGTTATAGCCTTCGGCCTCCGGTTCGCTGTCCGCGTTCACGGAGGCGTGCTCGCGGCCGGTGGCCTTTACCAGCCTGTAGAGGGCGTCGTATTCAAATTTCTGGCTCGGGCTCACGACGCTGCCGTTGAAGAATATCGTCTGCTGGGCGCTGTCGTCGATCTGCGCAACGTTGCCGGCGGCGTCGTAGGTGTAGTTCAGGTCCTGCAGGACGTCCGCGCCGTTGTTGCGGGTTGTCAGGAGGCGCTTCAGGCGGAAGGTTTTATCGTCATACGTGTAGCCCGTCGTGGAGCCGTTGCCGTATTGTATCCGCTCGCGCTGCCCCTTCGCGTCGTAGTCGATGTTCTGGACGAAGTTCGTAGCGGTAGTGGCTCCGCGCAATTTCACGTCAACACGCTCAAGCAGGTTCGCTTCGTTGTAGCCCGGCAGTATCTCGCTCGTGGGGATGTCCACGTTGTGCGGGGTCCTGATGCTCGTCGCGCGGTTCAGCGCATCGTAGGCGGTCGTCGTAGTGAACGTTTCCGATTCCAGCAGCGAGTCCGGGTCGGCGACGTTCTCGCAAAGAAAGCCCAGCTCAAGCAACTGCATTTCTAAATCAGAAGGTTCCTCCTGAAATTTGTGGGGCTTTCTTTGTAATGAAACACAACTCATAGGATTAATATAATTATGCCAACAAAAAAAATGACAATATCATCGGTTTCCTATAGGTATTTCAACATATCGAAAATAAAGTTGGTCGGCAAGCGCTACTTCTAATTTTTTGTTTATATCATCATAAGAAAGTTGTACGGTTTCTGATGTAGGCAGTTCTATTTCTTCCCAATGAGAGCCTTTATCTATGCTATATCTTAATACGGTCGGACCTGACAAAAATGGTCCCGTAACAGCAAATGCAATTATTTCATCCGTCACCAAAATTGCTTTTGGAGAATCTGAGGCATGCTTAGAACCTGACAAATTACGCCATTCACCTATCTTTTCAACATGATTTCCATTAGATTTAAGAAGAACTACGCTCGCTTTTCGAGGTTCCGAACGATATATTTTCCCTAAAATCCAATAATTTTCTTCATCATAAAACATCAATGTAGAATGAACATCCTGTTTCACATCAATAATAGTTGATGACCCATCATAACGATTTATACGCCCAACTTGTGATGTAAAAGCAGGATTTCCCTTACGAACTATAAAATTTGTATATAAAGGTTCTTCCTCTACATACCAAGAATCATCGGCTATGATTTTATTAATCTGATGAACTTCAGGATTTTTGACATCAAGATTGCCAAATACTGGTATTTCACAAATAAGTAGATCCTGTTCTCCAAACAAATTCCAAGAATTCCCCAAATCCTCTGATATATAAACAGAAGCCCTTGTTTCTCCTTTCTCATAATTATATAAAAAAATATACTTCAAATACCTAAAAAAACGAGGCATATTTTTTGCATCAGGGAATACTTTCAAATTCCAAGTTTTCCCACCATCATTAGATTTTATTGTCACAGGAACAAAAGCGTAACCATCTAGGTCTGAAAATCTATACCCCAATACAGAAATAGAATCCTTATTTTTCACAAAAACATCCAAAGGAATTATTCTGTAATCTAAAACTTTTATTTCTTTTATTTGCATGTTTTTACCATCTAGACAACCTAAAAGATTAAACACCGAAAATGAAATTAAAAATTTTAACAATTTGTTCCACAACATCATTTTAAAAGACCCCTTTGTTTTATAAACTCCCAACCAACTTTAATTATTTGTTCAAGTCCAGAGGGCGTCGATAAATCGGCAAAGTCAGGGGTTTTCACAATTCTAAACCAATCTTCTTTTGAAAGATCAAACAAACCCGCATCAATATAAGCTTTGGGATGAGTTTCATAAGCAAAATTTTTTAATTTCCAAGAATCATTTTCCATGTCTACTTTAGATTTCTGAAGTTCAGATTCCATAGCTTGATGTAAATATCTAAGTGTTTTATCGGACCAATCCTTTCCCTGCGAAGACAATAAATTTTTCGTTTCATATTTAAATTTGAACATGTATTTATTTCCATATTCAATATAGTATTCAGGTATTTTATTTGTTTTATTTCGTATCTGATAATCTCGAGCTCTTGCAATATAATATAAGTCTTTTCCCACTAAATGTTTCAAATTCGTAGGTTTTGCTTTAGAACCAAGTTCCGGTTTTTCTTCAATTCCCTCTCTATATATTTCATTATCAAGCGATCCATTTTGAATCATCTCAATTATTGATTCAATCGCTTTTTTTCCATCATCACTCAACTCAGACGACACATTCGCCCTTATTGCATCAATCAGAACCTTACTTGCCTTAGCATCATCGTAGTCCTCATAACTCGTGGAGACCCACCTTGATATATGGGCGGCGTAGTAGCGCTGCTCGCAGTAGTAAAGGGAACTTTCCTCGTCCTTCTCCTTGCCGGTGTAGCGGTAGCGTTTCTGGCTGACTTCGCTTGCGTTGCGGCCGACGCGGTAGCTAGTGTCGCCGTAGGGGTAGTATTCCTCGTAGCTGATGACGTTAGCGGATGCGTCGAGTTCAAGGGCAGCCGAGCCGAGGTGGTTGTCAAGCTGGTAGCGTTGCACGGACGCGGGGTTCGCGACACGGTTCCCGTTTTCCACCGTAAGCGTCTCCACCAGCGCGATGCGCTTCTGGTCGACAGCCTCGTCTCCACGGTGCCGTTCTTCTCGACCACCTTCCTCGTGCGGATGCCGCTGCCGTCGTAGCTGTAGTACGCCTCCGTCGTGCCGCGCGTGATGTGGCACAGTTTTTCGGCGAAATCCCAGTCCATCGCGGAGAGGTGCGGCATGGAGGCCATGCTGCCGTGGGCGTTGTAGGAGAAGCTCGCAGAGGTGCTCCCGACCGTGGAACTTGTCAGGCGGTTGCTGTCCGTGGCGTAGGCGTTCGTGCGGGTCCACGCGTTGCCGTTGGCCTGGTGGATTATGGACAGGATGTTGCCGACGCTGTCATATTCCCATTCGCGGGCGTAGTTCCGCATGGCGGTGCCGTCCTGCGGGCTTATCTGCGCGGCGTTATAGCCTTCGGCCTCCGGTTCGCTGTCCGCATTCACAGAAACATGCTCGCGGCCGGTGGCCTTTACCAGCCTGTACAGAGCGTCGTATTCGAACTTCTGGCTCGGGCTGACAACACTGCCGTTGAAGAATATCGTCTGCTGGGCGCTGTCGTCTATCTGCGTGACATTGCCTACGGCGTCGTAGGTGTAGTTGAGGTCCTGCAAGACGTCCGCGCCGTTGTTGCGCGTGGTCAGGAGCCGTTTCAAGCGGAACGTTTTCTCGTCGTAGGCGTAGCCTGTCGTAGAGCCGTTGCCATACTGGATTCGCTCGCGCTGCCCCTTCGCGTCGTAGTCGATGTCCCGGACGAAGTTCGTGGCGGTGGCGGCCCCGCGCAGCTTCACGTCGACCTTCTCGAGCAGGTTCGCCTCGTTGTATGCAGGCAAAATCTCGCTCGCGGGAATGCTTGAGTTGTGCGGGGTCTTTATGCTTATCGCGCGGTTCAGCGCGTCGTAGGCCGTAACCGTCGTGAACGTCTCCGGTTCCAGCAGGGCGTCCGGGGCGGCGACGTTCCAGTCTATGGTCTGGTTATACGCCTTGGTAAACCGCCTTGCGCTCTCTAGCAGGTTGCCCTTGAAATCGTAGGCGGCGTTCTCGACGAGCCCGCTCTGGTCGTAGGATTTCCACGCCATTCCGCGCAAATTACTGACTTCGGGATTCGCCGCGGATTCGCCGTAAACGGTCCTGCCGACAAGCTTTTCCGTGCCGCCGTTCTCGCCCAGCCACTGTTCCATGGGGCGGCGCAATGCATCGTAAACGCTGCGCAGCCTGTGTCCGCGGCTGTCAAAGCCCAGTGCGGGCTGACCATCGACAGCTAGCAAAGCTTTTCGTTCGCCGGCGTCCATGCTGTCCGTCCGGCAGGCCACGGAGAGGGAGTTGTAGGCATACGACATTACCACGTTGCCGCGAGCGTCCGTCACAGAGAGCGGGTTGCCCAGGACGTCGAACACCGTGAGCGTGGCGTACCTGCCCCGCGTCCCGTTGTCCGCGATGCCGTAGAACGGGCGGCCCTGCGCGTCCAGATACTCCACGGAGGGAGTGCCCGCGTGTTTCGCGGCGAGCCATGCGGCCCTCTTTTCAGGATTTGCAGGCTCGTTCCCTGTCGGGTCCGGCGAGTTCCTGTCCGCGTACCAGGCGCTTTCCAGCACGGTGTCGTCCTGGTCGAAACTCCTCTGTTCCCACGTGGCGAATTCCACCCTGCTAAACGTCCCGTCCGGCAAATCCGTGCGCACGAGCCTGTCGAGCGGGTCGTAGTGCAGCACGGGCGTGACCCCGGTCTCGACGATGGCGGGTTCGCTCTCGTAGGCGTCCGTCCCGCTGAAATACGGCTCGTACTGCTTGACGGGATTGCCCGCGTTGTTGTAAACCGTGCGGCCGGTCCCCACCCAGCGTACATCTGCCCCGCTGTCCTTCTCGACGACAGCGCCGTTCTCTACGGCCTTGTACTTGCCGGGTTCCGCGACGGCCTTGGCGAGCACGACGCGGCCCGCACCGTCCGAATACTCGACGGACTCCAGCCACCTGCAAGTGGACGATCCGTGCACCTCGCGGCGGCGGGTGCGCACGTGGACAGGCGTACCCGAATTTTCGAAGCAGCCGAAGTCGTAGATAAACTCTTCGGTTGGGCTGTCGAGCGTGTCGCCTTCCGAAAGCCCCGCCTTGCCCATCAGGGCAACCTTCGAGACGAGACCGAGGGGCGTCCAGTCCACTGCGGTCCTGTTGCCGTTCGCGTCCGTCACCGTCCGCGGGGACATGTAATGGTAGTCGTTGTCGGCGGAGACCGTGTTCCCCACGGCGTCCGTGACGGACTCCGCGAGCCATGAGTGCGCATCGTAGGCGACGGAAGCGAGGTTCCCGAAGGCGTCCTCGATCCCGCAGGGGCGGTAGAAGCTCGACGTCGCGCCCGTCGCATAGACGTTCCTGCCGGATCGGCGGTACCAGTCGCCGCCGCGGAGGACATATCCCGCCGCGGCCATGTCGCCTGCGTCCACAGAGTTCCCGTAGATCGTGGAGAGAGACTGAGCCTCGAAGGCAAGCCCGTAGCGCTCATAAGCGAGCCCAGCGAGGCCGCACGTGTCGTCGGTACGGGGTGCGGAAAGGGCGTCGTCGTAGAAGACGACGTCTTCCCGGGTCAGGACGTCACGAGCCCTGCTCGCGTCTGCGAACAGTTCCCTCAACTTTTGCGGATTGTCCAGGTTGGATGCACTGAATCCTTTCACTTCATAAGAGATAGTTTTTTTCAGGAGGCCCATGCGGAACTTGCCCGAAGAATGCACGGAATCCTGGGTATAGCCAGTCTCGGTGAAGGTCACAAAGTTCTTCTTCTGTTCGTTCCACACGACATCGGGCAGGCCGTCCGGCTTCGAGCCTCCGCGACCGTACCAGACCGAGGCCGAGAGGAGTGGCCTCCCGTACGCATCCGTAGCCAGTGTAAACGAGGCGTTCGTGCGCGGCGTGTCGTCGGCAGATTCGCGGAACGAGGAAGTCTCCGACTCCTGGATGCACAGCCAGCAAGAACCGTTGCGGAACCTGTCGCCCGGCAGGTGGGCTTCCATGATAAATTTTGACCGGTAAGTCCACGTCGTCGTGGAATATTCCCTGGTTTCTGTCCCGTCCCTGTTGACGGAAAGGACTTTGCGGCTTTTCGGCATCCCCTGGAACGAGCGGCAGCCTTCTTGCCACTGGCGGGTCGTCATCGCCTGGGCGCAATCCAGTGCGGGCTTCTCGGACGGACGTCCCAGGTAAAATTCGCTCCTTGTCTCGCGTATATCCTGGTCGGTATCCGGGTCGATGCCGCACTCGTGCTCGCGCAGCACTACGGAGCCGAAGCCCCTGAACTCCCTGAAGTCCGGGTCGTGGTAGCCGTCGCGGTAGGCGTAGGTTTCGGTGCGGTCCCAGCCCGTGACGAGATCCCTCGACACGACCTTGGAGACACACTGAACGACGTATGGCAACTTCGTAGTCCACGGATTCCCGGACAGTTTGTCCTTGAGGTAGTAGGCAGTGCTTGGCGTGTATTCAATATCGACTTGCGCACCCGTCCCGTTCGAGTAGCCGGACATGACGTTGGTACGCCCACCCTGCACCGGCAAGTACCGAGGCGATGCGGACGCATCCGCAAACAGCGGGGAGCCGAACACGATGGTCGAATGGCCGGTCCCGAGGACATCCGCCGACTTTACCATCCCGCCCTTGCCAGGAAGCGAGACCGTATCGACGAACTCGAACGATTTCCCGAGACAGTTGCGGTAGATATGGAGACGGTCGCCCTCACGGTATAGCAAGTCCGTGGTCCCTGAACCATCAATGTCCGCAACGATCAGGTTCGCGGGATTGAAATTCTTGTAACCGCCCAAGACGGGCGCGTTATCCATATAAATTGCAGAGCCAAAGTGTCCGTGGCCAAAGTTCGGCCAGTAACAGACATCCGAGAACCGGACACGCACAAGATCGGCGAGGCCGTCGCCCGTCATGTCGGCGGCGAACACCGCCTCGTTCGGGGATTGCGAAATGAGCACCGGTTTCTCGCCCGGATCGGTAAAGTACCTATAGATGGCGTTCCCGTAGCCCTTCACGCCGCCGGAGAGATACACGCGTATCCTGTCATTTTCGGCAACGACGATTTCGCTGCGTCCGTCGCCGTCAAGATCCATGAACTTTATGTTTGGACGTTCCCAGTCAATCCACGGAACACTCCCAAACTTCTTGCGCGGCCCAAACTTTCCGGATTCGTCAAGGAAAGATGCACCAGCGTTCACACCACTATTCTCGACAAGCGCAAGAACCCCGTTGCCCTCGACATCGGTAAGGCCGGAAGGTGTACCCGGAACAGGTCTGTCGCCCACTTCCGAAGCAGAAGATAGGCGGCCGTTCCCCAGATTGTGCTTAAAGTACCACTTGCCGCCGCAGTCCATGAGCAGGCCGGCGATGCCCTCGCCGTAGAGGTCAACCCATTCGGCGGACGTGAAGCCGCCGGGAATATCGCTCACCGAGCTACTGTCGAATTCGCACCATTCCTTGCCGAGTACGAATGGGAAATACGAGAACGACATGGGGGGCAAGCTTTCCGAAGCGGAAGAACCGTCGGCCAGTACACGGTGCCCGCTCTCCACGACCTTCTCCAGAAGCGAGACCCCGCCGCATCCGGCTGTGTACTGGAAAGAAAGCGACCGGACCTTATTTTCGTCGGAAAAGAGTGAAGCAGAGCCGAAGCCGTGATAGAGCGTAGCAGATTCGCACCTGAGACCGCAACGCACCTCGAATCCGGGCTTGCGATTTACATAGACATCATCGCGTTCCGCATACGCGAACACAAGGCCTAGATGGAAATCGTCGGGCAACAAAGATGTCGTACCCGGGACCTTGTTTCCGTAGAGCACTTGTAGCAGATGGCGGTTCGCACCGTCCCCGCAGTAGCGGTAGCGCACGACGTTGCCGAGCGCATCCTCGCTGCGACTGATCAGGTAGGCAAACACATGTCCGGGATATTGCGGGTCTTCGATGCGCGATTCCGCAGAGTCGCCATATGTGGACTGGCTCCCGTCAGATCCGAATACATGGAACGAAGTCGCACCGTCAGCCTCCTTCCTGAATTCGATGTGGGAGAACTGCGATTCGGATTGCAGGCGGTAATGGCGTACCGTTGTCGTTCCGCGTTTTTCCTCGGCGATGCAGACCAAGTCGGCGCCGGAGAGCGTAAACACATCCGAGTCTTCGGAATCCATGTACAGCGGGAGCCTGCGCGAAGTGGAACGTTCTATGCGCGGACTGTTCAGGAGCCAGCCAAGGCCAAACGCTCCGTTCCCGTTCCCGGAATCGTAGGACAACGACACAGGCGGAATAGCCCCTTCCCTGTCGGGAGTAAATGGCAAAGGTATGGACAGCTTCGCACTTCCGGTATGGGCGTCGCAATTAAACTCGCCCTTCGTTCCACGCAAAGCACCACCACCACGCCCCGTGCTGAGCACGGGACCGCTAAGGAGCCAAGACTTGCCCTGGCCTTCCTTCGACTCGCTACCTTTCTGCTGTTCCGCCATACGCTATACCACCCACACCTTATCAATTTGAAGAAGCAGCCTCAGACTCGATTATACTCACACCTTCAAGCTTATTTTCTGAATCTTGGAATATATTATACAATCTTCCCATATTTTTCTTTATACGAAAATCAGTTGTTACCTTATTCATATAGTATAAATAACAATCCGTTATACTCGTTTCAACATCTAGCATGTTGTCAATACCGTTTTCACGTAAACGAAGAGCATTATCTAATTGATCTTTTCCCATGGGCGCAATGACAAAGGGTACACCATAATAAATACATTCCTTGATTGTCGCCAAGCCTCCATGAATAAAGGCACAATGAACGTTTCCTGAAGATAAAATCTTGCGTTGAGGGACCCAACCTTTTACAGTTACATTTTTATTATTTATTTTACTCCAATCTCTTGTACGCAACAATTTTTCCCCAACAGAAAGAAGTAGATGACAATCTTTCATTTGCGGAGCATCCATCATCTTGATAAGTTCATCGAACATGTGTTCCGCTTTTTTGCCGTAATCAAGAATCTGCGAACCTGCCGTTGCAAAAATAATTTTTGTATGTTCATCTACAAAAGAGTCCCAATAACCTTTAACGTCTTCAGCTTTATCGCCTAAAGAGGCATCATTGGTCCTATCTTTTAGGCAAGGCGTTATACACGGTTCTACATAGTGAACTAAATCGCCATGCTCATAGTGTTGATAGTCAAATTCTCTAGGGCACGGAATCAATTCTTTAAAACTTGTTAACGGCTTTACAAATTCATCAATAGAAAGCTCCCTTCTTAAAATATGGGGCGGCCAAGAATATTCCTTTTGTTTAAATGTAAGAATCCTTTTTTTTACAGCATCTGGATAAGCAGTCAAATTTTGGACGGCTCGCATCGCAGGATCATTTTCCGGATGTCTTAAATATGTCGTAGAAATAATAACCTTAACATTATATTTACGATGAATAATCAAACTTTCCAATGATGTAAAATATCCAGAAACCAACACGTCAGGCCTATCTACTCCTGTAAAAATATGATTCAATTCACCATTTAATATTCTTAATACATGTTCAGGTTTCCAACGGCCTTCAGGAGTTGTGTGGCTTTGGTCCGTATATCCCAAAGGGTATAACTTCTCAAAAATTTCATGGTATTGGATATCTTTATTAAACGATTCAACAAGAGATCTACAATCCTGAATTCCCATGTAAGAGACTTGATACCCTCTATTAATAAGTTCCTTAGCCCAGACAAAAGTCGGAAGCCAGTGCCCTTGTTCTTTATATACATCCGGCCAAAAAAGAATTTTCTTTTCCATTACTAAGCCTCCTTTTAATTTATATTCCCAAGCGTGTATTCATGAACAAAAATCAAGTCGTCAATACCAGTTTGTGTAGAATTATCATCTGGTTTGATGGAAATACTATATCCAGCATCGATACGACAAGAAGCATCTTTCCACAAAGTAACGGACTTTTGTGAAGCGTCAATCTCAACGTTGTCAATAGTAACATCATTTGAGGAGAAGGTCATCTTTGCATCAGAACCATTCTTGAATCGACCATAAACAGACAATCCCTTAAGAACACCACCATTCCTTGCAATGGCCGGGAAATGTTCCTTTACAAAATTTATAGAAATCTCTTCCCCGTTGCGCAACCGTTCTAACGCCCCAGAATCAATCACACTGAGACGTATAGCCGAAGATTTCACGCCCCAATCTTTTGCAATGAAATCTTTCAATTTATCTTTTGGTACAGCACCATTTCTTGCCGTATAGCTCACACGTAAAATGACATCCGAAATCGATTCGTAATCAAACTGATGGTAATTTGCCGGTAATTCCAGTCTCCACGAAGATCCAACTCCAGCACCCTCAAATGGAAGATACCGTTCATCACGGAAATCAAAATTAAACACACCTGCATAAGCTTCCGCCTGACTTGTCGCAATAGTCGTAATTCCTATACGACTAAGCAAATAATCGTTGGCGTCATCATAGCTTTCAGCAATAGGCTTTATGCGTATTCTATTGCTCGTCATGCTTAACTTAGCATTGACACCCATCCCAGCGGAAGCATTGCAATGGATTTCCATTTGTACTCCACGAATACGACGGAATGTCTGTCCTGGGAAATCCAAGTCAAAAAGCGCTTCCGGCAAATCAAAATCACACGACCCCTCTGTTTGAAGTTTTATCAAAGCTTCAGCATCGATAAGGGAAAGCGGCACAGCTCGATTAATTTCCAATTCTCGCTTATTTTTCTCCAAATACGAGGACTCCATAGTTCTGAGTGCAAATAATAGGCGGTCCCCTGCTAGAAGGCCCTTGCGAAGTCCATCCCAATAATCACTCTTGATAAAATCAGTATCGGAATCCTTTAAGCCCAACTCAAACCGATAACACATTTCGGCACGTTTTGCAAGTTTTAGAGCCATTTTAAAGAAGGACGAATGAAGTTGACCAAGCTGAGTCACCATCCACGAATAGAGATCCTGATTGGTAAATCGTTCTGTCATGAACTCATAGACTTCATCCATTTGCTCAATCTGACGTTCTAAATTCGAAATTTCTTTTTCCGCCATGTCAATCCTAATTTTCATGGCAATTATCTGCTTGTCAAGATTAGCCAGTTCCTTTTCAGCAAGTTTTTCCTGTAGTTTCCATTCTTCGAATCGACGTTCATAACCAGCCATGGTTTGAATCTGATTTGCCTGATTTCGAATAATTCCTGCAGCAATCTGTTTTGAGGATGCAATATGGCTCAAAGCTGAAGATAATTTTTCCCCACCCGAAGTATTCGAAGAAACTTCAGGTCCGCCAAACGCATTTATTATTCCACCAATAAACAAATCAGGAACCGCCGCCATCACAGAAGCGGAAATACTGTAATTCAAAGCAACATTATCAGATTGAATTGCTTTATTTTGCAATACCAAGGCTTCATTTTCTTTGTCAGAAATATCCTTGATATTCTTGTAAAAATTATATCGTATGTCAGTTGCATCCCTATTTATTACCAAAGACTCCAACTGAGCATTAAGATCCTTGACCTGAAAATCCTTAATTGTTCTAGACAAGGTAAGAATTTCCTGCTCATGGCTAGTCCGCATCAAAGAAAGAGCCTCTGAATCATTTTTCTCCAACGCCGACAAGAACGCACCCGAAAGCGACTGCAATTCATGGGTCACATCAATAGCCTTCTGGAGCATCACTTGGAATCTATACAAAGGAAGTGGAGCAGAACTTTCGGATAAAGCATCAGCAATCGACACGCCGGCGGCCTTTGCCTTTACAAGCAAAGCAGGATCAATAGGCGGTTCATAAAGCGCCAAAGTTCTCTTTACGCCATCGATATTCAAGCTATTGCGTATTTTATAAAGCCTATCAGCGACAGTATCCCAATATGCAAGAAGTTTATCGTTTCTCGGAATACTGAAATAGAATACTGACGAGAAAATGTTCGTCAATGTTCTGTTTTTTTCACTGAGCGAGCCTTGTTTTGTTTTACGTTCTTCAACTCTAGTTGTTACCAGAGAATCCTCAATATCCACGTAAACATTTGCAATAGCTCCTTCCTTCTTTTTAAGAAAGTCTGTTACACTCATTTTTTTGACTTCATAGCAATCCGAGGCCTCGATATTTCGAGGGCCAAGAACTTCCGCAGCAAGGATATACAACTGAATAGCCTCGTTGACACTTTCCATCGTATCCTGCGTAAACAATTCGTCAGCCCATGCAATCAAGTTATCCAAGTACTTCATGACAACATACTTTTGATATGCAGCCATACGATAACGAGCAATCAGATGTGGATTGAAAGGATCCCGTTTCCACTTATCGACAAGGCTTTGAAGAGTAATTACATTCGGAAGCAAATCGTATTTAGTGGGTTTACTGATAGTTTCCAAAATAGAGTCATCTGCATTCCGGTTCGCAAAGAACGGAAGGAATCTCCAGAACCTAGATCCCTTAGGCAAACTTCTTGACCAACGTCTTGTAATTTCATAATCACTCAAATCTAGTCTAGGATCAAAAACCATCCTATACCACTTTAGAGCCTCTTCGTAATTTTGTTCTTGGAACATTTTCTCAGCAAGAAGCATAGGAACATGGAAAAAAAGTTCCCAGTTATAAATGGCGTTGGATGTTCCAAACGAGAAATCAATCATCGGCATTGGATACGGACGCGCAATCAGCTTCGCAGAAGGTTTGTAGTTGAGAGAGAATAAAGACTGTCCTAAATCCCAAGCTTCCCAGTCACCAGCAATGTAATAACCTAAATAAACACTAAAGTAATAGTTGTAATAAGAATACGAATAGTAATAGCTATCCGAAACAGGCAACGCTTGAGTTTCTCTCTTAAAAAGCTGTTCATTTCCACCATCACGGTATCTCTTATAAAATTCAGCAACGAGAGGATGAGAAATCAAATCAAACTGATACTCAGTCGAATTTACACCGGGAACTTTATGGACAAGGAAGGAATGCTGGCTATCCATATAGAAGAACGGCAAATCATCACCCGAATAGAACGCAAAATTTATCGGCAATACACGGAAAGATCCGGGCGTATTTTGTAAGATTTGTTTTCCATCAGAGAACGAAAGTCCATCATACCCACAAATATATTGATCTGTTTCTACCCAACAGTTTCTTTCCAAATAGCATTTATTCGGTGGAAATTCTTTAACATCCCTTGGAGTAACAGTCGAAGCAAGATATGCGTCATCCCTTCCATCAATCCATATTTGAATAGATCCGGTTTCCTGAATATATTGCTGATTATAGTCACGAATAACTTCGACTTTCTTTTTCTCCAATATTGTGCCATCAACCACTTCGAAAGACGTTTTAATTTCTTTCGATAAATCTTTATAATAAGACCGGAAAACATTAACTTGCACATATTCAGAAGAACCAGATTCAGCCTGGAAATGGTAGCGATAATCTATTTTTTCGCCATCCTCTAAGAAAATATCCCGTTCTTTTTCATACAAGTCAAAAAGAGCATTCTTAGTCGTTTTTATAGAGCTCCACTTATTACCAGTATAATAAGACCAGTTCATACGAATTTCAACATGGCTTATTACATCCATAGAACCTGAAGATTCAGTTCCATTCTCTTTTTTACTAATAATGAACGTAGGCCACATAATATAGAGCCTTTGATTCATCAAAACAGGAACAACAACTTCGGCATTAATATCCAAATTCAAACTTTCCCATGGTTCCCATTCTCCAGAATATAGAGCCTTTGCCCTATATTTACGAATGAAATAATGGTGCGGTTCGCCTCTTGTTCTACCAATTACGTGAAGCGTATATAGGATACCATCACCACCATCCTCTTTGCAGGCTCCAAGAATTTCAACGCCAGACGTTTCATATATTTTCTCAAGATAATTCCCTAAAGCAGTGTGCATCGCTTTAGGATCATCACCTACTTGGCGAATTTCATCTTCAAGTTCCTTGAAGAACGGACTTTTGTCATCTCTTAAATCGGATTCAATCCAATTTTCCGCATATAAGAACACCTTACGATTGGCCTCCCATACGCGATAATTCCGCATCCACTCCCAATTTCTACGTTGATCTTCATTCAGAATGAAAGAGCCCTCTAAGCCCAATTCAACTCGACTCACAAACTGCTGAATAGAATTCAGAGCCTGTCGCGTCCTTGAGACGCTCATGTCAGGTTCCATTTCAACATCTATTAAGTAGTACGAATAGATATCATTAGCATCGAAAAACTTTTGAGCATTATTTTTTTTCTGCGAATTAAAGCAAATATAACTTACAAGAGCATCCCTTCTTGATTTGCGCAAGGCATCGCTTACCGGAGTAATGAACGATTGCCAATCATGCGGTGATTGTTTATTTTTCAACGATTCATTCAATTTTTCAACAGCAACTCGATATTCTTCAATACAGCTAGATTTGAGCGAATCATCTGCAATCAAAATTTGTAAAGTTTCCATATCAATGGGAGCTTTCTTATAAACCTTCCAATAATTGCAAAGCTGTCTCCATTTTTTGGGTTTATCCAATGTCGGAATATTTTCACCAACAATCTCTCTCAATTGACGATTGTTTATATTCCATTTTTCCATAAGAAATTCAGAAGAAAGTTTGTCATAAACCCATGTCGAACCAAAACACTTGGAAACATTAAAACAGCAGTTCAATTTGCGGAGAGTTCTGGACAAATGTTTTACACCAACAAACAAATTTTCCTTAACAGGATAATTATTCCAATCCCATTCTTCTCCAACAAACCCAAGAGCATTCAGAGGGAATGACCTATTAGACCAATAAATAGATTCATGGCCAAAGATGTCCGTAAAATCAAGCATCTTCGTATAGCTATAGATTAACGCCAATTTAGATAACAACGCATATGCTTCAATTGCGTCCTCCGATTTTTTGTCAAACGGAATAGCAAGCCAATCAACAAAAAATGTTGCTGAAGAAGTCTGCTCAATTACATGTTCGTCAGATTCTGTGTAAATACACAGGATTTTTTCACAGATTTTACGTTCAAGACCAAATTCCGATGTCAATTTTTCCAAAATTTCATTTTTGGCAGCAGTTACATAAGCCAAAATACAGAGAACATTTTTAGCCCATAGATGGTCATCAAAACTTATATCCGTAAACAAACCATCAATTTCAGAAGCATAACTGTCACCCAAAACGCTAAGCAACCACGTCTTTACCGTTTCAAGGTCATCATTTTCAACCGATTCCACTTGATTTGCATCATGAATCTTCTTTAACAGAGCATAGACACCTGTAGGATCAGAGCACCATATGCAAGATTTGACAAAGGACATTATTTCTTTTCTAACAAATTCATAGAATATTACCTTTGAATCTTCCGTTGCATCTATATCAGGATAATCACGTGCTATTTCCTCTAACTTATCAGCTCTAGTAGATTCCCAAAGTTTTGACAAGGAATCGTCCAAAGCATTTACAAGCGATTTTGCCTTGTTCTTTGTAGAAGGAGAAAGTGGCATTGCCAAATAAATAAGGCTATCAACATCCAAAGGAGAATCCAGAACTTCTTTAACCACCAAGAAACACTTTAAACAATCCTCCAATTTCCATTTTGCAGCAGTTTTCTCATTCAAAAGGAATCTTAACAATTCAAATTTCTGCACCGAAATTCCAAGCCGCTTCGCAAATGTGGAAATTCGATACAGCATCTTTAAATTATTCTTGAAAGAGTCTTCATTTAAATCGCTAGAGAAAGCTTCCTTTTCAAATTCTAAAGCATATGATAAATCTGCTTGGCTTATGCCCAAAGAAACAGAGGCTATTTCAAGAAGTTTACACTTTAAACTATCAGCATCCTCTATTCCGGTCATCTCAGGGATGTTGGGGAATACGCTAGAGAAATGGTCTATAGACATATCATACGCCCAAGCCATTATTTCCCGAACAGAAGCAGAGGTAAGAGTTTTCAAGTGAGCAACACGATCAATATTTTCCAAACTTAAATCGAAAACAAACGCAACATCCTCAATATTCCATCCCAACAAGCGTCTTAAACGCACAAATCGAGAAATTTTACGAGCAAACAATTCAAACGATTCTTCCGACATATATGTTATGCGGAATGCGTTTATATCACCCAGCTGGAATGTATTGCTTACACGAGAAAGCGTCGCTCTACAACCTTCAAACGGAGCAAATGACAATATTTCTTGAAATTCTTTCATGGTCAAGCCAGAACGGCTCAAGAAAATAGACACATTTGAAAGAACTTCATCCCATGAGCCAGAAACAACAGTTGCCTTGTCAGGGCAAAGTACTTCTTTATTAGTTTTGTCAAGCCCCCACAATTCCCAAACTTCTATATCCGATTTTTCTTCTGTTTCCGGCAATTGCAGAGTTTTGATTAATGTCGGAGACAATCTTAACGTGGTATAGTGATACTTTTTGTCAGGATTCTTTTGAGCCTGGATTAAATCATTCACAGAAAGAGAAACATTTTTCAACAAAGCAGTCATCTTTTCTGCATGGAAGTTTCTCGACACATCCATAGGATAAACTGCATCCATCAACTTCGCATAAGCACTATCTAACTTACCGGCAAATGTAGGTTCAGCGCGTAATTCTGCATCGCCTTTTTTAGAATCTGTATTATAATTAAGTTCCTCTAACGGTTTTCCTGCAGCCAAAAATTCAAGCAATTCCACAACAATATCAATCGTTGGCAATGAAGTTTCGGCATTTTCCTTAGTCAATTCAAGATTCAAAATATCAGGACGACGTTCTTTTAAAATCTTAAATCCGTCACCTTTCAAAAAATCCAACAGATCCATAAGATAAGCCGACGGGCTTAAAACAGATTGTCCTTTCAAAGCAGCATTTCGGTTTAATACACCAAATAAGTTTTTCCAATTTGCAATAATAGGCTGTTCAATTCTAGACGGAGCCACATTGCTCTTTACATTTCTATTCGAATTATTAGATTGCGATTCCAAAAAGCCTCTCGAAACAGAAGGTATAGAATCGCCTTGTTCTGTAAGGGAACCATAATATTTCGCCATTTGTAAAGAAACTTCGGACGTGTACTGCGAAGCCAAACAATATATCTGCTTCGCATTTTCCATTGTTCCTAGTCCAACATGATGTTCTGCAACAAATTCTTCTTCTGAATTCTGAGCAATTTGATATGCCGATGTAAAGCCTTTTCTGAGCAAATGGACAATAGAATCATAATCCGTCGTCAGTCTATACAAACGCTGTATTGTCTTTATGTCTTCTTTTGAAACAAAAGCATCCTTCACAAATCCTTTATCTTGCTCATTCAGACTTAACTTTTTTTCTTCAAGAAATTCATCTAAAGTGAGCTTGTCAAATAAGAAATCCTTCCAGCCAGCGCTCTGCAACAATTCTGCTATTTTTTTACATTTTAAAAGAACTAAATCACATTCCTGAGGATTTTTAGGAACATCATATTTTGCAAATTTCAAAAGAAGAGCTTCTTGCGGGAACCACGATGTAATCAATTTTTGCAATTTTATCTTATACAAAGATTTCTGTTCCGCAGCCGTTGTTCCCGGGAATGTCACAGGCAAAGCAAGTTTCGATTCCCCACTTTTTTCCTGATAGCTTAAAGAAATATAACCAACAAGATTATCCCATTGTTCTTCTGTAAAGTCAAGCAAAACCTTTAATGAAGGTTCTTCAGGCTCTTGGTCATCCGATTGATTTTGGTTATCTTTGCGTTTATTAACAACATCAATAATAGTAAGATACGTTTGCTGAATTCCGTCGGAAAAATCCTCGAAGAAATTTTTCAAATCAAACACCAGCTTTAGTCGAGAATACTCCTTTTCATTCAAAGATGAATTCGCTTCGGAAGGCTTTATATCTTCTAAAAAGGACTCAACATCAGCTTCTGAATCGTAAAATTGCTCTAGCAGGTTTTTAACTTCACGTTCATCACCAACCGACTTACCTTTATACAACCCCTGCCCAGGCAGTGTCTTTGTATCTTTCGATAGAGACAAAATATCGAACGTATCTAAATTGACTTTTTCTTCGTTTAAAAGTTCCGTTTTTCCCTGAAGATTTTCCCAAAAAGTGACAAATTCAGAAATATTTGTTCTAGATGAAATTTGAGACTGCGTTACCGCTTCTAATAAACAATCTTGAATTACATGTTTTTGGGCAGATTGAATTTTTGCAATGCTATCTATACCTTTTTTACCTAAAGCAAAGAAACAAGACGCATAGAAAAACAACTTATCTAAAGGCACCCAGTCGGGATGCAAGCGCTGAATATGATAAACAAGTTCATAAGCTTTAAAGTACGAAACAACATCCTCCTGATTTAGGTTTTCTCTAAAACCAGGAAGAACATTTTTAAACGAAGAATCAATGAAAAACCGTATTTTATCTTCCCATAAACCAACTGGATTCTTATTTTTATCATAAAGAGGCTCATTTTTTACAGCCGAAAGATAAAATTTTAAAGCACTCTCTAAGTTATCAAACTTAGAAGATGTTGAAGACGATAAAAAATCTATTGTAAAGTTAATTTCTTGACAACGAGAAGCATCAAGAACCAAATTTGAGAAATTCCATTCTGGAGAATGGTCACTTGGAATTTGAATATTTTCATTTTCTTCCGAATCTTCAGAGTTTTTATTTTCCTTCAAATAAAATTCAGCAAAAAGAGATACTTTATCCTTTGGATTTAGAGGACTTGGCTCTTGTATATCACGGGGCAAACATGACGGAGAATACTTAATTTTATAATAACCATTTTCATCCGTTACTTCAGGCTTTAAATTCAAGGAATAATATTTAAAAGCATGAACATTTTTTTCATCCAAAAAATCTAAGCAAAAAGCTTTCACAAGGACATTTTTCAAAGGTCGGCCAGATTTATTCACGACCCGTCCATAAACAGCATAATTATCATTTGTCTCAGGAACTTCATGAGGTATTACAATGGAAACACATTCCTCCATCTCAGGAGGATTATTCACATTGAATTTCAGCAGTAAATTTCCCTTTAAATCATATATACAAAGAACCAAATTCGGAGTTTTTCGACTTAAATCACCTCTTTGAAAAGAATCTTTTGTATAGAAAATTTCAAAAGATCCATCAGCTTTAAGAATCGCACTGTTTAAGTAGTAATTTTGATAGTCCTTATAATCAAAAGCCTTTACAACGCCAGATTCTAAAGAAAGTCCTGTATCGTATTTTACAGTTCCCTTAACAATCCACATTTCCGGAGGAGGAGGATTATCTCCATCTGGATTATCCAACCCTTGTTGTCCAGAATCATCATCTTGTTCTTTGTCAATTATAAAAGAAAACGTCTGTTCACTTTCGAACGCCATAATCTTTTTCGATTCCCAAATCACATTTCCTTGATAATCAATCACCTGCATTTTCACATTAGGGTGATGAATAGAAGGATTACCGTTCTGGAAATTAGCACTAGAATAAGTAATTTTATACGAGCCATCATTGCTGATACCAGATTCGCCAAGGCGAATCAACGTTCCATTACAAACGTTAAAAGCCTTTATTATTCCAGTTGTAAAGGGCTTTCCATTAAGATAAGTAATTTTGCCAGAAATAAACCATGTGTAAGGAACTGGGTATATCATATTTTTCCACCTTATTAAAATCATAATGTAATATACAACAAAGAAAGCAAGATACCAAATAAAGTTTATTACAAAAAAAATAATTTTACACAAAATTCATTTAAATAAACCCTAAAGCATATTTTTTGTTCAAAGTAAATTATTCAAACAAGAAAAATATATCTTTGTATAAAAAAATTATTCCTAATCGTAAATCATCTTTCATTACAGAAAAGAACCGTCAGTAATGCTACCGGCGGTTCTTTTTTATGTGGAGTGGAGGAGTCTTTTATAAATTCTGTTCTTGCTGTTTATGTTCTTCAACATTACCGCAGGGTTTCAAATGGCGGTAAACGGCGGGATGTCCCGAAATGCTGTAAACGGAAAGCAAATGGGAGGATTCGGATACGGCGACGCCAAATATTTCCGATTGCCCCGTAAACAGGCTATTGATGTATCCCATGTCTTTCTCCTATATGTTCAAGTTCTTGAGGTATTCCGAAAGTTCCATGTTCGCGGAATAATCCACCGGGCATTCGATAATGCACGGCACATTCTGACGGAACGCCTCTCTCAATGTTCGAGGCAAGTCTTCGGTTCGTTCAATGCGGTAGCCCTTGAGGTGCATGGATTCGGCATACTTCACAAAATCCGGGTTCGTGAACTCGACCGCATAACTATCGCCGTAGCGTTCCTCCTGTTTCCACTTGATGAGGCCGTAGCCGCCATCGGTAAAAATCAGCGTCACGAACGGGATATGCTCGCGGTAAGCCGTCTCAAGTTCCTGGCTGTTCATCATAAAGCCGCCATCACCGGTAACCGCCAAGACCTTCTTTTTCGGATTTAGAAGTTTTGCGGCAATGGCTCCGGGCACCGCTATTCCCATGGTCGCAAAACCGTTAGAAATAATGCAGGTGTTCGGATACGCGCATTGAAATTGTCGTGCAATCCACATTTTGTGCGCCCCCACATCCGAAATCAAAATATCATCGTCATCCAGAACAAGTCGAATGTCATGAAGTACCTTCTGTGGCGTAGGCGGGAATGTCGTATCATGATCGTAACGCGAATGGTCCGCCACCATCATCGCACGGATTTGCAAAGCCCATTCGGGTTCCCAAGAATTCGGACAAACGCTACAGAGCGCATCCAGGGATGCCGAAATATCGCCAATGATTTCCTCCTCGGGTTGGTAAAATTTATTCACATGGTTCGGCGTCTCGTCAATGTGAATAATCTTCTTGTCACCATTCGGGTTCCACTTGGCTGGTGCATATTCCACGACATCATAACCAACGGCAATCACAAGATCCGCCTGATCCATGACAATATTCGGGAAATCTCTCTGCGGCATACCGATACAACCCATGAAATATTTATCGACACAAGGAACAATGCCCTTCGCCATCATGGTGCAAACCACAGGGATTTTCGATGAAAAAGCAAAAGCCCTTAAAGCCTTGGACGCATGATTGCGAACTGCAGAATGGCCTACAAGAACCACCGGGCGCTTTGCCGACGCAAAAACTTCTCCAGCAGCAAGAATCGCATCCGTGCTTGCATACACGGTATTTTCACGGTGGTGTTTCAGCGGAGTCTGAGCGACTTCGCCTTCCACTTCCATCGCGGCAATGTTGCACGGCAAGTCGATATGACAAGCACCGGGCTTTTCCATTTCGGCGTACTTGAACGCAATACGAACAATTTCGTTCACCGTATCCGGGCGAACCACTTGCTTACTGCGCTTGGTAATCGGCGTAAACATGTTCACCAAGTCCAAATATTGGTGGCTCGTCAAGTGCATACGTTCTGTACCCACCTGCCCCGTAATGGCAATCAGCGGAGCGCCATCGGAGTTCGCATCGGCAACGCCTGTGACAAGGTTTGTTGCGCCAGGTCCAAGAGTCGAAAGACAGACGCCCGCCTTCCCCGTCAAGCGCCCGTAGACATCGGCCATAAAAGCGGCCCCCTGCTCGTGTCGCACCGTAATGAACTTGATAGACGACTTTTTAATCGCTTCCATCAGCTCCAGAGTTTCTTCACCGGGGATTCCAAAAATATACTCGACACCCTCACTTTCGAGGGACTTGATCAAAACTTCAGCAGTGTTCATAATTTTAATTGTCTCCGCGCGCATTTTGCAAAAATCGTGCCAAATTACGTTTTTACCGTAAAAAAGCCAAATTTTAAAAGGAATTGCGTGTTTTGGGGCGTTTTTCAAGGCAATTTTTGCTTTTTCGGTGTTCAAAGTTGCGGATCATACAAATAATGAATCATGACTTTACACTACAGTTTTCGTAACAATTACAAGAAGCGTAATATACAGATTATAAAAAATCGTTTTTTGGGCAATATAAGTCTTGGCACATTTTTTGCAAACAAAAGAAATATGGAATGTGTAATGACAGAAGATACTTTTATCAAGTCCATTTCGGCATTGTCGAAAGTGGAGTTCGAGCACCGCTGCATAACATTTTTTGTGTAATTTTTCATCAACAATTTTTTGCATTTTTTCACAATTTTGACAACAGTTTGTAAAAAAAAAGCTCCATAATGTTAAATGGAGAAAAAACTGCGATATATTTTATGATAGGTGTAGGTTTAGTTTTTTCTAAGGAATGAGATATGCAGAAAAAACTGTTGTTTTGGTATTTCGCACTTGCGAGCGCTTGTTTTTGGGGTTGTTCTGATGACCCTACATCAGCAAGCAACGAATTTTCGCAGATTCCGGACGAAAATTCCTCTCCAGAATATATCAATGACGCCTCCAGCGATTCACAAGCTGATATTTCAATTAATTTATCATCTTCAGCCAAAAATCAAACCTGTTCCAGCTCGAAATTGACGCCAACTTCAGCATCTTCGAGCACAAGCACCCCCGAATCCACAATTCCGCCAGATAGCAACTCGACTCCATCCCAACTGCCATCTCTTTCCTCCAGTTCCATCGCGAACTCAAGCTGTCTCCAAGAATACGAGGACAACCACAAGCCCAAAGATTCATTTCTCCCAAAAGCAGGCTTCTACAAGAACTTGACAATCGACCCGCCCACCCCGCAAAAAGGCGGCGAAATCCATTGCACGTTCGACGGCTCTTTCCCGACATTAAAATCCGACAAGATCACCGTGGCAACCCCCATTCCCCAGAACACGGTTATACGTTGTTCAGAATTTGTAAATGGGCTCGCTATGGACACAACGACACAAACCTATTTCATCAACGAAAGCGTCTCGATGCCGGTCGTTGCACTCACTGTAAATCACCACGATATGTTCGACTCCACGGACGGACTTTACGCCACCGGAAATCTCTCTGGCGGCGGATCGGGGAACAATACGGGAAGTAGCATGTGGGGCGGCGGAAACGCAAATGTAACCGATGACAACAACCCGAAATGCACTGAGCCCTGCAAGGCCGCAAACTTCTGGAAAGACACGGAACTCCCCGTCCATGTGGAATATTTCGAAAATGGAAGTTCCACTACAGAAAAAACTTGGGAAATCGATGCAGGTATTTCGATTATCGGCAACTACAGTCGCTACAAGCCCAAGAAAAGTGTAGCCATCAAGATGGACAACGACTCTTATGGAGACAAAGTCATTAAATATTCTTTGTTCAAAACTCGTCCCGAAGCGAAAAAATTCAAGAGTTTCAACTTACGCAACAACGGGAACCGTTTTTGGACAGACTATATCGGCGATGCCATGATGACATCACTCATGGAAGGCACCGATGTCGACTACCAGCGCAGCCGCCAAGTCGTCGTATTCTACAACGGAGAATATTTTGGCATCCATGACATGCGCGAACGCCTAAACAGGCATTTTGTAGAAACGAACTACGGCATCGATTCCAAAGCCATCAACATGATAAGCATCAAGGGCAGCAGCTACGAAGCAAGTGGCACCAACGGGGCATCGACAGCCGATTACCAACAACTTTTAAGCGAAATTTCTGGTGGTAAATTCGAAGGCGAGAACAACCAGCAGTACGAACAGATTAAGAGCAAGATCAACGTCAACAGTTTTGCACAGTACATGTTCGCCGAAATGTACTACCACAATGGAGACTGGCCAAACAACAACATACGCGCCTGGGGCGGCAATGGATATCCATTCAAATTTGTAGCCTTCGATACCGACCACGGTTTCGGATTTACACCGGGCATCAGCGGTTTTGACGAGCAAGGCGAAAACATGTTTAACTGGGTACTCGGCACAAACCAAAGTAGCCATCAAGGCAGCATTTGGGGCAGCTTCGGCGGAAGCAGTTCCGGAGACAGCAAATCTCCTGCCGGAATGCTCAAGAAACTTTTGGACAATCCAGATTTCAAGCGTCTTTTCATCAACAATGCCTGCATTCTCCTCAACAGTTATCTGACTTACGAAAAGGTGCAGAGCACAGTGCAATCCATGATGGCAACAATTCCTTCATCGGAACAGCAACGTGATGAACAGCGTTGGCCGCGAAACCAGAGCAATTTCAAATGGGATCCGAGCGGCAGCACGCTTATCGCCTACGCCAAGAATCGCAGCGAAACCATCAAGAAAGAAATGGCAGAACGTTTCGAGCTCGAAAACGAAGTCACCGTAACCATCTCCGCAAGCGGAAACGGCTCTGTATTAGTTGACGGCATGAAACTCCCAAATACCAACTACCAATGCAAATTCTTCTCGAACAACGAACTGCAATTGACCGCCGTGGGTAATGCCGGAGCCGTATTCACGGGATGGTCCGATGGTTCAACAGAAAACCCGCACAAGGTCACACCAAGTGAAGGCTTGACCATCACGGCTCAGTTCAAATAAAATATTTAAGCTCTACTCTCCTTTCCCCGCGAATAAAGAGCGCGGGGATTTTTGTATATTGGGAGTATGCCTTTCACTCAAGAATATCTCAAAGATTACGAAGAAAAAATTCGCCAGCTCCCGCTGGAAGAATTATACGATATTCTCAGTCTCATTCGAGATGATCCTTTCAAAGCGGACGACTCTCCAGAACGGGTGAAAATTGTTGAAAATCGAATTCGAGAACTAGACTCAAACTACATTAACGAACAAGACAAAACCCCCATCAGTTTGATTCCAACGGAAGAATTAAACAATAGACTAGAAGAAGAATTTCAAAAGAAGCCACACACAAAATCAGCAGTTATTCGGTGCATTGGTTTTATATCAATTGTGCCTGGATTTTTGCTTCTTCCTGCAAAAAATGAAAATGGCCTGTCTTTAGGGATGCCTTTTATATCTATAACTCTTTTCTGTTTTGCATACGCGGGTTTAATAGACAAGCGCACTAGCATACGAGGAGGAGTTATCCATAAAGCCGCCCATCCAATTGCCTTCTGGTGTATTATAATCACGGAAATCATCTTAGCATTACTGGGAATTGAAGAAATAATCAGCAAGGGATTTTGATTAGAATTGCAGAAACACAATCGATACAGATATACCATTTTGCGAAGTAAAAATCAATTTATTACGAATATTGAATAACTATATTAGGGACATATCCCCCAAACAACAAAAATCTCCGTAACACTCGTGTTGCGGAGATTTTTTTGCTTGGAAATCGTACGGGGTAGCCAGAATGAATATCGGGAAAACCAGATTGGCTGCACTGGCCCCGATTGATTATCGAGGTAGCCAGATGGCCAAAACACTCACTTCGTTTCGTGTTTTGCCCTTCGGGCTTGCTTGAGCTGCGCTCAAGTCAAGGCTTAAAAACGGCTGCGTTCGCTTCGCTCTCGACGGTTTTAATGTTCTCGCCCCTATTCGGCTACGCCGAGTGGCTCGGCCCCTACGGGCTGCACGCACGCGTGCAGCGCAAAATCCACCATCCGTTTTCTCTCCGTTCAAACATTGGCGGATTTTGTCGAACTGGCTTCGCTGTTCGTTCTGGCACCCCTCCAAATACACAAAACGACCCCACAAGGGGGCTTTTTGTCTCGGGGGTGCCAGATTGCCAAAACACTCACTTCGTTTCGCGTTTTGCCCTCCGGGCTTGCTTGAGCTGCGCTCAAGTCAAGGCTTAAAACCGGCAAGGTTCGCTATGCTCTCGCCGGTTTTAATCGAACTGACTTCGTCAGTTCTCACTGACTACATAAATACACAAAGAGCCACCCCTACGGGGCGGCTCTTTGTGTATCGGGGTAGCCAGATTCGAACTGACGACATTCTGCTCCCAAAGCAGACGCTCTACCAGGCTGAGCTACACCCCGAATTGCTCCAAATATAGCAAAAAATCGCTCAAAATTTAAGTAAAATATCAAAAAATTTCAAAAAAAAATCAGACAAGCTCGCATTATGGAAGCTTCGTTTACTCCATAATGCAACGTACGGAATACGCATAATAGCCTCGGATTAACGATTCCTTATCCAGCTCATACTGCCTCGAAAGAATCCACCCGTAATACAGCATATTATTTTCACCCCAGAAATAAGCCCTAGTCCCTTCCCCATCATAAATTCCGCTCTTGGTACGGTAACCCGCCGGAACAGCCGAAAAGCCGCTCGCATTCGTCGCAGGGACATTGTCTTCCCAGGCGCCAACAGCGCGCAAAGGAACATTAACGTCTTCCACGCCATTTTCAGCCTTCACCGTATTCCGCAAATAAGCCCATTCCTCTTCTGTAGGCACCCGCCAGCCTTCAGGACAAGCCTTGACTGCGTCTTCTTCTTGATACAAGCGCCCATACTTTTCGCAGTTGCTCAAGATATCGTCATAGCAAAACGTCGAATCCAAAACAATAGAACCGTCCAAACTCTTGTAAAAATTCAAGTTTTCGGCCATCCATGTTTCGTTTCCAACAACAACTGTCTTGTAACTTTTGCCATCGCGATTATCCAGTAACGTCCCATACCCATGTCCAGAAGGCGCAATGGACGAACTCGACGCCCCAGAAGAACTTGAAACGGGGCCATCGCTTTCGCAAGGCGGCATATCAAATTCAATCAAAGCAGCCCCTTCGCACTTATAGAATATCTGCAAATCCCTATTGTAATAAGTCAAGCTGTTCGGGCATTCTATTTTGATGTTTTCGACACTCTTAAGCGTGACTTTAGCCATTCCCTCTTTATAACAAGTCTCCATACTGCTCGACGAAGGCTTCTTATTGACGAAACTACTGCTAGAGGCAGACTTTGTTCCAATCTCGCTACTGCAAGAAGCCGGCTCCCGTTTTTCACTGCTGCTGGACAACAACTTTTCATTTTCATCAGAACTGGCAGGAGCTACAAGCTTTGAGCTACTGGACTGATCCGTCTGCATATCAAGGCTACTGCTAGTAGAACTGTCTTCGCAAGCAAGCATCAAAATCGAAAACGACAATAGCACTACAGCCGATCGGATTAAAGACAAATTTTGAATATTCATAAATTCACCTTATTGCAAAGCAATAATCAACATTCCAACATTAGCCGAAATATACAATTTTATACGTAACGGAACCCATACACGGCATATAAAAAGTAAAAAAAACAAAAAACTTCACTTTTGTGCACTGAAAATATTGACAATTGCCCAGTTGTGCATTATATTTATATTGTTAAAGTTCCAGAAACCTTTATGACGAGAGGCAAACCATGGAAAATATCAATGAAAAGCGCAAAGAAATGACGGCTAGACAAGAGGAAATCTACGAATACATCAAAAAGTATTCCAAGGAAAACCACATGCCGCCCACCGTTCGCGAAATCGGCAACCACTTCGACATTTCTTCGACAAACGGCGTACGTTCCATTCTCGCCGCCCTGATCAAGAAAGGCTACATCAACCGTTCTCCGCGCCTGAGCCGCGGTATTGAAATTTTGAACGATAATAACGAAGTCGGCAAGGAAACTGCAAGCAACACTATCGAAATCCCAATAGTCGGTCGCGTTGCCGCCGGTACACCCATTCTAGCCGTCCAGAACCTCGAAGGTACTGTCACAATCGACCGCGACTTTCTCGCCTGCCGTAGCGACGTCTTTGCGCTGCGCGTCAAAGGTGATTCCATGATTAACGCTGGAATTTTTGACGGAGACTTGATCTTTGCACGTCAGCAAAAGACTGCCGACCTTGGCGAAATCGTTGTTGCTCAAATCGACAACGAAGCAACCGTCAAGTACTATCACCCAAGCGCCGACCACGTTGAGCTACGCCCGGCAAACCCGAAGTACAAGCCGATTATCGTAAACAACAAAAAAGACTTTTCCATTGCAGGCCGCGTCATCGGCGTCATGCGAAAAGTGAATTAGTTTATTCCATTTAAAGATGACGGATCATGTCCGTCATGACGTAACAACAAAAAGCCGAGGCGCCGAACCTCGGTTTTTACTTTATACAACTTAAAAAATTTCCGACACAAGGGCAAAACGAGAAATTATGGATGGGGCATGCCCGTGCAAGCACGGTCGAGGCATTGATGCTTCGCATCATGCTATTGGCTCGGATATAAGATAGCAAGCAATCTTGCATCTCTCGCCTTAAGGCATTTTCGCCTTGGGGCATACTCGACTTTTAAGGTTGTCCCTACGCTTCGCTTCCAGGATGACATATTAATCGTCGAAATCGGCGAGTTCTTCTTCAGCTTCCTTCAAAGCTGCTGCATCCGGTCCTTCGATATCGTCGTCCTCCACTTCGTCCAAAGAATCACCGCCCATGGCGCCCAACTGGTATTCCACCTTGCGGGCTTCCTTGGACTGGCCCAAGTGCAAAATAGCGGCACATTCTTCGCAGTAACCAAGATGTTTATCGACCCAGAATTCCGGAGACACGAGATTCTTGTTGCAGCGAGTGCAAATCTGCGTCGCCGCTTCACGCGTAAACGCGGCATTCTGTTCTTCAAGTTCCTTCAAGATACGTTCCGTCAATTCTTCCTGCGTTTCTTCAGCAAGAGAAATCTTGTGACGGATAGCAGAAGTAGGCTTCTTTTCGAGATTCTTCATTTCTGAAGTCACTTTCTTCTTGTTGGCGCGTTCTTCCTGTTCGTCAATTTCGACAAACATAATGAACTTGCAAGGTTTCTTACCGCCTTCAAGCAAAACAGCATAAGGATAATCAGATTTCGAAATAGATTTTTTCACTTCCACTTTTTCAACAACTTCCACTTTTTCGTGAGATTTTTCGGAAACCTTTTCAACAGCTTCCTTTGCCGGTTCTTTAACAACCGTCTTTTCAATTTCTTTTTCAGCGGCTTTTTTCGAAGCGCTCGTAGCTCTGGCCTCGACTGCCGGTCCAGCCTTCTTTGCCGACGCGTTCTTTTTTGGAACTTCAGCAGCAGGCTTAGAAGCCGGTTTCGTAGCAGCAGGCGCAGCCTTTACCGCCTTTACGGGTTCCTTTTTCGCCGGAGCTTCTTTTTTTGCGACAGGCTTTTTCACCGGAGCTGCCTTAGCCGGTGCAGCCTTTTCCGAAACCTTTTTCGTCGAAGCAGGGGCAGCCTTCGTAGCAGGTTTCTTGGCCGGAGCAGACTTCGTCGGAGCCTTAGCTGGCGCAGCCTTTTTCGCCGGTGCATGAGCCGATTTTACAGCGGGTTTCTTGGCCGGTGCGGGCTTTGCAGATTTTTTTTCAGAAGCACTCGCCTTTGCAGGCGCCTTAGATGTCGTTTTTTTGGAACTCATATTTACTTCTTTTCCACAATTTTAATGTTTAAAATCGGATCGTCAATATCAATGCGACAAACAACGTCGTGTCCTTCAATAACCTTGCCAAATACCGTATGCTTTCCATCCAAATGCGGCTGCGGGAGCTGCGTAATGAAGAATTGCGAGCCACCGGTATCCGGCCCTCTGTTCGCCATAGAAATCACACCCGTCTCATGCTTGAGATCGTTTTTCTCGTCATCAATGGTATAACCAGGCCCCCCCGTTCCATCTCCATTCGGATCGCCCCCTTGGATCATGAACCCCTGAATAACACGATGAAAGACAAGACCGTTATAGAACCCTGCATTGGCGAGTTCCACAAAGTTCGCAACAGTATTCGGAGCGGCCTTGAAATTCAAGTCCACCACAATTTTCCCCTCATGAGTTGTTATCTCGGCAAGAATTTGGGAAACCCCCGTGTAATCCTTGTTAATAACTTTTCCCGCAGCAAAAGCGTTTGCGGCAAGACACAGGGCACTGCAAAAAATGAGCTTTTTTAACAAAACTTAACTTCCGTAGTTATATCGTTCTACAAGAATAATTTGTAGGCTAGAATATAGTTTTTTTTTAAAGGGTTCACAGCAAGTACCATAAAACAGGCACAAGATTTCTATATTTATGCAAAAACTCTTCAACATTTTAATATGCCGCAAAACAACAATATCCGTAATTTTAGCATTATCGCCCACATCGATCACGGCAAATCCACCTTGGCCGACAGAATGATTGAACTGACCAAGACGGTCTCCAAGAACGAAATGATGAACCAGCTCCTCGATGACATGGACCTGGAACGCGAACGCGGCATTACCATCAAGGCACACGCCATCCGCATGGTCTACGAAAAGGACGGCGAAGAATACATCTTGAACATGATCGACACCCCGGGGCACGTGGACTTCACTTACGAAGTCAGCCGATCCCTCGCCGCTTGCGAAGGCGCCATTCTCGTCGTGGATGCAAGCCAGGGTATCGAAGCCCAGACGCTCTCGAACCTCTACCTCGCTATCGAAAACGACCTTACGATCATTCCGGTTTTGAACAAAGTAGACCTTCCGGGAGCACAGCCCGACCATGTAGCCCAGCTCGTGGGTGATTTGCTCGGTTACGATCCGGACCAGATTCCGCGCATTTCGGCCAAGACGGGCCTCAACGTGGAACAGGTGCTCGACAAGATTGTCGATGAAATCCCGGCCCCCAAAGGCGACGCCGGCAAGCCGCTCAAGGCGCTCATCTTTGACTCCGTTTACGATTCCTACCGCGGCGTGATCAACTACATCCGCATTGTCGAAGGCACGCTCAAGGCGGGCATGAAAATCCGCATGATGAAGACTGGCGGCGAATATGTGGTGACCGAAGTCGGTACATTCAGCATGCATCGCGACCCGCGCCCGGAACTCTCCGAAGGCATGGTCGGTTACGTACTCGCGAATGTGAAAACCATCAGCGACGTGAAAATCGGTGACACGCTCACGGATGCAGCAAACCCTGCCGAAGAACCGCTCCCAGGCTACAAGGACGTGCTCCCGATGATTTACTCGGGTATCTACCCCATCGACCCGGAAGACTACAAGGATTTGCGCGAAGCCCTCGAAAAGCTCCGCTTGAACGATTCGGCCCTCTGCTGGGAACCGGAAACATCCGAAGCGCTCGGCTTTGGCTTCCGCACGGGATTCCTCGGACTGTTGCACATGGAAATCGTGCAGGAACGCCTCGACCGCGAATTCAACGTGGACATCATCACGACCGTGCCGAACGTGGAATACCACGTTTACATGAGCGACGGCTCCATGGTGAAAATAGAAAGCCCCTCCAAGCTCCCCGACGCTAGCCGCTACGACTACATCGAAGAACCGTACGTGAAGGCACAGATCTTTACGCCAAAGGAATATGTCGGCGCCATGATGACGCTTTGCGAAGAAAAGCGCGGCACGTTCGAGACCATGGAATACATCGACGAGACGAAGGTCATCCTCAAATACGACCTTCCGCTTGCCGAAATCATGTTCGACTTCTACGACCGCCTCAAGTCCTTGAGCCGCGGCTACGCAGGCCTCGACTACACGCCGAGCGAATACAAGCGCAACAACCTCGTCAAACTCGACATCCTCCTGAACGGCGACCCGGTCGACGCCTTCTCCGTCATTATCCACCGCGACAAGGCGAACACCTACGCGAACGCCATCTGCGTGAAGCTCAAGGACCTCATTCCGCGCCAGCAGTTCGACGTCGCCATCCAGGGAGCCATCGGCGGAAAGATTATCAGCCGATCCACCGTGAAAGCCGTGCGCAAGGACGTGCTCGCCAAGTGCTACGGCGGTGACATCACCCGCAAACGCAAACTCCTCGAAAAGCAGAAAGAAGGAAAGAAGCGCATGAAGAGCATCGGCTCGGTCGAAGTGCCGCAGAAGGCGTTCCTCGCCGTGCTTTCGCTCAGCGACGATTCCACCGGCAACAACGATTAATTGTAGTTTGTAGAGAATGTCAGCACTCGATCGTAAAGTCAAGTCATTGCAACGACGCCATTCCAGGGCGCACGTGTTTTTCCTAGTCTTTATTCTCGGTGTTATACTAGCCATGATGATTGGCGTTCGCTATTATGTGCTGGAACCGGTGCGCATGCAGGACAATTCCCTGCACCCAAAATTCAAGAAAAACAACGTTTTGTGGATGTGCAAGCTCCCCCGCTGTACCGAAAAGATCCAAGACGGAGACTTTGTCTGGGGCATCATGCGAAACCAGGACAACATGGTTCGTCGAGTACTCGGCACTCCGGGCGATTCCATCACAATCACAAACAACGGAAAAGTCTACACGCCACACCGCAATTTCAAATGGAATGGCGAAGACGCTTTTATCGAAACGCGCAGCATTTACATTCCGCACAAAGGCGACACGCTATTTTTTGATAAATTAAACGATGTAGAACAAGATTACTTGATTTCGCTCATGCACGAGCAGAACGAAAAATTCTACGTCAAGTCGAGCCTTTGGCAAGGGAACCGAGAAATGCCCATCGAACGCATCGGTTCCACCAAACTCGGGAACCGTCTTGTAAGTCTACAAGAAATCGATTACATGCCATGGCAAGACCGTTTTCTTGTAGAACTTCAAATATTCCTTGCGGAACCAGGCAACACCCCCATACACATCAAGCGAGAATTGTACAACGCCAAGGATTCCTCCAAAATTTCTTTTTACGTTGTACCAGAAGACTGTTACTATCTGATTTGCGAAAAAGCAAACCATTGCGCCGACTCCAGAGAAATTGGATACTTTACCAAGAATCGCATTCTAGGCCGGGCAAACAAGGTTGCGAACAAATTCCAAAAGAAAATAGACAATCAGGTTGCACGAGTAAAAAGATTTTTCAAAATGGTCAAGAAAGGGAAATAGCCCTTACCAAAGCTTAAAATTTCTGAACTTCCATAAGACCGTTAAGCGAAGCAAAATCAGAAATTTGGCCCATCTACTTTTTCGCTCTAAATTCATTTTCCTGGCATTCCAACTGTATAACATGAAATCTAGAATCAAAAAATCAGGAAAACAAAAAACAGGTTCATTTTGCAAACAACCGTTTGCGAAATCATAAAAATAAAAGTTTTGTGAAACAGAAATATGCACATCAAGCCCATTCCCAGCGAAACACAACAGGCATAAAAAAAACACCCGAAAAACTTCGAGTGCCTTTTTCAATTTCGCTTTAGGCAAGGTCGCGCATTTTTGAGCGCCAGTGCTGCACATTCTCATGCAACGCGCCGCGCACCCCACGAGCAATTAGTCGAGCGTGTGGACCAAGAGACCGTCGCGGAGCTTCGGTTCGAACCAAGTGCTCTTCGGCGGCATGATTGCGCCAGCGTCGGCAATGTTCATCAGCTGGTCGAGCGTGGTCGGGTACATCGCAAATGCGCATGCGCATTCACCGCTATCGACGCGCTTTACGAGTTCGCCGAGGCCACGGATGCCGCCGACAAAGTCGATACGCTTGGAAGTACGCGGATCGTCAATATCGAAAAGCGGACCCAGCACGAGCTTCTGGAGGAGAGCCACATCAAGGCTATCGACCGGACCCAAGTTCTTGAGGTACTTGTCCTTGAACGTGCAGGCGTACCACTTGCCACCCATGTAGAAGTTCACCTGGTTCTGCTTAGAGGGGCTCTGCATAGAATCGAGTTCAGCGATATCGAACACCTTCTTCAATTCTTCCATGAGCTGTTCCGGCGTACGGCCGTTCAAGTCCTTGAGCACGCGGTTGTAATCGAGAATCTTGAGCTGCGTGCTCGGGAAGAGAATCGCGAGGTAACGGTTGTATTCTTCGTTACCCGTGTTGTTCGGGTTCTGTTCGGCGCGGTAGCTAGCGGCACGGGCACCGGCGGCACTGCGGTGGTGACCATCGGCGATGTAGCTCACCGGCACAGATTCGAAGGATTTACGGATAGCTTCGATTTCGGCATCGTCGTCGATGACCCAAACCGTGTGGCCAAAGCCGTCTCCCTTGCTCACGAAGTCATAAACAGGCTTGCGCTTGGTCACGGCCCCGAAGATATCGAACTGGCCGTTGTCGCGATACGTAAGGAACACCGGACCGGTGTTGGCGTTGGTGGCGAGCACATGACGCAGACGGTCTTCTTCCTTGTCAGCGCGGGTAAGCTCGTGCTTCTTGATAATGCCATTGAAATAATCAGCAGCCGGAACGCAGCACACAAGGCCATACTGTTCACGACCATTCATCGTCTGGCGATAGACATAGAGGCAGGGCTTCTTGTCGAAAGCAATCACGCCGTCTTCGATCATCTTGTCCAGGTTTTCGCGAGCGTGAGCATAAACCTTCGGATCGTAAGCGTCAACGGAATCCGGAAGTTCGAGTTCGGCACGGGTCACGCGCAAATAAGAATGCGGCAAGCCCTCGGCCATGGCCTTGGCTTCGGCGCGGTTCATCACGTCGTAAGGGAGCGCAGAGATAGTCTCGGCTTCAGCCGGGTTCACCGGACGCAAAGCCTTGAACGGGAAAATGTGCATCATAGGTTTCTTTCCTTTGTGAGCTTCTTTGATTAAAACTTCATCTTCGGCAATCAAGTTATGGATATAACCCGTCTTTGCCGCAATCCATTTTTTCTTTCTGTAACTTACGATGAAATAAGCTAGAAAAAAGAAGATGACTCCGCCAATCGCAGCGACAATTGTGATGCCAATCATGAACGCAAGCAGGTGGTCTGCGGCGTCATTCCACAAATGCCCGATAACGGTAGTGAAATTTTTGAACGAAAGCCCCTGGAATTCTTCCAAAAAGTCAAACTTAATCGCTTCAGGATGGACAATCTTGCACCCGAGCATGTAACCTGTCGGATAGAAAAAACCGAACTGAGTCAGCGGGTTTGCCACAAACGACGAAACAATCCCCGGCACCTTCGGCAACCGGAAAAGCGCACAGAACGCAACCGTCAAAATAATGGCGACACCAATCGTCGGCCAAATGCCAATAAAGACGCCCGCCGCTACAGACCACGCCACCTGAATAGCATCTTGCCTGCGAGGGAACATCCTGTTATAGTAGATGCGGCTCAATCGCTTGTATTTGGGTTCTATCGTCCTTTTTCTTTTTACCATATCACCTCTTAAATAACCGAGCCAAAGATAGTAAATTACAAGGTTAAACGAAAGTGGTAGAAATCACAATCGAATGAAGGTTGCAGGCAGTAGGATGTAGGAAGTAGACAGTAGGCGGTAGGTAGTTGATAGTAGGCAGAACTTAGTTGGCAGCAGGAAACGTCATTGCGCAAAGCGCATGACCGATGCGGTTTTCCTATGCGTGAACAAGTTCCCGCGCAGTCAAACCTTTTACGTCATTGCGAGGAACGCAGTGACGAAGCAATCCAGTAAAGTCTTATACTATAAAGGGGGGGGGAAGCCTCCCCCTGATTGCAGCCCCGGCTTACATTGTCAACCCCGCCACAATGTCACCCCGGCCACCGTGCCGGGGGCACCATTCTCCATTGCAATAAAAACGCCGGGTCTTCCATCACCCCCTCGAACGGGGCTTCAATCGCCAGCCCCGTAACGCCCTGGCTAGTTTTTAAGGCAACGAACCGAGAAAGCCCAGCCCTTGTACCCGCCGTTACTACCAAGGTACGCCATCTCCGCCATCTCGTCACCGAAGCAATCCAGCTTTATGCTGTAAGCGTTATCGCCACCGTCTTCAGTAGCACTCCAGAAGTTAGCATCGTAGCCTCCGCCGTAGAAACCGTCATTAACGTCATAACTGCCACCCGCAGGAAGCGCAGAAAATCCAAACTTATCCGTACCATTGCTATTATTGTGCCAACCCGTCTTCGACTTCAGCACAAGGGCAGCTATATATTTTCCGCCCACAGCAGTAAACAACGTCTTCCATTCTGTATTCGTCGGCAAATGCCAGCCCGGCGGACAAATTCCATACACTGTATCTAGCTGAGGACAAAACCTGCCGATACCACAATACTGCGGGTTTTCCTTATCGGTAGCAAGCTTCACCGAGTCAATTGCCGCTGCCCATGTATAAAGGCGACCCGTCACAGCACAATTTTCCGTAGTAAAACTATTCGGAGCTCCATAACACCAGCTAAGGTCATTGAGGGTTGTGTCATAGTAGTTCAAATTCTGAGCCATCCATACCTGGTCACCAATTTTCACGATCTTGTAAATTTGACCATCACGGGAATCTGTTATAGAGTCGTAGGCAATTTCAGGATTCAAACGAGCTTCCTTCGGCACATCCCAGCTCCAGCCATTACCATACATCCCGCTCGAAGAGGAACTATGATTACTAGAAGACGACTTCACCTCGTCCTTACTACTAGACGACATCACCATTTGACTACTAGAAGACGAACTTAACAATTTACTAGATGACGAAACAGACTTCAAACTCGATGACGAGCTAGATATCAGACTCGAAGAGGAATTCAACAGCTTGCTAGAGGATGAAATAGTCTTTAAGCTCGATGAAGAACTTAATATTTGACTAGAAGAAGAACTCAACTTTTTGCTAGAAAACGAAACCTTCTTCAAACTTGAAGAAGAGCTTATCTTCTGGCTTGAGGAGGAACGCTTTTGACTGCTTGAAGAACTCAGAATCTCTTCAGAATCAGATGTTTCTTTGCCACTTGGAGCGCTAGTACCGCTGTCGCCACCGCAAGCCGCAAGCAAAAGCAAACTAGAAACAGCAGCAACAGCCACGCACCTACGCAAAAACATTTTTTCACACCAAGAATTCATCAACGACATAAGATTCTCTCAAATAAAGTTTTTTTCAAATATAGTTTTTAGTGGTTAGTAAACAGTAATAGTTAGGCGGCTTTGCCGCGATTATAAAACCTTCCTACTTCCTCCTACCGACTACTTCCTACTGTTCCTTAACCACCAACCACTATACACTTTTTCTAAATTTTCCCCCATGAAACACTTGATTTCGAAAGAAGGCTTTGAAAAATTCAAGGCAGAATGGGAACATCTCAAATACGTCGAACGCCCAGCCATGATCAACCAGGTGCAAGCCGCCGCTGCCGAAGGCGACCGCAGCGAAAATGCAGCCTACACTTACGGGCGTATGCGCGTACGCGAAATTGATCGCCGCCTGCGCGAACTCGACCGCATTCTGGATGGCGCACAGATCGTCGAAAACGCAGCCACCAAGGACGGTTCCATCCGCTTTGGCGCCACCGTCAAGATGGTCGACAAGAAGACCAAACGCGAAAAGGTTTACTGCATCGTCGGTGACAAGGAAATCGACCCGCTCCAAGGCCGCATCAGCATGAAATCCCCCATCGGCGAAGCCTTGCAAGGCAAAAAAGCCGGCGACACCGTCGAAGTCCAAGCCCCCCGCGGAAAAATTGTTTACGAGATATTAGAGGTAAACTACTAGCTATGAGCACGCTCCCTATGGTCGCTTTGAGCATGAGTTTTTAGCAGTCATTCTCCGAAGGAGAATCCATACATTGTAATAAAAACTGTATGGATCCTCGGCCTCTCGGCCAAGGATGACGCCCCTAACCACCAACCACTTCCTACCGCCTACTTCCTACTGCCACCATGTTCATCGATACTCATTGTCACATTGACTCTTACGAGCGCCATGCGGGCGAATCATTTGACGCTCTTTTAGAGCGATTCCAGACCGCTAGTTTCGCGAACGAACGCAGCTCCGCTAAGGAAAAGGCGGCCGCTTCCAAGATTGCACAACCCGAAGCATTCATTCACGTTGCCTGCGACCCGGCAGACTTCGACCGCGCCCGTGAACTCAGCGAAAAATATCCGTTCGTCTACACCGCTTACGGCATCCATCCCGAATACGTCGAAACAGAGACCGCCGAAGACGAAGCACGAATGATGGAATTTTTGCAGCACCCCAAATGCGTCGCCTGTGGTGAATTCGGCCTCGATTACCATTACGGAGCCGAGACTAAAGCCGCCCAAGTCAAGCTCTTTGAACGCCACTTGCAACTCGGCATCGAAAGCGGCAAGCCTCTCGTGCTCCACCTCCGTGAAGCCGATGACGATGCCCTCGCCGTCCTCCGCACAGCAAACTTGCACAACCGCAACATTCACATCCATTGCTTTACAGGCACGCCAGAATTTGCCGAGCAGCTTCTCGCACTAGATGCAAACATCTTCGTCGGATTCACAGGAATCGTCACGTTCAACAACGCGCAAAACGTCCGGGATGCGGCAACGCTCGTACCGCTCGACCAGATGCTCTTGGAGACCGACGCCCCTTACATGGCGCCCATTCCCTTCCGCGGAAAGCCGTGCCACTCCGGCTACATCCCTTTCATCGCCGACAAACTCGCCGAAATAAAAAACGTGCCCGTAGAAAACCTCTACAAGCACTGTCGTGAAAACACAAAAAAATGCTATGGAATTTAAAAAGTCAAGCCCCGTTAGAGGAATGACAAAGGAGCCGAGCGATGCAGAAACATGGTTGACGCATACAACATGTTTCTATATCCGAGGCGAACAGGTCAAGCCCCGTTAGGGGAATGACAAAAGTATTTAAGCCTCAACGCTTACAACTTCTGGTTTTTCAGAAGCCTTCGTCGTAGCAGGAACATCATAATGCTTCTTCATATACTCTAGCGCCATCTCGGTATTCAGCGGCTTGCTAAAATAGAACCCTTGAATCAAGCGACAACCTTCACGATAAAGGAAGTCCAGCTGTTCCTTGGTTTCAACCCCCTCTGCAATGAGGTCCAGATTCAAGGACTTCGCAATGCCAATCACCATACGGGCAAACGAAGCGTCTTCCTCGTTATCCGCCACGTGATCCACAAAGTACTTGTCCATCTTCAGCGTATGAACCGGATAGCGCTTCAAGTATGAAAGCGAACTGTACCCCGTCCCGAAATCGTCTATCGAAATCTGGATACCCATGTTCGATAAGGCGCGCATAATTTCAATCGTCTTGTCCGCCTCGCACATGGCCGTGTATTCAGTAATTTCGAGTTTCAGGTTGCGCGGATTCAAGTTCGTCTCGGTCAGCACACGCCGAACATCGTCAACCATGGAATCCATCGAGAACTGCTTTGCCGAGAAGTTCACAGCCACCTGAATGTCTTTAAAGCCCATATCAACCCATTGCTTGGTCTGCTTACAAGCCATGCGCAAAATCAACGCACCCATCGGCACAATAAGCCCCGTCTCTTCGGCAATCGGAATAAATTCCGCAGGCGAAATGATGCCGCGCTCGGACTGGTTCCAACGCACGAGAGCTTCAAAACCAACGATTCTATTTCCCGCACGAATATCGACTATCGGCTGGTACATGAGAACAAATTCTTGCGCCTGGATCGCCCTTCGAATTTCGAACTCGAGCTTATAAAGCTTCATCGCCTTTTCACGGATGCCGCCGCTAAAGAACTGGATTCCACCATGATTTATGCCCTTCTTCATATCACGGAGGCTCGCATTAGCATTAGCAAGAATATCCTCGACGCAATCAACATCCTGATTCAACACGATAGACATTGAAACGCTGATATAAAGATCCTTGCCATCCAACGGAATCGGAGACTTTACTTTATTATGGATGTTGCGAACAAGAGGAATTAAATCATCATTCGGATCGCGGCTCTGTATGTGGTGCAATATAACGGCGAAAACATCAGGTCCAATACGCGCCACGCAGTCATCCGGACGAGCAATCGATTTCAGGCGGTCCGCAATCGTACGTAAGACATTATCGCCAATATTGATGGAATAAGAAGCATTAATCGCACCAAAGCTATCGATATCCAAAAGGGCGACCGCAAAAACATAATCTGGACGCTTTGCAGCGATATCCACATCCGTCTTTAGCTTTTCGAGGAAATACTTGCGATTGAAAACCCCAGTAAGCGCATCTTGATAGACGTAATTGTAACGTTCCCGTTCGGCGGACTTACGGTCGATCAATTCCGTCAGGGAACCAATCACACGGATGGGGCGCCCCACTTCATTTCTTTGGACACGCCCACTAATCACGAGCTTAGCATTTTTCTTAGAAGCATCAAGAAGGGTTAAATTGCACGAGAACGTTCCCGCATTCTGCAAGGCGGAATTCAACTGCTCACGAAAAGAATTCCAGTCGCTTTCGATAACGCGATTTTTAAGCGGTTCAAAAGAATCCTCCAGGCTCGAGCTTTCGGCTGCAAGCAACTTCGCGATGCGATTCGACCAATAAACCTTCCCTGTAGCCACATCAAACGTCCAAAAGCCGTCCGACGAGACATCAATCATCATCTGGAACATTTCGTCTTTTTCCAGAAGGTCCTTTTTGAGATCGCGAATAGGCTCAACCGACTTCGGTTCCGGAATTTCGACATCATTGCGGATTTTCTTGTTACCATCTAGCGGGAACTTGTAGAATATGGCAACATACGCCAAAAAGACAATTGCCAAGAAGTACGGTATGAAGTTATAGACGTGTTCAGAAAAATTCAGAATACCGGGAATAGATTCTGCAAATAAAAAACACGCTAGCAACAGCGCGAAACGCAACACCACATGTTCATCAAAAAGTCTCATGGCAACCCAATCTTTTTTACACCTAAAATAAGTAGAATATTTAAAAACAGAACATCCTGAAAGAATTTAGTAATGATTTATTTACTCCAACTCCTAGTATTCCAACTTGGAATAGGTTAAATCTTAAACGACAAGGACACTTGCAACACGTTTTCCGCAAGTGCCCCCATTTCCTACAGTTCAATATAGCATAAAAAAACCGGAAAATAAAAAAATTAAGAAAAATGACCTTTTTGCGTTGTAAAAAAACTAATAAAATAACAACAAAATCCGTTTTAAGTCAATAATGAAGCGTTTTTGTGACTTTCGTCACACCGTTTATCTCGTAAAAATTTTCACATAGAGACAATGAAAGACTGGATAAAAAACACCTTTTTTGCAAAACGGAATACCTATTTTTTTAAATCCGAATAATAAAAAGACACCACAAACCAAGGCGCACAACAACAAAAAGAAAGCTTTAAGTAATGTAAACTGTAGTTTTCATTAAACATTTCTTTACATTTTCATTGTTAAAAAATATTCACAAAGAAAAGTCTGATTCGGGCAGAAAGAGCATTTACAAAAGACCGCAAACCGTACTAAAAAAATCTACACCTCATGCAATGTGAAACGAAATCATCGCGATCTGCGTTAGAGCATTTTCAGCATCATATTCAGAAAAGCCGGCCCTATCCCAACTCGGCATAGCACAAGAAATAAAAACGGCCCAATTGTAGAACCAAGCAATAGACTTGACAACCGTTTCATAGGATCAACTGTTTTACACGGACGTAAAAAAAAGGATTCATCATCAAAGTAGAAGCCTAACTTTTGATGGGCTTTGGGTATCAACGAGGCGCGATCGCGAGAGAATCCGCCAGCCCGCGTATTTCATCGAGATTCTAGCGGATTCGGTCTCAAGCTTCGGAGGGCAGAGCCTTCCCTATACACGGCGACGTCACGGCGGCCAGAATAGCCATCTAAAAGCAAAAAACTCTACGGCTTTATTATTAGACGAAAGAACAGCCTTCGGCGTACAGATAAAAAAAGCCCCCGGCTTTTGACCGGAGGACTTTTATGCTTTTCGCATTTGGCATTTAGCCATTGGAAAAGGTAGGTCTTAGGGAGGGCGAAGCCTTCCCTAGTCTAAAAGCGAGGACTTACGTTAAGTAAGCCCGAGCAATCTGTGAGCAAAAAAGAACGACCAGTATGAACTGGTCGTTCTTTGACGCCTTCGGCGTCCGCAACTTCGGCTCAGCAATAAAATTAAACAAGTTTAATTTTGCTGCATTCGCCTTGTATGCTTTTGCGAGAGCGAGGGCCAGCCCTGTACTTGTTGTACAGATTCTAGCCCGAGCGGTCGTATCCGTGAGCGACAAAGCCCTCGGGTGTTAACCGAGGGCGGTCGCGAGAGAATCCGCCTGCCGGAGAATCCTCTCATGAATCTAGCGGATTCGGTCTTATTAGACAGCGCCCTGCCACTTCATGGCATCGGCAACCTTGAGGAAGCCGGCGATGTTGGCACCCATGACGAGGTTGCCCTTCTGGCCGTACTTGACAGCGGCAGAGGAAGCAGCAGCGTAGATGCTCTTCATGATGCCTTCGAGCTTCTTGTCCACTTCTTCGAAGGTCCAGGAGAGACGTTCGGAGTTCTGGGACATTTCGAGACCGGAGGTAGCCACGCCACCAGCGTTAGCAGCCTTGGCAGGTCCAAAGAGGACGCCAGCCTTCTGGAAAGCTTCGATAGCTTCCGGAGTAGACGGCATGTTTGCACCTTCGGCAACGGCCTTCACGCCGTTAGCGATAAGGGCCTTGGCACCTTCGAGGTCGAGTTCG
>CACWPM010000026.1 GCA_902762795.1 Fibrobacter succinogenes | reverse complement strand
GGAACGCCAGTGCCAGATGAACTGCACCATGGGCAAGATGCACAAGGACGTGAACCAGGCTGTGGCTATCGGCCGCCTGGAACGCTTTGCTGCTGACTACGAACGCAACAACGGTGGTGCCTCTGTGCCGGCCGTGAAGCCTGCTACCGGCAAGAAGGTGGCTGTGATCGGTTCCGGTCCTGCCGGTCTGGTTGTTGCTGCCGACGTGCGCCGCGAAGGCCACGACGTGACCATCTTCGAAGCTTTCCACAAGCTCGGTGGCGTGGTCCGCTACGGTATTCCTGAATTCCGTCTTCCGAAGAAGATCGTGGACAACGAAATCGAATCTCTCGCTGCCATGGGCGTGAAGTTCGAGACAAATTTTGTCATCGGCCGTACTCGCAAACTCAAGGATTTGATTGAAAAGGATGGCTTCGATGCCGTGTTCGTCGGTACCGGTGCTGGCCTCCCGCTCTTCATGAACATCGCTAACGAATACCTGACCCGCGCCAACCTCATGCGCGCCTACGACAAGGAACATGCCGATACCCCGATGTGGCCCGGTAAGAACGTGGTCGTTCTCGGTGGTGGTAACGTCGCTATGGACGCTGCCCGTATGGCTCTCCGTCTCGGTGCCGAAAAGGTCCGCATCATTTACCGCCGCAGCATGAACGAACTCCCGGCTCGTAAGGAAGAAGTAGCTGGCCACGTGCGCGGCATGCTCGTCGACAAGTACGAACTCGGCGAACCCGATGAAAAGGGCCGTCCGCGTCCGGTCAAGGTCGAAGGTGCAAGCTTTGAAATCGAATGCGACACCGTGCTTGTTGCTATCGGTAACGGTTCCAACCCGCTTATCAGCAACACCACGCCGGAACTCTCCGTCGACAAGAAGGGTCACATCCTTCTCGAAGATGCTGCCGCCAACAAGACCTTCATGGAGAAGGTTTATGCCGGTGGTGACATCGTGCTCGGCGCTGCCACTGTCATCTTGGCAATGGGCGAAGGTCGTAGAGCTGCCGCGGGCATCAACGAATATTTGAAGAAATAAACTTCGCGATAGTTCGTCACCCGGACTCTCGACGTACGAGTTGTACGCCTTCGGTCCGGGTTCTACTGAGACTCCGCACTTTAGTGCGGGAAATGGGCTTAGCCCATTGATCGTCGAAGGATGTCGTAGTCCTATCTTGTCGGAAACTTGTTTCCGTTACAAGATAGAGATTAGGACCTGCTCTCGCTCGTTTCTTCTTCAAATCTTGGATTTGGAAAAAGATGGTCATTCGGCCATCTTTTTTGCTTATGACGTCCAAAAAGATGGCGGATCAAGTCCTCCATGACTTCATTGCGCTGGGCGCACGACTGGTTCGCCTTGGATATGTTTTTCCCGTATGTTCTATTTTTGGAAGGGTCCAACTTTTTAACACAGGATGTTGTTGTGGCTAGACCTGATGGAAGGTCTGTTACTTTGACTTGCAATTTTGGTGCTATTAATAGGCTTGAAATAGGCTTGATCGTTTAACCGCTGCGAATTATGGAATGCCTATCAACAAAAATGTTTTCTTCGCTTTGAACGGCTTCATTTCTTCATTATACACTCTGTATAATATAGCTTTGGCAACTGTTGAAAAATGAAAAAAACTGCTGTTTAAACATGAAAATAACTTTTTCCCGTATAATACAGATATTGACTTCTGTATTGTGAAAATTTATTTTATGCATTATGAAGTCTATTTTTGAGTATCGGGATTACCATCTTTATTTGCAGGATTATTACGATGAACGCAAGCGTCTTGGTTCGTTCTCGTGGCGTGAATTTTGTCGAAATGCCGGATTTTCATCACCGAATTTTTTGAAACTTGTCAGTATGGGGCAGAGCAAGCTCAGTAAGATCAAAGCGTGCCAGGTCGCAAAATCGATGGGGCTTGTCGATTACGAAGAACAGTATTTTTACCAGCTGGTCGCTTTTGGAAATGCCGAAACCAATGAAGCTCAAAGAGCGGCGCTTCTTGAAATGCAGAGAATTGCACTAGAGCACGAGGTGCGCGTTGTTGAAAAAGAAGCCTTCCAGTATTATGAATCCTGGAAATATCCGGTTATTCGCGAGCTGGCTCCGTTGATGCCGGGGGCAAATCCGCGTGATATCGCCGAAGAATGCAAGGAATACGTTTCCGCTGAAGAAGTCCGTGATGTTCTTGCGTTTCTCGTCAAGGCGGGGTTCCTGAAAAAGGAAGAAGAAAAAGTTTACTCGCAGACTGCGCAAACGGTCATCGGTTCCAAGGATGCTCTCCCCATAGCCATTCGCGCCATGCATAAGGAAATGGCGATTATGGCCGCTCGTGCCGTTGATCGCTATTCTGCAAAGGAACGTTTTTTTAACGGTGTTACGCTTAGCGTAAACCAGGATGCCTATAATAGGATTGTCGATGAAATTAAGGGTTGTTGCAAAAAGGTTGTTGCCATCGCGAATGAATGTTCTAAATTTGATCAAGTTTTTCGAATTAATTTTCAATTTTTCCCTGTCACCAATAAAATAGTGAGCAAGAAAAATGCATAAAAAGAGTGTATGTTTGATTGGATTTTTTTCTTGGCTTGCTTTGGTGGCTTGCTCTAGTGGCACTGTTGACCCGAATGCTTTGCCTATGGTTGGGTATATCGATGAAGACAGCTCTTCGAGTAGCTCTTTTGAAATATATTCTTCTAGCGCTCCAAAGGGGACGGGTGATTTTGGTATCAGTAGTTCATCTGCTGTTGTTGCAGATTTGCATGATTCTGTTAGGGTGCAGGTTATTGGCTTTGAAACGAGTGTTACCGAAAAATATCTTATTGTCGTAAAAGAAGACCTCCCAGCCACGGGACATGATGCGGGGCAGGGCGTATTTAAAGGCGATGTTCTGGTTTATGCAGAAGAAAAGGGCGCTGTTGCATCTTGTGACGGCGATGGCAAAAGCTTTTCTTCCAAATTTAAGCTTGGGCAAAGCAATCTCGTGGAAAGAAGTTTGACGTTGAAAAATTACGGTAGCGCGTGCGAAAGCTTGTTCGAAAATTTCAAAAAATTGTGTTTGCTCCAAAATGCAAATGACGTGTTGAGTGGGGCTTGTGATGAAAACGGAAATCTTGAGGCCTATTGTACTTATGGCGATGCCGATGCCAATTTTGATGTCTATTTAAGTAATTTTACTGCAGAATCGAAAACGAATTGCGATGATGGCGTTCGTATAGATTCTTTTGGGGTTATAAAATAGCCGAAGTTAAAAAGTGCCGTTCGCTCGCGAATTCACATACATGACGCTCTTGTTTGTTTCTACAATTTAACATTCGCGTCTGTTCTGTTTCCGAAAATAAACATACGTTGCGACTTCTACAATGCGTTGTTAGAGTAACCAACGTGTAATTAATTTTTTCATGAACGAAAAATGTACTTTTATTATTTTTAGCGTGGGTTTTAGGGCTTCTGAACTGTTTGTTAGTCCATTATTTACATAAAAGTGAGCGAAAAACGTTCATTTTTAAGTAGATTTTGTACACTGTGGCCTTTAAAAGAAACTTATAAACGGAGTTATTATGCTTGACCTTCTTGCTGTCCAGTCCAGCACAACAAACGCAACGATCATTACGCTTGCATACACCTTGATCCTTGCTTTCATTCTGTCTTCCGCTATCGGTTGGACATACGAAAAGACCTTCCTCGGGCTTTCCTATTCCCGCAACTTTGTCCAGGGCATTGTCTTGAGCGCCGTTGCTGCTTCGATGATTATGCAGGCCATCGGCGATAATGTCGGTCGTGGTCTCGGTATGATGGGCGCTCTCTCGGTGGTCCGCTTCCGTACGAGTTTCAAGGACCCGCGAGATATCATGTTCATATTCGCGGCGCTAGGTGCGGGTATCGGTTGTGGCGTTTATGCCTGGGGGGCCGCTGTAGGCGGAACGATTGCGTTCTGCAGTGTTGCTTTCCTCCTTTCTCGCACGGGTCTTGGTACCAAGCACTTCTTTGACGGTATGCTTCGCTTTGCTCTCCCGAACGAACCGAAGGTCCGTGGTCAGATTGAAGATATAATGAAGGGCAATCTAAAGACGTTCATTTTGATAACCATGCGCGAAGTGGATGGCGGAGCCCGCTTGGACGTCGCTTACCAGATCCGCCTTCGTGCGACAAAGCCCGCTGCCGAAATTCTCACGATGCTTTCGAAAATCGAAGGCATTTCGGATGTCCAGTTCATGATGCAAGACGCCACGACGGAAATGTAGGGAGGTTTGAAAAATGAATAAGCTTGAAGATCTTCTCGACAATTTCTGGAACACCCACAAGAACAATGCGGGCGTCGCCTACGTCTATACCCATAAGCTTTCCATCGCCTGGATCCTCTGCGTGATTATCGCCGTATTGCTCGGCTTTATGTACCAGGGCAAGGCCGCCATGTTCCGTGGCATTGCGGAATCCAGCGAAACGATTATCAGCCTCCCGTCTCCGACCGAAATTGTGAAGGTTTACGTGGTTCCGGGCCAGGAAGTCAAGCCTGGGGATACGATCGTGGTCATCAACCGTCCGGACCTCACGCTTCGCATCGCTGAACTTACCCGCGAACTCGATGCACTTGAAGGCCGCAGCAACTTGAGCTCTGCCGAAATCGACCAGAAGGTCGCAGAAGTCAAGGCTAACCTCGAAACTCGCCGTCTTGCTCTTTCTGCCGAAATCCGCAACCTCGAAACGGAATACGAAAGCAACAAGGCCATCTCCGCTAAGCTCAAGAGCCTTTCGCACTCGAAGTCCAATGCGGACGGCAACGATGCCATGGCCATGCGCATCAAGAGCCTCAAGAACGAACTGAACCTCGCCGTCAAGAGCGCGAATGAACAGATTGCCCTCCTCCGTGGCAGTGGCCGTCTCCAGAAGTCTACGGGCAAGAGCGAAGCTGCGAACATCCGCAAGGAACTTGCCGAAATGCGCAAGCAGCAGAAGGAACTGACTCAGGTCGCCAAGGAAAATTGGGTTGTCGGTGACGTGAACGTTCGCGATGGTGAAAAGGTTTCCAGCTTCGCCCCGATCGTGACGCTTGCCCACAAGTCCCCGACGCTTATCCGCGGCTATATCAACGAACAGATCTACCAGAACACGAACCTCGGCGAAGCCGTGAAGGTGACGACTTTGACGGGCTCTGGCAAGGCCGTGATTGGCGAAGTTGTCGGTCTTTCGAGCCGTATCGTGCCGTTCCCGACACGTATGTGGAAAATGCCAGAACTGCCGGTCTATGGTCGCGAAGTGACCATCAAGATTCCGGAAGAGAACTCTTTCTTGCTTGGCGAAATGGTGACTATCACCGAAACGAGCAAGCGCAACTTGGAAAAGCAGCAAAAGAAGGCTAAGAAGTAATGAAAATCGTACCTTTTATATCGCTCGCACTGGCTACAGCTGCAATTGCAAGCCCTCTCACTTGGGAACGCCTGATTGAATCCGCAAAAACGGACCCGAGATACCAGGCCGCGGAAAAACGCGCCGAAGCAACATCGAAAGATCGCAACCTCAAGCTTTGGGACAAGATTGAGCTCCGCTACCAGATGGATGGCTTTAGCTTTGCCAAGCACGATTTTGAACTCCGCGTGACGCCTCAGGCTTTTGGCGAACGCGCTGCCGACAAGGCTCACTATGAGGCGGTTAAGAATTACCAGCAGGCTACTTTTGCCGTTGAACGTTCAATCCTCCTTTACGACCGCTACGAACGCGGTGTGCGCTATGTGCTGCGCCAGAAGATTAACGAAATTAACAAGCAACTTTTGCAGGTTATTCAGGACCGTATCGAAGTGCTCCACCTCAAGTCCGGCTCTGCTTCGTTCAATGCCGAAGACTTGATGACTTCACTTGAAAAGAGTGCGTCGCTCAAGGCGAACTTGCTTTCGGACAGCACGGCGCTCCGCGATGCCGAACTCAAGATGATGATCTGGGCTCCGGACTTTGATAACGTCGCCTTGGATCCGTCGTTCCTCCCGACGATGGAAGAACTTGCCGAATTCCTTAAAAACGGCGTGACTGTTGACGAAAACTTCCCGCTTGTGGCACTCGCCAAGGGCAAGCGCGATTCCGACATTTCTAAGGCGCAACAGGATGCAAGCAAGGACCGCAACTACATTTCTCATATAGGCATAGGTTACTCGCTCCAGATTGAATCCTTGATGGAAAAGTACAAGGACTTGGACTATAGTGATGTCACTAAAGAAAAATATGGCAAGTTCTATGATGAATTTTTAGAAAAAGCTGGTAAATCTGGTGGGTGCATTGGCCAGTATATTAATGGTGTTTGTGATAGATGGGATACTAAAACGGTCGAGGGATATTCCATGAGAACCCTTGTCCCTGAAACTGACGACCGCAAGACTTCGGACAAGTTTTTCTTGAACGTTGCTTTCCGTCTGCCGTTCTTCGATAGCAATAAGGACGCCACCCTCCGCGAACAGGTCGAAAAGCTTGATGCCGAAAGCAAGTACTTGGACGAAGTCCGCGAAGTGAACCAGAAGGTCGCTCGCCTCACCGAAGAAGTCCTTACGCTTATCGACCAGTGGAAGGTTTTGAAGGAATATGCTGAACAAGTGAACGCCAGCGGCTTTATGGAACAGTTTGCTCGAAATGCGGGTTCCGATCCGCTTTTGCTCCTCCGTGCTCGTGAGAGTGCCCTCGAAAGCGACTTGAAGGCTGCAAAGCTCGAATACGATATTTTTGCACGTTACTTGGCTCTGCTCGATTACGCTGGCGGTCTTGCCCGTCAAAACGTAACGAACCATCTTCGTGAAGGAATCAGGTAGTTTATGGCAGAAGCCCGCGGATTTAGTCTTCTTGAACGCTTCGAACTGAAGTACCATATCCCCGTCGAATGGGCGGACCGGATTGGTGCGTTCTTGGCGCCGTATTGCGAAGAAGACTATTATTCCAAAATCACTCCGGGTGGATTTTACTGGATTACGAATCTCTACCTGGACACACCGACGTGGACGTTCCTCGGCTGGAAAAAGAAACAGCTCCTCGACCGTTTCAACATGCGTATCCGCACGTACGGCGAGCACCCCGCTCAGGACGGTACATTCCATTTCGAGGTCAAGCGCAAGATTCGTAATATCTGCTACAAGAGCCGTGCAACAATCAAGGGTATCAACCCCGGTGAAGTCTGGAATATGAAGCCCGATGAATGGCCGTGCAAGAGCGATAAAGACCGCATGTACCTCAAGGATTTCTTGTACAAGACGGAACTCCATGGTGCACACCCGCGACTCCTTACGCAGTACAAGCGGCGTGCATGGTTCGGGCTTCGCGAAGAGTATTCCCGCGTGACGATTGACACCGGCATGCGCTTTCGCGAAGAGAATGGTTTTGATTACACTGTGGACCCGCACTACATGCACTCCACTGGAATCCCAAGATTCTTCCAGCCCGGTGCCGATGCTGTTCTTGAACTCAAGTGCCCGGCTGCCCAGATGCCTTATTGGATGTTCGACTTGATTCGTACATTCAACCTGAAGCATGGCGCATTTTCCAAGTTCGGAAATGCCGCTGCGGAATGGAAACGCGTTTACGAAAATCCGCGTCGTTTCAAGAGCCCGTATTGGACTCGCCTCGCGGGAAACTTTTAACATGGTCTTAAACCAATAACAAGGAAGGCGCTTATGAATACGAAAAAATGGCTTGCCGTTGGCACTTGTGTCTCTGCGTTGAGCATGTTCTCTGCCTGCTCCGATGACAATCCCGCGAATCCTCCGGATCCGGGTTTTTCCAGTTCTTCTGTGATAGCTCCGACATCTTCTTCGGATAATGGATCGAGTAGTAGCATTGACAATCCGACTTCATCATCGGATATTTCAGTGTCTTCGTCTTCTGTCGTAAATCCGACATCTTCTAGCTCGAATCCGGAAGATGTTGTTGTGGATCCAAATGCGACTTACATGGGCGTTTCCGAAATTATGTATAACGCGCCCAAAGGTTCAACCTTGGAATGGGTTGAAGTTTATATCAAGAGTGGCCCGGATATCAATGATATGCTGGGCAATAAACTTCGCTTGGATGGCGCCGTGTCCTTCTCGTTCCCTCCGGGTTCTTTGAAGAAAGGGCAATACGTTATTGTCACGAACGATGTGAATTTGTTCAAGCAGACTTATCCGAGCTTGCCGGCAAGTTGTAAAGTTTATGGTCCGTGGGATAACGACCCCAAGACGGGAACTGTTGCGAAGCTTGTCAATGAAGGCGATGTTGTCGAAGTCAAGCTCAAGGGCGAAGGTGACGTGAGCGCTGCGTTTAGCGACGCACCTCCTTGGCCAAGCCTTGCTAATGGAAAGGGACATACGCTTGTGTATAGAGGCTCGGGCAGCGAAGCTAGCGCCAATTCCTGGGGACCGAGTGCTATCGAGAACGGTAATCCGTGCGTGGGTGATGACAAAGTTCTTGAAGCTTCTACGATTCGTCTGAACGAAATCAAACCCTACGATCTTGGTGTTTCTGATGGCTGGATCGAACTTTACAACTATGGCGATGCCCCAGTCGATGTTAAAGGTTGGGAACTCGAATCCAAACGTAAGGACAAAAAGTGGACTGTGGGCGGAACCAGCACGGTTGTTCCGGCCAAGGGCTTCCTTGTCCTTGAATCGAGCGACGCTGTTTTTGGTGAAGGCCTTTTCTTGAGCGACAATGGCGATGAAGTCTATCTGTACGAAGTCGCTGCGGGAACTCGCACGGGCAAGGAAACTAGCCTGATGATTGCGACTGGTAAACAGTCGAGCGGTGTAGTCGATTTGCCTGGCGGAACCACGGCCCAGGGGGCTATGGCCTCGGAAACGAAAGGCCAGGCTAACTCGGCTTTGAAGGCTGGCCCGATTTTCATTAGCGAAATCCATTACCACGAAAACGAACAGGACCTTAACGATGTGGAATTCCTTGAACTTGTGAACAAAGGAACTGAAAACGTGTCTTTGGTCGAAAGCATCAATAACACTCCTCAGGGTTGGAAAATCGAAGGCGTGAATATGGAATTTGCTGCGGGCGATGCAATCCCTGCAGGCGGAAAGATGGTTTTGTTCAGCGATTCCCTGAAGAGTAAAGAGTCTATGCTCCGTTCTCGCTTCAATATTGACGAATCGGTCGTAATCCGCTTCTATGCCGGTAAGCTTTCGAACCGCGGTGAAACAGTTGCCGTCAAGAAACCTTATGCAAAGAATGCCGATGGTTCGGGATGGTTCTATCAGTTGTCCGATGCGACACTTTACAGTGACCGTTGGCCGGGAATGACCGATGCGGATGGTAAGGGCAAGAGCCTTAACCGTAAGGACTTTACGACAATGGGCTATGGCTACAACAATTGGACTATTGCAGATCCGACTCCGGGCAAGTAATTTACTTCAAATTGAGTTTTAAGCCAAAAGTTCCGACATTTTGTCGGAACTTTTTTTATTGGATGAGCTTTAACCGTCGTTTTGGAATTGCTGTTTTTGTCATCTTTTTGTATTATTAAAGTAGCTATGAAACGGTACTTTGCATTCATTCTTTGTGGTAGCATGGCTGCTTATGCGACCTCGCTTTCGTTACAGGAAGCGCTGGACATGGCGATGTCCAACAATTCGAAAATTAAAGCAGAAAAGGCAAAAGTGGACATTGCCGAAAGCGGCAAGGATGAAGCTTTTGCCCGTTTCCTCCCGACCGTGAGTCTCTCGGCGGGTATTACAAAAATCAATGACCCGATTTCGATTGACCTTGGGCGCATTCAGCAGCCTTTAGGCGATATTGCGGGGGCTGCCGCCTATTCCAAGGCTTATATCGATGCCTATAACAAGGCTTCGGCTGGTTACAAGCAGGCTTATGAAGGCGCCCTTGCCCAGATGGGGGCGGGTAACGAAGCCAAGGCTAAGGCTTATGCCGAAAACGCCCTCAAGGAAAAGCTCGGGACGAGTTCTCCGGAAACTTTCGCCCAGCAGACTGCGGAACAGTATGGCACGGCTGCGACAAAGAACATCAACGATGCTGATTTCAACATGAAGGTGCAAGATGACTGGTTCTTTAATGCGCGCCTTACCGTTGTATGGCCTATCTTTACGGGGCTCAAGATTTATTCTGCCTACGATGCCGCCAAAGAAAATGTGAACGCCCGCAAGGCCGAATTCGAAATGGCCCAAAATACGGTTCTCATGGATGTTGCAACAAAGTATTTTACACTTCGCTTGTGCGAAGAACTTGTCGTGATGCGCGAGACGACCAAGAAGGATCTTGAAGAACACCTGAACCGTTCCAAAAAGCTTGAAGAAGGTGGCCAGATTAGCAAGACAGAACGCCTTCGTGCAGAAGTTGCCCTTGCCGAAGCTGAAAATGCTTACGAGGACGCCCTCCGCGACCAGTCCTTGGCCCGCATGGCGCTTGCAAGCCTTTTGCATACGGATACGAGCCTTACTGCAACAACGCCAGTCGAATCTCCGGAAAGCATTCGCTCTATGGACGAATTCAAGGCGCTCGCCGTGGATAAACACCCGGGCCTTCGTCAGCTCCGGATTGAACGCAAACGCAACCAGAACGCGATTAGCGTTGCTCGCGCCGATTACTTCCCGACAATCGCTTTGTTTGGCTATAAGGAACTTTATACAAAGGACTTGACGCTTCTTGAACCGGAATGGGCTATTGGCGCTAAATTGCAGTGGGATCTTTTCAAGGGCGGCGATACACGCGCGAAGGTGAGTTCCGCAAAAGCTATGGACCGTTCTTTGGGCAGTCTCGAAGAAGAGACGATTGACAACTTGAAACTTTTGGTCGAAAAGCGTTGGCGTGAATTGGAACACGCAAAGGGGAGGCTCGCAAGCCTCGCCAAGACGCGTGAACTCGCGGACGAAGCTTTGCGCAGCCAGAACAAGGCGTACGAAGCCGGTCTTGCTACAGGTCTTGATGTTGTGGATGCGGAACTTTCGCTTTCCCGCTTGCAGGTGGCTGACCTGAAGGCGCATTACGATGCCGTTGTCGCGTGGCTTGGACTTCTTGAAGCGGCAGGCGAAGTTTCTAGTGCAGGAAATATATTGGCGTCCAAGCAACTTGTTGTCGATGCTTCGGTGAGTTCAGCAACTGGGCCGGCGGACGCTTCGGCGGGTTCATCAACCGAATCCGCGACCGCAGCAGTTCCTGCTGAACCAGTTGCAAACGAAGCCGCTACGCAACCTGCCGAACAGAATTTAGAAATGGAGAATAAATAATGAACGCATTGAAGATGATTGGAAAAGTTATTGTAGTGCTTGCCCTGATCGTGTTGGTCATTATGGGCATCTCCCAGCTCCAGCAATTTGCAACGCAACCGCGTGAACAGTTCTTGCAAGGTCAGATGGAAGCTCGCCGTGTGCTCGTGGCGGGGAAGGTTCCGGGGCGCATTGAACGCTTGCTTGTTCACGAAGGCGATGTTGTCTATAAGGATTCGCTCGTTGCCGTAATCAGTAGCCCGGAAATCGAAGCGAAGAAGATTCAGGCGCAAGGCGCTCTCGGGGCTGCAAAGGCTCAGGCGAATAAGGCACGCAATGGTGCACGCAGTGAAGATATAGCAGCCCTCAAGGCCATGGCGGACCGCGCCCAAGAAGCCGCGACGCTTGCGAAGAACACTTATAACCGCGTGCAGAAACTTTATAACGAAGGCGTACTCCCGCTTCAAAAGCGCGATGAAGCCGAAACGCAGATGAAGGCTAGCCAGTCCGCTGCCGATGCCGCTCGCGCCCAGTACAATCAAGCTGTCGCTGGAGCCCGCAGCGAAGACAAGGCCGCAGCAAACGCTCTCGTGTTGCAAGCGAAGGGCGCAAACGCTGAAGTCGATGCTTACCTCGAAGAAACAAAAATCCGTACGCCGATTACGGGCGAGGTATCTCTCAAGCTTGCCGAAGAAGGCGAAGTGGTGGGGTCTGGTATGCCGATTATCGCTGTGACGGACTTGAACGATTCCTGGGCGGTATTCCATCTCCGCGAAGATTACCTCAAGAATGTGTACAAAGGCAAAAAATTCTACCTACAGGTTCCGGCTCTCGACAAAACTGTAGAAATGGTGGTAAGCTATATCGCATCTGTCGGTGACTATGCCACTTGGCGTAGCTCCAAGGAAAGCTCTGGCTTTGACCTCAAGACGTTCGAAGTCCGTATGCGCCCGACCCACAAGGTCGAAAATCTCCGCCCGGGCATGAGCGTCCTGTTCCCTGTTGACGACATTCAGTAAGCTGGAATAGAAGGTTATTGTGCTGAAAGGTCTTTTAAAGACAATCGGGAAGATTTACTTCGGCCACAAGATTGTTTTGTGGATGATTCTTACGGTGCTCCCTGTAGGCGTCTCCGTGTTTATGCTGGAGATGTTCTCGTCCGAAATCGTGCAGCACATCCCGATTGGTATTGTCAAGCAAGATAATAGCCTGCTTGCCGACCGCCTTGAACGTGCTCTCCAGTCCAGCCCGGTGCTTGACGTGAAGTTAATTTGTCACGATATGGGAGAATGTGAACACGCGGTAATTCGCGGTGATTTGCAGACGTTTATTGTGTTTCCGAATGAAATGGAACGTAGGGCGCTACGCCTTGAAACGCCTGTGATTCCGGTTTATTCCAGTGGTCAGAATTATCTCACGAACATGTTTGCAACAAAGGAAATTCGTGCGGTAATTACGGATGTCGGTTCTAAACTTTATACGGCATCGTTTGATGATCCCGTCAAGACCGAAATTCATTCGGTCGGCAACATCGAAGGCAATTATCAAGGCTTTCTGGCGCTTGGGCTTGTGTCGGCCATGTTCCATTTGGCGGCAATGCTTGTGGCGGTCTATATTGCGTCTTTCCCGCTTCGAGATAAGCGCGTGAGGGAATTTTATCAATATGCGGAACGTTCCTGGTTTACTCTTGGTGTCGCTTCGTTTGTTCCAATGACTGTTATCCTTTGGCTTGAATATATGGGCTGTTATGCGTACACGCATCGCATGCTCATGCCGATGGGCTTTGAAGAATTTGTGATGGTCTCCGTGGCGCAACTCTTGATGGTGATTTGCTGCGTGGGGGCGGGAATGGTATTTGTAGGCGTGACTGGCGTGATGCGTATTGCTACAGGCGTTTCGGGCGTGATTGGCGGCCCTGCGTTTGCATTTGCCGGTCAGACGTTCCCTGTGATGGCAATGCCATTTGCCGTGCGTTGCTTTGCGTTTGTGTTGCCGCTTACCCACGTACTTCGCGTGCAGTCCATGATGCTCCTTGGCGATGTCGGTATGGCTGCATCTTGGGAGGTCATCAAGTTGATGGCTGGCATGGCGCTCTTCTGGACTCTATTTGGCTGTCTTACGATGGTGCTCCGCTGGCAGTACCGTTTGAAGCACGATTCTCAAATGCCTGTAGTCGTTGAAAATGGTAATCCTGTTGCCGTTGCTCGTTCGCATTTCAAGGATCTGTTGAATAAAATCAGGAGGCGAAAATGATCAGTCGTCTTTTGAAAGTGACATTGACGGAATGGAAGTTGTTCTTCACTGATCCGGCGGCTGTGCTCTTGCTTGTTGTCGCTGGGGTCCTCTATGCGTTCTATTATCCGACGGCGTATGTGAACCAGACGGTGTCTAAAGTTCCGGTGGCTGTTGTAGATTTGGACCATTCTGCTAAGTCTAGGGAACTTACGCGAATGGCTTCCGCAACGCAGCAGGTTGAAGTCAAGGCTGTTTATAATGACATGCTCGAAGCAGAAACCGCCATGGCGCGCGAAGACATTTTTGGTTTCATGGTCATTCCCGAGAACATGGAAAAGGACTTGCTGAACAAGAAGCCGACAAAGATAAACATCTTTACGCATGGCGCCTACGTGATGCTTCACGGTACAATCGGTACCGCGTTCTCGACGTGTGCGTTGACGGTCGGTGCGGTCAGTAAAGTCAAGGCGATTGCGCTTGGCAAAAAAGTGCCCTCGGCAAAGGCGATGGCCATGCGCGATCCGATTCCGCTATCCATCCAGACGATGTTCAACAATACGGGGAGCTATTCGAATTACGTTGTCCCTAGCGTGCTTGTTGTGATCTTGCAGCAATCGCTGATTATCGGCATTTGTATCATGGGAGGCGCCCGCGGACATAGACGGTTTCGTAGGAATGAACGTTATTCTGCAGTTGAAAATGAGAGTATGCCTTACCGTTATTTAGGGCGTTCGCTAGCGTATTTTTTGCATTATTGCTGCTTCATTCTCTTCTACCATTGCTTCATTTACAATCTCTTTGATTTTCCGCGTCGCGGAGAACTCTTGCCAATGACGATTTTTGCAATCGTGTTCCTTGCATCGGTCATCAACTTTGGAATGTGCCTGTCGCAGGTGTTCCTGCACCGTGAATCGAGTATGCAACTGTTCCTGAACTTCTCTATTCCCATCTTGTTCCTTGCGAACTTTAGCTGGCCTAGCTACTTGATGCCGAACTGGATGGTTGCTATCTCGTACGTTTTACCGAGTACGTTTGCCGTGCCGGCATGGCTTTCGATTGAACAGATGGGTGGGGACATTTACGATGTGGCGCCGAAGCTATATTTGCTTTCCATCCAGGCGGTGATTTACCTTTTGCTCGGGATGTTCCTCACGCATTTTCGCGACAAGACGCACTTCAATACAGGCGACATGTAGAAAAATACGATAATAAGCAAAAAAGAGTGACGAAGTTACGGACGCTTTCGCCATTCTTTTTGTAAATTATTGATGAAATGATAAGGTCAATGGTCGTTAGTCCGTAGTCAATAGAACTGATTGTTGATTACCGATAACTATTGACCAATAACCAATGACTAATTTCTAATACCTAAACCATAAAACCTATTACCTAATTATGACATTCGATCCTTTATACATGATGATTCTCGTGGTGACGCTCGCCCTTTCGGGCGCCGTTTCGCTGTTGGTCAAAAAACGCTTTGCTGCTGGCCAAAAAGTTCAAATTTCCAGCGGCCTTACCGGAGCCGATGTCGCAAAGGCAATTCTTATGGAAGCGGGCATCACCGACGTGAAAATCCTCAAACACCAGGGATTCCTTTCGGACCATTACAATCCGCTGAACAAGACGCTTAATTTGTCTCCCGAAGTCTATTCCGGTCGCAATGCGAGTGCCGCTGGCGTTGCCGCTCACGAAGTCGGACATGCTATTCAACATGCTCAAGGATACTTCCCGCTGTGGCTTCGCTCTGCGATCGTTCCTGCCGCAAATATCGGTTCTAATTTCGGACCGTGGCTTGTGATTATCGGTATTATGCTGATGGGGCTTGGCAAGGCGATTGGGCAATCGGTCGCGGTTATCGGCGTTGTGCTCTTTGCGCTTGCAACACTTTTCACGCTCGTGACCGTGCCTGTAGAATTCGATGCCTCGGCACGTGCAAAAAAGGCGCTTGCCCGTATGGAAGTCATTTCACCGGGTCGTGAATATAATACGGTTTCGGGCGTGCTCTTTGCCGCGGGCCTCACGTATGTTGCCGCCGCAATTTCGTCCATTTTGCAGTTGCTTTACTGGGCGTACCGTGCGGGGCTCTTCGGTGGACGCAACGACGATTAAATGATTTTGCAATGCCGGACTTGGTCCGGCTTTTTTTTATCCATTAGGGGTGTTTATACGCTTGCTCAAGTTTTGGTATTTATTTTGTGCGCACAATGCTCGCGGAAATGTGTTCTTTGTCACTTTTTTTATGATTAAACCTCGTTTTTTCGAACTTTTTTAGGGAAAATAAAGGTTTTTAATTCTGTTTTTGTTTTGTTCAGGCAAAAAAACGCTATTTTAGTGAGTGTATGGAAATTGAATTCGGTATATTGAAACGTGAAGAAATAAAAGAGTCGGTTGAACTGGCGGCTAGGGCCTATGAATATTATGAGTACTTTACGAATTTTTTTCCGAGTTTGGAAGAAAGGCGAAGGGTGCTTAGGGCCATGCTTTACAGGTCGACTCTGACGAATTTCGGGAAAACGCATTTTTTGACGGCAAAAGTGGACGGAAACATGGTTGCGGTGGCTCAGATCGATGATCCGCAATATAAGAGACCGTCTGTTTTGCAGTTTTTGCTCCATGGCTGGCTTCTGGTATATTGCGGTGTAAAAATAAAGCATGTAAATGATTGGCTTGCTATGGATACATTGGCTAGCACGCCGTGTCACGATTATCAGCTGGCTGGCCCGGACATTTGGTATACCAGTTCTGTAACGGTAGATCCGGATTTCCAGAGACAGGGCGTCGGTTCAAGGTTCATCGCTTTTTGGGAAGATTATATTCGCGAACATGGCGGCAAGCAGTTGACTCTGTTTACAAACTCCGAGAAAAATCTTGCGTTTTACAGGAAGAACGGTCTCGAAGTATTTGATGAACGGGACATTGCGCTCCCGGATGGAAACAAAATGAGAAGTTGGAGCGTGAAGAAAACGCTTTAGCCCATCGAAAAATTAATCTTTACCGGCTCCGTAAACGACGGGGCCTTCTTCGTCATCGTCGTCATCGCCGTGTTCGGCGAGGTAGGCCTGATATTCCTCGTCCGTCATTCCGCCTTCGTTATCTTCGGGCATGAATGATTTGCGTTCGGACTTTTTCGCGGGCTTCTCGGGAGATGCCGCGGGCTTCGGTTCATCTTTGCGGCTAGCGCGGGCGCTGCGGTTCAAGTAGGCGATGTATTCCTCGTCGGTCATTTCGTTGCCGAAACTGTAAGAAGAATACCTGTCTTCTTCGGGCTCTTCTTTTTGAATTGTTGCGGATTCTGTGTATGAGCTATAGGAACTGCGCGGCTTTTGGTCGGCAAAGTCGCTTGAAAAATGCGCGGATGTCGATTCTGGAGTTGATGCTGGTTGTGCAGAGCTGGTGGCTGGCTGCGCGGAACTTGTGAACTGTGCATCGCTAGACTGCGCGGAACTTGCGTTGTTGTAGAATGCCTGGGCCTTCTGCATAAAGGAGGCAAACTCTTCGTCACTCATCTGCTTGACGGCATCTTCGTTCAAGCCTTGTATGTCGTTGACTGAAATGCTTGCGCTGTTGGAATTGTCCGCGCTTTCGAAATCTGTGACTTCAGCCGATTCTTGTTCAACCGGGTTTTCGTCGGCTTCATCGACCGGCTCGAACGTGTGGGCGCGTTCCTCAAAATCAGTTTCTTCATTTGTCCCGAATTCAGGAATCGAACCCTGTGTAAGCACTGGAGTTTCGTCTTCGATGCTTGACGATCCGAATGTCGGAATTGATGCTTCTTCGCTTGCTGTGTTCGTTGCGGACTGCGCGGCATCTTGGCTCAGAGTTGCGGCGTCTTCGCTAGCGGATGCTTCTGTGGACTGCGCGGGAACTTGATTTGTTGACTGTGCGGAATCTTGTGCCGGCGCTTGCGCATTGGCGTCTAGTGAGCTCGATGCTTCTCCAACGGGTACGCTTGCGGCCTGCAATGCGCCTTCGGCGTCGTCCGCTTCCGCAATCATGTCGGCGAACGGATTCTCCTGCACTTCGGAAATATCTTCGCGACCTTCGAGCATGGCATTGAGGTCTTCGTCGGTAACGTTCCTGCCGCGTTCCGTCCAAAGCACGGCTTCGCGCATCGTCGCGGCAAGGTCGCCCACGCTCTTTTCCTTGGAACGCGCAATCGCCTGGCTGCGGATCGTTTCCACAAGCCCCGCCTTGACCTCGGGATCCTTGCTGAAGAACACCGTCTCGTGCGCCATTTCATCGGCATACTCGGGATTGTTCTTTTTGCGGTAAATCCAAATCGGTCCGAAAAGTTCGCTCTGGCGGAAAACAATATCGTCCGTCTTGATCATTTCGAGCATGGCCATGAACGTCACCGCCGCGACAATCGGATGCGAATCGTTGTCGAGCAAGTCTTCAAAAAGCGCACGACCATGCACATTCAAGAAGTTGTTGATCGCCTGCTGACGGTCCTGAATGGTCACGTAATCCAATTCAATATGGTGGATCGTCTCGGAAATCTTTGTCTTTAAACTCTTCTGGTAAGCGCGGAAAAGTTGCCAGATGTTCGCGTCCGCGAGCGTGTCATCGTCGCTCTGCGTCTTTTCGAGGCGCCCACGGGAATACGTCCCGAAGTTCTTCGCTTCCATTTCCTGGAGCCCGCTCGCGACCTGCTTGAAACGTTGGTATTCCAACATTTCCTGCATGAGCTTTTCGCGGTCTTCGTTGTATTCCTCGACCATCTCCGGATCGCGTTCTTCGGCCGGGAGTAATTCCTGAACCTTGAGCGCCATCAAGCGGCTTGCCATGAACAAGAAATCGCCTGCCTTGGAAAGGTCCGTTTCGGAATACTCGTTTACCCACTTGAGAAAGTCGTCCGCGATTTCTGCAATCGGAATCTGGTCCAGCGTCATTTCCTTTTTCTGAACGAGATAGACGAGCAAATCCATCGGCCCGTTAAACGAACCGATTTTTACCTCGTAGTCTTCTTGCTCAAGAACTTCGGAATCAACCATTGAACGATAATATAGAAATTAGATGGGGTTGTTAGACGAATTGCCACTTGCCATTGTAGGAATGTCCAATAAAGAGTCCATTAAGATGTCTAATAAATAGCAGGAACGATTTAAGGCTGCTTGAATTTTGAGGAATTTCTCAAAAATATATAATTTCCCAAAATGTTACAAAAATTATGAGATTTGGGGAAATATCGTCTATTTTTGATAGATAATTTCCCAAAATCCTGTAAAAATTATAACTTTTGGGAAAATATCCGATTGTTTTTTTTATATATAGAAAAACAATATGGGGGATTCTGATGAACCTAATTGGACGAAATCGTGAAATAGGGGAACTCGACCGATGCCTAAAAAGTGACCAGTCAGAGTTTGTTGTCGTATATGGCCGTCGCCGTGTCGGCAAAACCTTCCTTGTGGAAGAGTTCTTCAATCGTCAATATGACTTTTCTTTTGTCGGTGGTCACAATCTACCTGTGAAAAAGCAGTTGCGTAATTTCGCAAAGGCTATCAAACATTACGCGCATCTGCCAAAATTGCCAGAGTTCGCCGATTGGTCCAATGCATTTGATTCTTTGGCTGAGTGGATTGAGTCGCAATCCAATGACCATAAAAAGGTCATCTTTTTTGACGAAATGCCCTGGATCGACACACCAAAATCGGATTTTGTTGAGGCGTTTGAGAACTTTTGGAATGGCTGGGCCGCACGCCGTAAAGATATATTGTTTATTGCAACGGGTAGCGCAACCAGCCGGATGATCGACAAACTCGTCGAAAACCAAGGTGGGTTGCATTGCCGCATTACGAACAGCATCTACCTGAATCCTTTTACACTTTATGAATCGGAACAATATCTCCGTGCTAGGAAATGCGCATGGGACAGGTACCAGATTCTCCAGGCGTACATGATTTTGGGCGGAGTCCCGTTTTACTGGAGCTTGCTGGATACCCGCTTGAGTCTTGTCCAAAACATCGACCGTGTTTTCTTCCGTAAAAACGCACTACTGAAAATTGAATTTGACGAACTGTACAACGCTTTGTTCGCCCATGCAGATTACTATGTACAAGTGGCTCAACTGTTAGCAAACCATAAGGAAGGCTTGACGCGTTCCCAAATAGACAAAAAGGTCGATTTTGATGGCAAAACACTGACTGCCGTGCTGAAGAACCTTGAACGGTGCGATTTTCTTTTGCGATATAGCCAGCTTGGTAACAAGGTCAAGGACGCCATCTATCGGTTGTCTGATTTTTATACTCTCTTTTATTTTAAGTATGTGCAGGCGAACAACTCTCTTGATGAACAATGGTGGAGTAAACATTTCAACTCGCATAGCGTAGAAACTTGGCTTGGACAGACTTTTGAACTTGTCTGCATGACGCATGTCGATGCCATAAAGCAGAAACTGGGTATTGCTGGCGTTGCGACGGATGTGTCTGCGTGGAGATATGTGCCGAAAAGCGATTCTGAAAAAGGAGCCCAAATTGACTTGGTTATTTCAAGGGCTGACAGAACAATAAACTTGTGCGAAATTAAATTCGCTATAGGCAAGTATCAAATGACGGCGGAATATGCCGATTACATTCGCGATAGGGCCGAACTATTCCGTGCCAAAACGAAAACCAAGTACGCCATCGTTCCCACAATGGTAACTACCTATGGCGTGGCCGAAGGTGCCAACAGCAGTGTCGCGCAACAAGAAATCACGATGGAGGATTTGTTCAGGGAAAATACGATATAAAGGTTTTCCCCTGTCAAGTATTCCTTGACGGTTCGGTTGCTAATAACTCTTGTAATTGTCGCTTTTCCTCTGATTTCTTTAGCACTTCGTCTAGTGTGAAATCTTCTTTGCTGAAGAAAAATGTGCTTGTTCCCAGGTCTTTCAGGGATGCGCCAAAATGGTAAGCTATATTGTCTATGAATAGGAATCGATCGTGCATTCCATAACATGGTAAAATTTCAATGGGACTGTCCGCATACTGTGCGTTGTATGTTGCCAAATCCACTTCGAAAACTTTGCTCTTATCGTAGGTGTAGATTGTCACCGATACGCCTTTGCTGCGCTTGAGCATCATCGCAAGTACCTTCTCGTCCACGTAGCGGTCCACAAGGACAATCCGCCTTTTCGCCTGCCTGATTAGCCCGCATACGAACACATAGGCGTCGAAAATCTGGTTGTTGTAATACAGCCCCTTCGATTGCAGCTCGCCGCGGTCCATCGCCTCGAAAATCGTGTCGAATTTATGGTCGTGTTCCTGCAAACGCGCGTCCTGCTCGAGCATTTTGGACTCCACGTTGGACAGGCGATTGACCAAACCGCCGTTTTGCATCAGGATTTGCCGAGCTGCGACAAAAGCACGCATGATGGCAATGTTCACTCTGATGGCCGTTTCACTTTTCAGGACAGACGAGAGCATCGCGATACCTTGTTCCGTGAACGCCAAAGACCGGTATTTTGAATGTTTTCCTTTCAGATTAGCAGATTCCTTCTCTAAGGTCGCATTTTGCGACCTTAGAATTTTCGTTTCTTCCATAGTCAGCAGAAAGCAAAAATCCTCAGGAAATCGCTCTTTATTGCGTTTTACTTGCTCATTGATACGCTTCGTTTCTACTCCATAAAGCGTCGCCAAGTCGCGATCTAGCAGAACCTGCTTGTCTCGGATGACTTGAATCATCTTTTCGACGGACGAATTGACGATTGGATTCTGTACGATGACATCTGTATTGTCGGTCTTTTTGTTCATTTTTTCTCCTTATAACAAAAAAAGCCGTATTCCTTTAGATATAAGAAATACGGCTTGTCGCAGGTTTGTCCTGCCACTATAGCTTTACTATTGGGGAATATACAAAATACGGCGAGGGGAGGCAAGTGAGGGTGTTTGACTTCATCGGCGCCTTTGCCGTCCTCATCCAGAGGGCTTATTTTGCAAATATGTCGCGGTTTGTTGAGTTTTCTTCCTTTATTTGCTTTAGACGTTATTTTTGAGGTCTTTTTGCTTTATCTGTCGCATTTTTATATAAATTTCTAAGCATAGTATAAAGCTTAAAATACTCATGACAACAACTATTGATTATTATAATAAAAATGCGAAGGAATACTCCAGCAGTACTATTGGTGTAGATTTTTCTTCTACCCAGGAACGGTTCCTCGATTATTTGCCGCAACATGCAAAAATATTGGATTTCGGGTGCGGTGCAGGTCGCGATACGAAAGCGTTCCTTGAAAAAGGCTTTGATGTAGATGCAGTTGACGGTTCAGAAGAATTATGCAAGATTGCGAGTCTCTATACGGGAATTGCCGTTAGGCAAATGTTTTTTCAACAATTAGATGCTGTTGCAAAATATGATGGAATTTGGGCGTGCGCTTCTATTCTTCATTTACCGAATGACGAACTTGTTTCAGTTATGAAAAAAATGTCGGTGGCTCTAAAACCTACTGGAATAATTTATACTTCGTTCAAGTATGGAACTTTTTCTGGCAAAAGAAACGACCGCTTTTTTTCTGATTTTACTGAGCAAACATTTACCGGATTTCTTTTGAATATTCCAGAATTGAAATGCGATGAATACTGGATTTCTAAGGATGTAAGACCGAATAGGAGCGAAGAAAAATGGATGAATATAATCCTTTCCCGCAAAGCTTAGCTTTAGATATTAATTCGCCCTATTGCAATCAACTCGATGTCGAGTGCTTTTCGCTCATGATGAAAGATCCGACGTGTTGTTACAAGTTCTACTGGCTTGAAGCGATTGTCAAACTGATTGATGAGGATGTGAATATTGCAAGTTTTGATGCGATTATTGACGAAATGATTGCGAATGCATGGTTCACTGTCCGTGAATACCACATTCATTTGAGCGGCATGCTGAAAGGCGAATTTCGCGATGCGTTAGAATTGGCCGTTACTGATTTAGCCGAAAAGAGTGGCTTGCAATCCAATGCATCCAAGATAGAAATCAAGAACGCAATTAAAGAATTTAACGGAGATATCAAGAAGTATAAAATCGCATTGACAAAATATGTTCCTTATCGAGCGTTGGCAGGATTTTATAATCGTTACGAACAGGGACGTGGGGAAAAAGTTAACTGGAATAGTTTGCAAGCCATTATTGATTACACAAAGAAGGTCAATCAACGTATTTTGCTTCCATACATTTTTGATGAAAATCCGCAGCTAAATCGTAAAGTTGTTTTTAATCCGATATGGAAACAATATATTCAAGACAATTCGGTTGCGATTCTTGGATGGATTCAGCATGAAAAATCAAAATGGTTGCAAGTCAACAATCCCGAAGTTCCGGGAATTGTATATAAACTTTCTCCTATGGATGCGAGTGTGCGAAAACTTGAACAAGTTCGCAAATTGTGGGAAATAGTCTTGCAACGCGAAACGATTCTTGACATCTATACAAATAAGCCTATTGAAAATGATTACGACATTGACCATTTTATTCCATGGTCATTTGTGATGAATGATGAACTGTGGAATCTATCTCCGATGAATTCCTCTCTCAATTCCTCTAAGGGAAATCGTTTGCCTCATTGGACTTTTTTTAAGCGATTTGCTTTGAACCAATATGAAATGTATCGATTGATGTGGAATGACGATTCTATCCGCGGCCGTTTTGAAAAATGCTATCGCGATAATCTACATTCGATATGGGCTGAAACGGAGCTTTTTAGAGCGGGAAATAGTGAAGAACAATTTATCAATATTCTGAAAAAGAACATGCAACCCGTATATGATTCTGCAAGACGGCAAGGGTACGAAATTTGGAATTTTAAGGGGTAAGGCGTTTGCTAAACATGTTTGTGCTAATAATTGTATTATTCACCTCAATTGCTCTTTTTTATGTAGCACGTCGTAGACAACTTGCTAAAGAATTTGAACAAAAAGTAGAAAGCTTCATAGAAGTATGTGATTCTTTTTTCGTTGACTTTGACGGGATTTTTAATCATTATATTCAGGATGCAGAAAGGGACGCCTTTGTTTCTAAGTATAAAGTGTTGTATTATGAGTTGCAAAGGTATAGTGGTATTCCATCAAAAGTTGATGATTTTGTAAAGTTAGAAGATTTTAAGAAAAAGTACAAAGATTTCCCAAGGCTCGTTTTAGAATCGAATGTGGAAATCAAATGCAAAGAGTTTTTAATAGAAGTTAATTCGTTTTCAATTGAATATGATGGATTGTTTAAACACTATATTCAAGATGCAGAAAGAGATGCTTTTATTAAGAAATATCAAACATTGTATTTTGAATTGCAAGAGTGCAGTCGGAAGTCTTCAAAAGTAAAGACCTTTGTAAGATTAGAGGAGTTTAAAAGAAAGTATAAAAGTTTTCCAAGACTCGTTTTAGAATCAAATGCAGAGTTTAGGCGTAAGGAACAACTCAAGTTGCTTTTGCAATTTGTGAATATTTTCTTTAATGAACTTGATTTCTTGACTAGTCGTTATGTTACAGACTCTGATGGAAAAATATTTTATCAGAAATGGAAAAAATTGTCTCAAGATGTTGCTATTTGTAATTTGAATGTGAATGATGAAGAGTATGGGGAAATAAGTCATTTTGAAATAATCTATGAGGATCTTTTTAATTATTTAGAAAAAGCGAATAAATCGTTTATTGTGCAGGAATCGCAAAAATATGATTATCTGTTTTCCAACATAGATGGAAAGTCCTTAGATATGCAACAAAGAGAAGCTGTCATAACCGATGAAGATAGAATTCTTGTTTTGGCAGGGGCGGGTAGTGGAAAAACGCTGACGATTGCAGGCAAAGTCAAATATCTATGTGATGCGAAGAATATAAGTCCAGAAGAAATATTACTTATTTCGTTTACGAAAAAATCTGCTCAAGAAATGACCGATAGAATTCAAGGAAAGTTGGGAATCCCTGTTAAATCAACAACTTTTCATAAATTGGGTCTTGATATAATTAAAAGTGCTGATGGGAAAAGGCCTGACGTTCTTGATGAATCTCTCTTTAATAAATTTATACATGTTTTTTTTGAAAAGGAACTTGTAAATTATCCTGATTTAGTAAAAAATATAATTGAATACTTTGCATATTATATCGATATCCCGCAAAATATGGAAGAATGTTCTTCGTTGGGTGAAATGTATGAGGCTGAAAAAAGCGTAGATTTAGAAACTCTTAAATCAAAATATGATCAAGAAAAATATATACATGAAGAAAAAATAAAGAAAGCGCAGGATCATACAACGCTTAAAAATGAAAAAGTAAAAAGTCTTCAAGAAGTTCAGATTGCAAATTTTCTTTTTTTAAATGGCGTAAATTACGAATATGAAAAAATCTATCCTTTCGAAAGTCAGGATCCCTTGCGAAAAGCATATAGGCCGGATTTTTATTTGAAAGATTATGATATTTATTTAGAACATTTTGGAATAACAAGAGACTATACGGTTCCGTGGCTTTCTCTTGTTGAAGCTCAAAAATATTTAGATGGAATTGAATGGAAAAGAGAATTTCATAAGCAGAATAATACCAAGTTGATTGAAACTTATTCATACTACAATTCAGAAGGTGTTCTCCTGCAAAAACTTGAAGAACTTCTAAAACAAAATGGGGTTGTTCTGAAATCAAGAAATTTCATGGATATTTTCAATACTGTTTACGCAACCAAGACGAATAAGTATTTCTCTGAATTTGTGAAGTTATGCGGAACTTTTATCGTACTTTTTAAGTCTAATAATTATACAGTAGAAACGATCGATGATTGGAAAGATTGGCTTTCGTTAGAAGATAAAAGTTTCTTGCAAAGAAGAAACAATACCTTTTTGAATATAATAAGAGTAATATTAGATACTTATCAAAAACACTTAATTGCCAATGATTCAATCGATTTTTCGGATATGATAAACAATGCGACTGAGAATGTTAATGGTGGTTGCGAAATTCCTTTGTATAAGTATGTGATTGTTGATGAATATCAGGATATCTCGAAGGCCAGATTTAATCTGTTAAAGGCTATTGTCGATAAAACAAAAGCGAAGTTATTCTGTGTAGGGGATGACTGGCAATCCATATATAGGTTTGCTGGTAGCGATATTTCGTTATTTACCGATATTGCAAAGTATTTTGGAAAAACGAAAATATTGAAAATTGAGAAAACTTATCGTAATTCGCAAAAGTTAATCGATGAAGCTTCGCATTTTGTTTTGCAAAATCCACTTCAGCTCAAGAAATGTTTACGCTCCGATAAAAAGCTAGATTATCCTCTTGTTTTTTGGGGCTTCGATGACAATCCGAGAAACGCTTTGCAAGCGATAATCAATAAAATTGCTTTGGATTATGGAACGAATTCGTCCATTTTACTTTTAGGGAGAACAAATTACGATATAGAAATTGCAAAAGATACCGGCTTATTCCGAGAGATTCGGAAGAATGGTGCTGATGCGCTAGAGTACATTCAAAATCCGATGTTGTCAATACAATTCCTTTCCGTTCACAAATCCAAGGGATTGGAAGCTGATAATGTTATTCTTCTGAATTTTAGAAATGATAAACTTGGTTTTCCGAATCAGATGATTGATGATCCTGTTTTGAATTTTGTTCTTACAAATGCGGAAGATTACAGATTTGCGGAAGAACGTCGTTTATTTTATGTTGCTATTACTCGAACAAAAAATAGAACCTATGTCCTTGTGGATAACAAGAACCCATCTCCATTTTTCAAGGAATTTTCAGAATCTACATCTGTATTCTTCAAATCAACGGGACGAAGAACAAACGGAAAACTGACGAAATGTCCTCTTTGCAAAACGGGGGACTTGCTGAAAGTTGAACATGATGGAAAATCTTTTGTGGGGTGTTCTAATTTTCCTCGGTGTCGGTATGCGCAAAGAGACGTGACTATTTTGTCAAGTCCTAAAATATGTCCTAATTGTGGGGGCTTTCTTATAAAACGAAAAGGCAACAATGGGCATTATTTTGTGGGATGTTCTAATTATCCCGCTTGCGAATATAAGGAAAAGTTCATTTGGAATGAGTTTAGCAACTGATTGAAGTGGATTGTTTTTTCGTGCGAGACTTGTTTTGAAATTTTTTCTTATATATTTGTAGAGTATGGATAATTTGCACGACTTTTTATTTTTTGATTTGGAATATAATCCTGGAACAGAAGCGGTTCGGGAATACGGTTATATTCTAGGTGAAGAACGTGCTCGTGAAAAAAATCCAGCGAAATTAGAACTAGCGGCTCAAAAAGCGAAATTTATTGTGGGACACAATGTTCTCCGTCATGATGCTCCGATTCTTAGACAGTACTTTTCTATAGATTTCCCCAATGTTAAGGCGTTGGATACCTTGATGCTTTCTTCGTTATTGTTCCCGTGCAAACCGTATCACAAGTTGCGTAAGGAATATCTGAAAAACGAAGATGAACCATCAGATCCTTTAAAAGATGCAGAGCTTTGCAAACGACTTTTACAAGATTGCGTGGAAAAATGGGGTAGCTATCCTTGGCAACTTCGTTATCTCTTATTTCAGTTTTTAAAGAATGAACCTGGTTTTGCTCCGTTCTTTAATCTTGTAGAAGTTCCTGAACAAAGTAAATTGCGCTCCAATCTGTCTGAAATACAACGTTGGTTTACTGCGCATTATGAGAAATCGATTTGCTTGCATCAAGATTTTGAAAACGAGTGGGCGGTCTATCGTGTCGAATGGTGTTTTCTTCTAACATTATTTCATGAAGAAGGACCTAGTGATTTTGTTCCCCATTGGGTTCGCTACCAGTACCCACATCTTGAAAGTATTTTGCATCGTCGTCGCCTTGTTCCTTGTGGCAATTCTCAATGTCCATATTGCTCCGAACAGCTAAGTTCAATAAAACAATTAAAGAAATGGTTTGGATTTGATGCTTTCCGTTCTTTCGAAAAAGACGAGAAAATTCCTCTACAACAGCGAGTTGTTGAAACTGCAATGCGAGGCAAGTCCCTTTTAGCAGTATTCCCGACTGGCGGTGGAAAGTCAATGACTTTCCAGTTGCCTGCTTTGATTGCGGGGAGTCAGATAGGTGCCTTGACTGTTGTAATATCTCCGATTGTTGCCTTGATGAAAGACCAAGTGGACGTATTGACAAAGCGTTTTGGGATAGATCGTGCTGCGTATATATACTCACAAATTTCTCCATTAGAGCGAAAAAATACAATTAGGGCTATTCTTGATAATGAAAAAGACATTCTTTATATTTCGCCCGAAGCTCTTCGTTCCAATACGATATTTAAATTGCTAAAACAACGCCGTATAAATCGATTTGTTATAGATGAAGCGCATTGCTTTAGCGCTTGGGGACAAGATTTCCGAGTCGATTATCTTTATCTTGCCGATTTTATCAAAGATCTCGAAGAAGAAAAGCGCTTAGAATCATCTATTCCAATCAGTTGTTTTACGGCAACAGCGAAACAGGATGTCGTTGATGATATTTGTGGATATTTTAAGAAAAGAATGAATCTTGATTTGGTAAAGATTGTTAGCTCTGCAACAAGAAAAAATTTGGAATATTCTGTTATACCTGCATCTAGAGATAAACATGAACGTGGAAAAGAGCTTGTTAATTTGTTGAAGTTGTATGATGGGCCTAAAATAGTTTATGCAACTACAGTTAAAACAACCGAAAAATTAGCAGAAAGTTTAAAAGAGTATGGTTTCAAAAGTGGTTGCTATAATGGTCAAATGGATGCAGATATCAAAATAGATGTTCAGGAAGAATTTCAAAAAGCTGACGGAAATATTGATACAATTGTTGCTACTACAGCATTTGGAATGGGGGTTGACAAAGACAATGTTAAATTAGTTGCTCATTACGAAATCTCAAGTACATTAGAAAACTATGTGCAAGAGGCTGGTCGTGCGGGTAGAAAACCGGATATGCAGGCGTTCTGTGTTGCTTTGTACAATTCAAAAGATTTGGATACCAATTTTCAACTTCTACAGCAATCAAAATTATCTGAAAAAGAAATTGGTGACATTTGGCGTGTGTTAATAAAGCAAAGCGAAAAACGTGAACGGCTTGTGATGTCTGCTTTGGAAATTGCAGATAAATGCGGTTGGACTGAGCAAAATGAAAATATAGGAGCGCTAGAAACAAAAGTTAAACACGCCATTATGCTTTTGGAAGATCAGGGCTTTTTGAAAAGAAAACGTAATCAAACACAAGTATTTGGTTCCTCTATTGCCATAGAAACTGTTTCGCAGATTCGGTACATTTTAGATAGTCCAAACATTGATAAGTTAAATACAATTGAAAACATCGCATTTAGAATCATGCGACATATTATCACTAAAAGATGGACAAAGAATCCTGAATGTACTCTTGATGATATCACAGTAAATTTGGGCATTGAACGAAAAGATGCAAATGAGGCTTTACGGCTGCTTCGTAGCAAACGTCTTTTAGACCAACGAAATGATTGGAGTGCAAAGATTCAACGCTTGGGGACCTTTAATTGCAAACGAATGCTGGAACGGGCGAAAGGTTTGCAAGAAATTCTGTTAAAAAGTTGTGAGGGACATTGTATCAATGAGCCGTTTTTGCTGAATTTGACGAAAGTTAACGCTGCTCGAGGTGAAACTGAATCTGGAACTGAAACAAGGAAATGTCTGCAAATTTTGCGAGGTATTCTTCGTTATTGGGCTCATGAAAGTATTGCAGAAATTCATTTAATAGAGGCTGGTCATCAGCGATACCAAATTGAATTTCTAAAAGAACTTGATATTGTCCGTAAGAATCTTGTTGATAACTGGGAATGTTTTGAAAAGATTATCGATACTCTGCTTGTTATACAAAAAGAGCAGGGAAAAAAGAAAGATGATACTCTTAATGATACTGTTTGGTTCTCTATAGACAATCTCATCTTGAGAATCTATGGGGAAGACGACATTGAAGACCTTGCAAGGCAAGCGCAATTTGAATATGCTTTACTCTTCTTGCATTTGATTGGAGCTATTTGTCTAGAAAATGGATTGATGGTATTCTATACCGGGCTTGTTTTGGATATAAGTCCTGAAAATAGGATAAAACCATTTAGCGAACAAGATTTTCAGAAACTCCACGACTTTTATGAAAACAAGGCTGAAGCGATTCATATTGTCGGCAGGTATGCCGAAATGATGCTTAATAATAAAGATGCCGCACAAGAATTGCTGAATGACTATTTTGCGTTGAATATTAACCAATTTCGTCAAAAATACATGATGTCTCCCGATGAAAAGGGTGCAGTTTCCATAAATTTGCGTGAACGTATAAACGCGGTTAATAAAGAACAGAAGGCCATTATCAAAAGTAATGCGAGACATATTTTAGTTGGCGCTGGACCAGGGTCTGGCAAGACGCACATGCTTGTTCATAAGGCCGCGTCTTTGTTGTGGCTCGAAGAGATTCAACCCAATTCTTTGTTGATGTTGACTTTTACACGTTCAGCTTGTCGAGAACTTCGCAAGCGATTAAATGATTTGGCAAAGGGGTTGGCCCATGGTGTTACTATCACAACTTTCCATGCCTTAGCTTTTTCAATTCTCGGAATTCAGGGCTCTAAGAAGGATTTTAAGAAGACGGGCAATGCGCAAAAAGGCGAAGAAATTATTAATAAAGCCGCAGAGGTCGTTGAATCAGGCGAAGATGTTGGAATTGGTTCACTAGGCGTTATTCTTGTTGATGAATTTCAAGACCTTTCTAGTTCGGAATACAAAATGTTAAAAGCCCTCTATAGGTATGGAGATAAACCTCCGAGATTGATAGTTGTTGGGGATGATGACCAAAGTATTTTTGAATTTCGAGGAAGTTCCTCTGAATTTTTTAGAAAATTTTCATCGGAATTTTCCAATACGAAAGAATTCTATTTAACGAATAATTATCGTTCTGCGGTAAATCTTGTTCGAGCAAATGAAGAAATATTGAGCTGTCTAAATTATCGAGTTAAAGATGGCAAGAAACAAGTTGCTGTTAATCCTGAACTTGGAAAACTTGAATTCTTTGAAGAATACGATAGAACGCGAGGTGCGTTTGCCGCTGCTGAAATTTTGGTTGAGAAATGTAAATTAGATAATGGTTCCGCTTGCATTCTAAGTCCAGAAAATTCAGAAGTGTTTTTGGCGGCAGCAAAATTAGAAGAATTAGGAGTAGATTGTCGTGTCATAAAAAGCCAGGATCTAGAAAAATGTCCTGTGGAATCAGTTCGTGAAATTGTTGGTTTCAAAACAATTGTAGAAGCGGATAAAGATATTGCAAAGAGATCTTGGACTATAGAGCTGTTCAAACAAATTGCAGAAAAGTATAAGAAAGACTATGAAGGCGAAAGTTCCTTTGAATTGTTAGATGCTGTAATCAACGACTTTATAGATGGTGAAGACGAAGTTGTTTTAAGTGATTTTGAACAATACCTAAACGAAGTCTCTTATGCTGACCTAAATAAAAAAGGAAATTTGCAGGTTAATGTTGGCACAATGCATAGTTCAAAAGGACTTGAATGGGATCACGTTATATTAAATCTTGGTGAATGGATTCCTGAAACTCAGGAACAATTCAGATTACTCTATGTTGCTGCAACGCGTGCCAAGAAAACCCTTACAGTATTAGGAACTGAGGCGAATCTTCCGAGTTCTTGGATTAAGAATTTTAAAAATATGGGCAGACTTAAAGAATATAGTGTACCTAAGATAGTACACGTTGAAACCGGCTTAGATGATTTGGTTTTCAAATATATGCTTGTAAATGAAAAGAATAAAAGTCGGACACGATATTTACAAGAGAAATTTGCATCCATTCCATTGGGAACTGTAATTGAGATTAAATTTAATCAAGAATTTCAATGCTACAACACGTACTTTAATGGGCGGTACGTTACCAAATTTTCTAATAAATTTGAAAAAGATTATCTCAGGAATCTCCAGAAAAATTTCTATAAGCCGAAAACAGCTAAATTAATCCAAGTTTGTAAATGGGAAGATGAATTTGGTCAGGCTATCTGGGTTCCATTGCTTAGCGTTGAATTTGAAAAGATGTAAAAAAGTTTCTTTCGTATTAGGAATCATACCCCCGTAAGCTATAAGCTGAAGGTTGTATAGGGGTCCCTCCTAGAATCGATCATAAACGGATTCTTTTACACTACCGGATTTCCCTCGAAAAAATCGCTATCTGACAAAAACCTCTCTATAATCCTCTAAATGTCCTTAAAAATATGAGATTTAGAGAATTATAAGCACTTTTTTGCGGTATAACTCTCTAAATGTGCTTTCTGAGGTTCGGGGAAAAGTCTGTTTTTCCCGAAATTACCCCCTCTTGACTGCCAATCCTCCCTTATTATATTTTTATGGCACAAAAGGTTGGTTATGACTGATAATTTGTATGTGCCCAAAAACCCCTCCCGTCGGGAGGGGCTTGCTTTCTAAGCTCTAAGTTCTAAGTTCCGCCAACTGTGGCAAAACCCTAAGACCTATTACTCCACCGTCACGCTCTTCGCCAGGTTTCTCGGCTGGTCCACGTCGTTTCCGCGCAACACGGCGATGTGGTAGGCGAGCAGCTGGAGCGGAATGCAGGCGAGAATAGGCATGAGCATCGGGCGAGTCTTCGGGACCGTGATGATGTGGTCGGCGATTTCATCGAGCGGGTGGCAATCTTCCGTCGTGACGGCGATGACTTTACCGCCTCGGGCCTTGATTTCGCGGATGTTGCTGATAATCTTGTCGAACAGGGCGTCTTTCGGGGCGATGACCACGACCGGCATGTTTTCGTCGATAAGGGCGATCGGGCCGTGCTTCATTTCTGCAGCGGGATAGCCTTCGGCGTGGATGTAGCTGATTTCCTTGAGTTTCAAGGCGCCTTCCATGGCGACCGGGTAGCAGAAGTGGCGGCCGAGGTACAAAAAGTTGTTTGCCTTGTTCAGTGTCTTTGCGATTTCGGCGATGCCGTCTGAAAGCTTGAGCGTTTCAGAAACGAGATTCGGAAGATCCAGAAGGTCCTTTACGATATCGGCTCCGGTTTCAAAGCTGAGTCTGCGTTGGCGGCCGAGCAAGAGTGCGATCATGGCGAGTACGGTGACCTGGCTTGTGAATGCCTTGGTGCTAGCCACGCCGATTTCCGGGCCTGCGTGCAGATAAACTCCACCGTCACTTGTTCGTGCAATGGACGAGCCGACTCCGTTACAAATGGCGAGAACGGTTGCGCCCTTCTGTTGTGCTTCCTTGAGGGCGGCGAGCGTATCTGCGGTTTCTCCGGATTGGCTGATGGCGATTACGAGTGTTCCCGGCATGATGATCGGGTTCCTGTAGCGGAACTCGGATGCGTATTCAACTTCGACTGGAACGCCGGCCAAGTCCTCGATCATGTATTCGCCTACCATGCCGGCATAGTAGCTTGTTCCGCATGCGGTGATGATGATGCGGTTGATGCTGCGGAGTTCCTTGATGTTCGTGTCGAGGCCGGCGAGTTTCGCGTTCCCTTCGGAGATGAGCAGACGGCCACGCATGGTGTTGCGGAGCACTTCGGGCTGCTCGAAAATTTCCTTGAGCATAAAGTGCGGAAAACCGCCCTTGGCCACGGCGTCTGCATCGAATTCTACGTCCTGGACTTCACGTTGCACTTCGTGGCTGCTCATGTTTACGATGGAATAACCGCCGTCCTTGATTTGGACAACGTCGTTGTCGTCCAGATAAACGACCTTCTGCGTGTGGTTGATGATGGCGGAGACATCGCTTGCGAGATAAAAATCGCCTTCGTTGCCAATTCCCAAAATAAGCGGGCTTCCGCGCCGGGCTCCAATCAGGACGTTTGGCTCTTCACTGCAAATGACGCCAAGACCGAAAGTTCCTTCGATTTGCTTGAGCGTCTTGAGAACGGCGGATTTCAGATCGCCGTTGTAATAGCGGGCGATGAGGTGCGCTACGACTTCGGTATCGGTTTCGGATTTGAATTCTATACCTTCGGCAATGAGCTTAGCCTTGAGGCTTGCGTAGTTTTCGATGATGCCATTGTGGACAATTGAAATTTTTCCATCATAGCTTGTATGTGGATGGGCGTTTATTTCGGTTGGGGCGCCGTGTGTTGCCCAGCGTGTGTGCGCTATGCCGACTGAACCTTTGAGCGGGGTCCCTTTTAATTTGTCTTCCAGCGCCTTGATTTTACCGGATGCACGTACAACATTTATTTTGTCATGGTCGATAACGGCAACACCCGAGCTGTCGTAGCCTCGGTATTCCATTTTTTTTAGACCTTCGACGAGGACTGGTATTGCTTCACTTTTTCCGTTATATCCAATGATTCCGCACATAATAATCCTGGTATTGACTTTTTTTAGCTGAAATATATAAAAAGTAGAGGTAAAAAGAAAATTATTGTAGGCTTTATTCGGAATGTTTTACTATTTTAAAGAAGCCTATTTTTTCATAGAGGATAAAAATGAAGACTAAATTGATTATTGCTGCTGGCGCTCTCGCCATGCTTATGACAGGTTGTGAACCGTGCAAGACTGCGTCTGCTGAAAAGACATCGCTTGTGACTGAAAAGGACAAGTATAGCTATGCTCTCGGTGCTCATTTTGGTAACCAGGCTCGTTTCCAGCTCGTTACTCGCGATTCCATCGACCTCGACTTGGATCTTTTCATTCAGGCTTTCAAGGAACGCTATAATGAAGATTCTTCCAAGTTCTTGATGAATGATTCTATCATCATGGAAACGCTCAACAAGCTTTCTCAAGACCGTCAGGCCGAAAAGATGAGAAAGGACAGCATTGCTGCCGAAAAGAGCAAGGCTGAAGGCGAAGCTTTCCTCGCTCAGAACAAGACTGCTGAAGGTGTCGTGACCACGGCTTCCGGTCTCCAGTACAAGGTGATTACCGAAGGTAATGGTGCTACTCCGACGGACGACGACAAGGTCAAGGTCCACTATACCGGTACTCTTCTCGATGGCACCAAGTTCGATAGCTCTATCGATCGTGGCCAGCCGCTCGATTTCCCGGTAACGGCTGTTATTCCGGGTTGGACGGAAATGCTCAAGCTCATGAAGGTTGGCGGAAAGGTCGTCGCATGGATTCCGAGCGATCTCGCTTACGGTCCGCGTGGCAACCGCGCTATTCCGGGTAACTCCGTCCTCAAGTTCGAAATGGAACTTTTGGAAGTGATCGCTCCGGAAAAGCCCGCCGAAGAAGCTAAGCCGGCTGCAAAGCCTGCTAAGCCTGTCAAGCCGGCCAAGAAGGCTGCTGCCCAGCAGTAATTTCCAGCGCTTACGCTTGAAATCGAAAGCCCCGCGTGCAATATGCCGCAGGGCTTTTTTTGTTGTCGTCATGAGACGATACGACTGGATTGAAAAAAGAAAATTTTATCTTTGCTTTTGCAATTTCTTCTAGCGGGTGTCCATGTCCAGAATTTTATTTTTATTGTGCGTTGTTGCGATTGCGCTGACCGGATGTAACGAACAGAAAAAAATTGATGCGTTGACTCAGGAAAAAGCAAAGCTGGAAGCTACGGCTGATTCCTTGAAGGCCTTGATTGCAAAGGCTCAAGAGTCTTCTTCGAAATGGCTTGTGAAAAACGATACCGTCCGTGCGGGCGACGGGCTGTTCCAAGTATTGTATCGCATGAACATCAATGAAAAGGAACGCGGCAAGATTGTGATTGCCTTGCAGGACTCGGTTGAACTCGCGGCGCTTCGTGTGGGGCAGGTCTTTTATGCGGCGCTCGATTCCGCGGGCGATGTCCAGCGCTTCCGCTTTGCGCCGAACCCGGCGACGGTCCACATGTTGAGCAAGACTGCATCCGGGTTTGCCTATAGCCGTATCGACAAGCCGGTGACTATCCGCCAGTCTGCATTCGAAGGCGCGCTCGAAAAGGGTAGCACCCTGAACGGCATCCTTTACAAGGTCGGTATTCCTGGGCGCATGGTGGGGGTCGTGAGCGGCATTTTGCAATGCAAGGTCGCATTCCAGCTTGCTCGTCCGGGCGACAAGTTCCGCATTTTGCTTGAAGAAAAATTCTACCAGGATTCCATCTGGATTAGCGGCAAGGTGCTTTACGCAGAATTCAACGGTCATACGGTGGGGCATCATGAAGCGTTCCGTTACGAAGACCCGGATCCGAAGAGCACCTTTAACGCGCATTATACGGAAAAGGGCGAAGCGCTTGTATATGAGGGCTTGCGCTATCCGCTCGATCGTTTGCACATCACGAGTCCTTACGGTTCTCGAATTCACCCGATTACGGGCCGTCATACGGTCCATCACGGCATCGATTACGGTAGCCCGAAGGGGTCGCCGGTTTATGCGGTCGCTGCAGGCGTCGTTACGGTTTCTGGTTATGATGATTTGAGCGGAAACAAAATTGCCATTCGTCACAGGGACCATTCCGAAAGCTGGTACATGCACCTCTCTGTGCGCGGCGTGAACGTCGGGGCGAAGGTGGCTCCGCGTCAGGTTATTGGAAAAGTGGGTTCTACGGGGCGCAGTACGGGGCCGCATCTGCACTTGGGTTTCAAGGACGCTCGCGGCAACTGGATGAACCCTGCCAAGAAGACGATGATCGCGACGCCGAAACTCGAAGGCAACCGCCTTGCCAGGCTTAAAAAACAGGTGGCCGATATCCGCAAGGAACTGCAACAGACTCTTGCTTCTCCGGCGGTCAAGGCAAACGACTCCACGGATGTCATGGTCCGTATGCGCGTGCTGAAGTAAAGCCTAGACGATAGGCGATAGAAGAAAGACGATAGGTAGAGAGATTGCTCGCTACTTGTTATTTACAACCTCTTTTGTCTCTCGTCTGTAGGATCAAAAATCCGTTCTTCCGTCTAAAAATCTTTTCCTGTACTCTTTCGGTAAGAAATAGAATCCCGACATGGTGTCGGGCTCGATGGCAATCTTTGCAAAGTGTCCGGTGTTTGTTGTTCCGTAACCGGCTACACGGATGAAATCTTGGCTTTTTGCAAGGGCTACGGCTTTTTCAATGGCCTTGTCGCTATCCATTATTGCAAAATCGGGCTCGATTCCGTACTTGTGGTAGCTCAATTTTTGCTTGTCTATAATTCTCATGCTGGTAATGGACACTAGCGAAAGCGATGGCGTGAAAAGGCGTGATTGTCCGATGCCTTTGCCATATGTGGTCGCTCCGATAACAGGATATTTCTTGTTCGAGGCTACTCCCGCAATCATGATTTCTGAACAACTGGCTGTCATTTCGTTGGCCAGGAATACAAAATAACGGTTTTTGGCAAGTCCGTCGGCATCGTTGACATAAAAGGTCGTGTCGAAGGCTTGTTCTTGGCGTATAGTGTCTGCGTATGCTGCGATGATGCCTATGGCGGTATCCCCTTTCGAAAGGAGCGCTTGGGTCATGGCTAGGCACTGGTCCGCGTCTCCACCGCCGTTGTTGCGCAAGTCAATGATGGTTGTCTTGTATTTCTCTGTGGCGCGGAGGTATTCGGTGAACTCCCCGTATGTGCCAGAATCGTTCGAAGTCTTTGACACAAATTCATGTATCTTGATGACGGGAATGGAATCTTTGAAAGATAATTCTACGGTCGGCGTGAAGTAGGGAGCTATTTTGACGGGGATGGTCTTTGTCGTAGAGTCTCGCTGGATCGTGTAAGTGATGATATCGCCTTCATCCGCTACGGTCAGCCTCTGGAATACGATATCGCTTGTGAGCGCTACTCCTTCGACTTCTGTAATCACGTCCCCGGCTTTAAGCCCTGCCTTGTCGGCGGGGGAACTTTTGATGATTGTCTTGATGACGTACTTGTTTGGAATAAATGCTGAATCTAGAGTAAAACCGGCATCGATTTTCTCTTCGGAATTCTTCAACGTATTCATCAGGCCTATGGAACGAGACGGGTCCACGTAATAGGTGAACTGGTCGTTCATCATTGCGTACATGTAATAAATATCGTGATAGTCCCAAGGATAGCCTTCCTCGACCAGTTTCTCGGTATCCACTTTCCCGATATAACTTTCTGGTCTGTCGAGATATTTGTCTTTGTCGTTGTATAAGTAGTAGAGAAGTTCGTAGTTGAATATGAACTCGTTGGTAAACCCGGTGGGCATGGGCTGATATGGTGATGAGGTCCCGTCATCCGATGTGCAGGCGGTAATGCCCGGACCGATAATTGAAATGGCAAGGACTGTATAAACTAGCGATTTGATTTTTTGAACGCCTCTAGATACGTGCTTGAATCCGCCCATTCTATAGATCCTCCCTCAAATTCTTTACTCGTATTGTTAAGTACAAACTCATTCCCGCGTTTGGCGAGAGCTGCATCTTGGTTTGGAATTTTGACCCCGTAAAGTTTATTTGCAACCTTGGCGGCGCATTCTTCGTATAGAGTTTCTGTACATTCGTACTTGGGAATGACTCCTATGCCGTGATAAGAATTGCCCTTGGGTGTTCTGAATTCAATGTCAGTAATTGTCGCCAGTCCGCCTGCGTATGTCCAGTATTGGGTTTGTCCTATTCCTTTTCCGAATGTTCTTGAACCGACTAATGGAATGTCCGTTAATTCGGTGACTGCCGCAATGAAAATTTCGGCGCAACTGGCTGAAGCCCGGTTGGCGAGAATAAGGAAATTGCCGGTTTCGCCGGGGTCCCCTGCTTTGGCCTCGTTGGACGGTCGTCTGAGGACGGATGCGCCATCGGCGTTCAGGGCTCTCCACCGCCTAGATGACAGTGTTCCGCTTTTTACGAAAAGATCAGCAACGTTGATGCACTGCTCGACGACTCCTCCGGGATTGTTCCTCAGATCAAGAACGCGGACACGTTTGTCCGAAGCGGACGATATCAGATAATCCTTGACCTCTCCGTAGGTTCCGTTTTTCTTATCCTCGGTCTTGATCTTGAATGTTTCGATGGTGACAAAGACTATGCCCGGGTAACCTTTGTCTTTGTCTTCGAACAAAGTGTCGACGAAGACTGTCGGCGCAAATACGGAATCCTTTTGCAGCTTGTACAATGTGGTGACGCCTTTGTAGGCGATAGTAAGCTCGATGTTCTTGTTGAAGGTCAGGATTGAATCGTAAGTGTTTCTAGCGTGTTCGCCCTTGAGCTCAATCCCGTTTACTTTGAGGATGTTTCCGTATCTTGGAATGCTTGCTTTCCCGGCGGGACCTTTGGGGTAAACGCGGCTGATGAAAATGGGGTATTCCCTATCGGAGAAGTTGTAGTAACGCATCCCGACATCGCCGCCGATCACTAGACTTGTGCTGGTTTGGGTAGCTCTGTTTTCACTTTGGGAAGGTATGGTGTAGTTGGTATAGGGATCCTTGAGCACTGTGTAAAGCTCTTGGACGGAATCCCCGTCTTCACGCAGGTTCGGGAGTTCTTCTTCGTATAGGTAAACGTTATTTAGAAGCCAGTAATTGAAGGAATATTCGGTCGGCTCGGGCGTACTCTTGACCGGGTGGATAAAGTCGGAACAAGCGGCTAAGAGGAAAATACAGACGACAACCATAAAAGGCGAGAATCGCGACCATGCATGCATGGGCATGATCGAGCCGAATGGTTGGGCCTTGAACGAAGTGAAAGGCCAAAGACGAGAGACGAGAGAATGAAAAGGAAAGCCCGGAACGGGGTCCGGGATGATATGTTTGCGTTCGTTTAGATGTTTATGAATATACACGAAAAACCTCTACTCCTTAATCCTAGCCTCTTTTGTCATTGTACTTTCACTTCGTTCAATTACCAAATGCTAGTCTCGGTCATATCCAAGCAAGGTTGACGCTACATTTGTCGTCTGTAGCCACGAAGTGGCGTTCTTTCGTCTAATCTTACTGATCGATGCTCAGTCCCTTCTTGTCGAGGAGAACGCGAGGGATTCCTCCTTCGAGCGGGTTCTCGACGACGGAAATGGTTTCGAGGCTGTTGCATTCGGCAAGGCTTTCCGGGAGTGTCGCGAGCTGGTTTGCGTCGAGAACGAGTTCCTTGAGTTTTTTCAGGTTGCCGAATTCAGACGGAATGGCTCCCAGGTTGTTGCCGGAGACCATTAGGACTTCGAGGGATTCCAGGTGCGAAAGCGATGCCGGGATAGTCGTGAGTTCGTTGTTGTCCAGGTAGAGTTTACGAAGCTTTTTAAGCTTGCCGAGTGTTGCCGGGACTTCGCTGAGCATGTTGTCGTGGAGTGACAGCTTGGTCATGTTTTGGCACTTGCCGATTTCATTGGTGAGGTCCAAAAGCTGGTTCTTGGCAATGTTCACCGTGTCGAGCTTGGAAAGCTTGCCGATGGAATCGGGAAGCTCGGACAGGCTGTTGTAGCCCAGATACAGGTGTTCCAGGTTTACAAGCTCTCCAATGGCTTCCGGGAGTTCCATGAGGTCGTTTTCGCTCACGGAAAGGCTTTTCAGGTTCTTCAAGAGACCGATGTCATCGGGAATTTCGACGAGCATGTTGCGGTCCAGGTTCAGTTCCTCGAGAGATTCGATTTCAAAAAGTTCGGGGGGCAAAAGACGCAGGCCCTTCTGGGAAAGGTCAAGTGACTTTGCCTTTTCGGCTTTTGCTTTGGCGATAACATCTAGTAAATTCATAAAAGGCTCCTAATGTTTAAATCATAGCTTTTTTGCTAGAAAAAACGTAACGGCATGAAAAAAAAATGAAAAAAATGAGGATTTTACACATTTGTACACTAAAAAAATGCTAGATTACCTAAAAAAATTAAATGTTTTATCTTTTTTGCACGCAAATGTTATGATTTGAAACTATTTTTAGGGTGCAAATTACGTATTGAGGAAAAAATGGAACTAACAAAATCGCAGGAACGCCGCTTAGCATTTGTCGCTAGCCTCTTGAGCTTGAACCCTAACGACCCGAACGATAGAATTAAGGCACTCCGGCATCTGAACCTGGATGAAAATGGATGCTTCCACGGCTTCCAGTATTCACAGGGCTTCATGGAATTCTTTATCTTCTTGGACGAAGATACTCCGCTCGAAAAGGTTGTCGCACACTTGAATGCCGATCTGAAACAGCTTCAGATTGCCGTGTTCCGCACCAGCGACCCGACCAATCCGTTCTTCCTCTCGCTTCGCGAAGAAGCTGACCCGTGGGCCGTCAACAAGATTTCAGATGAAGAAGCTGAAGAAGATGTTGATGCTCCTGCAAGCCGTCCGTACATGGAAACGCTCGAAATCACGGTGCTCCGCACTCGCGCAAGCCGCGATATCACGGACTCCGAACTCGAACGTACCCTCAAGGACATGCGCAGAAAGCTCACTCTCTGGAAGGCCGACGTCAAGGCTAAGCTTGAAATTATTGCCGAGCACGACGACCTCACTCGTGACTTCCGCAGCGCAGACGACAAGCTTGAAATCGAGATGGACTCCGAACCGCTCCACCTCACTTCCGATCATGGTGAGCTTTTCCTCGGTTTCTGCCCGATCCGCACGATTTTTGACTACCACGTTGCCCTTGGTAAGCGCCTCAAGACCAAGCACAACATGGCTATCGTAAGCTCTAACATTCGTACTTATCTCGGTAACCTCACTCATACGAACGCCGCTCTTATCGATGCCTTCCAGACGATGGAAAGAAATGACGACAAGAACGTGAACGTCGATGACTTCCCGTTCCTCCACAACGGTATGACCCTCACGGGCGACGACCTGCGCCTCAAGGAACGCGATGGCAAGAAGGTGTTGTTCATTGAACGCCCGAAGATCATCAACGGTGCGCAGTCCCTCTTCACGTACGAACAGTACGCCAAGAAGAGCAAGCATCCGGTGAATCCGCAGGTGCTCGTCAAGGTTGTGGTGCCGTACCAGGGTGCCGACAACTTCTTGAACCAGGTGACCATGGCTAACAACCGCCAGAACCCGGTGTTCAGCTACCATCTGCGTGCAGCGGATGACCTGCAGTTCTTCATTTGGCAGCGCTACCAGGAAGAAGGCTTTACCTACGTTTACAAGGACGGTGTCCGCCTCAAGGCGCGTACCCGTAAGCTCGAAGTCCGCATGCGTCCGGAACTTGCTAAGACATTGTTCATGATGGATGGTAAGCTCAGTGAATGCCGCTCCAGCGACTGCATCTTCGACAAGGAAACGCTCTACCAGCGCTGCTTCGGTGCGTTTGTGCGCGTTGCCCCGGAAAAGGAAAAGGACTTCGTCCGCAAGACGATTGCCTTTACGAAGGCTTGGCAGCTCCTTAGCCGTCTCCCGATCAAGATCCGTAAGGTCACTCCGGGCAAGGGCGTGTCCATCGAAGCGAACGACGACAATCCGCTGACCCGCATCACGTGGAACGGTCGCCTTGAAGACAAATTCATCTTCCGCAGTGCCGTGAAGGACCTCGTGGTCGCTCTCGCACTCCGCCACTGGCTCATTTACGGTAACCCGATCCAGGACTTCGAATGGCTCGTCGAAAACGAACTCAACTTCAACGATTCCATCCTCAAGTATGCATCCCGCATTTACACGGATGACTTGAAGAACATCTTGATTTCTGAATTCAAGGACAACACGGCCTACTACGACACTATTACGACGATCGACAAGGATTCCGGCGAATCCGTGGAACGCCGCTTGTGGAAGGGCTTCTCGAACACGGCTACTTATGACAAGATGATGGATCTTCTGTGCAAGAAGAACCCTGCTTGGGAAAAGTGCCGCGGTGGCATCGAAGTGTTCCTCTAATTTATTTTGTAAAAAAGGGTTTAGAAACCGCTTTTGGAGCGTTCCCGTTAAACGGGAACGTTTCTTTTTTTCTATGTTATCGGTGCTAATTTTTAATGTTCCGTTTTTGTATTTTGTGACCGTTGCGTTTTAGAAAGTTTTTTAAATCTGCCCTTTGGGGTTTTGCTGCGTGCAGCTTTGTCGCTGTGGGTTCCGTCTGGTCTCAGGACGGAACGCTTAGCTCGTATGAATCTCTTTTTGACGATGAACTGTTTCAGGACGTGCCGCCTGTAAAGTCTTCGGCGTCAGTGGCGTCTTCAAGTGATGCGCCCGTGTCTTCGGCGTCCCAACCGTCTGTGGCGGTTTCGTCTGCGGCTTTGTCTAGCGAGGTACTTCCGGTATCGAGTGAAGCACCGTCTTCGGCGGTTCAATCGTCGTCTGCAAAGTCTTCGTTGGTGCCTGCATCTTCGGCGCCTGAGGTGGCCGGGGAAAATCTCTCGTCATCGGGGGAGGCTTCGCCTGTAGTTCCTGTGTCCTCTGCCGCTCCGGTTTCATCGAGCGCTTCGCATCCTGTTTCTTCTTCGGTCGAAACGCCGTCGTTCGCGCCGTCTTCTTCTTCTAAACGGCCGGCTGTGGCGCAGTCTGGACCTGACATGGAAGATGCCTCTGAAGACTCTTTGGATGCATGGACGCCAGCCGTCAAGTATTTCCCCGTGCCCAAGTCCACGTCTCCGCTCGATGGCCTTTTGCCGTTTGGCGGCATAGGAATGCGCCCGGGCCTGATGAACACTTCGAAGGGACAAATATTCTCTCATGATATCGATGTCGCGACCCGTGAAATCGACGTGACGGAGAAGCGCGTGAATACGGTTTCCCGTACCGATACGACTGTGCTTTGGACTTCGCATTATCCGGAACTTGCGGATTATGTTTCGGACATGTACGACGTGGGGCGCAAGCGTCTTTGGCTGAATGGCCTCATCGGGCAGAACGATGGATACGAAGCTCCTGAAACAGGTTCCGTCTTTGATATTACAATTCCTGTGAACATGCCTGCCTGGATGAAGGACTTCGGATTCAACAAGCCCAAGCTCATGCTGAAAGGGACTATGGATGTGCGCCTCAAGGGCTATGGCGAAAAGGACGATGCCGAAGGCAGCACCAAGACGAGCCTTTGGCCGTCTCCGTCCTTGGACTACAACCCGAGCTTCATGGTTGAAGGTAAGATTGGTCCTTATATCACGGTTGAAATCAAGAACGTCGAAGAAGGTCTCGGATCGCAGAACGAAGTCCGTGTCGTCTACGAAGAGTCGTTCAAGGGCGAATTCGAAGACTACATTTTGCAGCGCGTAGAAGCGGGTACGACGAACTTGTCTCTTGCCGGTACGGAACTGACCGGTTATTCCGAAAACCACCAGGGGCTTTTCGGTATCAAGGCCGAATGGAAACTGGGGGACTGGAAGATTACAACGATAGCCTCCCAGGATGGCGGCCAGCAAGAAGAGTATTCCATCAAGGCTAATGAAACGACTACTGAGTTCCAGGTGACGGACAAGCAGTTCCTTGCATACCGTTATTACTTCTTGAACCATGAAATGAGGGACGCTTATATCAAAAGCATGGCGACAAATGGTAAGCTTCCTCAGGGCAAGTCGTTGTCGGATTTGAAGCTTTATAAAAGAAGCGCCTTGAATGAAACGGACAATGTTTTCAAGAATATCACGGTAAAGTATGTGACTCGACAAGGTGCGACGGTTACAAAGAATGTCGATCGCATGGTGGAAATTAAGGATTTTGAATATGACAACAAATCCGGTATCTTAAAGATTAATGGTATCAATCGCAATACGCTTGTGGCTGCAAAATGGGATGGTGAGTTGCGCGATTTTGGCGAAGCGGTCCTTGTTCAATGGGATGCAACGCTAAGTGAACTCAAGGATATCGACAAGTTGATGCTCCGCAATGTGTATTCGATCGGCATTTCGGATGGAAGCGCGAACAATTTTGTCCTTCGCATGAAAAACAAGTCGGGTATTTCTGGGGATTACCTCAAGAAGCTTGGCCTTGCGGATGAAAAGAATGGAACGCCTTTGGTAAACGATGCCACCATCTTTAAGAAGGATGCTTCGGGCAGTTTCACGGGTGAAATGTGGTTGCCCTGTATTCAGTTTAACGATACGAACGTTTACAAGGATCGCGGCACAGCAATGGAAAAGGCGATGCAGAACTGCTTGGAACCGTTGCGCAATTTGGATTCTTCTGCGACCATGGATCAGCTCTACACGATTCCTGTCTATAATTTGAGCCGTTATACGAGCCAGTTCTACTTTGAGTCCGTTGGTAAGCGCCGTAATTCCATGCTCAGCGTGCGAGACCCGAATTCGAGCTACTCCGTTAACAGCGGAAGCTGCATGGATATTTCTCCGGGTTCCGAAAAGGTGACGGCCGGTTCTACAACGCTTATCCGTGGCACGGACTATGAAGTCAACTATGAACTTGGGCAGATTGAACTTTTGAGCGAACGCGCTCTTGACCCGAACAAGGAAATCAAGGTCCAGTTCGAATGCGAACCGTTGTTTGAAATAGACAACAAGTTGCTCTTGGGTGCGCGTGCCGAGTTGCCTCTGGACTTGTACGGTTTTGGCGCTGGTTCTATTTTTGGTATTACCGCCCTTTACAAGAGCCAGAGCACGACCGCCGAAGTCCCGACTCTTGGCAATGAACCTTATTCGAGTTTCCTCTGGGGCTTCAACGTCCGCTTGCAGGATTCCGTACAGGCGCTTACGGATTTGGTAAATGCAATTCCTGGCATCAATACGACAGCCGCCTCGAACTGGCGTGTCGAAGCTGAATTTGCCGGCAGTCGCCATAATGCGAATACGAGTAATACGCAAACTGCACTTGTTGAAGATTTCGAAACGACATCGACCGGTCTTGTGTATCCGTTGTCTAGACAGTCCTGGTATCAGGCGTCTCCTCCGGGTGGCGATTCCCTGCGAGACGACAAAACTTATATCGAAAGCCAGAACTACAAGCATCAGGGTGAATTTATCTGGCATAGCAACAATACGGAACTTTATAAGTACATTTATAACAGTGTCGGCAATTCCGATGTCGACAACCAGCACTTGACTGTGCTCAAGATGACGCTTCGTCCGAACGATAACCTCATGGGCAATTCCTGGGGCGGTATCATGCGCCCGAATAGCTCGTACTATCAGGACTTGAGCGAAATGAAGACGCTCGAAATTGTCGCCCGAGGTAATTCTGGTTCCATCTTCATTGACTTGGGCCTAATCAGCGAAGACCTTTCGATTAATGGTAGTGCTCCTAACGGTCTGTATAACGGTGAAAACCAGCTTGGTATGACAACTGCAAGGCATGACCGTGGTCTTGATGAAGTCTCGGGGCAAGAAGAAACTAGAATCGAGTGGAACTGTAAAGTTGCCGGATGTGATTCGACTTTAATCGGGGTGATGTACGGAAATGTCAATGTCTCGGAATCGGACATTGCCCGCGATAACTTCAAAGATTTGGACGAAGAAAGCGATCCGCCGCGAAGCATTAACGGTACAGAAAACAACCTCGGTGAACGCGCCTATGATACCGAAGATATCAATAGGAACGGCTCTCTCGATATGGATGTCAGCTTTGTCCGTTACCGCATAGACTTGTCTGACACGAACGCGTCTCCTTATGTAGAAAAACTTTTGAATGGCTGGCGCCGGTGGCGCATCCCGCTGAACCAGTACGATACAATTGTTTCTTCGACCGGTAACAGCTATAAGGAAATCCTTGCGGAATCCCAGTTCACCCGTATGTGGATGGGGCGTTTGAGTCCGGGCGTCTCTGAAGCGAAGGTGCAGGTGGTAAGTCTCGGCGTTCTTGGCAACTCTTGGGAAGAGACTACTGTTGCAGATCTTTACCGCACATCTACGAATGAAAATTCGCAGATTGTCGAAGTGAACGGCATCGAAAAACGTGTTACTGAATATGTGGCTTCCCGCGATACGACGTATGTCAAGGTATCGACGATCAATAATCGTGAAAATGCGAAGACCTATTTCAAGTCCCCGAATACGGTTACGGAACGCGATGCCGATTCGAACGCCCCGCTTAAGGAAACGGCGCTTGTCCTCGACTATCATAACATGAGCCCGGGCCAGGAAGTGGGCGTGACGCGCTTGTTCGAAACGGATACCAAGAATTTCTCGTCTTACAAGTCTTTGAAAATGGAAATCCATTACGAAAACACCGCAAGTGCCAAGACTAGTAAAGTTCCTGTGCGATTCGCGTTGCAGTTCGGTGAAGGTTCGATGGATGGTTCGAAGGATTTTTACGAATGGAGTTTCCGCCCGAAGAGCTTGAGCAATGACTGCGAACGCACTGAGGATTGTCACGAACAGAACTGGATCGATAACGCTTTCGCGATGGATTTGGTCGAGTTCTCGAACTTGAAGCGTGGCCGCCATCCGCCGTATTTGGAACCCGTGGTAAAAAATATTGGTGGCGAAAGGGAAGAAAGGCTTCGCTTGGTTGGTAATCCGTCTATCACGAAGGTGGACTGGATGCGGTTTGTGATCATTGCGGATTCATCGGCCTCACCGGATGAACTTAAAGGTACATTCTGGCTGAATGACCTCCGCCTTTCAGACATGGATACGGAATGGGGTTATGCGGCCCGTGTGAACGGCCAGGTGAATTTTGCTGACTTCATTTCGCTTTCGGGTGCGGTCCGTTATCAGGATGGCGACTTTGCGACTCTTTCCAATTCCGGTCGTTCTCCGAAACCGGATCCGGCGAAGGCAGCCTCTCAGCTTGACATCTCGGCGGACATTTCTATTGCTCTCAACAAGTTCCTGAACGATTCGCTTGGTTACCATATCCCGATGTCGTTTAGTTACCATAGTTCAACGAAACGCCCGTACATGAAGCCCACTGACGATATGATGCTTAAAAAGAGCAGCTTTGTTGACCTTACGGGCGATATGTTCCAGAGCGATCTTGCTGTGGAATCTGATGACGAAGAAAATAAACTGAGGGACAATGCGGAATCCAAGGGCTATCAATCCTACGTGCAGGACTTGAGCTTCAGTATCAGTTACCATAAGGATTACAAGGCCAGTGAAACCAAGCTCGGCGAATTTCTGTCTCAGGCATTCTTGGAACGTCCGGCGCTTAGCTATTCTTACCATCAGTCCGAAGGGCGTTCGACAACTACGGCGGATTCTACTTATTCTTACCATACTTTATTTGAGTATAAGTTGGGTACGTTCAGCATGTTCAAGTTTAAGCCTTTCGAAGGCCTTTCCAAGTATTCTTGGCTCAAGGACTTTGCAAAGACGGAGTTCGAACCGTGGCCGCAGACATTCGACTTGACCCTCTTCGATTTTAACTATGTGCGCTATGTCAACCAGACCCGTGATCCGGACTTTGTAGAACCGCAAGTCGATAAGGTGGTGACCTATACCGCAGAGCTCAATCACAAGCTGAATATGCGTTGGAACATCCTTTCGTTCCTTTCTGTGAACTATGCCGTGAATATCAAGCGCGACATGTTTGGCGGTGGTGACCGTGAAGGATTTACGAAGGAAAATTTCTTTACGTTTGACGAGGGCGGTCTTTTTGCGAGTGGCTATATCTTCGACCATGACCATTCTGACAGAAAGGTTTATGTATCACGTGATAGCCTTGTTGTTTTCCCTGTGGATACTGTTGCAAAGGGGTCGATGGCCATAGACTTGCAAAATCCGGAAACTTACGAAATCCGTTACGATACGACGGCATTCTACAAGGTCGATAGCGTTGGCCATCGTGAATATGGGCGTGCGTACGGCATTCTCCGTAACGAACGTTCTAGAAACCAGCAGTTCCGGATCAATTTTAATCCTAGGTTGATTCCTTTTATCCCATTCAATATGCAGTTCTCGTCTGATTTTAACCAGCAGAAGACCATCCCGGATGATTTCGATTTCTATGATCCGGCGAACATCGAGAAAAACTACTGGACAATTTCACAGACGAACCGCTTTGAATTTACTCCGACTTTGAAAATTCTTGATCTTGCTAACATGTTCGGAAAGAACAATCCTGTTTCTGGGTTCCTAGAAAAACTCAAATGGCGTGAAATCAAGTTTAACTGGAATGCTAGCACGAACACAATCGGTGAAAACTTTACGCTTGCGCAGCTTTACGAAGAACAGGGCGTTACCCCGTTCCAGTATTACCTTTATGGATTGGGGCTTGGCAACGGTCATCGAGGTCGTGGACTTTGGAATATCATGACTGGCGACATGGGCTTGACGAGTCGCGACGACTTCACCGGATTTTCTCAATACAGGAACAAGAATGTCGATACGCTTGTCTATCAGGGCAGTTTCCGCAATTCGGTCTCTCGTTCGTTGCAGATTTCTACAGGGCTCACTTTGCCGATATGGGATATCTCCTTGTCTACGGACTTCCAGTGGAAAGAAGATTTTTCACAGTCTCGTGAATATCCGTTGTATGTCGATACGACGACGCTTCTACCTAAGTTTGGCATTGGTATTACGATCCCGAATATTGCACAGAAGGTGTCGTTCCTCAACAGTTTCCGCAGCGTGAGCTTGAGTCATCGCTTTGATTATTCGCGTACGGTCGTTTCGCGCCCGTTCCAAAGTGCTGAAGATTCCTGGTCGAGCGTTTGGAATTTCAACCCGCTCATCCGCATCACCTTCCTCACGCAAAACAACATGCGTATAGAAAACAGCGTTCGCATGAAGATTGAAAACGTGGATCGCCGACCGAAGCAGGAAGTGATTTCGAATCCGTGCTGGACTCCGGGAGATCCTAATCGCGAAGATTGTGGTGATACGACAAGGTATTTCCTTGAAACGCCATGGATTCCGACATCGCTTTACAATGATTTTGCAATCAATATCGGTGATGATTTCTCGATTTCTTATCCGCTCAAGCTCAACAAGGGCTTCCAGCTCTGGAAATGGTACTTCAAGTTCAATAATGATATCGACTTGAAACTCACTGCTGGTTATGATTTCAAGAAGACGATCCGTAAGGAATATAGTCCTGTGGATGGTTACAAGATGACGGCTAGTGAATCCGGTACGGATGGAGTCTTTAAGAAATGGTCCTACGATTCTGGTGTGAAATGCGATGACTGCGTTATTTACAAACCTAAGTTGCAGTTGGATTCTCGTACGGTCCCGTCGAGAACGCATGAATGGTTTATTCGCCCAAGTGCATCTTACCAGTTCAACAAGATGGCTTCGCTGAGTTCCTACATCGAATACAGGCAGATTTACGAAAAACTGGATGATGAAACCGCGCACATGCGCCAGATTCTCCAGTTCGAACTTGCGCTGATGCTGAGATTTGATTAGCGCCGTTGGCGCTTTGGCTATGAGGTATGGGGTCGTGCTTTGCACTATGAGGTCGCTTCGCTTTGGGCTTAAGAGTCTGAATCTTGATGATTTATGCTCATACCCCATAGCTCAGAGGGAACCGTAGGCGACCGAGCCCATAGCTTGTAATATCTCGCACTGCGTTTTAAATGGAGTATAATAGAGTATGTCGAAGGTAAAGGTCGCAGTCGGCATGAGCGGTGGCGTAGATTCGTCCGTTGCGGCGCTCCTTTTGCAACAGCAGGGCTATGAAGTCGTGGGCGTGACGCTCCGCGTTTTGCCTGATGTCGATGGCGCCTTTGATGCCGAGAGCGACCCGAGCGTGGTGCGCGCAAAGATGATTGCCGAAAAGCTTGGCATCGAACATCATGTGGCAAACTGCTCCGATGCCTTTACAGGCGAGGTCTTGAAACGCTGCCATGCGGACTTTTCGCATGCGCGTACGCCGAACCCTTGCTGCTACTGCAATCGCTTTATCAAGTTCGGCTGGATGATGGATTACGCCAAATTGCTCGGTGCGGACTTCTTGGCGACAGGGCATTACGTTCGTATCGAAGAAGTGGATGGCGTGCGCAGGCTTTTGCGCGGTCGTGATCCAGGCAAGGACCAGAGCTACTTTTTGTTCTGGGTTCCCGATGAACGCCGCAATCACGTGCTCACGCCGCTTGGAACGTACGTGAAAAGCGAAGTGCGTGAAATTGCCGAGCGGAACGGTTTTGTGAATGCAAAAACGGGCGACAGCCAGGACATTTGCTTCGATATTTACGGCTCGCAATACACTGAATTTTTGAAGGACCGTTTTGGCGAGATGACGCGCCCGGGCCGTTTCGTAGATGAAAAGGGCAAGGTGTGGAATACGCACGATGGGTTCCATAAGTACACGGTCGGCCAGCGCAAAGGTCTGGGCGTGGCGATTGGCGTGCCTGCGTTCGTGAAGCACGTGGACCCGGAAACGGGCGATATTGTGGTGACGGGTGACAAGTCGTCGGTCTGTTTTGACCGTGTGGAAATGGTGAACTGCGAATGGCACGGCGGTGCGCGGGAGGTCGGGACGACGTTCCGCGCGGAAGGCATGGTGCGTTATCGCCAGCGTGCCGTAGGCTGCGAAATTACAATTGTCGATACAAACAAGGCGGTCGCCGTCTTTGACGAACCGCTCTTTGCCGTGACACCGGGGCAGTGTGCCGTCTTTTACGATGGCGACATGGTCCTCGGCGGCGGCCAGATTGTGTAAGCTTTAGGGTTGTAGGTTATAGGTATTAGGTTTTATCTCATTCTCGAATCTGTCATCCTCGGAGCAACGCGTAGGGCCAACCTCAAAAGGCGAGTGTTGCAGCCACGGTCATTCTCGAAGCCGTCATTCGAAGGGAGGGAAACTGTTATGTCTCGTTTTGCTCTTGCGAAGGGGATCCATACAGTTCTAATCGCTCTTGTTTTTTACCGAGCCTAAGAGGTTGGGACTTGCAATTTCTATTTTAGGTATAATATGATTCGCTACATTGCAATTGTTCTATTGCTTGCTTCGGCCTTGTGGGCGAAGACGGAGTATTTTATTTTGCCTGTGCAACTAAAGGGCGTCCATGAAGATTATGCGAAAAAAATTATTTCTTTAGTAAAGGAGTACGCTTCCATTGACGGCTATGCCATTGTGCCAAATAAAAAAGATAGCGATTACCTATTGCAAATAAAGCTTTTTCGTGACGATACCGGTGTCGCGGTCATTTTTGAAAAGCGAAAGAAAAACGATAAGCTTGTATGGTCTTATGGCCACATCGCCTATGTGCCTAATGACTTTATTCCTATTGTAAGTTACGTTTCTAGCAGAATTAAATGATGAAATTTTTTGACAATTGTGGTTCTGGCATGAAATGGTATTTTCTTTTAATTATTTTATTTGTCCTGTTGAACGCCTGTGCGTCCGGCCCTGCTATGAAAGTCCGCATTTCGGATGGACGTAGCGACTACTCTATTTATCGGGATGGTGAGTTGGTTTGTACTCGGAGTGATAGCTGTGAATTTTCTACCCCTGTGGAAAACGAATCTATGTATATACAGGTTTGTAGAAACAATGTCATCTATGGTGGCGTTCGCGTTTATCGTGAAAGTGGAACCTCGTTGCCAAGTCGGGGTGTTGAAAAATGGATGAGATCGACTCACCCTAGTGATGCTTTTGAATTGGTGACGGGTATGTTTACGCTTCCGGTATTCTTTTTGACTCCTTCAAAAATAGCAGGGCAATTCCCTGCTGAAGTGGTCCTGACTGTTGGCCCTAAGGATTCTGTTCAAGCGAATTTCCCGTGGGAAAAGCCAATCCAGTAATAATTTTTTGAAGTAGGGAAATACGCTCTCTTGAAAAAGATATTTTGCGTGTAAAATGAATCGATATATAGTTTTATTTCTGTCCCTGTTTTTTGTCGGGTGTGCTTCTCGTTACGAAATGAGGGTTTCCGTATCCGATGGCAAAGGGGATTATTCCATTTATTGCGATGGAGAACAGGTTTGTCCGACAAGTGATTATTGCCGCTTTAAATCTTCAACAAGTGAAGATGCAATTTATTTGGAAGCTCGTAAAAATGAAATTGTTTACGGAAGCTTGTGGGTGTATCGCGGCGAGTCCTCATATCATTTTAGTGCGGGCTTGTTGCGTTACTGGCCGTTCTTTTCTGATGGTAGAGGCCGCCCTGGAACTGTAATGACTATGTTGTTTTTGGATATGATTGCGCTTCCTGTAGCTGTTGTTACAGCTGTTGTTCCAACGAGGGAATCTGGAAAATTCCCTACAGAAGTCACCATTCCCATTATTCGAAATGATACTACATGGGTTAGCCCCTGGGACAAACCCATGTTGTAATTACTTCACGATCCCGACTTCGCTGAGCTTCACGAAACCACGGATTTTTTCGCCGAGGCGGATTTCCGCAAAGTTTCCTTGTTCGCCGATGACTTCGAAGCTCGTGCCTTCGCTAAGCGTGTTGAGTGTTTGCGACTTGTCGCTCGGGGCGCTTGTCACGTCGGCGCTTGAGGCGGTCACGACGCCCGTGATGTCCGTTTCGAGGACAATCATCTTGTAGACAGCGCTTGCGCCAATGGTGCAGAGGATAACGCTCAAGCCGAATACGACTCCTGTGCAGATGTTCTTGCCGCGGCTGCCGTTTACGAATCTGCGGGCGAGAATTATGAGCGCGATTGCCCAGAAGAGTACGAGCGCGATATTCATCTGGCTCTTGAGCGAAATTGCGTGGTGCAGATCCATGAGTCCTTCGAGAATTGGGTTCTCTTCTTCATCGCCTTCCTTGTCGCGGGTCTTGGTCTGTGCGAAATTAAGGTTGTGCTGGATGTCGTCGTCGCTCGGGTGCAAACGGAGGGCGGACTTGTAGTAGAAAATCGCAAAGCCGAGTTTCCCGCTGCGGTAATAGGCGTTGCCCAAATTGTAATAGAGGTCTGCATTGACGATGCCTTCGTCGACGCATGTGCGCCATTCGTCAATGGCGCGTTCAAAGTCGTTCTCGTTGTACGCTTTGGTGCCGGCTTCGAGGCCCGCGCATGTGGGGGCTGCAATGCTCACGGTAGCCATAAACAAAAGTGCTGCTGCGATTGTCAAAAAAATTCTATTCGGTTTCATAAAATCTTCCTTATAGCTTCAGCGCCTCGCAGAGTTTTTCGACATCCGCGAGCATTTGGGACTGTTCTTCGGTCGTTGCTGTGACCGGAGCAAAACGCACGAACGAGCATTTTTCAAGCCAGCTGTTGATGGCTTCAATCGTTTCGCTCTTGACTCCTCGCTTGGCAAGTTCCTGCTTCATTTGCGGGCGGGTCATGCCCTTGAATTCGACATTCGTCAAATTGCTGAGGTAATCGATAAGGCCGTTTTCGAGGGCGGCGTAGAAGCCTTTGCCGTCTCCACTCTTGAGGGCCGCGCGGGCGTTCGCGAATTTTTCCTTGAGCAGCTTGTTTGCCTTGCCCTTGCGGACGAGCGCCGTGTTGCTGTTGCGCTTGCGCTTTCTTGTAATGGCGAAGTTTGCTATCAGGTAGAACGGAATTGCGGCGAGGAAAAGAAGCCAGAACAAGGCGCTCCTGTGCGGGGCTTTAGATTCGGAAACTTCCTTGATCGGGTGGATGAATCGGATGTCGCTGCCGAGGAATTCGATTTCCTGCTTTTGCACAGCTGGGGTCGAAGAACCGGGTGTTGTTGCGACAGGGGCCTGGTAAATAGGTTCTGCTGGGGCGTCGCCTTTTTCAACTTCGATAGTCCACGGGCCTGCCGATGCGGTTTCGTATTTCTTTTTGGCTGGGTTGAACCAGGAATATGTAATGGCCGGAATTTCGAAGGTCCCCTTTTTCTTCGGGTAGAGGAATACCTTGATATCCTTCGAGGTGATAACCTTGTTGCCCTTTACTTTCTTGTCGATGCTGTTTTCGGGGGGCACCGAGCGGAAATCGCTAAAGGCGGGGAGCTTCGGTTCGGCAATCGTACCCGGAGTGCCGTCGCCCTTGATGTTAATCGCGAGCGTTAACGCTTCGCCGACCTTGAGGTTTGTGCGGTCGAAGTTCGCGCTAAAGCTGTAGTTGCCGACCATTCCCGAGAAATCTTCGGGCTTGCCTTCGGTCGGGAGCGGGAGAACGGTGATGGAAAGCGGGGTGGTGGAGGTTTCCGTTTCGATGGATTCCTGCTTGACGCTTCGGCTCGAGAACGACATGGCGCCCATCTGCTTCTTTTCTTCGACGACCTTGGGTTCTCCGAGCTTGGTGTACTTGAACTTGAATGACGGAATTTGGAGCGCGCCGCTCTTGGTCGGGCTTAACCATGCGTATTTGGCGGATGCCTTCATTTCGCGGCGGGCGCCTTCGACCGGTTTAAAATCCAAATTCGAAAGATCGTTGCGGTGGACGATGAAATCGTTGCCGGTGCTCATGTCGGTGGCCTGGAGGCCGCCCTGGAAATGCTCGAAAGTGTGGAGGCTAAGGGTGACGCTGAATTGCTCGCCTTCATAAACGGTCTTCTTGCTTGGGGTAAGGCTTGCGGCAAGCGCTTCATCGTTGTAGGATCGCTGCACGGTTATCGGAATTTCGTTGCTGATGGTGCTTGCTTCGCCGCCAATCATCCATATTAGCTTTCCGAGGTCTTGCGTACCTGTCTTTTTTGGGGCTTTAACCTTGAACGAATAGACACGGGCCTTGTAAGCTCTTCCGCCTCCGCCGAAGAATGAACTGAAAATGTCTTCCATGTCCGGGCGCATCACCTGATCGGCACTGTCGAGCCCGAGGAACTTGAAGTTGTTGCGGGTTTCGAGGCGGAGCGCGCCTCTGTTCTGTGGCAGTTCCTGAATTGGGATGATGAACTGCAAATTGAATGTCTGACCCGCTTCGATGCGGTCGCTATCGACTTGAAGAGTGGGCTTTGCGCCTACAAATGCTGTTAAACTGAGACATAAAAGCAAAAATCGTTTCATGCCCCATAATTTACCAAATTTTAGCGGACGAGATGGGGGCTATGGTCGGATTTTTATTCGACTTCGATGGTCCACGGGCCTGCGGATGCTGTTTCGTATTTTTTCTTGCCTGGATTGAACCAGGAATATGTAATGGCGGGGATTTCGAAGACCTTCTTTTCCTTAGGATAAAGAATCACCTTGATATTTTTGGATGTGATGGTTTTGGAATTTTCCTGTTTCTTGACGATGGTTATATCAGGAATTTCCCAGCGGAAGCCGATGAAGTCGGGAATTTTCGGGTTGGCGATAAATCCTGAAGGGACATCTCCGCTGATGTTTATGTTGAGCGTGAGGGCGTCACCGATTTTCAGGTGTGTATGGTCAAAGTTTGCATCGAAACTGAACTCTCCGACCATCCCCGAAAAGTTTGAGGGCTTGTTGTCGGCTGGGAGCGGAATAACCGTTATAGATTGCGGGGCGGCTATGGCTACCTTTGAAAGGGTATCATTTTTGATTTCATAAGATGTGCTATTTAGTGTTTTTGTCTTGACGACATCAGCTTTAGTGCTCTGTGTATAGTTGACCTTAATGGGCGGAATTGCGAGTTTTCCGCTCTTGGTCGGACTGAGCCAAGCAAATAACATGGACGCTTCGAGTTCGTTGTTGGTGCCTTCGACGGGCTTGTAGTCTGTTTTTGTTTTTTCAATGAGACTGATGTTAAAATTGCTGCTTGTGTCCATGACGGGTTGTTGCAAGGGGAGGTGGAAATGATCGTACAAATGGAAATGGAGCGTAATGTTGAACGTTTCTCCTTCGTAAACGGTTGTTTTGCTGGGGACGAGACTTACATCGAGAGCGTCTTTACTGTAGGGGCGATGCACGTAAACCGAAATGTTTTTTTCGATAGTCGTTGTTTTTCCGTCGGCGTTCCAGTAGAGCGATCCGAGATCCTGCTTTCCTAATTTTTTCGGAGCTTTGATATGGAATGAGTAAATGCGCGTTTTTTGAGCTTTGGGGCCGCCGAAAAACATGGTAAAAGAGTCGTTTTTGTCTAGAGGCCTTAATTCGTCGGTACTGTCGATTTTAAGAAGCTTGAAGTCGTTGCGAGTTTCCAGTCGGAGCGCGCTTCTGTTTTTGGGAAGATCCGTGTGCGGGACGATGAGCTCGTAAATGAATGTTTCTTCGGCTTGAATGACGTCATTGACGATGTTCGTATAGGGCGCTGCGTTTACAAATGCGGCGAGACTGAAAAATAAAAGGAAAAATCGTTTCATGTTGTTAGATCCTATTCGACTTCGATAGTCCATGGGCCTGCGGATGCTGTTTCGTATTTCTTCTTGCCTGGATTGAACCAGGAATATGTAATGGCGGGGATTTTGAAGGTTCCCGCTTTTCTCGGGTAGAGCGCCATTTTGATGTCTTTGGTGGTGATAACTTTTGTGTCTTCAATTCTTTCGTTAATGTTTATTTCGGGGAGTTCCCAACGGAAATCGCTTAGGTCGGGGAGCTTCGGATTTGTGATGTTTCCTATTGCGCCGTCGCCGCTGATGTTGACGATTAGTGTAATGGCTTCGTCGATTTTAATTTTTGTACGGTCGAAAGAGGCTTTGAATTTGTAAGAGCCGACCATTCCTGAAAAATCCGTAGGCATGCCTCTAGTCGGGAGCGGGAGGACCGTAATGGAGATGGGGGCGGTAAAGGCTTCTTTTTCGACGAGTTCCTGTGAGGTGTGGGTGCTAGTGAACGTATGGCCATTCAATTGTTTTTCTTCTTTAACAGTCTTTGGTTCGCCCATTGATGAGTATGTGAAGTTGACGGGCGGGATTTCTAGTGTTCCGCTTTTGTTCGGGATGAGCCACCATGCAAAAGGAATCGTTGTCAGACTTTCATGATATCCGAAGTCTTTGCTTTCCGTTTTAAGATTGTCGTTGCGGTAAGAGGTGAAATTATTGCCGAAGTCAACACTGTTAGAACCCAAGACGCTTATGCAGTTCTCGTATGAATGCAACTCGAAGTTAATGCCGAATTGTTCGCCTACATAAACTCTTTGCTTGCTTGTTGTCATGCTTGCTTCTAAGGCTGGGGCGCTGTAAGGGCGGGATACGGTTACTTGGTAGTTGTCGCTGATGATGCTTTGCTTGCCTTTGACTTTCCAACTTAGCGACCCGAGGTCGAATTGTCCTGTTTTTTGCGGAGCTTTCACCTGGAATGTATAGACTTGCGCTGTATCGACGGTTATCCTGTGACCGACACGAGTCGTCGTCAATGCCTCGTATGTCATCGGATTTTTTGCACTGTCGAGTCCAAGAAGTCTAAAGTCGTTGCGGATTTTAAGCTGCGGTGTACTTCTATTTTTAGGCAGTTCTTTTAATGGAATTTGCAGTTGCAAATGGAATATCTGGCCGGCTTCGACGCGGTCCTCTTTTATCGTTATCTTATGCGTTGCGTTTGCAAATGCTGTTAGGCTGAGACATAAAATCAAAAAACGTTTCATGTAGGGAATTTACCAAATTTTCACCCCGGGGATTGCGATATATATAGAACAATCGCAAGATTTGTGTTCTTTTGAGTCTTGAATTGTATGTTGCGGGATGTTGTCATTCCGCTTTCGCGGGCATGGCTGTCTTAAATGCACGTTTTAAAAAATTTGCGCAAATTTATATTTTTCCCCCTTGAAACGTTAGTAAAAAATTGTTATCATTGGCGCCGTCAAAAACAAGGAGTCTAAATGTACTGCATTCTCGCCGCCCTCTTGATCAAGAGCTTTAAGAAATACGCCAAGCGCGCATAATCGAAAAGATTTTTTCTCTCTCCAACCAAACTGAACGCGATGCCACGGATTCCCCGTGGCTTTGCTTTTTTTTTTACGTTTTAGAATTTTAGAAGCATGCCGAGGCCTGCTTGGGAATGTATGCTGATTAGTGGTATTATAAAAATTTGAGCAGTCTGTTTTTGCTTTTTGTATTTGTAGTAGAAATATCGCTTTTTTAGTTCTTTGTACTTTTGTGCGTGACTTGTGGATTTTGCAATGTCGTAGATGCCGTAAAGTATCATTGGAACGCCTATGATTGCTAGAGGAATGCCGAATGCTGCGGTATTGAATTGTTCATCGTCATCAAACGTTGCTGTCTTGTAAATTGCAATGCCTCCTCCGATAGTTAAGGGGATCCCAAAACCGAGTAGAATTTGACCTACTGTTGTGGATGCATTACTCTGTTCTTGAAGAATCATGCGTTCGTAGATTTCTGTAGAATCTATTTCTGTTTTGTATATATGGTAATCAGAATCGTAGAGCTTTTCAATATCTTCAGCAAATGTGAATTCGAACAAAAAGCTTGTAAGAAATAAAATTTTTTTCAGAGAAAACATACCTTTACAAAATAAAAAAAGGATGTGGGGAAAGTTGGCGTCTAGAGGTGGCCTCTATACTGTTATGGACGATTTGTCTAAAAAGTTGCCGAAATATATACTAAAATCCCTTGACGTGGTAGTAAAAATTTGTTAATATTGGCGCCGTCAAAACAAGGAGTCTAAATGTATTGCATTCTCGCCGCCCTCTTGATCAAGAGCTTTAAGAAGTACAGTAAGCGTGCTTAATTATTAAAGAAAGATTAAGAAAACAGAAAGTGGTCTCGGGTTTCCGAGCCTTTTTTTATTTGCGCGTATTTTGAAAGATTCTTTTAAAAATTTGGAGTTATATTTGAACCATGCGATATGGTGATTTAACTTCTTTCCAAACCGGCGTTGCCGTTCCTCTTTTCAGTCTTCATAGCAAACACAGTATTGGCATTGGCGAATTTTTGGACTTGATTCCTTTTGCCCAATGGTCCAAGTTCTGTGGTTTCAATATCATTCAGCTTTTGCCTGTAAACGATACAGGGTCCGAGCCGAGTCCTTACAGTGCCCGCAGTGCTTTTGCCTTGAACCCAGTATTCATCAACGTGCAGTCTGTCGAAGGCGCTTCTTCGTTCGAACATGAAATTGAAAAGGCGTGCGAACAGTTTGCTGGCATCGAGCGCGTAGACTACTACCGCATTACTACTTGGAAGCGCGCTATCCTGCGTAAAATTTTTGATTCCTGCTACGATGTTCTCAAGTCTTCTAAGAAACTCCTGGCATGGATTGACAAGAACGCCTGGGTCAAATCCTATTGCGTCTATTGTACGCTCAAGGCTCAGAACGGTGAAGCTAGTTGGAAGGATTGGAAAAAATTCCAGAATCCTTCCGCTGCCGATATAGATAAACTTTGGATGAAAAACTACAAGGATGTGCTGTTCCAGGCTTGGATGCAGTACACCGCCGAAGGGCAGTTTACCGCTGCTGTGAACGAGGTCTCCAAGCTCGGACTGCGCTTGAAAGGCGATGTGCCTATTCTCATCAACGAAGACAGCGCCGATGTGTGGTTTGACCGCAAGTACTTCTCCCTTGCAGACCGTGCGGGGGCGCCTCCAGACATGTTCAGCTACGGTGGCCAGAACTGGGGCTTCCCGACTTACCGCTGGGACGTGCTTGAAGCCGATGATTTTGGCTGGTGGCGTCGACGTTTGGCTCAGGCGAGCAAGTTTTATCATGCTTATCGCATTGACCATGTGCTCGGCTTCTTCCGCATCTGGGCAATCCCCGAAACGGAAACGACTGGCATTTTGGGGCGCTTCATGCCGTCGATCCCGCTCACGTGGGATGTGCTGCGCAATGCGGGTTTCTGCCGCGAATCGCTTGAATATTTGCGCCGGCCGAACTTCTCTGTGGACCAGTTGCGTGAGTTCCTTGGTACAGAGACGGAATGGCTTGTTTCCAAGTACTTCGAAAATTTGCCCGGGACCGTGGACCGCTTTATCCTCAAGCCGGAGCTCTTGTCGGAACGCGCTATCCTGGCTCTTGACGAACCGCAGGAAATCAAGGATTCCATGCTCCGTGTTTATTGGAATCGCGTATTCATTCCGACAGGAGACGAAAATACATTTTATCCGTATTGGTACTGGTACAACCAGCCTGTGCTCTTTACGCTCCCGCAGAACGAACAAGATAAACTTCATGAACTGATTGGCCAGAACGAACAGGCGCAAAATGCTCTATGGGAGCAGAACGCGATGAAACTTTTGTCTGTACTGGCAAATGAAACGGATATGCTTGTTTGCGCCGAAGACCTTGGCGCCGTGCCGCCGTGCGTACCTACCGTGCTCAAGAAACTCGACATCATGTCGCTGCGTATTGAACGCTGGGCTCGTAACTGGAATGTGCCTTATTCTCCGTATTACAGTATGGATGAATACCCGCGTCTCTCCGTTTGCACGACGAGTTGTCATGACACTTCGACTTTGCGTGGCCTCTGGGAAGAGAGTGATTTCGACAGAGGTTTCTACTGGTCTCATGCAGGATTGCCGGGTGTTGCTCCTGAAAAGCTTTCTCCGCCTGTGGTGCGGGACATTCTCGCGCATGTGTTCTCTGCGAATAGTTTGTTCTGCATTCCGCCGATTCAGGATTACTTTGCACTTTCGTCGGTGCTTTCTGCATGCGATCCGAAGGAAGAGCGTGTCAACATTCCGGGAACCGTTGGTGGCAAAAATTGGACGTACCGCATGCCGTGCAGTGTCGAGGACTTGCTTGCGAATTCTGGATTGGTCTCGGAGATTCACAAGCTTGTCGATGACCGCAGGTCGCGTCCGCTGTGGAAAATTTAGGCGTTGGGCACGCTACGCTTGGGCTATGAGCTATGAGGTCTACCCAAAGGGCATAACAACGACTAAGCCAATAAATTGGCAAGTCTTGTATAGCTCGTAAACTCGCTTTGAGCTCGCTACGCTTGGGCACGCCTTGCTTTGCAAGGCTTTGGGGCTTTCTTATTACAATAGCTCATACCTCATATCCCAAGGGGCGTAAGCCCCGAGCCCATACCTTCACTGGATCCCCTCCCTTCGGTCGAGGATGATCGCTTCGAGGATGGCAAAACCTTAACCACTAACCACTGTTTACTTCCTACTTCTAACTTCCTACTTCCTACTACACATGCCATTCCCCACCTGGATCAAAGACGCTGTTTTCTATCAAATTTTTCCGGACCGTTTTTGCCGTAGTGCAAAGTACAAGGCGGTCGGGAAGTTCGTGGAATGGAATACGCTTCCGACACGTGAGAACATGTTCGGCGGAAATCTCGCTGGCATTAACGAAAAGCTTGAATATATCGCCTCGCTTGGCGTGAACGCCATTTACCTTTGCCCGATTTTCAAGAGCAATTCAAACCACCGCTACCATACAGTCGATTACTTTGAAATTGATCCGGTGCTTGGAACGCTCAAGGATTTTGACAATCTCGTCAAGAAAGCGCACAAGCTTGGGCTCCGCGTGATTTTAGACGGCGTGTTCAACCATTGCTCGCGCGGATTTTTCCAGTTCAACAGCTTGATGGAACTGGGTAGGAATTCTCCGTACGTGGACTGGTTCCATGTGCATGGATGGCCGCTCCATGCATATTCGGGCAAGCCCAATTACGATTGCTGGTGGGGGTATCCTGCGCTTCCGAAGTTCAATACCGACAATCCGGACGTTCGCGATTACCTTTTCTCGGTGGGCGAGTACTGGATGAAACGCGGCATTGACGGTTGGCGTCTCGATGTCCCGAACGAGATTGACGACGATAGCTTCTGGCAGGAGTTCCGCCGCCGCATCAAGGCGATAAACCCCGAAGCGTATATTGTCGGTGAAATTTGGGACGAGCCTTCGCGTTGGCTCAAGGGCGACCAGTTCGATGGCGTGATGAATTATCCCTTGCGTAAGGCTGTGCTCGCGTACCTCTTTGACGAGAGCCCGATTGACATGGCTGAATTCGCGAAGCGCTTGCGGGAGGCGTTCCCGGAAGGGCGTTTTGGCGTGCAAATGAACTTGCTCGGAAGTCACGATACGGTTAGGTTGGCCTCGCTTCCGTGCTCAAATTTACAGCGTGTAAAGCTTGCGCTTTCGATTCTATTCTTTTTGCCGGGCGCCCCGTGCGTCTATTACGGCGACGAGATTGGCATGGCGGGTGGCAAGGATCCTGACAATCGCAGGTCGTTCCCGTGGGATAAGTTGTCTGAAGGGCTGACTCATCCTATATATGAATATATGAAAGGGTTGATAGAGCTTCGCAAGAAAAATCACGTGCTTCGGGATGGTTCTCTTGAGATTGCTTATAGTGCGGGGCGTCTGGAAATTGTCCGTGCATTAGGCAAGACGAAAATGACGCTCGCGATTACTGCGGCAAAGCCCGATCCGTTGTTCGAAATTAAGTGAACAGTAGACTTTTTGCTGCAGGATGGGAGATGCCTTCTCGGTGGCGGGCATGACGGAAACACTTTTTTTCTTCCTACTTCCTACTGTCTACTTCCTACTTCCGACTGCTATAAGCCGGGCGTTGCGGGGGCGGCGTCTGAGCCTCCGCTAGAAGGGGTGATGGAATATTAGACGAAAGAACGGGCCTTGGCCCTACAGACGAAAGACTATAGATGTTTATTTAGTAATTTCTTTCCTCTTTCGTCTGTAGCGAAGCGTTCTGTCGTCTAAGATGCAATCAGGGGAAGGCTTTCCCCTCTCTATATTATTTATACTATTCGAACGTATAGATTGCTTCGCTTCGCTCGCTATGACGTTTTTCGGGGTTTCTCAATATTTTTTTTCGCAAAGGTCTATAAATGAGCTTGTTTCTAAGTTCTAAGTTCTAAGTTCTAAGTTCTTTTTTTCTAAATTTGACCCCGCAACTAGTATGTTTAATGCCTTATTAAGGGATTACAAATGAATAAACACAAATTCGGCTTGCGAGAAATTATCATTCTCCTCGTCATTATTCTTTCAGCCATCTCTGTATGGCCGTCTATCCAGGTTCACTCCAAGAAAGGTGAAGCCAAGCAGGCCTTCCTTAAAGAAAATCCGAAACTGAGTTCCCGTTCCGTCAACTTCGGTTTGGATCTTGCCGGTGGTACGAGCATCACTCTCCAGATCGACAAGTCCGGTCTCAAGGATGGTGACGATATCAAGGACATCCAGGCTCAGTCTCTTGAAATTATTCGTAACCGTGTTGACCAGTACGGTCTTTCCGAACCGCAGATTTCTCCGACTGGCGATGACCGCATTCTCGTTGAACTGGCTGGTGTGGATGACTCCACGGCGAAGTCTCTCGTGGGTTCTACGGCTAAGCTCGAATTCAAGATTCTCGCCGAATCCGAAAAGTTTACGCAGGTTGTTAGCCTTATTGATGGCTACCTGACTCGCCAGACGACCGACATTGTTGCCGATTCCGCTGTGACGGATTCTTCCAAGAAGGATTCTGTGAAGAAGGAAAAGGCCTTGTCTGATGAAGAACTTCTCGCTGGTGGCGTTGCTAAGACTGAAACTTCGGAAACGAAGGATTCCGCTACCGCTGAAGCCGCTCCGGCAGAGGTGGTCGGACAGTCCCTTTCTTCGTTCTTCATTTCTTTTGGCAATGGCGGTTTCATTGCTGAAGAAAGCGTCGAAAAGGTGAAAAAGCTCCTTGCCACTGAAGGTGTGCAGAAGCTCATCCCGCGCGATGTCGCTTTCGCTTTTGGCAGCGGTCTTGAAAAGCTCCGCCGCGATGCAAACATCAAGGCCAAGCGTCTTTACCTCCTCAAGCGCCGTGCAGAAATGGGCGGTGACGATATTACGGATGCTCGTCCGTACCGCGTGAGCGATGGTATGAGTGCCGGTGAAGTTGCCGTGAACCTCCGCTTTGGTGGCATCGGTCCTAAAAAGTTCTCGGCTGTGACTGCTGCTAACGTCGGCAAGCAGATGGCTATCGTCCTTGATAATCAAGTCATTTCCGCTCCGGTCATCCGTGACCGTATCCCGAATGGTGAAGCTCAGATTACTGGTCTTGACGATATGGCCGAAGCAAACCGCCTCGCGGTCGTTTTGAAGGCTGGTGCCCTCAAGGCTCCGATGAAGATCATCGAAAGCCGTAGCGTCGGTGCTACCCTCGGTGAAGAAAACATTGTCCAGGGCTTCGGTTCCGGTGCTATCGGCCTCTTGCTCTGCTTGGTGTTCATGGTCGCTTACTACCGTCTCGGTGGTTTCATCGCAAGTATCGGCGTGATGATCAACGCCCTCGTGACTGCCGCCGTGATGTCTGTGTTCAACGCGACGCTTACGTTGCCGGGTATCGCAGGCTTCATCCTCGTTGTCGGTATGTCTCTTGACGCGAACGTGATTATTTACGAACGTATCCGTGAAGAACTCAAGAACGGCCTCACGGCTCGCGCCGCTGTTGCCAAGGGTTATGAACGTGCATTCAGCGCCATTTTGGACTCCAACTTGACGACGGTCTTGACTGGTCTTATTTTGTACAAAATCGGTACGGGTTCCGTCAAGGGTTTCGGTCTTACGTTAACGATCGGTATCCTCACTTCTCTCTTCTGCGCTATCACGGTCTCGCGTGCAGTGTTTGATTGGAGACTTGCCAAGCGTGACAGAACTACGCTTTCTATCGGTTCTGGCTTCAAGACTTTGAACAACGCAAATCTTCAGATTATGAAGAACCGTGGCAAGTTCAAGCTTCTTTCCTGGATCCTCATCATTGCAAGTATCGCTTGCATCGCTGTGAAGGGATTTGACTTCAGCATCGACTTCACGGGTGGCCAGGTTTATACGATCCAGTATCAGGATGATGCCAAGCACGAAACCGACTTGAACAAGGCTTTAAGCAAGGCCGGCATCCAGGGCGCTCGTGTCCGTTCTCTCGGCGGTACGTCTGCTAACTCTTACCAGATCAGCGTCCGTGCTGATGATGCGAACTTCGAACTTGCTATGGCAAGGGCTTTCGAAGCTGCAAACCAGAAGTGCCAAATCGTGGCTAAGGACACTGTGGGTCCGACTATCGGTAAGGAACTTCGCTTCAATGCTATTTTGTCTGTGATTATCGCATGGCTCTGCATTGCCCTCTACGTGTGGTTCCGCTTTGGTAAGCTGGGCCTTGGCTTCGGTGTTTCCGCTGTGCTTGGCCTTATTCACGATACCCTCATCACGCTTGGCTTCATTTCCGCCTTCAGCCTCTCCTTCGATGGCGCCTTGATTGCTTCGCTCCTCACGATGATCGGTTACTCTGTGAACGATACCATCGTGAACTTCGACCGTATCCGTGAAAATACTGCTCTCTTCGGTTCTGCCAAGTACGAACAGACTATCAATAGCTCTTTGAACCAGTGCTTCAGCCGTACGGTGATTACCTCTCTCACGACGCTCTTCGTTTGCGTGGTTCTCGCTGTTAAGGGTGGTTCTTCCATCCGCGACTTCGGTCTCGTTCAGTGCTTCGGTATCCTTATCGGTACTTACTCTTCTGTGTGCGTCTGCTCTCCGATCGTTCTCTGGTGGAGCAAGAAGTTCAAGAAGGGTGTGTAATTAGACCGCTTCGCTTGTAGAACGCCGCTACGCGGCTACAGATTTAAGACTAGAGAGCCCCGGCATTAAGCTGGGGCTTTTTGTTACTACTATCTGCTTTTTTTTATTGGCTTTTCTTCCTACTGCTACTGCCTACGGGCTACTATTTACTATATTGTGCCTGTTCGATAAAGGGGGCGGTATGCTCAAGTATTACAAAATCGAATCCGGTCGTCTCTCAGTAGCTCCGAACGAAGAAGCTGCTGACATCGTTATGATGGGTTCTTTAAGCCAGGAACAGCGCAGCGTTCTTGTCAAAGAGTACGAAATTACTGAACATACGATTGCCTCCGCATTTGACTCTGACGAGCTTTCCCGTATCGAATACGACGATGATTTTACGACCATCGTGTTTAAAAAGCCCAAGAATTATTCTGCCGAAGATAATTTCCAGTTCCGTGTGGAATCTTTTGGCATATTCATTTTCAAGGATTGGGTTTTGCTTTTGACGGACAGCGACATCCCGGTGATGGATGAGCGCAAGTTCTCGAAAATCGACAGCTTGAATACGTTTGTGCTCCGTGTATTGAGTTTTGCCATCGCGCATTTCAATGAACACTTGAAGATCATCAACCGCATCAATGACGACTTGGAACAGCGCCTCAACACGTCGATGGAAAACAAGTACCTTCTCTCTATGTTCAGCTTGAACAAGGGCTTGATTTACTACGTGAGCGCCTTGAACAGCAACGATACGCTCTTGCGCAAGTTGCAGCTTGGGCGTAGCCTCAACTGGACCGAAGCCGAACGCGAACTCCTTGAAGATATCCAGATCGAAAATGGTCAGAGCCTGCAACAGGCGAACATCTACGCCAACATTTTGACATCCATGATGGATGCCCGCGCAAGCGTGATCAACAACAACGTGAACCAGTTGATGAAGAACCTCACTATCGTGACGATTTCTATTTCGCTCCCGACTTTCTTCGCAAGCTTGTTCGGCATGAACGTGAAGCTCCCGTTTGGTATGAACGGCGATGCCACGGTCGGTTCGCCAATCGCGTTCTGGATTATCATCGTTATATGCTTCTTGTCCGTGTTTGCATTCTTGCTCGTCTGGATGCGCAAGAAATAACAACTGCGTAAGGCGAGCGAAGCAGGATTGCTTGCAAGCCTATTTAACGCTAAAGCGTTATCTCTTGAGCTCAGAAATAGTCAAATAATTTTTGACTGCTTCGTCCGCTTTTCGAGACTTTCCGAGCCTAGCAGTTGAGAATAATACGAAGTATTATTCTCATTAGTAATTAGGAGTTAGGAATTAGAAATAAAAACGCGACCGTTGTGACCGCGTTTTTTATAACGTTAATAATCAATGACTAATCACCCACCTAAAGGTGGCCATGCCCACATAAGTGCTGAAGCACTTATGTGGGCAAAGGTAACCTCTGCCTACTGCGGCGAAGCCGCCTTAGTTCCCGCGCTCGCTCATGCTAGAGAACATGGCGACGATTTCTTCGGTAAAGTTGCTCTTCGGGAACTTGTCGGCAATGGCAAGCGCTTGTTCCAAGTGTTCCTGGGCTTCGGCTTTCGCTTTTGCAAAGCTCTTTCTTGCCATCAGGCGGTCCTGAATTTTTTCGGGAATCCCTTCTGCAGACGCTTTCGCGATAAAGCCTTCCATTTCGCTGCGTTCTTCGGCGGTGCAATCTTCGAAGTAGTAAAGCAACGGGAGTGTGATAAGCCCGTTCGAAAGGTCGGTGAATTTCGCTTTGTCCATATTCACGGAACCGTATCCGTAATCGAGCAGGTCGTCGATAATCTGGAATGCTATCCCGAAGTGCGTTCCCATCTTGGCACATTCATCAACCATAGGTTGGTCAAAGCCTGCCATGATGCCACCGAGACGAGCTGCCGCATCAATGAGTGCAGCCGTCTTTCCGTCGATGATTTCGTTGTAGGCTTTACGGGAAAGTCCCATGTCACCGCAATGGTCGAGTTCCTGAATTTCGCCGATGATGAGCTTGTCTGCTGCGTCGGAAATGATTAGCGGTACGTTGCGGGCTTCTTCGTCAATGACACAGCGCATGGACTGCGAAAGTACATAGTCGCCAATCAAAACAGCAACTTGTGTACCCCATTCTCGGTGGGCCGTTTTTTGTCCGCGGCGGACATCGGTCCCGTCGATGATGTCATCGTGGACCAAACTTGCGAGGTGCAGCAGCTCCACGGCAGCGCAGGCGTGAGCCACGCGATTGATGTCTGGCTTTTGCGTTCCGCAGTTTGCGAGCAAGCAAAGGAGCGTTGATCGGATGCGTTTGCCTTTGCGGCTGAACAGCGTTACAAGGCGGTCACTAATCCCTGCGGGCGCGTTTTTTGCCACCTGCATAATGACTTGTTCCGTTTTGTCCAGTTCCATTTTCACCAAGTCGCGAGCTTGGGATAAAACGGCTTTGAAGTCGGCTTTCGTCGGACTCATTTAAATATCCAAATCGTTCAAGACTTTATATGCGTTTGTTTCGATGAACTTGCGACGAGGTTCCACGTCTTCGCCCATGAGCATGCTGAATATCTGGTCGGCAAGTACGCTGTCTTCCACATGGCACTGCTTAAGGAAACGTGTTTTCGGATCCATGGTCGTTTCGTTCAACTGTTCCGGCGACATTTCGCCCAAACCTTTGAATCGAGTAATCGTGACATTCTTCTTGTCTTCGACTTCGGCCATTACCTTGTCCTTTTCGTTTTCATCGAACAGGTAGCGTTCCTTCTGCCCAATCTTGAGCTTGTACAGAGGAGGCATGGCGAGGAAGATATGTCCTGCATCGATCAACGGACGCATGTAGCGGAAGAAGAACGTGAGCAAAAGCGTCTGGATATGAGAGCCGTCCACATCAGCATCGGTCATAATGATAATCTTGTTGTAACGGAGCTTTTCAATTTTGAATTCCGTTCCGATACCAGTTCCGATGGCGTTCACGAGGTTCTGGATTTCTTCAGTGTCGAGCACGCGGTGGAGGCTTGCCTTTTCCACGTTCAAGATTTTACCACGGAGCGGGAGGATTGCCTGGAATTCGCGGCTACGGCCCATCTTTGCAGAACCACCTGCAGAGTCACCTTCCACGATGAACATTTCGCATTCCTTCGGGTCGCGGCTGGAGCAGTCGGCGAGTTTGCCCGGAAGGCCGCCACTTTCAAGAACGTTCTTGCGGCGGGCGAGTGTGCGTGCGCGGTGGGCAGCTTCACGAGCCACAGCGGCGTTATAAACTTTGTCCAAGATAATCTTGACGGCTGCCGGATTTTCCTGGAAGTACTCTTCGAGCTTCGCGCCGAAAGCGGAAGCGACATAGCCTGCGATTTCGGAGTTGCCGAGCTTACGCTTGGTTTGGCCTTCGAACTGCGGCTGAGAAACCTTGATGGCGATAACGGCGGTAAGGCCTTCACGAATATCGTCGGAGGTAATCTGCGCTTCTTTTTTGCCTTTCGGCATGTCCTGTGCAAACTTCGTGATGACGCGGGTGAGGGCTGTCTTGAAACCCGTCACGTGAGTTCCGCCATCGTACGTATTTACGTTGTTGACGAAACTGAAAAAGTTTTCCTGATAGCCGTCGTTGTACCACATGGCCACTTCGAGTGGGTACTGGCCATCCGGGAGCAACAAGTGTATCGGTTCTGCAAAAAGCGGAGTGCGGTGTTCATCGACGTAGCGCACAAATTCAGAAACGCCACCGGGGAAGCAGAACGTATCGGTCTGCTTGTGTTCCGGATCGCGTTCGTCCGTGAGAGTCAAGCGAAGCCCGCTCATGAGGAATGCGAGTTCGCGGAAACGCGTGGCGAGTGTATCGTACACGTAAACAGTTTCGCTGAAAATCGTATCGTCCGGATAAAATTCTACAGAAGTTCCGGTTGTTCCATCGGACGGTCCGATATCGACTTGCGGGCCGGTCGGAATGCCACGAGCAAATTCCTGACGGACAACTCTGCCATTGCGGCGAACTGTTACGATAAGCTTGTTAGAAAGTGCGTTCACGCAGCTCACGCCCACGCCATGGAGGCCGGCGGAAACCTTATATGAACTGTTGTTGAACTTACCACCGGCATGGAGCTTGGTCATCACGACCTGGATGGTGCCCACCTTTTCTTTCGGGTGGATATCTGTCGGAATGCCACGACCGTTGTCGGTCACGCGGATGCCGTTACCCGGCAAAATGGAAATTTCGATATGGTTGCAGAAACCGGCCAAGGCTTCGTCCACGGAGTTGTCGACCACTTCCCAAACGAGGTGGTGCAAACCGCGGATATCGGTGGAACCAATGTACATTGCAGGGCGGACACGAACTGCTTCTAGACCTTCGAGAACGGTAATGCTTGAACCGCTATAATCTGCTTCCGCCTTTTTTACTTCTTCTGTCTCTTCTGCCATAATTCCTCTATTAAACCCCTTTTAGCCGAAACGTATTCCTTGAATAAACGGTCTCCCTAAAAGGGTATTACACTTAGCAATAATAGCTTTTTTTTGGATGTTCAATTCGAATTTGAGCGACGAATTTGCAACATGTAGCACCAGTATGTTTTTATTGATTTCTATGGGCTTGACATGGTTTACAAGTAGGGGGCCGACCACTTCCGAGAAGCGCTCGGATATCGTCTTGAAATGGATATCTTCGGAAATGTGGTTCTTTAAAAGTACATGCTCTAAAAGGACGCTGACGTCCTGAAGTTTATTCCCTGTATAACTCTTGTTACTTTTTCGTTTGGTCTCAAACATTTGTACAAATTTATCACGTTAAACAAGCAGTAGTTTGGAAAGGGTGAACCCGCCAATCAAGATGCTTGTCATGCCGGCAACGACTGTCGCCTTGGTGCTCTTGCCCACGCCTTCTGCACCGCTGTGCGTAAAGAAACCGAAGAAGCAAGCGTAACTCGAAATGAAAAATCCGTAAAGGGTAGCCTTGATGAGGCCAACGACCAGGTCCCAGTTCTGGTAGAACATGCGTACGCCGTAAAAGAACACCGAGAACGAAACTTCCTTGTACAAGTGTGCGACTTCGTAACCACCGACAATGCCGATGAAGATGCTCAAAATTGTCAGTACCGGAAGCATAATGACGGTTGCTATAAGTCTTGGTGCCAGTAAATATTTATAAGGGTTTAAACCTAATACTTTGTATGCGTCAAGCTGCTCGGTAACAGCCATCGTTCCAAGTTCCGAGCACATCGAAGCGCCAATTCGCCCGGCGAGAACCATTGCGGTAAGAATCGGGCAAAGTTCCACCATCACGGATTTACCAACGGCCATGCCGACAAACATCATGGGAATCATGTCGCCGAATTGGTAGGCTAGCTGCCATGACATGATGGCGCCTGTTGCAAGCGATGCGGCGAACACCACGGGAATACTCGTGATACCCACATGGTGCATTTGTTCTACTGTCGTGTGCAAATTGGTGAAGGCTCCGGGAATGTTCTTGAACAATTCCCAGATGAACACGATGTAACCTACAACCTTGTTCAAAAATCGTCGGACGACACGTCCTAGACCTTCAACCATTTTGTTTATTAACGAAATCAAATTGAACCGTTATTTCTTTGGCTTTGCAACATTCTTCTTTTGTTTTGGCGGAGCGCTGATAGACTTCTTGAAGAGCTGCATGTCGCTCAGGTATTTGATTGCTTCGTTCAGTTGCTTGTCGCGCTTGAGCGAAAAAGCGGTGCTGACGGAGTCGTTCACGATTGCCGTTAAGAGCTCGCGCTTGATGCCGTCCTTGATGTAGTCCTTGTTGGCTTCGAACTGGGCATCGCGGTTATCTTCAAGAGCCTTGCGCATTTCGTTGATTCTCTTGACGAGATTCGAATCCGAAATGGTCTTTGCGCTGTCGCCCATGTAATTCTGTTCGCGGATGATGCTCTTTTCAAGCTGGTCCACGCCGACAAGAGCGTTGCTTTTCACTTTCATGAAGTTCGTGTCTTTTTTGCAGAAAGCCTTGAACTGTGAGAAGAGTGTGTCTGGTACAACCCATTCGGGGGTCACCTTGACTCCTGCCTTTTCGAGGCTTGGACGAATCTTCACGGCGAACTTGAAGTACATCGCCATGCGTTCCTGCACTTGGACAACCCACGGCATCGGATCGAGTTCCACGTCGACATCCGGCGTAATACCGCCGCCGCCAAACATCATGCGTCCGTTGTTCGTGTAGAACGTGTCGCGCTTTGCCGTATCTGCTTTTACGGAGTCCGTCTTGGCTGCTTCCTTTTCTTCGTCATCATAATCTTCGTCTTGGAGTGTAAGTCCCTTGATGCCGTTCTCGGGTTTGTTGATGCAACGTCCGAAGGGAAGATAGTAGAATGCCGTCGTGAGCTTGAGTGCGTTTCCTTGGTTGTCGAGCGGGAAAATTGTCTGTACGGAACCTTTACCGAATGAGGTCTTGCCGACGATCAAGGCGCGGTCCCAGTCCTGCAGCGCTCCGGAGACAATTTCAGCGGCGCTTGCGGATCCCTGGTTCACGAGGACGACCATAGGCACATCCGCCTTGAGCATCGGGTTTCTGCGGGAGGCGCTTTCTGTTTTCTGTGTGCGTCCACGCGTGCTGACAATCACGTTGCCCGGTTTCAGGAAAAGTTCGCTGATTTCAATGGCCTGGTTTAAAAGTCCACCTGGATTGTAGCGCATGTCGAGGATGAGTTTCTTCATGCCCTGTTTCTGGAGCCCTCGAATGGCGTTTTCTACATCGCTTGTCGTCTTGTCGCTAAAGGTTGCAAGCTTGATGTAGCCGATATCCGGTGCCACCATGCCGTAATAGGGAACGGCATGGACGATGATTTCAGCTCTCGTAATAGTAAAGTCCATGAGGTCCGGAACGCCTTCGCGTTCAATCGCGACCGTCACATCCGTGCCAATCTTGCCGCGCAACTTGTTGACGGCGTCATCGAGCGAAAGTCCTTTTGTTTCCTTGCCATCGATTTTGCGGATGCGGTCTCCGGCACGGATGCCTAGCTTGAAAGCCGGCGTGCCGGAAAGCGGCGAAATCACCGTGAGGATGTTGTCGCGGAGGCTGATGGTGATGCCTACGCCACCGAACTTGCCTTCCATGGATACGCGCAGGCTTTCGTAGTCCTTGGGGGCGAATACGGTTGTATGCGGGTCCAGAATATTTCTGATGCCATTGATGGCGGCGTCAGTAAGTTCTGTCGGATTGACGTTTTCAACATATTTGCGGTTGACTTCGGATAGAACCTTGTTCAATCGTGAAACTTCGTCGTAAAAATCTCCGGGAGGAGTTTTCTTGTCGGTAGCAGCGTTCGCGATGCAAAGCGCGGACAGCGAGGCCATAAATACAGAGCGGATACTAAAAAATTTGAACATCATGCGTTAAAAATACAATTTCCTATAAAAAATCACCACCTTATAAGGAAAAACCGACTATGAATAGCCGGTTTTTTTTATGGAAGGAGAGTTATGAAACTTGTTTGGAGCAAAAATCTTTTAATATTAAGCGGCTTCGCAGAGGAGGCGTTCGACTTCGGCATCGCGGAGCTTGTTCAATGCGTTTTCCTTGAGCTGGCGGACGCGTTCCTTGGAAAGACCCACCATCGGAGCGATTTCTTTCAAGTTCAGGTCGGAATCCATCTTGAAACCGTAATAGAGCTTGATGATTTCTTTTTCCTGCTTGGAAAGGTTCTTGTCCATCACCTTGTCGAAGACTTCTGTACGGTTGTTCATATCGGCAAGTTCGTCGGTGCGGTTCTGTGTATCGGAAATCGTATCGCCAAGCGTTGCGTCGCCATCGTCGTTTACCGGTGCGTCGAGTGAAGATGCCGTGCTGCCCATCATCAGGATCTTTTCGATTTCTTCAGCCTTGTACTTGGAAAGGCCTTCGAGATTTTGTGTGTTGATGGTGAACGTTCCTCCAATAACCTGGTGGGAATCCTTGGCATGGCGGGCGAAACGGCGTAACATCAGTTCTTTTTCGGCGCTGATGCGGATCATGCGGCCTTTTTCGGCGAGAGCGCGGGTGATGTTCTGGCGAATCCACCACACGGCGTAGCTGATAAACTTGATTTTCTGGGAGCGGTCAAAACGACGTGCTGCTTCGATAAGCCCCATGTTCCCTTCATTGATGAGTTCCATGATGTCGAGGCCACGGCCTTTGTAAAGGTTTGCGATGTTGACAACGAAACGCAAATTGGAGTTGACCAACATATCCAAGGCGGCCTTGCTGCCCTCTGCGGATTTCTGGAGCAATACAGTTTCCTGTTCTCTTGTAAGTAACGGATAACGGGAAATATCGTTCAAGTATTGCATGTAAATATCTTTCTGATCTCGATTGTTAAGGGCTTTCATGGTAACCTCCTTATTTTTTACGTATTCAAATTTACCTCCGGATCGAATGCCTTGTGTCATCACTTAGAATGCTGCGTGCAAAAGTTAAATTGAGTTTTTGTTAAAAAAAATCGTGATTTTTGTCATGAAATTGTCATGAACGCTCAAAATTGTGATATTGAGCATGTTTTTTTGACTAAATTTTTGCTATGAATGACAATTCTTCTATAAATAGCGCAGAAAACCGTATCGGTTTTATCCAGAGAACTCGAAATAAACTTGCAGTTTTGCAAGAAATGGACTTTGAACGCAATGAGATGAAGGTGCGTAAGCTGTTGCAGGACGAACGTGAACTTATCCAGTTCCCGATCCCGCTTTTTGTTCCGGCGCTCTTTATTTGGTTGTTCATAATCATATTCCCGCTAGTCCTGATTTTAGACCCGTCAAGTTATTCGAGTATTAGCGTTAATATAAAAGGTCTTATCGCATTCTATTTTCCTTTGTTATGTACGTTGTTTATATTCTTTTTGAACCAAAAATATCTTGTTCCGTCATTTGTTTTTAAAAAACGTTATGCATTTTATTTTATAAGCAATTCTATTTTGGTTTTTGCCGCTCTTTTTATTCGTGAGGTGACTTTTTTCATTATAGAGCGTTCTCCGAGTGATGGCGTTTTATCTTTTTTTCAGGATTATTGTTTTTCGTCTCTTAAAGGGCATTTGGGTTTTGGTTCCGTTTTGACTTTTGTGATTTTGGTGAGCCTTGTTTGTGTGCTTTGTGTATTTTATCATTTGATGGTCCGCCAAATTATCCGTGCGTTCATTCTTCGCGAGCAGAAACGTATGGGCCTTCAATATGAATTGGATTTTTTGAAAAACCAGTTGAGCCCGCATTTTCTCTTTAATACTTTGAACAACATTTCGGCGTTGATTCAGATTGATTCGAAACGAGCTGAAAGTTCCATGAACAAACTTTCGCAATTGCTGAGAGTTATGCTGTATCAAGTCAAGGATAAGTATATCTCGTTGCAAGAGGACGTAGGTATTTTGCAGAAATATGCCGATTTGGAAAAGCTCCGCTTGAATGATGATTTTGACTTTGTATTTAACATAAAACTTGAAAATCCAAATGTAATGATAGAACCGTTATTGATGATGCCCTTGATGGAAAATGCGATGAAGCATTGCGTGAATCCCAAAGGAAAAAGTTTCGCCCATGTAACAATCACGCAGGAAGGAAATGTTTTACGTTTTCATTCCGAGAATTCGAATTTCCCGAGGAAATCGAGCCGAAAGAATGGTGGGCTTGGACTTGCGACGTTTGAGAAAAGATTGGATTTGATTTATTCTGGGGCTTATGAGTATTCTGTGAATATTGTCGATGATGTGTATATTAGCGACTTGACAATCTTCTTGAAAAAAGAAAATCCATAAAAATTTAACACCCCCCCCTTTACATGGGGGAAAAAATATTGTAGTTTATATACCGCCTTGGTTTTATCAGGGCGTTTTCTTATATACTTAATTATATCTTTTCCGACATCCTTCGCTAAATCGTTACGGCTGAATAAGCCTGTTTATTCTCAATAATCTATACAAAGGAAAATCCTATGATTAGTAGGATGTTTAAGGGTGTGGCCTTGTTGGGCGCTTTGTTGGCTCTTGAGGGCTATGCCGAGGAATGTAATGGAGTCGCGCTGTATTCAAACGGTGGCGATAATGGTCAAATGATCGAGACGGGAAGAACGTTCCCGGAAAAGCCGGAATGGTGGGCGAATTGGGGAAATTTCGATGGAATGGATGCTCCGTATATCCGGTTGTCCGGCATGAATAATGTGCAGGGGGATTGGAAGGGGCTGCTTTCTTTTCGATCGCTTCCGCTACGTGTCGATGGTGGCAAACTTCGTTTGAAAGTGCGAGCCTCGCAAAACGTAAAATTCGGGATCTGGCTCAAAGGAACATCGGAAAGTGGCGTTTATTATGTCAGTTTGGGCGCAAATAAAACGCACTTGCTCGATGTCCCGCTTGCGAGTTTGGGTGTGACGGGTTCGTTTTATGTTGAAAATGTGGGTGTGGGGCTATTCCAAGTGCCTAAGTACCAATACATGACGCTTTTTATTGACGATATCGAATTTACTTGTGTTGGGAAAAGTCCAAGAGAAGTATCGTCATCATCATCTTTTTCATCGTCGTCGGATGTTTGGAAAAATGCAGATGAAGGCCCCTGGGAATATGAATTTTCCAATGTGGATGCTTGGTCGGAAAAGCGCGAGGCACGGCTATTGCCCGATGTGGAAACGGAGTTTAGCGCTGCTTATTCTGAACAAGAGCGTGGAACTCTTATTTCGAGGACTAACAGCGATTTCCTTGTGAGCGAACTTGAACATATGAAAATCGTAAATAGTGTTCGCGCTGTTGAAATGACTGCAAAAAAATCGAGAATGACTTGGTACGATAATTTGTATTCAGTTTTGCGGAATAGACTTCGCGAAAATGTGGTGGCAAATCCAAAACAGCTCTATTTCGAGGCAGAAGCGGTTGCCGCACAATCGGATTATACGGTAATACCGCTGCTTGTCGCTGATTTGGATTACGCATATGGCGCCTGTGCGGATTCTGCATGTAATTCGACTTACATTGTAGATTCCCATTTGCTTACGGCCGGATTCCCGACATCATTTGTACGTGGCTCGAAAATGAGTCTAGTATTGGATCCGTATTTTGTTGTGACTAAGCGACGAGAGTTGCCGTCGGTTTCTGTTTGCTTCTCGGGATTATGTAAATCTGTTTCGTTTAAGGAACGGCTTGAAGTTGAATTTCCATCGACTGGGACGCAAAAAATAGTGGTCAAAATGAAAAGCGGTGGGCAAAGTATTGAACAAAATCTGTTTTTGGAGGTGAAATAATGATACGATACTTATGTTTTGTTCTTTTGGCGCTTCTTTCGTCGAATATTTGGGCTACGTCAAGGGATTTCTCTTTTTTTATCGATTCAAAAGATCGTTTTTGCATACAGATGAGAAAATCCTTATTTCAAAGTAACGGGTATGATGCAAATGGTAAAAAGTGCTATGCCGGTAAGGGCTCGGTTCGTATTCGTGTGATTGATGCTCCGGACGATGCGCTTTCTACGATCGGTTCATATTTGGAACGCCCGTTTTTGATCGTGGATGGAATTGATCTGAATCCAGTAGAAAAGAGATCGCTTACGGATCTGGAAAATGACGTGCAGCAGGTGGGGCTTCCGAAAACGTTAAAAAGTCTTGGATACACGCCAATTCTTGTGCAATTCACAGAAACAGTACGAACTTCGCTTCAAGATAATTCGAATATTCTAAGTAGGTTGTTTTCGTTCTTGAATGACAATATGTTCATTCCGTTTCCTGGAGCTAAGGATGATGGCTATGTGGTTATGGGGATAAGCCAGGGGGGTGTGATAGGACGCTATGCTGCGTATTTATATGATTCGCATCGTGGCAAATCGGATGCCCCGATCAAGGTGTTCTCTTCCTTGGATTCTCCGCACCAGGGGGCGGTCATGCCGAAGGGGCTGTTCAATACGGTGGCTTTTTGGAGCAAGGCTGGAGGCTCCTCTGCAGCAGAAATATTTAAAGACATGTTGCTTTCTAAGGGGGCCGCCGATCTCTTGGTCTATGAAAATAAATGCATTGGACTTTTATGTGTGTCCGAGGTGAATACGAAAGGGAGATTTCTTTTCGAAGATTATCGTAAGGCTGCGGAATATAAGGGCTTCCCGGTAGTTCTTGTGGCGCAAGGACAATTGAAAGGTCGCGATCCCGACCATAGTAACGACTATTATCACTTGGAGCGCCATGCGACAAAAGGCCCGGTCACATTGGGCTCGGCTGTAAGCCGTATGCATTATTCGGATAGTAATGGAACACTTGCCCGAAATCGCAAAAAGGAGACTACGAATGACGCTTCGTTGGATGATTATAAAGGAACGTCCAATTATGACTTTATACAGGGCTCGACATATCCCTTTGCGGCTACAATTTACAGTTCATTGCGAGAGGGCTTTTTAGATGCGATGCCCGATGGCATGAAGAAGAGTTTGCTCTTTTTGGATATCGATATTTCTACAGCATGGGGTGCAGACGAGTTGACGCAAGACCGTAGTACGTTCATTCCGACGGCAAGTGCGATGGACTTGATGTGCAATGGCGATTTGGCAATCCGTTCAGAATGCGGATTTTTGCAGGGCTCGGCCGGCTTCCCGTTTGAAAATCCGGGAAATCGGAGTACGGCGAGTGCAACGTACGCTGTAGATCCGACACATCCGCGCTACAATGAGGCGATTAGCGGTCGCCATATCGAAATGCCTTTTGAAAATGAAGTTTTCAATTTTTCGGCGTTGCTGGGAATGCAGGTGGATTTGTGGCGCATATTATGCCAGGTGGCAAATCACGATTACGACTTTAATTTGGGACAGTTTAGAAATCCTAAGTTGACGGGGTATTTTTCGCCCAATACGTCGTGCATGGATGTGAGTAAAATTCCGGATGTCATTCTCAATGCTGGCGTTGTTCAAGAGATACCTTTTGCCTATGCACGTTATGATTACAACGATAAGGCGACTGAGAAAAACGATATCGTAAAATTTAAGACGCCGGCAGGTTGGAAAAAAGTCGCTCTTTGGGATTATGGTTCGAACATCCAGACGAATACCTCGTTTGAAATCGATGTCAAGGTCGAAAATCCGAGAGGAAACTGGATGAAGGCGGAATTGCTCATTTGTCGTGCAAAAACGTGTTCGGGTTATTTGCAATTGAGCGAAATTTCAGTCCCTGTCGATGGGAGAATGCATACGCTTCGTTGGCAAATGCCTGCAAATGATGGCGCTCTGAATGGGCTTCGTTGGTTCCGTTTGGTGCTCAATTCTGATGGTGGCGATGTGACTATGTCGAACGCTCGGATGATTTTAAACACGCGTGGAGAAGTCGCTGTTCCGCCTGAGATTAGTTCTGCGGAAATCTATCCGGGCCGTTATGATTATTTCCCTTGGGATTCTTTGGTCCATGTCAATTCCTATGCCGATGGCCTTGGTTCTGGTCTCGATATCAAGTTCGATGATGCTCGGCGTGGTATGCATTTCGAATTTGGTAAAATGGTTTCTATGGATGGTTATAACAATTTGGTCATTGATGTCTGGCCGGGAACTTGCCAGCGTACGCTTGCTTATTTTGATTCCCAAAAGCAGACTCAGGCAAATCTTGCTAACGGTAGTTTGCAAAATGGTTTTGTACGAAAAATTTTACCTTTGAACGAAATTATAGACTTGAACGTTACTCCGCATGGCTCCAAATCCGCTCATCGCTTGAATTTCCAATCCGTTGTTGCGAATGAGCGCTGTACCATAAAGTCAATTATGCTGAAATAACGCCCTCTTGCTCCTATAAATGAATAAAGATATATTATTGGCGAAAAAACAAATAAGTAGGGAAAAAATGAAAAAGTCTATTCTTTTCTGTCTTTCGTCTATAGTGTCATTGTGTTTGTGCGGTTGTCTGAATCCGCATTTAAGCTCGATGGGCGCATCCCAGATGATTGTCGCTCACCAGCCGCGTCATGCTATAAACGGTGATTCTTCGGCAATTACCGTGTCTGTTGATGGTTTTGGCGGTGTTAAAATGACAGGCCGCAATGTCAAAGACGGTTTTTCGGCAGGCGCAACGGCTGCCTTGAATTACAGACCCCTTGGAATCGCTTCGCCGTTGTATGTGCAGGCGGCCTTTGGTGGCAAGGGCGGAAATGCTTCGTTTGATTGCTCGGAAGCGGGCAAGTGCAATGACCTCTATAATGCTTGGCTTGAAGGTCCGTATGGAAACAAAAAGTATTCATTTTGGAGCTTGCAGGAACGTATTGCCATCGGTGCTGACTTTGACGTAGGCCCTGTGATTTTAGGTCTGGGTGCCGGAATCCAACTGTTTGAAGGCGGTGGCGATTTCGACGACATGCGCGACTTTTTCGGAAGGTATTATTCTGCTGAAAATGACGACGAAGGCTATGGCGTAAAGCTTTATTCTTCGGCTCGCGTTGGCGCTAGGCTTGGGCAATATGGAGTGTTGGCTTTGGATGCTGACTTCATGTGGATTAAAACGCTGAATGTCGGATTTATGCTCAATTACTTCCATCCGTCTGGTTTCCATGGTGGAATTTTTGCAGTTGAAAAGGTCGGTTATGGTATGAACTTTGGCAAAACATTCAGCTTTTAATGCCCTTTAGCCTTTTTGACATAGATTGTCCTTTATTCATATAGATCCTTGATAAGGGTTTCGAGATTTCTTGAAACCCTTTCTGCGTTTTTGATTTACGTTACGTACAAAAAAAGACCTCGAGCATTTGCTCGAAGTCTTTTTTAAAGCCTTGGGCTTGGACGAAGTCGTTAGACTTTCGCGGAAGCTTACTTGCTGAGGGTCTGAACTTGGACGTCCCAGCTCTGGTTGCCAAGAGCGATGCGGTAGGTGCTTGCGGCTCCTGCCTTCATGTTCTTGGTGTCGACAGCTTCTTGGGAACGCCAATGTGGCGGTTGCCCTTGAGGAATTCGATACCCTTGTTGCCAGCCTTCGTCTGGAGGCAGCCCGTGATGAAGATGGTTTCGTCGTTGACCGGGAGACCGTTTTCTTCGAGGAGCTTCTTTGCTGCAGGGATGCCCGGCGGAAGAATTTCTTCTGCGCACTGGACGCCCGGATAGGCTTCCTTGAACGGCTTCATGTTGAACTGGTCGGCTGCAATCTTCACGAGTTCCGGATCCGGTTCGCACGGAGTCTTGCCCTGGTAGCCGAGGAGCATCTTGCCGTAGCCTTCGGTCATCTTGAACCACGTACCGCGACCGGCAGCCTGGTTCAAGGTGTTCATGTAAGCCTGCTGGAAGTAGAACTGGGAAACCGGCGTCACAGAAGAGGCAAAGCCACCGCGGCGCACGCATTCGCTCATGTTCTCGATAACCTTCGGGAAGAGGTGGAAGGTCTTGGTTTCGCGCATCATGAGGGTGTTAGCGGTAAGAGCGCCACCCGGCATCGGGCTGAAGATAACGTCGGTCGTAATCTGGCGTGCTTCAGGCGGGAAGTTGTAATCCTTGAGGCATTCGACAGCGACGTTGTTTGCTTCCATGAGTTCCGGAATGTGATCGTCGACGATGCTGTCCTCACCGAGGGCGAGCTTGTAGTCCGTACCCTTGAGGGCGTGGAACATGGAGAAGAGGTCCGGCTGAGCCGTACCGCCGGAAAGCGGCTTGCGGCCGAGGTCGACGCCATCGGCGCCACCTTCGATAGCGGCCTTGTACTGGGCCACACCGGTACCGCAG
>CACWPM010000025.1 GCA_902762795.1 Fibrobacter succinogenes | reverse complement strand
TTCAATCGGGCGGCAGAGAATCGGGGTCGGGAACGTGTTATCCACAATCATCGGAACGCCGTGCTTGTGGGCGATGTCAGCGAAGCGCTTGAGGTCCAAAACCTTGCCGGCCGGGTTGGCGACCGTTTCGCCGAAGAGGCACTTGGTGTTCGGGCGGAAAGCCTTCTCGATTTCTTCGTCGGAGGCGTCCTGGTCCACGAACGTGCATTCGATGCCGAGTTTCTTCATCGTCACGGAGAAGAGGTTGCTCGTACCGCCGTAAATAGCGGAAGTGCTGATGAAGTGGTCGCCTGCTTCGCAGATGTTGAAAACGGCGTAGAAGTTCGCAGCTTGACCGGAACTCGTGAGCATGGCTGCCACACCGCCTTCGAGTGCGGCAATCTTGTTCGCGACAGCGTCGTTGGTCGGGTTCTGCAGACGCGTGTAGAAGTAGCCGCTGGCCTTCAAGTCGAACAGGTCCGCCATGTCATTGGTGGTTTCGTACTTGAAAGTGGTGCTCTGGTAGATGGGGAGAACGCGCGGTTCGCCGTTTTTCGGCTGCCAACCGCCCTGGATGCAAAGAGTTTCGATCTTGGACATTTTTGCCTCTTGTTAAATTCAAAACCAAATATAGATAGTGAGGTATGTTAGACGAGAGACCACACCATTTTGATAGGCAAATATAGAAAAAGGCTATGTCTTGTCAATGCATTTATGCAGATATTTGCATAAATGTGGCGGTTTTGCATTTACAGTTTTGCATTTGCGACTTTGTATTTTTTTCACTCTCGCTTATGGACAACCAAAATTCTACACATAAGTAGCAGTCTCTCCCTCAAGGTCCACCCCAATGTATTGGCAAGGTTTTTGGGAAGAAGGTATTATCACATCCGTTCTCATAAGATTCTGAAAAACGCTTAAAGTAGCGGAATCCGGAATACCGTTATACACGTTGGGACGAGTGGAACAGAACGAAAATAAAGGATTATTCAATTTCGTCCCGAAACCATTGTGGCTACCATGATGAGAAAGCACATAGTAAGACGAATTTGCAACAGTTTTCATTGCTTTCTTAGGAACAATATTCCATCCTTCATTTGTTATGCTGTTTTCAATATCTCCTGGGAAAATAATATTGTGGTGCTCCGTAATCACCTCAGAAATAATAGAAGCGTTGTTTACCTTCCTGCATCTAGTCGGAGAAACATTAGGGTGCAGTATTGACAAAGGTCCGGCGACCTTTCCGGTGATCGGATCTTCAGTGTACGTCCCCAATTTTTTTAGGGAAACCAACATTTGAGTGTACGCCCCCACCGAGCACTGGTACTGCAAATTGATAAAGCACAACGTCTTTTTATCAATAAAGCCGTACTCCACAAAATCGCGCACCGCCGAATAATGGTCGTAATGCGGGTGCGTCAACAAAAAACAGTCTATATGGAAGCACTTTTTCTGAATACTTTGTACCCAATCAATGGCCGCTTTAACATTATCCTGGAACTGGCCGCCGCCTTTATCCCTATTCGAGCAGTCAATCACCAAAACATTATTTTCATCGAAAACAAAGCAACAGTTTCCACATCCAACATTGACAATGGCAGCGTATTTAGCGACAAAGCCACTCAGTATATTTCGCGGAAATCTGTTTTCTGAAGGGCTGTTTAGCTGACTCCTATAAAATCTTGAATCGTTAAGAGATTTCTTTATAGTAAGTTGGTGAATTTCACGTCCGCTATTCCGAGCGTTAAGGACGTTTCCTTCCAATTCAGCTTTAGTAACGTATTGTACAGGCCTGCTGCCAAATAACCGCATATGGGCGGCATGGGCATCAAGAACTTCTTCTTCAAACAACTCATGAACGTTTACTGCCAGCATCGCTTCTTCATAATTTTCATCGTAACGATTTGCAGACCTTCGCAAGATATCGTCATGATCCGTTTGCATTCTTCGGGCAATATCACGATAGAATGCGGAGGTATTAAAAAGAATCAAATGTAATTTTTTGTTAGATTCGTCAAGATAGTAATCCTCTACGCAATAAACATCATCGTTGTTCATATCGCTCCCTTGTTAGACGTTTAGCCTGGATTTTGCTTTGTTTATAATATAAATAAAAAAAATTCTAAAGCATTTTTCAAATTCGTAAACTAATTTTTTTGAATAAAAACGCAAAGTAAATCGCTCCGTATCCATCTAAGGCAAATATGAGGGCAAATTTCGGAAATTCTTCGAAATTTAGGGGTAGATATATTCCTTTTTTCTATCTTTACATTTGTTACTAAAAAAGTGGATTTATTGATGCCTTCTGAAAATGCGATTATCGAACGAGCCGAGACATACCTTAGAAAACTTTCTTGCGGAGTGAACCCGCTGACTGGTGAGCTTTTGCCCGAAGGGGACGCTTGCAAGCAGGAACGAATCAGCAAGTGCCTCGCATACGTGGCATCGCTTTTGCAAAAGCAGCTGGACCACAGCGATATCGTCGTGCAAGACAGCTCCCAGGCCGTGACAACCGCGAAGGCCGACAAACCCGCAAAATCCGAAAAGGCCGAGAAGAAGGCCGCCAAGGCGCAGATGGTTCCGCTCGCAATCGACAGCGAGATGCTTTCGCGCTACCGTATCTTCGATTATCCTGTCTCCATTTCCCGCGTGGTGCGCAACATCAACGAGCTGCTCCCGCGCAATGTGTACATGAACCACCTGCTTTATGCCGACGTGGCGAACTTCCTCGTGCAGGAAGGCATCCTTTCGAGGCAGGCTACCGACAACGGCAAGGAGGCGAACCTCCCGACGCCTCACGGAGAAAGTTTCGGCTTCGAGAAGACGGAAGGCGACATCCGCGGGCACCACAACGTGTTCACTCAGTGCTGGCGGAATGCCCAGCAGTACATCCTGGACAACATCCAGAAATGCGTCAACCTTGCGAACGTACGCTTTGCAAACGGGAACGAGAAGGCCTCTAGCGCGGACGGGCAGGAAGGCAAAAAGCCCGCGCGCCAGGAACGCCCGAAGTTCTCCCTGACCGCCGAACAGATTGCGAACTACCCGACCGACACGATTCCCGTACCCGTAAGCGAAATTGCGAGGCGCCTGAACGCGCTTATCGATCCTGCATCGAACATGGAGCGCATTTACTACAAGGTAATCCGTGACTGGTACGCCGAAGAAGGCTACCTCGAAAAGCGTAAGCTCAACGATGGCAAGGTTGCATTCCTCCCCACCGCGAAAGGTCACGGCGCGGGCCTCATGGTAGAATCCAGGACTGGAATCGACGGCAACCTCTTCGATGTCGTCATCTACGATACGAGTGCCCAGAAAATCTTCTTGGACCACTTGCTGGCAACACCTGAATGAGCTTGCCCGTATCCACAAGACGACAGGGCGGCGCCCTCTGGCACATTCTCGCCATCACGACGATTGCGTTCTGGGGAACGAGTTTTGTGAGCACGAAGGTGCTTTTGAATCACGGCTTCTCGGCGGTGCAGATTTTCACGCTGCGCTTTACGGTGACGTACTTGTTGTTGCTCGCAATGACTCATAAAAAGTTCCGTTGCGAAAACTGGAAACACGAACTGATTTTATGCTTGTGCGGGCTGACGGGTTGCACGCTTTACTTTTGGTCAGAAAATACGGCGCTCTCGATTTCGCCATCGAGCAATGTGTCGTTGATTGTCTGCACAAATCCGCTGTTGACGATGATTTTTGGCGGGCTCATTTACAAGAGCGAACGCCTTGGCAAACGGCAAATTCTCGGGTGCGTAATCACGTTTATCGGCATGGTGCTCGTGGTGCTGAATGGAAAATTTATCCTAAAACTTTCGCCGGTTGGCGATTTGCTTGCATTTGGCTCAGCGTGCATGTGGACGATTTATTCGTTGATTGTACGGCCTCTGAATGAGAAATATTCTACGTTGTTTATAACTCGGAAAATGTTTTTCTATGGGGCGCTTTCGTCGGTGATCATTATGCTTGGCGAAACGGCGTTTGCGCCAAATGAAGCGGGTGCTGGGAGTTTTCTCGGAGTCCCTTGGCAGAACTTTGCGGAACCTGTCGTGTCGCTCAACTTCCTTTGCCTTACGGTTTTCTCATCGCTGTTCGGATACCTCATCTGGAATAAGGTGCTGAAGCAACTCGGAACGGTCCTGGCGAGCAATTATATATACGCAATTCCGCTTGTGACGATTATTACGGCGGTGATTGCGCTTGACGAACATATTACAGTTGTCGCGATTGCGGGTGCAGTCGCCATTGTTGCGGGCATGGTACTTGCGGAATGGAAACCGCGAAAGTAAGATTTCATGAAAGGGAGATGCCCGTTCGGTGACGGGCATGACATGGGGTGACAATGCCCCGAATTGTTTACTATATTTTTCATAGGTAATGCCTTATGCGGTAAAACGCTGTATTGCGTTCGCCAAGAATGCGATATAAGAGAATCCCGTGAAAGCCGGGAACGGTCTCGCCGCTGTAAGGGAGGACGAAACCAGCATAAACCAATGCTCGTCGCAGGTCGGCTTCCGTTCTGCAAAGGCGGGTGTGAAGGGGCTGGATGTAGAGTGATTCCCGAGTCAGAAGAACTGTAAGGCACAACGGGCGCTTTGCGCCACGGGTTGTTAAACGGTGCGAAAGACATCGCTTTGCATAGCCACGCATTTGCGTGGATATTTGACTGCGTGCAGTCGTTTTTGCGTTCGCGTAGGCGCGACCGTATTGCTTGCAAGCGTTTTTTCCATTGCAGAAGAGTTTGTTCAAGATTTAGGCGAGTCCTCGGTTTACGAGGCGTCGTCTAGTGAAGAAAAACCGTTGCAAGCATCGTCGAGCTATGCCGAAATTTTGCCGCAGGCGTGGGAAGGCCGTTCGCTTTCTGCAGCGGAAGTCCTGGCTGCGCTCCCGGGCGTACAATACACGCGTCAAGGCGGTGTCGGGAGTTTCCAGACCGTGAGCATTCGCGGGGTCTCTGCAAAGAACATTGTCGTGTGCATGGATGGCATTCCGCTGAACGATGCGTCCGGTGGCGCAGTCGATTTCGGAACGATTGACTTAAACCAGATTGAAAAGATTGAAGTCTACAAGGACCGTGTGCCGGCGAAATTTGGGGGACGTGGTATTGGAGGCGCCATTAACTTTATTACAAAAGGCTCGAAACCTGCTGAAGCCGTGCTCAAACCGGAAGAAAAAAAATCGGGCCGTTTGCTGTTAAGCTATGGTAGCCACGACACGTGGGAGGCGTCGACGCAACTGCTATCGCGCTTGACAGATAGCGCTTCGGTGAATGCTTCACTTTCTGTGCGGCATAGCGATAACGATTATGAATTCAAAAGTCAAAACGGGACTCCGTACAATCCGAACGATGATTTTAAGGATAAACGTCGGAATGCGGAATTTACTGAATATTCGGGACTCTTCAAGGCTCGTGTTTTACATGCGAATGGTGTATTTTCGACTTTGAATTTTAACTTCAGCCGTTCGGAAGGCGGGAATCCGGGACGCGACGATTACCAGACAACGGTGGCTGGCTACAAGGGCGAATTTGCACAGACGACTTATCGTGCTGAACTGCCGCAGCTACGGGGATGGCTGTGGCTAGAACTTTCATTGACAGGCAAGTTCGAAAAGGCGACTTCGCATTCGTACTATCCGCTGGACCATCTTGGATATGATTTGCCGGGAATGCAAGTGTATGGAACGGCAGGTTACAGCCTTGTTCCTGAAGTTGTTGCAAACTATTCCGGCGACCATCTCGAGGCGAACATGCGCTTGTCGCTTGATGCTGCTTACTATTCGAATAGGGGAACATCGTCTAGCGATTGGAACCTCATGCGAGTTTCGACGAATATTTCTGGCGATATTTCTTATGATATTGTCAAAAATTTTTCTATCGGTGGCGAAGCTTCTGCGTTGATTGTCAAGGACGACTTGCATGGCGGAAAATTTGTACAGCCGACATCATCTTTGACGCTTGAAACTGCAGAAGAACGCGATATCACTTGGACAGGACGCGCGTTTGTACGTTATGATGCGCCGAACTTACGCTATGGCGGCAATTTGAGTTTTGGGCGTTTTGCTCGTATGCCGCAGCTGATGGAACTTTACGGAGTCTATCCTGGGATGCTGTCGAATCCGGATCTTCAAAATGAAACGGCGTTGCGTTTTGAAGTCGGCGGTTACTACATGATTCCGAAAAGCAATACGGCGATTCGTGCGACGTATTTCGAAACGCAAGTTGAAAACGGAATTTACTGGCTCGTGAGTGCGGGATTTGCAAAGCCGATGAATGTCGGCGAGTCGCATGTACGCGGGTTTGAAGCGGAACTGGAAAGCAAACCGAAAAAGTGGCTTTCTGTGATTTTGCGTGCAACGTTCCAGAATGCGGAAGACCGTAGCGAAGAAAAATATTATAACGGCAAAAAGCTCCCGAATGAACCTTCGCGCTCGTATTACGCCGAGGCTCGACTGGATCTTCCGTACCGTCTCGATTTTACGTGGACATCGGAATACCGTACGGAGATTTTCGATGACCGAGCCAATCGCATCAGGCAGCCTGCCGTGGACTTGCATCATTTTTCGCTTGGCTTTACACCCTTTGAAAAAACACGTCTTGTTTTTGCTCTCCGGAATTTGACAAATGAAACATATAGAAATCCCTATATATCATACCCAACTCCGGGGAGAGAGTACAAATTAACATTAACACAGGGGTTCTAAACCCCGCGCAGAATGGGGCTTGCAAAACATGCAATCTACATCGTCTGCGAAAAACATAAAAAGGAACCACTATGAAAAAATTCCTCACACTTGCTACGGCATCGTCCCTTGCCCTCTACATGACGGCTTGCTCGGATTCCACATCTGCCGATGATGATCCGCTGAAACCGGCTTCGGTTTACGTATTCGGTTCTGATTACAAAACAGGCGAACTTCGCTGGGTTGGCGATGACGGCGTCTCTGAAAAGTCCGTTCAATTCAACCAGGATTCCAAGGTTGTCGGTGTTGATGGAAATCTCTTTGTCCTTGAAAGACTTTCTGCAGACAACCTTGTTCTCGTCGATCCTTCGGATAATAAGGTCAAGTGGCAGATTGACTTGGATGACGCTTCGAATCCGAGCGATGTCGTAAAGGCCAATAAGGATGAAGTCTGGGTGGCTTTGGAAGGTGCTGCCAAGTTTGTGAAGGTTGCAGTCAAGGATGGAAAAATTACTAAGACGGTGAAAACGGATAAATTCAATCAGGGCAAGGCGACAACCCCGAACCTTGTTGACTTTGAAGTGAGTGGCGATACTTTGTTCGCTCTTTTCCAGCGCTCGGAAAACTATGCCTATCCGGCTCCGGGTCTCCTTGCCATGTATAAACTTAAAGATGGTGAACTCTTGGATACGATTAAGCTTGCAAAGAAAAACCCGATGGCGATGGGCTTTGCTAACGGCAAACTTTATGTGGCATCTCAGGGTGAATACAATGCTAGCTACGGAACGGATGCCGATGATGCTCGTGGCATTGAAGTCGTTGATTTTGCCAAGAAGAAGACTTCTATGGTTGTTGACGGAAAGAAACTCGGCGGCGGTGTCTATGCGTTTGCCGTAGATCCGGATGGTGTTGCCTATGCCGCAATTTATAAGGGATATGGCGATGTTCCTCTTGCTAAGGTGGATCTCTCGGAAAAGTCTGTGAAGACAGTTTCTGATGTCAGCGATGTGGAAGGCTCTCTTGTCTTTGACGATGTTGACGGTGTTCTCTACATTGGTGACCGTGGCTCTAAGGGAGGCCTCTTCTCTTATGACAACGGCAAGGTGAAAAAGATTGGTGCCCCGAAGGACATGCTCCCGGTTTACGGCATTGCTCTTGTGAGATAATTGTTGGACTGTGTCCGCAGAGTAGGCTTCGCTTTCATGTTGATGAAATAGTGTTACCCGCTTTTGTGGACATGACAGAATGAAAAAAGGTGGTCTCATGCCACCTTTTTTCATAGAACTTGTTACTCATCCCTGTTTGTGCCGATGGCTAAGAAATAAAAATATCCTTTGTCAACATCAGTTTTAGACTCTAAACGGAATATGATTCTTGCAACATGTTTTGCCGCCTCTTCACCAGAAATAATCTCGTGTTCTCCTTCGATATCCGGCTGTTTGAATTGCTTCCATTCATAACACAGAGGCTTGTTGTCTTCTGGAGGCTTGTGATTTAAATGACCATTTATTTTAATCGTAGTTACTGTTACCGATGGTAATGCGTAACCCAGTTTTTTATTGAGGGAATCGCCTAAGTCAAGCTGTAAAACGGGATCGATGGATCCTCTGTACAACATACAAATTCCGTTCCAGTTGGATATATCAGCTGACAGTAAGTTCCCGCTAGAATCGAAGCCCGCAATGTAAAAGCCAATATTAAGGTATGGATCTTTGGTTGAGTTCCCTCGATTCAATTGATAATTTGCTGCAAAAACGCCATCAGATTCGGGTGAGCTATCGGGGCCAAAAAAAATCCGGGTCTTGCCGCCTTCTATGGAATCTGTTTCAAAAAAGAATTCGCCCGCATGGTTGCCAAACTTGGTGGAGGAGTCTATATATATGTCCGTTTTTACTTTTCGGTCATATTCTGACATTAAGTCGCCTTCTCCATAGCTTTTGGCTTGAATGCATCCCCAACCACCCCAGTCTCCATTAATTTTGCAAAGAGAAAGCGGTTCAAGTGAAGAACTGGATTGCTCAGCGATTGATGAACTTGAAATTTCTGCAATTGGGGCGGGTTCGTTTGCACTGGCATCGGTGCCATTGTCACTTGAGCAGGCGGATAATGCTATCGCGATGGCCCCACAGCATGCCAAATAAAAATTTATCTTCATCCTTCTTCTCCTATATTTACGAAATTAATATAACTAAAAAATTTACGTAAATTAATAGTTTGATATAAAGGCTGCGCGCCCTAAAATGCATTTGTCTAAACAATTACATTATTTTACATGCCCATTTTGATTAAAATTTTATAATAATGCCATATTTCATTTAACACAACGTTATGATGTTACTTGAAAACGTAAGGAGAAAGTATGAAAAAAACAGCTTTGCGTTGGCTATTGCACTAGTTTGCCAGGCTTTTGCTACGTCTGTCGAGTTCTATGACGAACAGCAAAACAATCCATCTATCATGGGAATTCGGCTCAGGATTTTTAATGATTCGAATGCCCCTATTAACAATGCGAAGCTTCGCTACTATTTCCACAGGGGGTCGGAACCGGATACGCTTGAATGTTATTATTTGGCGGGTGCCACGGTTTCTAGGAACAATGTGAATGGCGACCTTTCGTATTTCGAATTGAGTATCCCCTCTATCCCTAAGGGCTATTATCCTGACATGGCAGGATTCAGCCTCGCCTTGCATAACAAGAAATATTCCAATTGGGGAAAATCGCTAGATTACAGCTACCAGATTTCTTCCAGGCTTGCAAAAAATACGAAAGTCGTATTACTCTCTGATGATAAGGTCATCTTTGGTCAGGAACCGGATGTAAAGTTTGAGCCGAAGCCGGAAAATGTCAAAATTTCGGGTCTCAAGTTTTCTGGAGATGCTTGGATAGAGATCAAAAATATGGGCGATACGTCCGTTGCTTTGTCTAGTTACAGACTTGTTGATGTAAACGATTCTGCGTTTTCAATCGGGAGAGGTTCTCTTGATACCAATGAAATAATTAGAGTTTGTAAGAACCAGACTGCTTGCGGTAAAGTTCCAAAGTCGATAGTGTTGTCAAAATTTGCTTGGAAAAATATTGGGGATGCCACCTTGAAAAAGGATTCATCTATGATATCGTATATCGCATGGGGGACTCCAGGGACTCATGCTGCTGCTGCTGTCACCGCTGGCATATGGGGGGATTCTCTTGAATATTTCCCTGCTGAAATTCATGTCCATAAGTTTAATGCCGATTATACAAAGAATACATTCTTCCGCCTTCGATCGAATAAGCTTGGTGTGAATACAAGTGAATGGTTCTGCTTTACGAGTAACGATGACCCTTCGGATCTCGTTTCTATTCCGATGCCTATCAGGACTTCGGCGAATGAGCCCGTTCTTAAACAAATCCCAGGTGACAATAACGTGCTGTTTAGTTGGCTACCTGTGGATGGAGTCGATTCGTACAGATTAATCGTTCGCAACCAAAACGGTAATGATATCTACAATCAAGTGACGTCGAGTACTTCCGTTGTATTGCAACTTGTTCCAGGCAATTATTCATGGACTGTGTTAGGTGGAGAAGAATTTGAAAGTCGGTGCTATAAAAAACAACAGAATGGTGATTGTGTTGATCTTCAGTTATATGAAAATTTAATGATTGTAAGTGCAAATATCAACACTAAAATTTATAAGCAGCTTTCAATCCACGAAATAGCTGCAAGACGAGATACAAAAATGTTGAATCTTTCGTATTGGTGGTATGAGCCTCCTTACATGTATTCTTGGGATAGGCCAAACATTGATTTGAAAACGGTGAAATATGCTGAAGATGCGAGATGCTGGGCCGTAGCGATTGAAGTCATGAACCATTTTTACGGAGGAAACCTCACCCAGGATGAAATTGTTTACCATACTAAATTCGTGGAGGGTGATCCCCTACTTTCTCCATTTAATGATGATGGAAATTCTTTTGATGATTTGAATTCTCCTCTCAAATATCCCATGGGAAATTTGGGTGGAGCCTTAAAGTGGGCTTTACATACCAATAGCTTGAATTATTCCAAAGGAGCGCCTTCTTACGCTACTGTGAAAAAAGCTATTGATAGCAATAAGCTTGTTTATGTAACTATACCATACCATGCAATGGTTATTTACGGCTATGTAGGCGATTCCGATAATTATGCGTTCTATTATGCATTTGGGGATAATGATGGTCATATTGCTAATTCTTTGTATAAAGATAAAGCGATCGAACAGTATCTGATTCCGGATGTAACATACGGCGATGTCGAAATGTCTGATGAGAGAGTTTATCTTGATTCTGATGATGATGGAATTACGAATTTTGAAGAAGAAGAAAGGTTTCATACGAATCCGTACCTCGCCGATTCCGATAATGATGGTATTGAAGATAAGCGGGAAATTTATAATTACTTGAGATCTGAACACTTAGAAAATGCGGCTCACCTTGCGTATAACCCTTATGATGATGTTAAGAGAAATGATAAAGGACTTACAGCGGGACCGTATCAGAGTTATATGGATTTTGATTCTTTTTATAACACGGCTGACAGGAATAAAAATCATGTTCTTGCGGAACTAGACCCTGATGACGATGACGATGGGATTGAGGACGGTCTTAAAGGACGCTTTGATGTTATCAATATGGATGTCCCTGAAGAATATACAATCTTTGGTCGTGAATTCGTGAAGTTTAATGACGGTGTGAAATGTTACGATTCGCAAACGGAAAGCAATTCCTATTGCAATATAGGTGCGTCTGACGAAAATATTTTCTCATATGATATTTCTTATGCCCCCATTTCCATTGGTGCTCGCGCCCATGTTGGAAATATCGATGTCAGAAGTGAGGATTTTGGCATAGAGTTTCCGGGGGAGCATTCGAATCCCGTATTACGCAGTTCTTCTGTTGTTCATGGAAATGTGAACATATATGGAGTTCCGAATGTTGTTAAAGATTTTATGGATATTTTTAAAAAAGTCAACAATATGGATTCTGCCAAAGCCATATACCTGAAATCACGAAATGTTTTGGATTATATAAGCATACAAAATGGATCATCGATTGAGGGAAATATTAGTTTAGCTTATGCATCTACATGGAGTAAACGATTTACCTTCGCTTATACGACTGCCATGCCGACAATTTTAGAGTCAAGGATCAAAATTGTGCGTAACGGGGAAATATACCGTTTGAAGAATGGGGATAAATTCAACAAGCTCCAGGTACAATCTGGCGGAACATTGATTATCGAACCGGGCGAAATGTTTATAGCTTCCCTTTTTCAAGTGGATGCTGATGCGACAATCCGCTTTGCGGAACCTGGCAAGGGGACGGTATTGCATACGAACGGACAAATTATTTGGCACAAGTATAAAAGCGAGCCGATGAGCAATGCCCAGTACTGGATTAATGTCGCTAAGGGTTTCAAATTAGCGCACCACTCTTCGCAGAAAATCTTTGCGGAGGGCGTGTGGGCTGGTACAATTTTTGCACCGAAAGCGAAAGTTGTCATGGGACAGGTCACAAAGACGATTTATGGGCGTATTCTCGCTCGTAGCGTTGTCATCCATCAATATTCAAAGGTGTATCGCGTTGATTTCAGCCCGACTGATGCCATGCAGGTTGTTTGCAATTTGTAATGAAAATCGGCTGTTGGCTATCAAATGAAATTTTGAAGATTGTTCTAGTTCGAGGCGGCTATTCCTAGCCGCCTTATTTTGTATAACATCATGCGTGGGCTTACGGAAAGATCGCGCCCGGCGGCGCTCATATTGCCGTCATGACGGCGGAGTGCTTCGCTTAGAATTTCTCGCTCGTAGCTGTCCATCAGCGTGGCGAGAGGGCTGTTGCCTTCGGGGAGTACGGAGGTGCCTGACGTGACGTCGGTTTGCAGCGTGGGCGGCAAATCGTAGGCGTTGATGCAGACGTCAGTTGTCGCAAGGCATGCGTGTTCGATGCAGTTTTCGAGCTCGCGAACGTTCCCGGGCCAGTGGTAGCTCATGAGCATGTCAATAGCGGGTGAGCTTAAGCGCAAAATTTTCTTGCCGTATTTGTAATTCATCTTTTCGATGAAATGGTCCGCTAAAAGTAAAATATCCGTCTTGCGCTGGATGAGTTCGGGGAGCGAAATCTGGAAAATGTTCAGGCGGTAGTAAAGATCTTCGCGAAATGCGCCGTGCTGCATCATTGATTCCAGATTTTTTCCGGTACTGGCGATGAGGCGTATGTTGCAGCGTTGGATGATGTTGCTGCCAAGACGTTTGAAACTTTGTTCTTGGATGAATTGCAGAAGTTTGATTTGTGCGGGAACCGACAAGTCGGCGACTTCGTCTAGAAAAAGTGTACCACCGTTCGCCTGTTCTGCCTTGCCGATGTGACGGTTGGTGGCGCCTGTGAATGCTCCGCGTTCAAATCCGAAAAGTTCACTTTCAAAAGAATTGGCGCCTTCAGTGAGGGCATCGCAGTTGAGTGCTACGAACGGAGAATCTTTGCGATCCGAAAGTTCATGGATGCTGCGGGCGACGTATTCTTTGCCGGTGCCGGCCTTGCCGCGGATGAGTACCGTGGCTGCGGTGGGCGCGATTTGGCGGACGAGCTTGCTCACTTCGCGCATTTCGCGCGTGTTGCCGATGAGTTCTCCGGGGATGCCCTCGATGATGTTGCGGATTTTTTGGCATTCCATCTCGTGGAGTGCCTCTACGGATTTGAAGTTCTTTTTTAAAATCCCGTGGATACCCTCAAGAAGTTCGCCACGCTTGCGAACCTTTTGGATTTTCTCGACAATGGCCGCGAAAGTCGTGTTTTCAAGGGTTTCGATATCCATTTTGCGTTTTGGGGAATCTCTGTTGCTGCGCCGGGCCTGCGGCAGCCCGACGCAGCTCTAGGAGAGATGAACGTGAATAATATAGTAATAATTATCGTTCTTGTTTTACAAAAATGTAATAAAGTGATATATTTTTACAAAAATGTAATAAAAAGCACGGGAAATAGGTGTTTTTGTACAGTGCAAAGCTTCGTAACCATTGCTAACTTATAGCTCGTAAAACAAAAAGTCAGTGTTCCGCTATTCTGGATTAGTTGATTTGCTTTGTCATGCCCGCGAAAGCGGATTCTCCGTTTTAAAAAATGGAAATCCCCGATTGTCATTCCGGACTTGTTCCGGAACGGGGATGACAAGAAGAAAGGATTGCTGGACAGAAACATTGATAGAATAGGGTAAAAAATGAACAATAGTCGTAATAAAGCCATCTACGATATCGCAACATCCCCGGTGAGTGCCGCGATGTCTGCCACTCCTGCAAACGTCGATTTCTATGGCGAAGACGTTTTCAACGCCGATGCCATGCGCACTTACCTCCCGAAGGATATTTGCGAGAAGTTGCTCGCGACGATTGACGAAGGCATTGCGCTGGACCCGAGTATTGCTGGCGATGTCGCTCACGCCATGAAACGCTGGGCCATGGATCGCGGTGCAACTCACTTTACGCACTGGTTCCAGCCGTTGACGGGTTCTACTGCCGAAAAGCACGACAGTTTCCTTGAACCGTCTGCGGGCAAGGCTATTATGACGTTTAGCGGCAAGAACTTGATCGTGGGCGAACCGGATGCTTCGAGTTTCCCGAGTGGTGGGCTTCGCTCCACGTTCGAAGCTCGTGGCTATACAGCTTGGGATCCGACGAGCCCGGCGTTCATCAAGCGTCACGGCAATGGAGCCACGCTCTGCATCCCGACGGCGTTCTGCAGCTACACGGGCGAAGCGCTCGACAAGAAGACTCCGCTCCTCCGCAGCTTGCAAGCGCTTTCGAAGTCGACCCGCCGCCTTATGACTTGCTTCAAGGCTGGCCCGAAGAAGACGACGGTTACGCTTGGCGCCGAACAGGAATACTTCCTCATCGACAAGAGATTTTATCTGCAACGCCCGGACTTGTACCAGGCCGGCCGCACGATTTTCGGTGCTACCCCTGCGAAGCACCAACAAATGAATGACCATTACTTTGGCAGCATCCCGAGCCGCATCTTGAACTTTATGAACGATGTGGAAAAGGAACTGTGGAAGCTTGGTATTCCGGCGAAGACCCGCCACAACGAAGTGGCTCCGGCGCAGTTCGAACTTGCTCCGCTTTTTGAAGAAGTGAACCTCGCTTGTGACCACAACATGCTCGTGATGGAAACGCTCCGCAACGTGGCGGACCGCTACGGTCTCGTTTGCCTGTTGCACGAAAAGCCGTTTGCTGGTGTGAACGGTTCCGGCAAGCACAACAACTGGAGCCTTTCTTACGGCAAGGGCAATCTTCTCAATCCGGGCAAGGACCCGCACCAGAATGCTGTGTTCCTCACTGCAATTTGCGCGATCATGTATGCTGTCGATACGCATGCCGATTTGCTCCGCATGACTTGCGCCGGTGCCGGAAATGACCACCGTCTTGGTGCCCACGAAGCACCTCCGGCTATTATTTCCATTTACCTTGGCGACCAACTCACCGACGTGATTGAACAGCTTGAACAAGGCGTTCCCAAATCCAGCAAGCAAGCGGGTGCGATGAAACTCGGTTCCGATATGCTTCCGCCGCTTCCGCGTGACGCCACCGACCGCAACAGAACATCTCCGTTTGCGTTTACGGGCAACAAGTTCGAATTCCGCGCACCGGGCTCTAGCCAAAGCTGCTCTGAACCGAACGTTGTTCTGAATACGATTGTCGCCGAGGCGTTCGACATGATTGCCGAACAACTCGAAAAGCTCGATGACAAGAACTTCCACACGGGCCTCCAGAAGATTTTGCAAAAGATCGTGAAGGAACACAAGCGCATCCTTTACAATGGCAACGGCTACACCGAAGAATGGGTGAAGGAAGCTGAAAAACGCGGCCTCCCGAATATCCGCACGTCTATGGAAGCGCTCAAGGCTTTGACGAAGGACGAAAACATTGCGCTTTTTGAAAAGTATGGCGTGATGAACCGTGCCGAAATGGTTTCCCGTTATGAAGTGAATGTGGAAGATTACCACAAGCGCATCCATATCGAAGGTGAAATCGCCCGTGACATGGCGAAAAACATCATCTTGCCGGCTGTTGTCGAGGCTTACTCCAAGGCGCTCAAGACAAACGAAATGGCTCTTAACCAGGGCTTCCCGGGACTTGACGGTTACGCAAAATCGCTCGGCGAAGGCATGAGCCGTTTGCTCGCTGCGATTGACGTGATGGAAAAATCTCTCGGTGGACTCCATGAAGGCATTGTCGATTCGATTGCCGCTCTCCGCAAGGAAGTGGACGGTCTCGAAAAGATCGTGCCGAACGAACTCTGGCCTCTGCCGAAGTATCGCGAGATGCTTTTCATATATTAGTCGTTGGTCATTAGTCAGTAGTTATTAGTTATTGGCTAATGGTTTGTGCAAAAATGAAAAAGTCGCGGGAATGCCTCGCGGCTTTTTTTGTTGGATTTGTATTTTTTATTAGCCCTAATAGGGAATGAACGAAACTCCAATGGATAAAACTTATGGAATGGAACGCTGCTGTAAAAAATAAAATTGAATTACGCTTGGACGGTAAGGAAACTACATTGGCGGATTACGCTTGCAAGTCTTCAGAGGCCATCCGGTTTCACGGGGCACAAGAAGATATTCGCCCGAATTTTTTCCATGACTCGGACAGGATTATCCATTCTTATTGTTACAGCCGGTATATTGACAAAACGCAAGTGTTTTACCTTGTTGAAAATGACCACATTACGCACCGAGTTCTCCATGTGCAGCTCGTTTCTAAAATTGCAAGGACTATCGGACGTTTTTTGAATTTGAACGAAGATTTGATTGAGGCGATATCCTTGGGACATGATGTCGGTCACACGCCTTTCGGGCACGACGGGGAACGAATTCTCTCGGCGTTCCTTAAAAGAGAAAACGCAGGAATCTTTGAGCATAACGTACAAAGTTTTAGACTGTTCCACGAACTCGAAGCGTACGGGAAAGGCTTAAACCTTACCGCCCAAGTACTTGACGGAATTATTTGCCATAACGGAGAGATCCTGCAGAATCGCTATGGCTGTAATCGGAATAAGACTCCGGAAATTTTATTGGAAGAATACAAGAAAAGTTTGGAGGGCTCGTTCAAATCAAAAGATATGGTTCCGATGACGTTGGAAGGATGCGTCATGAGAATCTCGGATGTGATTGCTTATGTTGGCCGTGATATCGAAGACGCCATCATATTGAAACTGGTGGCTCGCGGAGATATTCCTCGCGAAATCACGGAAGTTCTCGGCGATAAAAATAAAGACATCGTCAACACACTTGTCGTTGACCTTGTTAATAATAGTATGGATAAAGAAACCCTAGGTTTCTCGGCGGATATTTTCAATGCGCTTGAACGGCTGAAAAGCTGGAATTACGAGAACATTTACCATAACCCCAAAAAATCATCCCAGGATAAAAAAATTGAAAAGATGTTTCAAGTGGTTTTGGAAGAATGCCGTGGCGAACTTAATTCTGGTGTGGATAAAACGACAGAAATCAATAAATGGTGTAATTCGCTCGGTGAAGAGTACAAGGAAAAGACTTCGCTTCCGCGCATTGTCGCCGATTACGTTTCTGGAATGACCGATGACTTTCTGATGAACGCCTATAAGGAAATTGTTGTCCCTAAATCGTTCGGCGTGAGCTTTGGTGAAAAGCAAAAGTTCACTCAAATGTCCAATATTTGAGGTGTTTTTCTATATAAAAATGTCCGCTCGGTGGCGGACGTGAAATTGCAATTTTTGCTTGAAATTTTGCAGTTGTTTGCCGCTTTTCTTACATCCCTTCTTCTTTGTCCTTGGGCAATACCAGATTCAATACCACGGCGAGAATGAATACCACGGCGACGCAGTTTTCGGCAAATATGGTCTGGATAATCTGCGGGAAGATTTTGAACATTTGCGATGCGGATGTGAATCCGAGGCCGGTGCTTAAGGACAAGCTGACGATAATCATGTTACGTTGCGAAAAGCCGCTTTTTGCAATCATGCTAAAACCTGCAAAGAGGATGGAACCGAACATCATGATGGTGCAACCGCCGAGGACGGCTTGCGGGATGGTCGTGAGGAGTGTGCCTACGGGCGGGAAAAGGCCGCCAAGGAGCATGATGCCTGCGCTTGTCGCAATGGCGAAGCGGTTCACGACGCCAGAGAGCGAGGCTAGCCCTACATTCTGGCTGAAAGATGTAATCGGGGTGCAGCCGAAGAGCCCGGAGATGGTGCTAACAAAGCCGTCGCAGCTGATGGCGCCGCCCATTTCGACTTTGTGGATTTGTCGTTTGAGGGCTCCATTGCAGAGGGCGCTGGAATCGCCAATGGTTTCTGTAGCGGACACGAGGTAGATGGCGACAACAGAGAGAATTGCGCCTAAATTAAATTCCGGTGTGAACGGGAGAAACTTGGGAAGCGCAATAAAGCCGTTGCTGGTAAGTCCTGAAAAATCGACCATCCCCATGCAGAGTGCCAAGATGTAACCGACGATGAGGCCGACTAATACGGAGAGCGAACGGAGAAACCCCTTTGCGAAAACTTGCGTGAGTATGCAGGTAAGAAGCGTAACGCTTCCGACAATCCAGTTCTGTGCGGAACCGAAGTCTGCGGCGCCCTGGCCTCCGGCGAATGAATTGGCGCCGATGGGCAAAAGCGAGAATCCGATGGATGTCACTACGGTAGCGGCGACGATGTGCGGGATGAGCTTGATCCAGTATTTGGCGCAGAGACCGAGAAGTCCTTCAACGATACCGCCGACAATGACTGCACCCATGAGTGTTCCCATGCCTTGCGATACTCCGATAGAAATGGAGACGGAGAGGAACGTGAAGCTTATGCCCATGACGATGGGGAGGCGGGAACCGATTTTCCAGACGGGATAGAGCTGGATAAGCGTGCCGATGCTCGCGATAATCATGCAGTTCTGGATTAGCGAGGCGGTGAGGCCTTTTTCAATCCCGACAACGTTGGCGAGAATGATGATTGGCGTAATGTTGCTCACGAACATGGCGAGCACGTGCTGCAATCCGAACGGAATGGCTTGCAAAAGGGGGACGCGTCCGTCAAGCTGGTAAATGTTGTCTGAAGTTTTCATACTTCACCTTGTATAAACTTACGATGTTTAAACTCTCTATAGCGTCGTTGCGAACCCCGGATGGGGCGAAGCAATCTTTAGTTTGTCCTGTCGTCATTGCGAGGGCCCAGCATGGGCCCGTGGCAATCTATGATTTACTGTTCTCGGAACTTGATAAATCCAGTTTCTGCATCCATTTGATCGACGATGGCTATAGATTCTAATCGTACGCCTGCGGCGCGGAGCTTTGCTCCACCGGGCTGCATGCCTTTTTCAATCGCGATGCCGACTCCGACGAGTTCGGCTCCTGCTTGTTTCACGAGGTCGATCAGGGCCTTGCTTGCTTCGCCGTCGGCGAGGAAGTCGTCCACGATAAGAATCTTGTCGGTCGGCTTGAGGTAAGGGCGGGAAACGAAAATATCGTTGAACTTTTTGTGCGTGAAAGAGTAGGCCTTTGCCACGTATTTGTCGTCGGTGCTGTTGACGGTCTGGCCTTTTTTGGCGAAGACTACCGGAACATCGTTCAGGTAGGCGATGAATGCCGCGATGGCGATGCCGCTGGCTTCGATGGTGAGAACTTTGTTGAACTCTACGTCGGCAAAACGACGTTTGAATTCTTCGCCGATTTTGTGCATCAGGCGGATGTCGATTTGATGATTTAGGAAACTGTCGACTTTAAGGACGTTGCCGGGTTTGACGATGCCATCGGCAAGGATTTTTTGCTCAAGGAAGTTCATGTTTGAAATCTAGCAAAAAGCTTTGCTTTGGCAAAGATTGTCCTATAATAAGGAGGCATTCAAAATTCCTTATAAATAGTCAAATTCTCCATATATATGCAAAAGATAAGGAAATGTCTGATGATTTGCGCGTGTATGGCGGGTATAATTGAAGCTTTGCTTTGGCAATAAATAAAAAATATAAAAATTTAGCCTTGACTAATTAGTCTAGGCTTATTAAATTTAGTCATGTCTAATAAAATTAGACGACGTTAACGTTAAAGGATCATCGTATGGAAAACAATCACTTGAAGCTCAGCCAGAGTCTTGAAGACTATCTGGAAATGGTGCACATGCTTCGCTTGGCGAACGGAATTGCCCGTGTCAAGGATATTGCGGCGGCTCTGTCCGTCAAAATGCCATCCGTGGCAAAGGCTATTCTCGAACTTAAAAAGCTTGGGCTTGTGACGCAAGAACCTTACAGTGGAGTGGAGCTCACGGAAGAAGGTCGCAAAGCGGCCGCCGATGTATTGAATCGCCATATTCTCCTCAAGGGATTCTTGATTCGTCTGGGTGTTTCTGAAGCGATTGCGGACAAGGATGCTTGTAGTATGGAACACATCCTTTCGGCGGAAACGCTTGCTACGATTGAAGAATTTATGAAGAAAAATAACGCGAACGCCGTCGTGAAGAAAAATGTAAAAGGCGAAAAAAGGAAATAAAAATGGGTTGCAATTGTGGTTGCGGCGGCAAGTCGCAAACTAAAAAATGGGATTTGGAACCGAAATTTTCGGATCTCAAGCGTGGCGACAAGGTTGAAATTGTCGGCTACAACGAGGGCGATGCCCGCTACAAGTCCAAGCTCTTGTCGATGGGGCTTGTACGTGGCGTGACGCTGGAAGTCTTGCAGGTGGCGCCTCTCGGGGATCCGATTGAAGTCAGTGTTTTGTCGTACCGTTTGTCGCTTCGCAGACAAGAAGCGAACGTTCTTAAATTGAAGAGGGTGTAATGGCTCCGAAGCTTTTTACTATTGCCATTGCCGGTAACCCGAACTGCGGTAAAACGGCTCTATTTAATGCTCTTACGGGCGCTCGCCAGAGTGTTGGTAACTGGCCGGGCGTGACTGTCGAAAAGAAAGAAGGTTTTTTTGAAATTGGCGACCAGCATATCCGCGTTGTGGACTTGCCGGGTACTTATGCGCTCTTTGCCAATGCCGAAGACGAACGTGCCGCTGTCGATTACTTGCTCACTCGCGAGGCCGACCTAATTATCAATATTATTGATGCTTCGAATATCGAACGCAATTTGTTCTTGACGACGCAACTTGTCGATATGCAAATCCCGATGGTGATTGCGGCGAACATGATCGACATTTCTGAAAAGCGCGGCCTGCATTTGGACTTGGATATCCTTGCGGAACGTTTCGGTGTGCCGGTGATTCCGCTTTCAGCCGTGAATGAAAGGAGCATCACGAATTTCATCAGCCAGATGGCGCATGTTATCGCGGGCAAGAAGATGAAGCCCAAGGCGATTGATTACGGCGAGAAGGTTGAAGCCGCTATCGAGTATTTGAAACCGAAGGTTGCTCCGGTTGCAAAGCTTTTGGATACGGATGCCCGCTGGGTTTCGCTCATGTACTTGGGCAACGAAAAGAGCTATGCGGATAAATTTGCAGAAGCCAAAGTCCAGATTAATAAGGCTGAAGTGACTGCCATTCTTGGCGAAGAAAGCGAATTTGCAATGGCGGATTCCCGCTACAGCATGGCGCACGAAATTGCAAGCAAGACGATTCTTTCGAACCGTACAAAGAGAACTTGGTCGGACAAGCTGGATTCTGTTTTGCTCAATCGTTGGGCTTCGCTCCCGATTTTCCTCTTGGTGATGTATTTGGTGTTCTGGGTTGCAGTGACGATTGGCAGTGCGTTCATCGATTTCTTTGACGTGCTGTTTGGCGCTATCTTCGTGGATGGTCTTGGTTACTTGCTCACGGACGTGTTCCATGCTCCGGGCTTTGTATCTGCCATTCTCGCGGATGGTATCGGTGCCGGTATCCAGACGGTTTCGACGTTCATCCCGGTCATCTTCTTCATGTTCCTCTGCCTTTCGTTCCTGGAAGACTCTGGCTACATGGCGCGTGCGGCGTTTGTCGCGGACCGCTTTATGCGCTTTCTCGGGCTGCCGGGGCGTGCATTCGTGCCGATGATGGTGGGCTTTGGCTGCGGCGTGCCGGGCATTATGGGTTCCCGTGTGCTCGAATCCAAGCGTGAACGTTTCCTCACGATTTTCCTTGTGCCGTTCATGAGCTGCGGCGCTCGCCTCCCGGTGTATGCGCTGTTTGCGGCTGCATTCTTCGGAACGCAGGCGGGGACGGTTGTGTTTGCGCTCTACCTTGCGGGTGTTCTTTTTGCAATCGTGTATGGATTGATTCTTCGTAGATCCTTGTTTGTTGGCGAGGCGAGCAACTTTGTAATGGAGTTGCCGCCATACCACCTGCCGAAATTCAAGTCTCTCATGATTCATTCCTGGCTCCGTTTGCGTGATTATGTTATCCGTGCCGGTAAGGTGATTACGATTGCGGTTGCTGTTCTCGGCTTCCTCAACAGCTTTGGCTTTGTCGATAAACTTTATACGGAAATCAACGGCGAAAAGACTGAAATCGTGAAGTCCGAAGAGGGCTACGCGATGGTGCAGGACGAAAAGGAAGTCCCGCTCCCCGAAGGTGTCGTGATTGACGAATCTAAGGTCCAGACGGAAAGCGAATTTACCGCGGGTAATGGCGATTCCGAAAACAGCCTGCTCTCCGCAATTGGTAAGGCAATCACTCCGATTTTTGAACCGTTCGGTGTGGAATCGAACAACTGGCCGGCTTCTGTGTCGTTGTTCACGGGCCTTCTCGCTAAGGAAGCTGTGATTGGAACGATGAACTCCTTGTACTCCATGGCAGGTCCTGGCGATGCATCAGACGACAACCAATTAAGGCGAGAGTCGCGACCAACGAAGTTGGGCATGACCGAGCCGAATGTCCAAAGACGAGAGACGAGAGACGAGAGTGTGGGTAATAGTGGGGAAGGCCTTCCCCTCGCGCCCGCCGAGTCGGTCGCTACCCCTTCTAGCGGGGACACCCCGCAACGCCCCATTGCAGACGAAAGACGAGAGACGAAAGACGAGAGAAGTGATGTAGTCGCTGCTGACTCTGCTGTCGCAGATAGCGCTAATGCTGTTGCAGACAGCGCTGCAGCTGAACCGGCCACAGAATCTGCAGAAGCCCCTGCCGAAGAAAAGCCTCTCATCGCTGGTGTGGACGAATGCCCTGCCGAAGAAGAGGAAGAAGGCGGTGCGCCGGACATTCTCGGTGCATTCAAGGAAGCCCTTGGCACGATTCCAGAAAATCTGGGTGAAGTCTTTGGTTCCCTCACGGACATTCTCGGAACCTCTGGCGAACTCGAAGCCCAGAATGCTGCCGAACTTAAGAAGGAAACTCTTGACAAGGTGCTTGCTGCAAAGGCGATTACTTGCGAAGAATATGCTTCTATCGAGACCTTCAGCGAAGATGAAGGTGCCGACAAGGCTCGCGAAGAAGTCTTTGCGAAGCTCGCTGCCGCTGGTCTCACGCTGAACGAAGATGAAATCGGCGCTCTCGAAGAAGGTGACCTGAGCGAAACTGCTGATATCTACGAAAATCTCCGTTCTTACTTCCACAACCCGGACAAGAACGGAAACCCGGTCGATGGATTTAACTGGCAGGTGTTTGCATTCCTCATCTTCATCCTGCTCTATGTGCCGTGCCTTGCGGCGATGGGCGTCGTGGTGCGTGAAATCGGGCTTGGTCTTGGTGTGTTGATGGCTGTGGTACAGACCGTTCTTGCATGGTCTGTGGCGGTACTCCTTTATCAGGTCCCGGTGGGAGGCGATGTATTCTGGATTGTATGTTCGATCATTGTGCTTGTGGCTACGTTCGTGTTCCTCAAACTCTTTGGTTTGAACGCTAATAAGAAAAGGCGTTTCGAAGACTAATCATATTAGAGTCAAGAATCACTATTAAGGGCTGGTGGCCCCAAAAGTCATCAGCCCTTAATTAAACGCCTTAAATTAGACTAAACTAACAAAGATAGAGAGAACTAATATATGCGCGTTGAAGATGATGATTCTGAGTGGATTGAGTTGAAAAAAATTGGCACGCGCTTTGCTCTAAAAAGGGTAAAAAGGCGAATGCCTAGGATTTTGTAACACAAATTGTAAAAACACTGACGGAGTGTTACAAAAGCAAATAAAAAATTCCGTCACGGGAGTGAATTATGAAGACTCGTTTTACCTCTAACCTAGTGTTTGGCATTGCAGCCGTTACTTTCCTTGCCGCTCCAGTTTTCGCTGATGAAGCTGCCGGTGAAGCAAAGGGCCCGGAAGTCAAGTTCTCGGGCGAAGTTGAATTTGACGCCTATACGGGCGATGTTATCAATGAAGACATCAAGAGCCATGAGTATGCATCGACTTTTGATTTGAATGTTGATGTGAAATTCAATGACAAGTGGTCTGCATCCGTACAGTTGGAGGCTGACGGAGAAACGACTGACCCGACTGCAATTTATAATGGAGCGTTTGTCCAATACACTCACAGCGATAAATTTGTCGTGAAGTTTGGTGACTTGACCTTCTCGGAAGGCGCTTTCCTCAATTATTATAATTACGATGACCCGGCAGATAACGCTGCTGGAATGGCTGAACACGATATCCGGGGAGTAGAACTTGACTATAATGGCCTTGTTTTTGGGATCGGCTTTGGTCGCGGTGACAACGACAATAAAGTGTGCGTTGAAGAAGATGGTGAAGAAACTTGCGTAGGCGTTGCTTACGATATCCATCTTGCCTATGAACTTGGTCTTGGTGAAAGTTCCTTGCGTCCGTTTGTCGATTACAAGTCTTATCAGGAAGCGAAGCATAATGAACTTCATGCGGGACTCGATGCGAACTTGAAGATAGATGCGTTTGCGTTCCACTTCGTGTATGGTTTGCATGTAGATGCTCTTGATGAAGATGCCCCTAAGGCAACGAACGCGTTCCTTGCCGAACCTTCTTTGGATTTGGGTAAGGTGAATGTCAAGGGCTCTGTGTTCTATGCCATCATTGACAAGAAGAATCCAACTGTTCATGGCGAAGAAATTCCGGAATACTTCTTTGCCTATGGTGAACCGAGCGTGCGCATTTCCGATGCGTTTGCTCTTGGACTGCCTCTCGAATACCATACGAATACATTGCAGAAGAACGATGACGTTTCTACGTTTAACGTAGGCCTTCGCGCTTATGCAACTCCGATTGATGGCCTCGAATTCACGGGCTTTGCGATGGTGAATGTCCCTGTTGGCGATGATGCGGATGATGCAGGTCTCAAACTCGGCCTTGAAACTGTCTTCGCATTCTAGAGTTTGCCATAGAACCTCTGCTAGCGTATAGAAACGTTACCTCATATATGCTGGATAGGTTATCCCGCCATAGTTTTTCTAAGGCGGGAATTTTTTTATGTAAATGAATGATATTTTATAAGTATTGTTAGATTAATCTAATTTTGGATTGCTTTAAGTCTAATTGGAGTGGCAAAATATTCTGGAATTATCTAAAATAATATCCAGAGAGATAATTGCCATAGAATCTCTGCTAGTGTATAGGAATTCGTTACCTCATATATACTAGATAGGTTATCCCGCCGTGGCGGAGGCTACAGGCGGGATTTTTGACTTTATTTGTTTGTTAATTAGGTTGTTCATGAATAAAAATTTTGATTTCCGTTTAGTTAGGCAATGTGCCCCGACACTTGCGGGGCTTAAATTGGGTAATCTTTTTTGCCTTGATAGTGCAAATGGTGTTGTGCTTTGCAAAATTTTGGCTCGCTGGAATCAAATGTTGAATCCTAAGGGAGTTAATGCTCGCGTTGTTGCAGAACGATGCGGGCGTTATTTTATTTATGTTTATCGAAATAGTGCTTTGCAGAATTTGGGAAATTGTTGTGAAGTAAGAAATTTTTTGAAAGGGTTTGGGTATGCCAAATACGATGTAGAATCCTTATTGAATTTTTTTCAAGTACGCATGATGCATTCTGTCTGTTTCCCACATGAAGTGGGTGTGTTTTTAGGATATCCTTTAGATGATGTTAAGGATTTTATCGCCTATGGCGGAAAAAATTACAAGATGATTGGGTGCTGGAAGGTTTATAACGATGTGCCGAATTCAATGCATATATTTGAAGTTTACAAAAAATGTCACAAAATTTTCAATGAACGATTTGAACAAGGCGATTCTTTGGAGGAATTGACTGTAGCAAGTTGATTAACCGATAACAAAAAGGATAAAAATGAATAAAATTGCTGTTATTTATTGGACTGGAACGGGAAATACCGAAGTCATGGCAAATGAAGTTGTCGCGGGCGCAAGTGCCGCTGGCGCTGAAGTGACGCTTTTCAATACGTCTGATTTTAGTGTAGATAAGGCTCAGGAATTTGACAAGTTTGCTTTGGGTTGCCCGGCAATGGGTGCGGAAGAACTTGAAGATAGCGAATTTCAGCCGCTTTATGATCAGCTGAAGACGCAGATTTCTGGTAAAAAGGTTGTTTTGTTCGGCTCTTACGGCTGGGGCGGTGGTGAATGGATGAATCCGTGGAGAGAAGATGCTGCAAATGCAGGGCTTGTTCTTGCTGATGATCCGCTTGCGATTGAAGGCGCTCCGGATGACGCTGGCAAGGAAAAGTGCCGTGAACTCGGCAAGGTTCTTGCGCTTTCGTAATTGTTGAGTTTCGATGATCCATGAAATGTTAGACTCTCTAACAAAATTAGAGAGTCTAACATTGTTAGAAATTCACTAACAATGTTAGCGTCAATCGCGTGAAACTCAACTGCGACGCGGGGTCGCGTAAGTCACGTGTTTAATTTATTTGTAATTTGCAATTAGAGGGGAGAGTATCTAATTTTTTAAAGCGGACTGGTGTTCCGCTGATTTTTCTTTAATAAGGAGAATGATATGTCTGTTTTCAAAAACGAAAAATTCTGGCTTGTAATTGCTGGCGCTGTGGGTTCCGCAGTCGCTAAGAAAGTGCTCAAGGCAAAGAAAACCCGCGAACTTGCCGTTCAGGGACTTGCTCATGGCATGAAGTTTACAGCTGATGCCAAGGCCGCTTTCCAGGATATGAAGGACGAAGCTGCCGATATCTGCAACGACGCCAAGGCAGAAGCAGGGATTAAGTAGGCTTTGAGCGATGGGGTCGGAGCTAAAGCTCCTTTCAGCACGCTTCGCTTTGAGGTCGCTACGCTTGGGCTATTCCATTACATTAAGCTCATAGCCCAAAGTGAGCCGAAGGCGAACGAGCCCATACCCCATAGCCTACAGTTTATTTTTTCAGGTTTTTAATCGCTATGAAATTCAAAATCGTTTACGATAAGCCGGGGCGTTTGCGTTTGCGCGTCGGAGCGTATGCTTTTGATCGTGAGTATGAAGCGCGTGTTCACAAGGCGTGTGTTGGCGTGCCTTGCGTAAAAAGTGCCGTGGTGCATAGCGCCAATGGCGGGCTATTACTTGAATATGAGCCGCAGAACGGCGATTACGGCGCGAGTCGTAACCAGATTCTTGAATTTGCAAAATCGCTGAACCCCAAATTGCTACCGGAATGCGATGGCGAAACGGAATACCAGTTGCAATCTCTTGATGATGGCTTTAAAGCTAGCCTCATGGGAATGATTGCGCGTCGTTATTTGTTGCGCTGGTTTATTCCGTTCCCGATCCGCACGGCAATTACGGTGGTTCGCGGGCTGCGTTATGTGGCGCGTGGCGTTTCGACGCTTGCGAGCGGAAACCTCACCGTCGATGTGTTGGACGGTGCTGCGATTGGTGCTTCGCTGTTACAACGTCATTATGAATCCGCAGGGACGGTCATGTTCCTTTTGGGCGTGTCGAGCTTGCTTGAAGATTACACCAAGGCGCGTACGCGTACGGCGCTTACAGGGAGCCTTGCCGTAAAAGTCGATAAAGTCTGGGTCGTGAAAGACGGCGTGGATACGCTGGTTGAACTCAAGAATGTCCAGGTCGGCGACTTGGTGCGTGTGCGTTCAGGCAGCATGATTCCTGTGGATGGCCGCGTCATGGAAGGCGAAGCGCTTGTCAATGAATCGACGATGACGGGTGAATCTAAGGCGGTGATGAAAACTCGCGGCAAAACGGTGTTTGCGGGAACTGTTCTGGAAGAAGGTGCGATTGTCGTGAAGGTGCGCGCGGTCAATGGCAATACGAAAATTCAGAAGATTATTGAGCTGATTGACCACAGCGAAGACTTGAAGGCGAGCGTGCAGAGTCGTGCCGAACATTTGGCCGATAGCATTGTGCCGTTCAGTTTCCTCGGTTTTGGACTTACGCTTTTGTTCACGCAGAACATCTCGCGTGCGGTTTCCATTTTGATGGTGGATTACTCTTGCGCGATAAAGCTCTCGACACCGATTTCCGTGATTTCTGCATTGCGTGAAGCGGCGGACATGGACATGACTGTGAAGGGCGGCAAGTACTTGGAAGAGTTTGCGCTTGCCGATACGATTGTATTTGACAAGACGGGAACGCTTACGAAGGCGGAACCGCGTCTTGAAAAGATTATCCCGTTTGGCGGTCGCAGCGAAGATGAAATCTTGAAAATTGCGGCGTGCATCGAGGAACATTTCCCGCATAGTATGGCACGTGCGATTGTGAAAGCGGCGCTTGAACGCGGAATCGCTCACGAAGAAGAACATGCGGATGTCAAGTACATTGTGGCGCATGGCATTGCAACGGCGCTTGACGAAAAACGTGCGGTCATCGGCAGCAAGCATTTTGTCATCGAAGACGAAAAGGTGATTGTGTCCGAAGAGGACCAGCGCATCATCGATAAAGAAGCGGGGGCTGCGTCTGTGATTTACCTTGGCATCGGTGGCGAACTTGCTGGAGCCTTGTGCATTAGCGACCCGCCCCGCGAAGAAGCTGCGGTTGCCATTCGCAGGTTGCGTGAAAATGGCATCAAGAACGTGGTGATGATTACGGGCGATAGCAAAAATGCGGCTGAACGCGTAGCGGAACGTTTGGGAATTGATACGTTCTTTGCACAAGTCCTGCCCGAAGATAAGCACCGCTATGTAGAACAAATGAAGTCCGAAGGCAAGCGTGTTATTATGGTGGGAGACGGCATCAACGATGCTCCAGCACTTGCCGCGGCAAATGTTTCTGTTGCAATGAGTGATGCTTCGGACATTGCTCGCGAAACTGCCGATGTGACGCTCCGCCGCGAGAATCTCGAAGACCTCGTGGAACTGCGCCTCTTGAGCCAAAAGCTGATGGAACGCATCATGATGAACTACCGCTTTATCGTGGCGTTCAATACGAGCTTGCTTGTAGGCGGATTCTTCGGTCTGCTTTCTCCGACAACGTCAGCATTCTTGCACAACGTATCGACCATGGGCATTTGTGCAAAAAGCATGACCAAGTTGAAAGTGGAGTGATTGACATTCGTCATCCTGAGCAACGCGAAGGATCCAGTCAATTCTTGTTTTAAGTATTCCCTTTGTTTTAGGGAATACTTTTTTATACGTTTAAACGGTTATAATAGTAGGGGAATATTGATTCTTGCGTTGTTTAGTGCTTTGTATGTACAACGATGATGTAAAGAATCTATATTGCTATTTGTATAGTCGAGAAGATGCTTATTCAATAGTTGCGTAAAAGGTTAAATGGATGCTTAGTGCAAATGAAAAAGACAAAGAAGGTTGGATTGCGGATGATAATGCTGCTTTTTTATCATTAAAAACGGCTTTGCATGCCTATTTTGAAACATATCGAGTGTCGTTTGAAGATTTTCAAAATCCAATTAAAATTTCCAAATTGGCCAAACCAGGAAAGTTTGATAGTAATCTATACAAGTCACTCTATTTTACAACAATAACTCAATTTCAAAATTTTTTCGAATTGATTTTAAAAGACTCTGTTAGAAGAATTGATAGATTATTTGCTGTAAAACAATCAATAGGGTTTCGCGATGCATTGAAAAGATTAAAAAATATTCAAGAAGCAAACCCTGAGGAAGATGTTATCAAGAAAATAGATTTTCTTTTATCTAAAGAAGAAGTTCTGAAAAAATTAAATGGATTAAGAAATCGTATATGGCATAGGGGCTTGTATTATCTTTTTTATCCAAAATTAGATTGTTTTATTTGCGGAAAAATACTTCCCCTTGTTAAACAGGTAACGGACTTAGATTGGTATTCGGAAAATAAAGAGTGGATTTATAAGAATCTGAAATGTGGTGTTGATCCGATTGCTTCTTTGATTAATGAAATTGGTAATCCTCCCGTAAATTACGAAAAAATAGCACTGTTGAAGGAAATGGGACGTGCTGCTTATCATAATCCAATAATTCAAATAGATGATAATTGTTCTATTTTAGAAAGGGGGGCCAAAGTAAATTGTAATTATGAAAAAATGAAGATTGTGAATGCAAAAGTAGAGGGTGCTTGTAATGAATTGTTGATAAATGTTTATGATTGTCCTGTTTGTGGGCAGAACACATTTTTGAAATATGAATTAGATGATACATCTTTTGATGAAAACGATTGCTATTCTCATTCTATTCCTGAAAAGCTTAAATGTGAAACATGTTCTTTTGAAATTAGGTCAAATATAGAGGATTTAAGTCTTTGTGGTATTAACTGCAAAAATTTTTGGAAAGATCATGATTGAAGAATCTTTTGCAAACAACTGTTTGCAAAATGAACGAAAATCTCTTTGACCTCTTGTTTTTATCTGTTTAGTTTTATAAATTAAAATCAGCCGATTAAATGCGGCTGATTTTTATTATATCGTTATTTATATCCTTTCTTATATCCTTTGCTAAATGAAGTCTGAGTTTTTACTCAGGTGTTTGTGTTGATTCTCTTCTTGAGAAAGGAATTATATGGGCGAAGAAAATAATGCGACGAGGCGAATCCACGATCCGTTTTTCCGTTGGCTGTTTTCTGATGTTGGACATCTTAGGAATCTATTGGAACTTGCTGGCAAAGTAAATCTTGATGTTGGCGAATTCATATCGACTATAAATATGGATACTCTTGTCCGTATTCCAGATTCGTATTCAGAGGTTGACGATACGGGTGAAGCGGATTTGGCGTTTCGTGTGAATGTATCAACAGGTGCACCGATTTTGGTTGGGGTTCTTTTGGAACATAAATCGGGACGGGATCCAAATGTTCTTGATCAGATTGCTCGTTATGTCAATTCTGTGATGAAGATTTATGATAAGAATCGTGCATTTAGCGGAATTCCGACGATGGCAATTATCTTTTATAATGGACGGGAAAATTGGAATCCACTTAAGAGACTTGAAGAGGGTTATCCGGAGTATTTTCGTGGTTCTGTATTGCCCTTCCATTGCGCTTTTGTGAATATGGCGGATATACCCGATAGCGACTGTTTGACATGCGAAGACGTTGCAACTGGAATGGGCGTTGTCGCAATGAAAACCAAAATTGGCGAGTGTCGTGCAGCTTGAATTTATTCAAAGCGGCGTGACCGAGTTTTTGGGGTTGTGCGAAGCACAACTATGCGTTCAATAAGGAAAAGCTGTTAGAGGTTTTGCCTCAATTCCGTGATTCCTTGCGAAAAATGCACCGTAATGAGGCGTCTTGTCTATTGCAAAAAATAAACATATATTTGAAAGAGTACGTTGATGAAGGTGTTCTCAAGGAGCTGGATATGGCTTTTGTAAGTGTTGGACAAAAATACGGTTTTGTTAGTGCCGGTGATGTATTTCGTCAAAGACTTGCCGAAGCTCGCAAAGAAGTGGACGAAGAACGGAAAAAAGCTGAAGAAGAAATGCTTAAAACGGCTAGGGGACTTTATGAAGATGGGGTTCCCTTAGAAACTCTCGTTCGCAGATTTAATCTGACGGAAGAACAAATTTGTGGTAAGTGAAGACCAGTGCTCTTCAAATTGAAAGCGTAAAAACTCAAAATGCTTGCGAAAAGGTAGTCGAAAGGCTACCTTTTTTACAGCATATCTAATAAAAGGGGGGGGGCACCTTTTATTGAAAAAAATCTTAATGAGAGAAATTATGGATTCCCTCCCCTATCGTGCTACGCACTCCAGGGTCGAGAATGACGTCGGGGATGACATTGCATTAGCGGACTTGCTTATTTGCGTTTCTCTTTCCCGTAGGGCTTGGTGACATATACAAGGGCGGTGGTGAGCGTGTAGTCGGCGACGAGGGCGGCTGCAAGGCCGATGATGGAGAGTAATCCGACGTTGTGCAGTGCGCCCATGGGGCTGAAGATGAACACGAAGAACATCGCGCAGAGAATGAAAGTCGTCATGCCCATTGTCTTTCCGATTTCGCGGTAAGAAAGCAATAGCGCTTTTTTGTAGCTGCCCGTGCGCTCGTAACCGTATTTGATGTGATTGTTCATGTGGATGGTGTCGTCAACGGCGATGCCCAAAATCATCGGCATCACAATCATCGTTATCATGTCAAGCGGCATTCCCGAATAGCCCATGACGCCACCGATTAAAAGTACGGGGGCCACGTTTGGAATCATGCCGATAAGGCCCGCCTTGATGCTCCCGAATGCGAGAATCATCATGATGGCGATGATGACAAATGAACCTCCGAACGAACGCAAGAGACCGTTTACGAGCTTGCCGTTCATTTCAGCGTAGTTCACGACTTCGCCGACAATTGAAGTTTTAGCGTCCGGGAAAATTTGCGCGGCATACGATTTTGCGGAATCGAGGTCTTCGACGATTTTCTTGGCATCGTATCCGGAAAGTTCTATGTGGATAAATGTCGTTTTGTAATCTTCGTCCATGCGTTCAAAGAGCGCGTCGGCATCTGAAATTTCGTAGAGGAACAGCAGTTGCGTGAGCATGTCTTGTGCGTCGGGAATTTTGTAGTATTCCGTGCTGTCGGCGTTTAGCGTGCGGTTCATTTCTTTTACGAGCCTCGTAACGGATTGCACACGGGGCTTGTTGCCTGAAATTTTTGTGAGCTGGAGCGTGCCGAGTTTTTGTTCGAGGGATTCGATGCGTTTCATGTTGGTGGGATCTTTCAGTGCGTCGCCGTCGTTGAATTCAATCATTACGTTGAAATCGTAGAGACTTCCGAGTTTGCCGCTGAGCATGTCCATGAGCCTTGTGACGAACGGGATTTTTTCGCCCATCGTTTTTGTGTAATCCATGTTCACATCAATGTTTATCACGCCCGGGATTTGCGCTAGCATTATGGCAGCTGAAATGGCGGCGACGATTCCGCTGTGCCTGCAAACTTTGCGTCCGAAAAATTCAAAGAGGATGTCGGCTTTGGTGGCTCCAGCTGCTTTTACTTCTGTCGGGTCGGGTTTTGCATTTTTGCCGAAGCTCATAAGAATCGGAATCAAGATGATGACGTACAGATAGACCATGAAGACGATGCCTGCCGAAATACCGCCAATCCAGCGGATGGGGCGGATGCCTGCGAACAGGAACGAAATCAGCGAGGCCACGGTGGTGATGACGGTAAAAAGAATTGGCCAGCCGGTTTCTTCGACGGCGTTTATGACGGATTCGCGGCGGTTGCCCGGACGCCTAAAATGCATGCGGAACGAATTGATGTAATGGATGGAATAGCCGACCGAAAGTGCCATGCCCAAGAGTACGGGAAGTGCGACCATGCTCTCGTCGCCGACGATACCGAGCCAAGCGTTTACGCCGAGTACGGATGCGATTCCTCCGACAGTTGCAATGGCGGGGACGATGACTCCACGCAAAGAGCGTACGAATAAAATAAGGCATGCGAGCATAACGGCGAAACCGATGATAATGCGCATGGCGCATTCACGCGAGATGACTTCGTTTTCTTCCATTTCTGTGTAGCTCATGCCGGTTGGCAAGAACTGGAATTTATCGCTTTGGAATTCTTCGGAGAGGATGACGTTGCGGGCGAATGGAGCAATGCTGTCTTTGCCGAAATCAACGCCGCCTTCGTACGATTTTAACGAGAGGATGACCCATGTTTCCTTGGCGTCATCGGAGACGATGTTGTTCACTAGCGATTCGCGGCTCATGATGAGCGATTTCTTAGCGGCGAGTTGTGAAAAATCTGTCGGGATGCCGCTTTCAAACGGATCAATGACTTCGAAGCCTTCGTTATTTGCAATAGGGATGGATAAGTTGTGTGTGAGTGAAACAACGCGGTCGGCGTAAGGGACTTCGTTTTCGAGGCGCTTGGAAAGTCGGTCAATGGCGCTTAAGACTTCAGGTGCAAAAACATCGTTAGCACGGACGAGAACCATGTATGAATCTTCGCTGCCGAAAACATCATTGAAATGTGCTTGGTCAATTTTGACTTTATCCCAGTCGTCAAACCATTCTTCTTCGCTGGCGGTCATTTGCAGTTGCGGAAGCCCGAGGCATGCGGCGAGAGTCACAAGAATTGTTGCGAGTAAAATTAGCCATCGGAATTTGACTTGAAAACGCCCTATACGGGCGAAAACCTTATTAATGCGAGAAACTTGCATAACATCCTCCCAAAAATTTTGCCCGAAAATAACATAACATGTTATGCTTTTCTACTCCAATCGGACGCGTTCGAGACATTGATTGATATAGTATGTGTGTGAAAAGTTAAACGAGGCTAAATTGCGTCTAATTGGAGTAGAATTTAATGGGAAAATTTCTCTATTTACGCCCGAAAAAAATGCAATTTGGACTGTAAGGAGATTCTCATGAAAACAAATGTGATTAGAACTGTATGGATTCTCCTTCGGAGAATGACAAGTTTAAGGAATTCGGTTTCAGAATTACTATGTGTGACGGTATGGAGTATTTGACAACAATAGAGAATGGGCTATGAGCAATACGAGAATTACTGGTAAAAAATCTTCGAATACGTTGGTGCGCGATCTCGTGAATGTGGGTATTTTTGGAGCCCTTTACCTTGTACTTTCTGGACTTGGAGCGAGCATCGGTTTTATTCCGGCGTTTATTGTGGTTTCCACATGTGCGGTGAGCTTGGTGACGAGTGTCCCACTGTTCCTTTTCTTTTCGAAAGTCGAAAGGCCTTTACTTTGCTGCGTGTTGCTCTGCACCCTTTTCGGCGTTGTCATGGTGTTCTCTGGCCACGGAATTTCTTATGGATTACTTTGTGTGATGTATGGCGTTTTGGCGGGCTTTTGCTTAAAGCTGTTCCATAAAAATTTTGTTGGTTGCCTGTTTGCCAATGTGATGATTAGCTTTGTACCTTCTTCGATGATGATTCCGCTTTGGGCTTCGACCGAGGAATATTTGGCGTATTGCAGTTCTGTTTGTGATAGTGCCTATATCGCTCACTTGGCGGAACTTTCGAGCAGCTATTGGCCTTTGATTGGACTTTTTGGATTTGGGACCGCAGGCGCTGTGGTAGGAGGCTTTATTGCTCGTCGCGTGATGAAGAGGCATTTTGAACGCATCGGACTTGCAAAATGATGTCATTGCACGTAGTGCATGACTGTCGGTTCGGTTATGGACAAGCTACAGCTTGTCCGCAACTCTCACCTTTTACGTCATTGCGAGGAACGAAGTGACGATAAACAAGACTTGGGGCTTTAGCCCCTTAGCCGCGTTAGGTTCGAAGGAGCAGCAATCTAGGAATCTTGCGTTTGCATTAGATGCGCGGACAAAGTTGTTTTTAGCACTAGCGGCGAATGGGATGATTTTTACCGCCCCGCTAGTCTATAGTTTGTTGATGGTTGCTGTAGCGTCTATTTTGCTGTTGCTTGAGGGAAAGTGGAAATTTGTTTGCACTTTCTTTTTTGTTTATTTGAGTGCTGGCTTTTTCTTTGGTCAGGTGAAAAATTTGGATATTGGTACTTCGGGTACGATTATTCTTGCGTCGTTGTTCTTGATGTACCGTATTATGCCGGCTTGCGCTGTACTTTATTATGTGATAACAACTACCAAGGTCAATGAATTTTTGGCGTGTATGTCGCGGATGCATATTTTGAACAAGGTGACGATACCCTTAATTGTAATGATTCGATTTTTCCCGACGGTGTATGATGAAGCCCGTGCGATTGGCAATGCGATGCGGATGCGCGGAATCCGTTTGTTCAGTTTGCGGACTATAAAAAATCCGGTGGCGTTTCTTGAATATCGGCTAGTACCGCTATTGGTTTCTATTACGAAAATTGGCGATGAACTTTCGATTGCCGCCGTAACGCGAGGACTTTCGACAGAAACGAAACGCACCTGCGTTGCTGATATTGGGTTTCGCTGGGTGGATTTTGTTGTGTGGGCTTATTGTATTGCTGTAATTGTGATGTTTTTATATCGTAGTTAGAACTGTCATGTCATTGCGAGCCACACCTGCTCCGAGCGACAGCGTGGGAGGCTAGCGAAGCGATCCATCTTATTTGTCTATGAACATCTCTTTAAAAAACATTTCCTTCTCTTACACTGATTCCCTTGACGATGCGATTCTCAAGAATTTGAATTTGGAGATTCGTTCGGGCGAGTGCGTTGTGCTGGCGGGTGAATCGGGCTGCGGAAAGACGACGATTTCAAAGCTCATTAATGGTTTGATCCCGCATTACCATTCTGGAACGATGGATGGCGATGTGCTGCTCGGCGACAAGAATACTGCCGATATGACGCTTGCTGAAATTTCAAGAGTTGTAGGCTCTGTTTTCCAGAATCCGCGTTCGCAATTTTTCAACATCGATACGGATTGCGAACTTGCTTTTGGCTGCGAAAATTTGGGAATGGATCCCGAAGAAATTAAACAGCGTGTGGAAAATGTTGTCCAGGAATTTCATTTAGAGCATTTGCTTGGCCGTAGCATCTTTAACCTTTCGGGTGGCGAAAAGCAGAAAATCGCGTGTGCGTCTGTTTCGGCGACGGGCCCTGAAATTTTTGTGCTCGATGAACCTTCTGCGAATTTGGACCTCAAGACGATTGAGGATTTGAAGGAAATTGTTTCGCGATGGAAAAAGGCGGGGAAGACGGTTGTCATTGTGGAACATCGCCTTTACTATTTGCGTGATGTCGTCGATAGAATTTGCTATGTGAAGGACGGGCAAATTGCGTACGAATGGACTCTCGCAGAACTTGAAGCCAAAGGCCCTGCATACGCATCTAGCCTTGGACTTCGATGCATGAATTTGGAAATGCTGAACGCTGCCTGTCACTCTGTAAACCGTCATCCTCGGAGTGAAACGGAGGGAATCCATTATTTCTCGTGTTCACAATTGCGACGGGATCACCAGCCTCGCGACGTCATTGCGAGCAAAGCGAAGCAATCCATTATATTTAGCAACCTCACTTTCTCTTACCATCACAAGCATCCAATTTTGGATATTGATTGTCTTGAACTCCCGTGCGGGCAAATTACGGCGTTGATTGGTCATAACGGCGCGGGCAAATCGACGCTTGCACAGGTGCTTTGTGGATTGCAGGGCTCGTGGCGTCAAAAACGTGCAGCCCGCAAATGCGGTACTTACTTGATTATGCAAGATGTGAACCATCAACTTTTTACCGAGAGCGTCTTGGACGAAGTCCTGCTCGGCATGAAACCGCAAGATGAAAAGTTGGCTCTTGAAATTCTTGAAGGTCTCAATCTCAAACAATATGCGGACAATCATCCGATGGCTCTTTCGGGCGGGCAAAAACAGCGTGTCGCTATCGGCAGTGGAATTTCGAGCGGTTGCGATGTCGTTGTCTTTGATGAACCCACAAGCGGTCTTGACTATAGGCAAATGCTTGCTGTTTCTGCAACTCTTAAAAAGCTTGCCGCTAGTGGAAAAACGCTACTCGTGATTACGCACGACCCCGAATTTATTTTGAACAGTTGCCAATCTGTGATTCGTATGGAACATGGAAAAATCGTGGAACAGTATCCGCTTTCAGGAAATGAAAATCAGCTCATCAAGATGATGACCGGAAAACTATAGAGACTGTAATTGAATAATTTTCAATATCATAATGATTAGTCATTCTCCGAAGGAGAATCCATACATTTTTTTTGCGAACTACGCAAACCGCTTATTCTTTTTTCTCGCGGAAGGCTTTGGGCGTCATCCCTGTCATGCGTTTGAAAAATTTTCCGAAGAAACTGACATCAATAAAGTTTAGCTCGTTTGAAATTTCTTGAATGTCTTTTTGCGATGACTGCAAAAGGACTTTTGCGTCTAGGGCGATGTATTCATTAATCCATTGTTTTGCGCCTTTGCCGCTCATTTCTTCAATGACTGTAGAAAGATATTTTGGGGTGATGAAGAGTTCGTCGGCATAATACTTGACACTATGATTCTCGCGGTGATTTTCTTCGACTTTTTGCAGGAATGCGTTGAACAAAGCTTTCTTGCGGTTGGATCCTTGTGGTTCAATACATTTTTCGGTTAGAATATTGAGGCATTCGAATGCGGTGGATATTACAAGATTTTTGATAATTTGATAGTGGTAGCGGTTGTCTTTGGTGACTTTTATTTTTTCTTGTATGTGTCTGAACGATTTTTTTATTTGTTCAAAATCTTCGCCATCTCTTTGCTGGAATGGTGATTGTTTTGCATGCTGAAAAAGTTGTATGCTATCTTTGACTTGAGACATTAAGTCGTTCATCATGTCTATTGAACATGCGATACATAATGGTTTAATATCGTCGCTTATACTAATAACATGAATGATTTGACCTGGAAATGCGACAAAAATACATCCTTTTTCCAACTCGTATGTCGTTGTGTTCACTTCGATTGTGCTGTGGCCTTTTTCAATTAAAAATAATGCAAGACCTTGTATGTAAAAATAGCCAGATGTGTCTAGCCCTTCAATGCTTTCGAAAAAGACAATTTTCCCAGGAACAGTACTCGACTGCTTTAAAAAATCAAGCAGGGAAAGGTCGGCTTTTTTTATGTTATTTGTGTTTGCAGGCTTTCTTTTCATAAAATCTAAAAACAGATATTCAAAAAATTCTCGTTGTAAAAATTACCTCAAATTTTCCTAAACAGGTGTGAAAAAGCGCAAATAATGGTAAAAATTTCTGTTTTTGGCGAAATTTTAACCTTAAAATTGACGTGCCTAAATCATATTTTTGAAAGTATGAATACGAAATTGTACATACTTCCCTTTTTGATTTTGTCTCTTGTTGCTTGCGAAAGTGATTTTAATTCTCGCAACGACAAGAAAATCGCACAGAAAAAAATGCCAATAGTTAAAGTCGAAACTATTGTCGCTAAGAATTCAAATGTCGGCAGTTCTTTGCGTTACGCGGGTTCTGTTGCCGAAGTCGCGACAACGATGGTGAGCTTTTCTTCGCCGGGGACGGTGAAGTCGGTGCATGTGACCGAAGGCAAAAAGATGAACAAGGGTGCGCTCGTGGCGACCTTGGATGATACTTCTGCAAAGAGTGCCTTGGAGATTGCCTCTGCTTTGAAAAATCAGGCGGAAGATGCGCGCGCCCGTATGGAAAAGTTGCATGAGAACAAGACCATTTCTGAAATCCAGTGGATGGATGTTGAAAGTAAATATAGGCAGGCGATTGCTGCGGAGAAACTTGCGCAAAAGGCGCTGGATGATTGCAAACTTTACGCCCCTGCAACGGGAATTGTTGTGGGCAAATCGCTTGAAATCGGGCAGAATGTTGTACCGAGCTCTCCTGTGTTTCGCATTGTGAATATCGCGACGGTCAAGGCGGTTGTCTCCGTTCCCGAAAAAGATGTTGCTATGCTCAATGTGGGTGACAAAGTAGAAGTCCGTGTCGGTGCACTTGGCGATAAAACTTTTGAAGGGAAGATTACAAATAAGGGAATTTCTGCTAATCCGCTTTCGCGTTCTTACCAAATCGAAGCTGAACTGAAAAATAAGAGTGGCGAGCTTTTGCCGGGAATGCTTTTGGAAATGTTCATCGATAGTAAAAATTCTCTCGCTGGTGTAGAACTCCCCGCATCTGCGGTGCTTTTGGATGAATACAATCGTTCTTTTGTTTGGGTTGTCCGTGACGGAAAAACGACAAGAAAAAATGTTGAGACATCTCTAGGAAACGGCTCTCAGCTTTTAGTGCAAGGAATTGATGATGGCGATTCCGTTGTGGTAAAGGGAATGTCCAAGGTGGGCGAGGGTGACCGAGTTCAAACGGTAAATCAGGCTATTGTTCGATAGGGAATTCTATGAAAAAGAAACGTTCCTTTGTTGAAACCGCCATGCGTTATCGCGGCATTGTGTTTATGCTTTGTTGCATTTTGGTGCTGTTTGGCGTTTATGGGCTTTCTGCCAACCGAAAAAATGAATTCCCTGAATTTACGGTGCGTCAGGGCGTTGTGATTGCGGTTTATCCTGGTGCAACTGTGAAAGAAGTGGAAGACCGCGTTACAAAACCGCTTGAAGACTACATCTTCACTTACGGCGATGTCAAAAAAAGCAAAACGACTTCTATGACTCGCGATGGCATGGTGATTGTTCAAGTGGCGCTTGAAGATTACGTGTATGACAAAGATGGGTTTTGGAGTCGCTTTAAGCATGGTGTTTCGCAGTTCAAGTCGAGTTTGCCTGCTGGAGTCCTTGCGATAATCGTGATGGATGATTTTGGCGATGCTTCGTCGATGCTTTTGGCGATAGAAAGTAAGAATAAAACTTATCGTGAATTGGGTGAATATCTTGACGGACTTGCGGATAACTTAAGACCGCTTGAAAGTGTCGGCCGCATTACGCGTTTTGGCGAACAGAAAGACCAAATTTCAATTTATCTGGACAACGATAAACTTTCCCAGTATGGGCTGGGCTACAAGTCGGTGGCGGCATTCCTTTCGGGGCAAGGCCTTGTGAATATTGCGGGAACTTTCGAAACAATTGTCTTTAGCGCACCTGATGGAAGTGTGGTGCGGCTGAAAGATGTTGCCCGTGTGGAACGCGAATATCCTGATCGTACAGCCTACATCGAGGTGAATGGCAACAAGTGCGTGATGCTTAGCGTCGAAATGAAAAAGGGCCACGATATCGTGAAAATGGGCAAAGAAATTAAACGAGTGCTTTCTGAATTTGAAAGCAATTTGCCCGAAGAAGTCAAGATGTTCCGCATTACGGACCAAACGGAAGTTGTCGGCAAAAGCATCGATGATTTCTTGCGAGAAATCCTGGTTGCCGTATTGGCGGTTATTATTGTGGTCGTTCTGTTGCAACCTTTTAAGGTTGCGTTGATCGCGGCTTTGACTATTCCCATATCTGTTTTCATTTCGCTGGGGCTTTTCTTTGGCCTTGGCTATGAAATCAATGGTGTAACGCTTGCTGCTTTGATGGTGTCGTTGGGAATGATTGTGGATAATTCCATCGTGATATTGGATGATTATCAAGAACGAATTTATGGTTCTGGTACACGCTGGAGAGCGGCGGAACATAGCGCCGTTCATTTCTTGAAATCGATTTTTTCGGCTACGCTCGCCATAAGCATTACCTTCTTCCCGTTCTTGGTGACGATGAATGGAATGTTTAGCGATTTTGTGACAACATTCCCGTGGGCGGTGACTATCGTTCTTTCGATTTCTTTGCTCGTGGCAATATTTATTGTTCCTTATTTACAATTTGCTTTTGTAAAACCGAAAACGAAAAAGAAGAGCAAATTCTCTTTTGAGAGTATCTCGAACTTTATCTATGAACGTGTTCTGAGAACTTGTTTCAGGTTCCCAAAATTGACCATTCTCATGGCGGTTATTTGTGTTGCCTTGGGCGCAGTCATGATTATTTCTCGCCCCATAAAGCTCATGCCGATTGCGGAACGAAACCAGTTCTCTGTGGAATTTTATTTGCCGAACGGGACTTCGATCAATCAGACTTCCGCCGTGGCGGATAGTATGAAGCGTATCTTGGAAAAAGATCCGAGAGTCACCTACATTACGACATTCAAGGGAATGTCTTCGCCGCGTTTCCACATGACTTATGCGCCGCAATTTGCGGGTGAGAATTTTGCGCAGTTCATTGTAAATACCGAAAGTGAACAAGCTACTGATGAAATTATCAAGGAGTATTCGGAAAAGTATGTGGACCATTTTGCAAATGTATTTGTGCGCTTTAAACAGCTCAGCTTTAGTGATGCCGCATCCCCAATAGAAATAAGAATCTCCGATGGAACGGATGAAAGCCGCAAAGTGGCAAGTGATAAGGTGAAAAATTATTTGCGGAGTCTCCCCGGAGTTTATCTTGTTCGCAGTTCTTGTGGAGAACCCTTGAGCGGGATTAAGGTCTCGCTTGATGAGAACGCTTCAAAGCTGGGGGTAAACCAGTTCTCTCTTGAAGCGATGCTTGCCTCTCGTTACAATGCAGGATTCCCGATTGCCACTCTTTGGGAAGGCAATAAAAATGTGCCGGTAGTGCTTAAAGGAACGCATGCCGATTCTGCTAGTTTCTCGGATCTTGAAAATGAAAAAATTGCAACTTATGGTGGACTTTCCAATGCACCGCTCCGCCAGATTGCAAAGTTCTCGCCTGTGTTTAACGAGGGCGCTCGCGATAGAAGGAATGGCCTTCCGACAGTGACAATTTCTGCCGAAGTTTCGCAGAATGTTAGTGCGAATGACCTTGCTTTAAAGCATTTTGAAACGCTGAAAAAGCTGACCGCTAGCGAAGGGGTTAAATTGGAACTGGGTGGCGAAGCGGCCTCTGTTATCGAAACACTCCCTGGACTCCTTAAAGGTCTCGTCGTTGCGGTTGCTATGATGTTCTTTATCATGGTATGGCACTTCCGAAAAATTCGTATAGCGTTCATGCTGTTTTCGTTACTTTCGCTTTCTATTTTCGGGACAGGTGTTGCCATGTGGATTACAGATATGGATTTCACGATTACGGGTGTCCTTGGTATGGTGAGCTTGTTTGGAATTATGGTACGTAATGGAATTATCATGATCGACTATGCGGAAGAATTGAAACGCAAGGAACATTTGAGTCCTAGAAATGCCATATACAATTCGGCACTTAGGCGTATGCGTCCGATATTCTTGACTTCGGCGGCGGCTTCTGCGGGAGTCTTGCCTATGATGGTGAGTGGGGATGGTCTTTGGGTGCCTATGGCGATCATTATTTTCTGGGGAACGCTTGTTACCATGTGCTTGATTTTGACCGTGTTGCCTGTTGCTTATTGGGGCGTAAGTTGTATGAAATTTAGACGCAGAAAAGTGGTTGGTGGTTAGTGATTAGGAAAAAGTAGGTGGTAGGACAAATCCTCGACCGACTCTGGAGCGTAGCGATAGAGTAGGGTGGGGATTCAGGGAGCTTTATAGTATGAATAAATTGAATAACATAATTATTACTTTTCTTTTTAGTATTTCCGCATCGTTTGCTGCGGATGTGTATACGCTTGATGATTGTTTGCGTATTGCTCGCGAAAATAATGCGACTTTGAAAAGCGCGAAAGTAAATCGCCAGATGGCCGAAGAGACCGAAGAAAGCGCCTTTCCGGCGTATTTCCCGAAAGTGTTTGCAGGTGGCTTTGCGTTTATCTCGAACGATTTCTTGGTAAAACAGAAAATGGATCTGTCCAAAGAAATGGAAGGCTTCGGACAACAAGTTGCACCAGCCATGATGCAGGCGGGAATTGACCCGTCCATGTTGGCGGGGCTTCCGACAACGTTTAATATGGGAATGGTCGATAAAGGAATTATTGGACATTTGACTTTGATTCAGTCGATTTTTGTGGGCGGGCAAATTTACAACGGCAACCAGCTTGCAAAAATTGGAACTCGTGCAGCAAAATTGCAGGAGACTCTTGCTGAAACGGAAATCCGCAAGAATACGGAAACTTATTATTGGCTCATTGTTTCGCTTAAGGAAAAGTTGAAAACGCTTGCTGAAGCCGAAAAACAGGTGGATGGAATTTATAGCGATGTCCAGGTTGCTGTGGATGCCGGTGTCGCTGTGAAAAATGATTTGCTCCGTGTGGAACTTGAAAAGAAAAAATTGCAAAGCAATCGTCTGAAACTTGAAAATGGAATCTCGGTTGCAAAGTTGATGTTGGCTCGGCAAATGAATCGCGACAATGCTGACTTTGACCTTGCCGATGCTGATCTTTCACAAGTTGCGCCGCCTGAATCTTATGCAATTTCTGCAGACGATGCCGTTGAACGCCGTGCTGAAAGTAAGTTGCTTGCCATCAGTCGCGAAGCTGCCGAAAAGGAACGCTCGATGGAACGCGGCAAGGTGTTGCCTACGGTTGCTGTGGGTGCGAGCCTTTTGTATCAGAACTTGTTAGATGACGATGCTGTAAATGGCGTGCTTTTTGCGTCGCTTACGGTGCCGATTTCGGATTGGTGGAGCAATAGTTATTCTACTGCCAAACTTGATTTGAAGGCGAAAAAGGCGGCGATTGATGAAGTAGAAAACAAGAACTTGATTAAGGTGGATATTGACGCCAAATGGAATGCGCTGAACGAATCCTTCAAGCAAATTGAAATCAGTCGTGATGCCATTGCCCAAGCTGAAGAAAATCTCCGCATTCAACGTGAATATTACAATGCGGGTACCGCGACGCTCAGTAATCTGCTCGAAGCTGAAACATTGCGCCAGCAGGCTGCGGACTCCTACACCGAAGCCGTCACAGGGTATTACACGGCTGTCTGTGCGTACTTGACAGCGACGGGCCGGTAAACGGAGCGGTTGTGGAAAAATGAAAAACGGATGCCGAGCTTTCGACATCCGCTTTGTTTTATGTTTTGCGTTTACTTGATGAATGCGTGAAGCAGTTTTTTCGCTTCATCGCCTGTGGCAAATCGCGTTTCGACAACCGTGTGATATTCGAATCCCGAGAATTGTTGCAAGTGGAATGCTGCGAATTCATGGTCTCGCGAATAACAGAGATTTAGTTTCATGTTTCCGTTATCGCTTGTTTTGGGGCGACCATTCTTTTGCAGGACGGCGTCGAGTTCGGCGGGGGAGGCTTCGAGAATTGCTTTTGCTTTATGCCCTTCTGCGGGAGCGAATTCCAATGCGGTCCCTACGACAGGAGAATTTGTCGGGGCGTAAGTGACTTTGGTTTTGAGGCCGAAAAAGGCTTTTTCGGTTTTGATATAAATTTGATTGAAGAGGGCTGTCGCCATCTCCATTTTGGAAATGTTTTCCATGTTCTTTCTCTTTGTTAAAAGTTTAAATTTTGCCGCTTGTTTGTGCGGCGGAATGTGTATCGAGAGAAAGAACTTGTTAACAAAGTATTCGTTTTAATGTGAATACGTAATATTCTTTGGGAATTTGATATGCAAGGGGTGTCGGAAAGCCGTTATGTATTCCGATCGATGCAAAAACTTTTTGGACGGTGTGCTTTGCACCCCATTTAAATGCTGCTGCATCGCGACCGCCGACTCCGTGGAAACCTGCGTTCCGTAAAGTGCGCGAAAGCGATTGTTGCCCAGCTCTGCGAGTGAGCAGAACTGCTTCGGACGAAACTTCCCGCGACAGGTAATGTGATTTTTCGGGAGTTGAGCCTTGGTTGAATTCGGCATCGCTTAATTCGACGCTTGAGTTTAATTCAACATCGTAGTCATAAACAAAAGACCCCTCAACAACGGCGGCGAGAATTGCAAAAAATGCTGCCGCAATCATCAAAAGGAAATTTTGTTTAATGGTTTTCATCGATATTTAAAATAGAATTTTTATAAGGGCGAAGTTTCACATTTTTGTCAGCGTGAGTATTTAACCATCGCCGTCATCGCAAGGTGCATCACCACCGCGAACAGTGCCATGATGGCGATGTAGTCAAGCGTGAACAGCAGATAGCCGCGTTCCAAATCAAGGAAGAAGAACGGTTGCTGGAGCGTAAGGTATTTCCAGAGACCGCGAGCGACAAAGGCATAAATTCCGTAAGCGGCAAGAGCCGCAGCAATTCCCATTGCGGCGCGACCTCTAATAAAAAGCGATAAATGCAATCCGATGTGGAGCGAGACAAATACGAGATACCCGTGACTCGCAAGCATGTGGGCCGTACATGCAAAACTTGCACCACTTTCAATACCGAGCCAAGTAAACACGTGATTCGAAAGCATCACACCGCTTATTATCAAGAACAGAACGCATCCGATAACGCCTGCGTTAATAACAGTCCGCACAATTCGCAAGGCGTTGTATTTGCCCTTGAGAATTCCCTTGATCCACGTACGATTCCAAACAACGTGAATCACCCACAAAACAAACAGTACAGCGCCCAAGATTTCGTGGATAAGCCCGCTATCCAGTGTTTCGCTGAAAGCGTTATAAAAAAGACCGTTCCCACCCATCAAAACGAGGGTGAGAACGGTCATTGCGATATCTAATGTACGGCGGGCTATTTTACCCACTTGTCGACTTCCTTCTGCGCTTTTTCGCGTTCATTCTGTGCGACATGTCCGTAGATGGCGAGGCCGGGGGTCACATTCGCGCCGGTCACCTTCTTGAGGCGGGCAACACCCGAGAGGCCGCTACCTTCGTGGGTCACGAACGGGTGAATCGTCTTGCCCTTCAAATTATACTTCTCGAAGAAA
>CACWPM010000024.1 GCA_902762795.1 Fibrobacter succinogenes | reverse complement strand
TTCGAAAAAATTTCACTTTTTTTCACTTTTTCCGCTAGAAACGGGATGTATGCCGCCCGCGCTACACTATGTCAACATTCTGTAAACAGAAATCTTTTGACGGGCATCCGCAGAATGGCGCCCCCGCAACACGCGATAGGTAAAAAAACGTCCCGGGAGCGGGTGCTTCCGGGGCGTTTTACATTTGCGGTTAGGCGTTTTTTAGTTTGGCTTGCAGCCCTGCGGATATTCATCCGTCAAGCATTCTTGTTCTTCGAGTGGATCGCCCTTCTTGTAGGTGGACCAGTCATCATGCCACTTGTAACGGTTATCCTTAGTGGTATTGATCGTTGTCATGTAATGGTCAATGAGGTACTGCGGGCATTCCACTTCTTCCCAATGGTAAGTCGGGTTATCGGCAGCCATGTACCAATCCGCAAACCAGTGGCAACCACGTAGCAAGTTCGGGAATCCAGCGTTGCCGAAAGCGGCATCGCACATATCCTTCACACATTGCTGATAAACTTCAAGCTTGTTGTCATAGCCATGCTTGCTCTGGCATTCCGTGAGGAAGCCGCCAAAGCCAGCGCCCCAGCTCACGTTCTTGCCATTCACCTGGACAGAAAGCGCGTCGAATGCGCCAACACCACCACCCGGCACCATCAAGTCAAACTGGCCAACTTCCACGTCGTGACCGATGTTGGACGTCATCACGACAATGTGCTTGCCCTTGAGCGCCTTATGGGTTTCCTTCGCAGCGTTGTTCGCGCTAGCATCCTTGAAGGAACCGTCATACTGCAAGTGGAAGCACTTGCCGCAAGTCGTCTGGGAACCAGGGCCAGCGACATAGGCATAAGAAAGGTTTTCGTTCACGGCGATAGGCGCCATGTCCGTACAAGTGAACACGCCCTTTTCCTTAGCGTTACCGCAAGCGTTATTTGTACCTTCGAAACCATACCAATACTGCTGAACAGCATGTCCAAGCGTAAAGGTCGGCACCTCGACATCGTGAATATTGCAGTTACGTGCGGTCGTCATGCCCTTCACGTAGGATTCTTGCGTGGTCGTGTCAGTCTTACCTTCCTGACCATTGCTAATCCAGGAACAGTGAGGCTTGCAGGCATCCCAATAGCGGCTGTTCCAGCCCTTATTTCCATTGCTCAAAATATCCTTCGTGTATTCAGCAGGAGGCGGGCCGTAAGATTCAATCGTCGGAAATCCGTCAGGACCAAGTTCTGGACCGCTGCTAGAACTTTCAGCAGCAGAAGATGCCGGAATAGAGCTAGACGTCGGGACTACAGACGAACTAGACTGGGACGGCTTGTCGCTGGAACTAGAGGCCGGATTCGGGGCAGAAGAACTCGAAAGCGACTTGTCAGAGCTAGAGCCCGGTACAACAGACGAACTAGAACCCGAATTCGGAACGGGAACGCTAGAGCTACTTTCGCCACCTGGATTAAAGTTCGCTTCGCAACGCTGCAAATTCGCAAGATTGACGTTGGATATGACAACACCACCGGTAGCCAAATCCAAAATATTGGTTCCATCAAACGTTCCAACAGGATTGTCCACAACATCTGTCACAATGTTATCGTCACCGATAATCCAATAAGAATTACCTTTTTGAAGAAGCCAACCTGAATGGGAGAGCGTCATGTAAGAGCAAATATCCGATGGTGTAGGACCAACCGGCGGAGTAACAGAATCATCCGAGCAGGCGCCAAACATTGCACAAGCGCCCGCAGCCAATAAAGAACTCAGTAAAACTTTTTTCATAATTTTCCTTTTCACACCTTCTTTTAAAATTAGATTTTATTGCGAAAAAAGGCACAAAAAAAAGATTTTTAAAAGCAGATAATGTGAGTTGGGACAAAAAGTAGACGGTAGGAAGTAGACAGCAGGAAGTGATTGGAAAAAGAAAAAGGCCGCACTTTATGCGCAAGCCTTTTAAAGGGGACAGGTTGTAGGTTATAGGATTTAGGAAAAGTATCATGCGCTCCGCGCATCCATATTAGACGACGAAGTCGCGATAATTAACCTATAGCCTAATACCTATTACCTAACTCCTAGTCGCGGAACTTCACCTGCTTGGTGCCCTCGACGACTTCACCGATCTGCGTCCACTTTTCACCCTTGGATTCGAGGTGTGCGACAACTTCAGCCTTGTCGGCGGGGTCGATGAAGATGAGCATACCCATGCCCATGTTGAAGGTAGAGTACATTTCGTCCTTTTCGACGGAACCTGCCTGCTGGATGAGCTTGAAGATCATCGGCGGATCCCACGTGGTGCGGTCAATGATCACGTCAACGTTGTCCGGAAGGATACGCGGAATGTTGCCCTGGTAGCCCGAACCCGTGATGTGGGCGAGTCCCTGAATCTTCTTCTTGTTGCAGAGGTCGATGAGGCTCGGGTAGTAGCTGCGGTGCGGTGTAGCAAGAGCTTCGCCGATGGACTTGTCCATGCCATCCACAACGGTGTCAACCTTGTAGCCAGCCACGTCAAAGAGGACCTTACGAGCAAGAGAATAACCGTTTGTATGGAGACCCGTGGACGGAAGACCGAGGATAATCGTACCCGGCTTGATCTTCTTACCGTCGATGATGTTTTCGCGCTCCACGACACCCACAATCGTACCGGAGATATCGTAGTCGCCCGGACCGTAGAAGCCCGGCATCTCGGCAGTTTCGCCACCGATCAAGACGAGATCGTTTTCACGGCAAGCCTTCGCCATACCGGCAACGAGCTTGTCCATCACGCCCGGTTCAAGGCGACCCGTAGCCACGTAGTCCAAGAAGAACAACGGACGTGCGCCCTGAACGAGAATATCATCGCAGCAGTGGTTCACGATGTCCTGGCCCGGCAGTTCGTGCGTGCCCATCTCGATATCGACCTTGAGCTTTGTGCCCACGCCATCAACGGAGCTCACGAGGACAGGATCCTTCATGCCAAGGTGGTTCAACGTGAACAGGCCACCGAAGTTGCCCACGTCGCCGAGAACGCCCTGGTTGAATGTGGTACGTACGGACTTCTTGACACCGACCATTGCCTCGTCGGCACGTGCCAAGGAAACTCCTGCGTCTGCGTAATTCATCTTCTTTCCTTTGCCCTACGAGCGGGCAGCGATTTGGCCCTATTTACGGGCACTTTGTTTTTCATCAATATTTCTGAGCGCATCCAAGATAAGGCTCGTGGTATCGGCCATCTGGTTGATATTCACTACATCAGGCATCACGTGAGTATCCAACTTGAACAAGGTGTCGTCACCCCACGAAAGCATCTTCTCGAGAGCATCCGGTCCGGCAAGCTTTCCGCACTTGGCACAGCTAATTCGGCCATTCAGGAAAGCGATAAAGCCAGTTTCACCAGCACATTCAAAAATAACAGTCCCGGTAATGTGGCTCTTTTCCATTGTCTGCGCAAAATCAATGAACGGAAGAACCCTCGCCGAAGCAAGAAGCGACAAGCGTTCAAATTCGTCAAAAGCCTCATTCTTTGCACGGAGACGATTCGCTATCACCTTATACAGGTAAACCACAATGCTCGGATTTTTATCGAGAAACTTCACAAATTCCGCTCTCGGGATGTGGAGCACCGTGCAACCGTCTTCGATAGCAATGACCGTATTGCTAATAGGCTCGTTACACAAAATGGACATTTCGCCAAAACAGGAACCACTTTCCAAAGTCGCAAGCGCACTATAATGACCGTCCGGCAAAATCTGACCACAAATCGTCGCACATCCGCTTTGCAAAACGCAAAAAAATTCGCATTCGACGCCACCCTGGAGGATAATCTCGCCAGCATCGTATTCACGAATCTGAGCATTCAAAAGCAAAAAATCCGCACAGTCTCTCGGGACCAGTTGTAAAAACGGGACACCAAGGTCATATTGTGCAGCAATCCAATCTCCAATACCAGTATGTGACATCATATGTTAAAAATTATAGATATTTCTGTACCATTTGTAACTGGTATCAATAGAATTTACCCCCGGAACACGGCCTTTTATGCTTTTTGTAAGATTCCATAGGAGTTCCGCCGGCCGCGTAATCGCCCCTTCGTAAAAATCATTGCCCGCACCAGGTCCCTTGCGCCCGTCATTCTGGAAGACCCGCTTCTCCTTGAACGCCTTGAAACTTTTCACGCGAGGTTCAAGCGAAAGAATTTCTTCTGCCGTCGCAAACATCGACGGATTGACCCAAACATCAACGCTATCGGCAAGCGCATAGACCTCTTCGAACGAGAACGTAAGTTCACGCGACGTATCGGACGCCCACACGTAACAGCCGCCCGCATCGCGGATCAAGTTAGCCGTAAAGCTTTTGCCGCCGGACGCATGCCACACGCCGCCGTAAGACATGCCAGCCAAAACGCGAGGGCATTGTTTAGACGAGAGACGAGAGACGAGAGACGAGAGTTTTTTTTCTGAATTATTACCGGGGGAAGTCTCCCCCTCGCTACAGCCGTTTGTCATCCCCGCGCAGGCGGGGATCTCCTTACGTCTTTCGCTACCCCCTCTAGCGGGGGGCACCCCCGCAACGCCCCCGTTGCGAGATGCAGAATTTGCAATCAAGGCTTTTAGCGTTTCGTACTTATTCTTCTCTTGTTCAAAAATCGAATCGGCGAGCGGACGAATCCCGAAGAGAATTCCGTACAACTTAATCCATTCAAGCTTAGCAAGCGCGCTGCTTTCCTGCCACTCCGACGTAAGCATCAACGGAAGATTCGTCCGGGCAATTTGTTCATAGTTGTCGTAATCGCCACCCGTCGTAAAGTCAAGAATCAAGTCCAAATCAAGCGCCATGAGCTTTTCCAAGGCGCCCGCATCGTAACCGATACTCGCCACCACGTTCTGTTTAGCGCGTTCATACAAAATGCTATCCACAATGTACTGCCCGTCAGAAACACCCACAATCCTGTCGCGAAGCCCGAGCCTGAGCATATAACCGACCTGCGAAGTCGAAAGCGCCGCCACCCGCCTGAGCGGTACGCGCAACACAACCGCAGAGTGCCAGTCATCCGGGAAACCCCGACGGCGCAAATCCGTCCCAAGTGCAGCCGCAATAGAATCCATCATCACATACTTATGGACAATCGTATCTTTACCGACCACGGATCGCACGACCGCGATATCCACCCCACACAGTTTACCGATCGAGAAATAATCGCTCCCGATAGGTTCGAATTGCAAAGCCTGGTTGCACACAGCCACCGACGCGTCCTGTTTGTCGTCCTTACAACCCGTCACCCAAACGGCTCCCGTCAAAACAGCGCAAAAAAGCAAAAAAGGCAAGACCAAACGCGGAACAAGGGGAAAAACATCAAAAAAACTAAACCGCCCCCCTTGGAACGAAAGCGAAAAAGGGCTTAATTTCTTGATTTTCAACAATCTATCGTAAATTTTCATGCACAAAACCAGAAGATAATGTATTTTATTGTTTAACTTAACGTCTCTTTTAGAGTTTCCTATTAGGAGAGTACCTTTATGAAGACAAAAATAGCCTCTTTGTGCATGGCTGCGGTTTTTAGCATTCTTACGCTTGCCAGTAATTCATCCGCAGCAGAAGAAGGATTTTACGACAAGGAACACATCCGGGGTTTCATTTCCTTCGGCGGTGATTTCCGCGGCATGTTCGACGGTTTCCATCGCTACATCAACGCTGTAGCCTTCAAGGGAATTAATGGAGGCACCCTAAAACATAAAGGCGATTCAACTGTATACCGACTGGCCACCAACCCTAGATACAGTAAATTCAATCAATACTATCCGAACCTTCACCTCAACATTGGTGCGCAGTACAAGCAGTTCCTGACATGGTTCAACATCAATTTTGCTATCACGCAGATTTCCGAACGTCCGGCGAATAAGTCCCAGGCTATGGATGCAAACGGAAAAAATTCTAATTTCCCGCTCTACGACGCTCGTTGGTTCAACTACGGCGCCGACTGGATGTTCGGTTGGAAGATTCTCGGCGAAAATGCGTTCTTCAACTTGATTCCGGCCGTTGGTATCGGGTTCAACATGATGAACATCCACTTCACGTCCAACTACATCGTCACGAACTTGGAAAGTAATGAAGAATCCATCATGCGCGACCGCTACTACAGCACCATGGCCGCCACGTTCAACACGGAACTGGAAGCCCGCCTGCAGTTCGACCAGTTCTCTGTCGGCCTCTACGGGGGATACCGCGCAATACGTTACAACGAACTGAATGTCGAAGGCGCCAATCTCGATACAGAAGACTTCAACACCGATAACGATGCCGATACCTGGTTTGTGGGTCTCCGCCTCACCTGGACGTTCTTGAGCCCTTGGGAAAAGAAACAACTGGACAAGATTTAACAACAACCCAGCTTTTCAGCCGAGCCTCGCCAATGCGGGGCTTTTTTCGTATCCGCCTTTTTCATAATTCAATTCTGGATTGTCAATAGACTCCACGATTTTCTGCAAATACGCACGCCAGACACTTGAATGCGACGGACGCGCACTGTACGGCAGCATGAACAAATTCCTTTCGGCGGCGCGCTTAGGCGGATACATTTCGGCAACTTCTTCCATAGCCACATAATAACCGCTAAGTTCACGAAGACTGGCGTCCGTTCTCCAATATATCGTAGTATTATCCTTCTCATAATCAAAATTCCAACCCAGAAGGAGCATCGGCACCCCTTCCCTCTTGAGCCGTTCCGGCAAAGTCGAATACTGCCCCTGCGTGCTTAGCAATACAAGAACATCGATTTTGTGGTAGTACGCATAAAGGTACGCATCCTCGACAAGCTGCATGTTCGGTCCCATCCGGTCGATGTCCCCAGATATATTGTAATGAACTTCGAAACCAGCAAGCGTCAGTTGCTTTTCAAAGCGATCCATTCCATTACCATACGACATTTCATCTCGGTCAATACGCCTTGTATATGGATGGTAATAATGCGCTTCCACTTCCGATGGACAACCCTCCCGACCAAAGAGTTTCGTAGCATAATCCCTAACCCAGCCCTTTAACGCCCTGAAATCCAGACGCGCGTGATATCTGTGGTATTTGAGATAATATTCATTGACCTTTTTAAGCGTAAAACCGTCCAAAAAAAAACCGACCCGCAATACGGATAACTTGCTCGACATAAAAACCTCCTGATTTGTCAATGAGCTTCTACTTATTAACACGCTTTTTTGTCGAGTTTGTCTAAATATTTTTTTATAAAATTTTTTATACAAAAAATGTCCCGCCTAAACAGGACATAAATCCATTCATTTAAAAGCTATCGCCTCAGATATAATAGACTCTGAAACACCTTTCGAGCGTAAAAAGTCAATCATTCTCTTGCGCTCTTGCTCAACGCCTTTTTCAATCCCTTTTTCAATCCCTTTTTCAATCCCTTTCTTCATGCCACGACGAAGTCCTGCGCGCTCAGCCGCACGGCGACGGTCCCCCGCAGTAACAATACCCAAAGCTTGACCAATACTCATGCGCATACGCAGTTCCTCCATAATCCCTTCGTCAATGTACTCTTGTAAATATAATTCAATTTTTTCAACCAAGGTAGCACGAGCCCCGTTCTCCATTTTCGAGAGCATTTCAACTAGACGATCCCCAATTCTTCGCAATCCATCTGTGTCAAAAGCGTATTTCATCACCAATGCGCCAACCGAGGCTTCGATGTTTTTCTCGACAAAGCACGCCCTATCGGGAATTTCTGCAAGGTTTACAAGGACGCACTCGAACGGCAATTCATTGCCGTTGAATTTGCCCCTGTACTTTTCCCGAAATTCCGCCAGCGGGTCCCATTTTTTTTGACCATTGTAAATAATGATAGCCTTCGTCGGAAGCCAGCGAAAATCGGTCGCGTTCTTGTTCACCATCACTTCGAATGTATAGCTGTAAATTTGAGAAAGCACGTCGCCCTTGCGATAGGATTTGTGTTCCAACAAAATACCCACAAATATTTCAGCGCCACCCATAATCCGCGCCTTGAACGCAAGATCCGCCTCGCCCCACTCCTTAACATTGCTGAAACTGCCGGGAATAGGTTCGAGACTCCGCATGTCCACGGAAGCAAGCATTTGTCGAAGTTCTGGATTCTTACGCGATGCAAGGTGCAATAAAACCCTCGTATTATCGGGAACTGCGTATATATACCGAAAGAAGGAATCGTGTTTTCGGCGTACCGTCTTTTTGAAAAAAAACTTTTCAGTCTTTATCTTGTTCATTTTTCCATGTTCGCCACTCGGGAACACCCCCGCAAGGCAAGCAGAGATTTTCTCCACCTAATATATTAACACGCTTTTTTTTCGATTTTGTCCGCCCTTTTTTCAATAAAATTTTATATACAAAGAAGGCCCTGCTAAGCAAGGCTAGAAAATAATATACGAATCATCCTTTTATCTATCGGCTTCGATGATTCCATATATAGAATCAAACTCTATCAAGTAGCAATAAAAATACAGCTCTATGCCAAATGATAGTTTTTTTATACTAAACGAAATTTACAACAAGATAAATTGATATAAAATATTTTATTAACATTATCAACTATAATTCAACGCCCAAGTCTATCCTCAAGCGTTACAAAAGACAGTATGGTCCCTAGAAAATACTGTCTACCGTTAAATCAGCTTGCGGTCGACGAGGTCATCGATCAGTGAACCAGGCATCCATTTCTTGAGCTTCTGGTAATCCGGATCATTGAGTTTTTTGCGCTGTTCAGCGGCCTTGGTTTCGTCACCCGCATCGTGATAAATGCGAATAAGATTCAATATAGAACACCAGTAACGAATGGATTTGCCAGTGCGTTCGAGGTAATCAGAAGCACTCTTTTCGTAAATGGAAGCGGCCTCGTCATAGCGTTCCAACCTATAAAGCATATCCGCCTTGATCTGGAGCATCACAGGATGGTTCGGAGCCTTTTTAAGTCCACGTTCAGCGAGGAACAGTCCCATCTTGAAATCCTTGCGGTCATAATGCATCCAAATAAGCGGTGTCAAAAACAGCGGCCAGAACCTTGCCGAACGCAGGGAACCGGAATCGAGTATCTTGAGATAAGCCTCACGGTTGTCCGACTTGAACGGAAGCCACCCAAAACTATCGTCAAAATAGTAAGCATAAATGGAATAAAAAGCCTTTGATTCAAAGTCCTTGGCATCTTCGAACTGATTTGCGGCCGAACGCGTCTGCATGGCTCCCTTGACAGAATGCCCTGTTTCCGTTAAAACATAACCCATTTCAAAATTACGGAGCGCATCCCACAGACCTTCAGTCTTGCAAGTTTCGAGATTTTTCGCGGCAACCTTGAGCGATGTGGTATCGCCCTTGTCGTCGTACATGCTTACCCGGATAATATTCTGGAACACGCAGCCGACGCCGTCGTTTTCAAGACGAAGCTTACGCGCCAAGTTGAACGCCTCGACATAATTGAGCTCCATTGTCTTTTTTGTAATTTGCTCGGCAAGCTCATTTTGTGCCGGAGGAAGAACAAAAGAAAGTTCGTCGGCAAAAGACATGCCGGCAATCATTAAAAGCGTTGCAGTAAATCTCGAAAACATTATCAGTAATTTAGAAAGATTTGACGCAGCGCACCACCTTCCACTTTGGAATATGGCAAAGGCTTGCCCTCCAATGTAAAAAAATATATAAATACAATAGATGCTAATAAGAAATAAACATCTTATCAACATTTTAAAGAGTTTTGTTACGCTAAGTGATTGCAACTAGAACAATTACAAAAAAAGTGATCAAAAGGAATAACAGAACTGGACACGAGTACGTCATTTTTCGATTGGAGGCCCTCATGAAGTTCCTCAACAAGACGCAGACTACGGCTCTCTATTATCTGTTCCATACCGGTTTCCAGACCTTCAAGGAACGGATCAAGGACGAACTGAATGCCACGAGCGGCATCAATCTCGAAGATATCATGGATGATTCGAACCTTTACACTTATTACCAGCAAGGCGAATCGGCGGACTTTGTAGCGGCCTGCATTTCTGCGGCAAGCTGCTAACCCCGACAATAGGAGGGAGACGGGAATACGAGTTGGAATGAGAACTGTGTAAACCGAACCCGTCTCCTTTCTAAGTCGGCCTATCGATAAAACCAACTTCGAACGACCATGTCCAACGCCTCCTAGCCGATACGGGTCAAGCCCCAAAAATCTCTCTCGCTTCCGGATTTCCGGTTTTTCCTCATAACAAAGACAAAAGGACCCTGTGGCCTAGCCGCAGGGTTCCTTTTATATCGAGACGTCATGGTTCCCGTCGCTACGCTTCAGGATAACGCTTCGAAGAGTCGCTATACGTTATTTCTTTTTCTTGGATTTGGAAGCATCCTTTGCCGCGAGATCCTGCTTTTCGCAGGCAGTCACGACTTCGAACTTGCCTTTCTTCACGGTCACAATTCGCGTGTTAGCGTTCGCACCACGACGGAACCTGATATCGCCATAAATACCCCTGAAATCCTTGGTCGCATTGATATAGTGCGTCATGTCGTCGTTTTGGTCACTGACCGCTGCAAGCGACGTGAAAATGATATTTGCAGCATCATAGCTGAGGCCGCTTACTTTGTCTTCACCCGGCTCGACACCCCAACGGGCTGTAAAGTCCTTAACGAAGTTCGTGTATGCGACATTTCCTTTGTTCATATCAAGATCCGGAACGCTGAAGTAAGCTCCCTCCACAAGACGCTTGCCCTGGATCAGGAGTTCACGACCGTACCAGCCGGACGTTCCGAGGTACGTACCGGAGACCTTGTTGAACGCCGCCTGGCTCACCATGGCACCGGCATCGGCAGGGTTTGTCGCCGGGATAAAGAGACCCGGAAAATCAGAGGTGGAATCGGCGAGGTAAAGCTTGCGGTCTCTCGGATTCACGGTACTGATGTCACTCATGCCTTTTGCAATGTTGCGACGACGATTTACCTGATTGAAGCGGACATCGCGCATGAGGTTGAATTCCGTCTTATAGTCCGGGCGACCTTCTTCGTAATTGCGGAAACCGACAACATCACCGCCCCGACGTTCGACAGCCTTGGTAAAGCTTTCGGACATGGCCGTACCAAATTCACCAAGCGGACTCATCACGCCAAATTCGCGAATGTCCAAGCACTTGATGGCAAAGTCGGCAATAGTCTGTGCAAGGATATCCATGGTGATATTCACCTGGAAAATATTCGGACCGAGCTTTGCGATGCCAGCGTCCGTTGCAGTCGGGGTAAGCATCGGCACATGCTGGAAGTTACTGCCAAGCCAGGCAGCGACAGAGGTCGCAGGGGCGCTCATGATGGGACCGATAATAGCAATGATGCTGTCCTGGTTCACAGCGCGCTGCGTACGCATGAGTGCGATAGCTGCATCAGCATGCGTGTCCTGGAAAATGATATTCACCTTGCCCTTGAGACCCGCCTGTTCATAAGCGAGGAGCGAGCCCTGTACAGCGGCAGCGCCGAATTCAGCATAATCTCCCGAAAGCGGAGCGAGGACAAGGACGGTCGGAAGCCCGGCACCGAGACCTTCAAGGGCGCTGATACCCTTCTTCGCTGTCTTCTGCAAACTTTCCGAAGAGCTGCTCTTGAGAACCTTCTTGTACCAGTACCTCGCAGCACGGTAACGTTTGGCGTTCTGGCACTCGCGACCGATCTGAAGCTGCATCCAGCCCATGACGTCGCGATCGACAGGATACTTTTCAAGCAAGGACTGGAGCTGGTCCGCCGTGAGGAGCGAAGCCGCCAACGTCTGGATGACGACATCCTTTGCACGGGACCTTGCCGCCGGGTTGGTCGAATAAGAAAGCACGCGGAGCATCGCTTCGACGCCATCGAACACGGAACCCTTCTCGACATCTATTACGGCACGGGCAAGTTCCATGCGTTCACGGTAAGCGGACTTCACGTGGTATTCCAGGAAGCGGGATGCCACATCGTAAGCATCGTCTTTCTTGCCTGTACGCAAGTAGCATTCCGCGAGCATGACGGAAGCCTTTTCGCCTTCGAGCTTGCGGAACGAAGCGCTATAAACTTTTTGCAGCGGTGCAATCGCATCCGAGCAGCGACCACTCTTGACCACCGACTTTATGCGTTCGACATCGTCTTGCGCGAAAACCGAAGTCGTAAGAATTGCTGCTAGGAATAGGGGAAACAAGCGATTCATATTTTAAACCTCGCCGTCTTACTGGAAGCTATCGGCGGCCTCCTGAATGACAAAATGTTCTTTCTTGATTTGCTTTTGAAGGGATTCGGGGAGCTTGGACCAGTCGATTACATCAACACGGAACGGAAGTCCGCTTTCGACAAATGCCTTTTCTACCGAAGTCATGTCATCGAGGGCTATGGGAGAGTCCGAGATGACTGCCAATTCCAAATCCGTATCCGGGGTCAAATCCACACCCGTGACACGCGTGCCGTACGCCCAAACTTCGAAGCCCTCAAAATGGAGCCCCAGAATTCTCTGTACGGTTTCCAACTGATCCGATTCTAAACAAAGAGTCATAGTTCGCTAAAATATAGTTAATGTATTTTGACACTGACTGACATTAAAGCCTGTCAGGCACAAAACGGAGAAGCCATACCTCTGTATCGCTACCGATACGGACCGGAGGCCCCCAAGAATCGACACCGCTAGAGACAAGCCACTTGACCTGATCCAGTTCGCCAAGACCATAAGCAAGGCGCCAGACCCAGTTTATGATAACCGTTCCCGGAAAAAACTGACCGTTATGCGTATGACCGGACATGGCGAAATCGGGACGGCGGCCGGGATGACCCTCTTCAATGCCGCGCGGCTGGTGATCGAGGAGAAGCCAGGGAAGTTTTGCAGCCCCCATCGGAGGGCGCAGGTCAAAAAGCGGCTTGCGTTCGACATCGCGCATCCTGGCAACGCTATGGTCCACACGACCGGTAATGCAGGCAAACGATGTACAGACCGTAGAATCTTCAAGCACGACAAAACCGTTATTCTGCATCCATTTTTTGTAGTCGCCACCTTCACGTTCTACTAAACCTTCGTGATTTCCGTCGATGGCAATGGCCGCCACCTTGGCTGTCGCCGCAAGCTTCTGCACAAGGAAGTCGTATTCCCAGGCAGAAAGTGTTGTATCCACAACGTCGGCAAAGTCACCACCAAACAGGACCAAATCCGGATGGAGGCTGTCGGACACATGCACAATGCGTTCCATCTTTTCGCGATTGAACAAGGGATCGATGTGGAGGTCGCTAAAGAAGACGGCAGTAAATTCCTTCTCCGTCGGGATTGCCACCTTGAAACTGCGTATATGGAAATTCTCGTTGGCACTAGAGCCTGCTATGCGGAAAATAATGGTAAGCAGCACAGAAACAAAAAGCAAAAGTCTCGACACCGAAATTTCAAGACGGCGGTCGAGCGGCTTTTTCACAATTGCGCGACGGAGACCACGGACAATCCACCAGAGGATGTAAAGCATCAAAGCTTCGCACAGCCACACTGCCAAGAACGACATGCCGAGCGAAGCAATATAACTTGTCCGAAGCAGAAAACACATGGGGAGAAGGACAACAGCAATACCAGCAATAATACTCCCCTTGACACCAGGCGCAATCATCCTGACATTCATGAACAGGAAGAATACGCCAAAAATGAGTATAAATAAGAATATCATTTCAATCTTGCCTGAATAAGTGAAAGGACATCGTTATGAACTTCGTCGGGTGTACGGTCGGCATCGACGATACTCACGCAATCGCTGTAATCGCGACCGGCGGCAAGGTAGCCTTCACGGACACGCTCGAAGAATTCCGCCTTTTCGCTTTCGAGGCGGTCGGGCGCTCCACCGCGAATCGCCATACGGGCTAGGCTTGCTTCGACAGTCAAGTCGAGAACCACAGTGAGTTCCGGAAAGCAACCGCCACATGTGAGTTCCGTGAGGCGCTGTACTTTGTCTGCACCAAGACCGCGAGCGTAACCTTGATAGGCAAAAGTGCTCCACGCAAAACGGTCGGCGATGACGATGTAACCTGCATCGAGCGACGGCTGGATGATTTCATGAATTACCTGGGCACGGGCGGCATTGTACAACAAGAGCTCTGTATCGTCCGCCATGACCCCCTTGAAAGCGGGGTCGAGCAAAAGCTCGCGGATACGCTCTGAAATTTTTGCGCCTCCAGGTTCACGCAAACGAACGACCTTGTGGCCATCGGATTCCAACACGCGGACAAGCATGTCGATTTGCGTAGACTTTCCGGAACCGTCAATGCCTTCGAGGCTAAAAAATTTCTTCGCTGTTTTCATAAGCACAAATATGCAAAAATTTTTAGCTGACCGCTAATGGTCTTTTTTTATTTCATAAAAGTACATCATGCGGACGGGGCACCAGCTCGGAGTGGATGCTTTCAGCATCAGCAATTACGGCTCAGCTATGTTTGCACAAGTGCAACCGCAGCATTCGCCTTTGATGCTTTTGACGCCTTCGGCGTCAGCGGCTTCATTCGGTTATGCCGCGCTGCAACCAGCCCGTCGCAACACTCGTTTTGCACGCTACTGCGAAGAAAATACCTTGGCCGACGCTTTAATTTTTTTATGAATGTGAAAAATCCTCGGCGGGGAAGCCAAGGATTTTTCAACCGCTAGATTGCTTCGGGCATTCGCCCTCGCAATGACAATTCCGAATTATCTAGTAACTACTAACTAATGACTAGTAACTCTTATTCAACGTCCTTGCCATGGCACTTCTTGTACTTGAGGCCGGAACCGCACCAGCAGAGGTCATTACGACCAAGCTTTGCGGCAGCCTGCTTCTGGGCGCGCTTCACGGCAGCAGCAAGAGCCGCATTCGCAACAGAGTTCGGACGAGTGCCCGGGAGTGCGCTCTGCGGCATCGGCTGTGGCTGATCTTCGGAAAGTGCATTCGTTTCAGAAGCAGCAGCTTGACCGGCAAGACCAGCGGCCTTGGCGCCTTCAGCGCTAAGCTGTTCTGCTGATTCTTGAGATTGCTTCGCTTCGCTTGCAGTGACGTCAGAGACGCCATTTTCACCATTGGCATTAGCCGAGGCTTCTTCAGCGGCCTTGCGTTCGGCGTCAATCTGTTCCTGGCTCTTGAGCTGGAGCTGGTCCGGAGAAACGGTCACGCCGTTCGGAAGCGTGATGCGGATATTCAAAATGCGGAGAGCCGTGAGCGTTGCAATCTTTTCAAGGCAGCTTTCGAACATCTTGAAACCGTCGTTCTTGTACACCATCAGCGGATCCTTCTGGGCGTATCCGTGGAAGCGGATGGCATCCTTCAGCTGGTCCATTGCATACAAGTGTTCCTTCCAAACTTGGTCAATCGTCATGAGGAGGAAGCGGCGTTCGATATTGCGGAAGTCAGCATCCGGGATAATCTTCGTGAGCTTGTCGTAACGCACCTTGCAGAGGTCGATGATTTCATCGAGCACCTGTTCCGGCGTCTTCGATACAGCCTCTTCAAGTGTGAGATTGTATTCCATGCCGAGCGTACGCTGCAAGTCCGCATGCAACCCTTCGAGGTTCCACTGTTCCGGATAGCTCTTGGCCGGGATGTAAGCGGAAACCTTGATATCGCAAGCATCTTCAATGCGGTTCATGATTTCGTCGCGGATGTCTTCACCGTTCAAGATGCGGCGGCGAAGTCCGTAAATCACCTTGCGCTGTTCGTTCATCACGTTATCGTAGTCGAGCAAGTGCTTACGGATATCGAAGCTCTGGCTTTCGACGCGGCGCTGTGCACCACGGATGGAGCGAGAAACGATCGGGTGGGTAATCACTTCGTCTTCGCCCACGCCAAAACGGTTCATGAGATTCTTGACATTGTCGCCACCGAAAATACGCATCAGGTTATCATCGAGGCTAAGGAAGTATTGGCTGGAACCCGGGTCGCCCTGACGGCCGGAACGACCGCGCAACTGGTTATCGATACGGCGGGATTCATGGCGTTCCGTACCGAGCACATGCAAACCGCCGAGTTCAGTCACTCCCGGTCCAAGCGCAATGTCAGTACCACGACCAGCCATGTTCGTTGCAATCGTCACCTTGTCCTTGTGACCTGCGTACTGGATAATTTCGGCTTCACGGCCATGGTTCTTTGCGTTCAAGACTTCGTGCGGGATGCCTTCCTTTTCGAGCATGCCGTGGAGGATTTCGGACTTTTCGATGGAAGCCGTACCCACGAGGAGCGGCTGGCCCTTCGAATGGCGTTCCTTGATTTCGGCGACAATCGCACGCCACTTGGCGTCTTCGGACTTATAAACCAAGTCCTGCAAGTCCTTACGGATGCATGGCTTGTTCGTCGGAATGACCCACGTATTCATGTTGTAAATCTTGATAAATTCCGTTGCTTCGGTTTCAGCCGTACCGGTCATACCGGAGAGCTTCTTGTACATACGGAAGTAGTTCTGGAATGTAATCGTCGCAAGCGTCTGGTTTTCGCGACGGATCTGCACACCTTCCTTCGCTTCGATAGCCTGGTGAATACCGTTCGAATAACGGCGGCCTTCCATCAAGCGGCCTGTGTTTTCGTCAACGATGATGATTTCACCATTACGGACGATGTAGTCTACATCTTTTTCAAAGAGGTACCAGGCACGAAGAGCGTTATCGAGGAAGTGCACCCAGTCGGCATGTTCGCCGTAGAGGTTCGTAATGTGCATCAAGTCCTGGATATGGAGCACACCCTTTTCGGTGAACTGGATGTTCTTGTCCTTCTCGTCAACGGAGAAATCCTTGTTCCTTACGAGCTGCTTCGAAATCTCGTTCGCCTTGGCGTACTTTTCGGTAGCATCTTCGGCCGGACCACTGATGATGAGCGGCGTACGGGCTTCGTCGATCAAGATGGAGTCCACTTCGTCAACGATACAGAAGTTGAGTTCGCGCTGCACGAGCTGGCTTGGTTCCACCGCCATGTTGTCACGGAGATAGTCAAAACCAAATTCGTTGTTGGTACCGTAAGTCACGTCGGAGTTATAGCTTTCGCGACGTTGTTCTGCATCAAGGCCATTGATAATGAGACCCACCGTAAGGCCGAGGAACTTGTAGACCAAGCCCATCTGCTTTGCGTCACGGCCTGCAAGGTAATCGTTCACGGTCACCACATGCACGCCATGGCCGGAAAGACCGTTCAAGTAAACAGGAAGGGCGGCAGCAAGCGTCTTACCTTCACCGGTTGCCATTTCGGCAATCGCACCTTCATGAAGCACGAGACCACCGATCATCTGCACATCGAAAGGCAACATGCGGAACGGTTTCACCGATTCCGGATAGAGCTCACGAACCTTCGCATAAAGGGCAGCCGGCAAGTAGACTTCCCATTCGTTCTTCCCACTTTCGAGTTCAGACTTTGCCTTGTTCACGGCATCCTGGAGTTCGGGGCCGAGGCTGCTAAAATCAAAGCCAAATTCCGGCTTGAAAATGTTGAAGATACCCAAGCGGCGGTCGCAAGCTTCGCGGCAAACAGCAAAGGCATCAACCTTGATATCGTCGAGTGTTGCGCCGTTATTGAGTTTTTCGCGGAATTCGGCGCTCTTTGCAGCAAGTTCTGCGTCATCCAATGTAGCGAGAGCCTTGCATGCTTCGTGAATTTTTGCAATCACCGGGCGGAGCTGCTTCACCTTACGTTCATGAGGTGTACCAAAAATCTTATGGAGTACTGTATCTACAATGCTCATGGTTATCCTTTGTAATTACCCCCGGAATCCCGCAGGGCATGATTTAAAATTAAACGTGGTTAAAATTAGCAAAAGATGTGCCACTAATTTTTTTGTTTCAAGTTGAAATACCCATTTTGAAGAACATTTTTCGAGGATTATTGATTTTATTCTTTTAGTTTACTTACATCGCTATATCAATATATTATATTGGGTATATGAAAAAAATTGATTTCGTTAAAAGCATTTTTGTACTCGCAACGGGATTTTTCCTTATTGCACCCGTGAACGCGCAAGTTAGCGACGAGGAACTTGCAAAGCATCCCGAATTCACGTCCAGCAATTACTTGGTATATCCAGAACCCGTAAATATCAAATACACAAAGGTTCCCGCAGGCTACAAGCCGTTCTATATCAGCCATTACGGGCGCCACGGAAGCCGTTACCACCACGACTCGAACGAATACAAGTATCTCTACAAGACGCTTTCCAAGGCCGATTCCGCAGGCAAGCTCACCGAGTTCGGCAAGCAGGCGCTTGCCTATGCAAAAGTGCTCTACAAAAAAGCCGCCCCGCAAAAAGGTGACTTGACACAGGTAGGCGTCCACCAGCACGAAGGCATCGCCAAGCGCATGTCCAAGAACTTCCCGGAAATTTTCAAGGACGTAAACGTCGCCGGCAAAAAAGTCACGCCGCATGTCAAGGCTTACGCAAGTACCAGCGGACGCTGCATCGTGAGCATGGCCGCGTTCATCGGGGAACTCCGCGCACAGTATCCCAAAATCAGTCCCGAACTCATCTCCGGCAAGAGCTACATGAACTTCATCAGCGCCTTTGACTGGGGCAAGCTCGACTACTCCAAAGTCAAGACCTACACCGACGAAAGCGACAAACTGTGGAAAAACGTAAACCCGCAACCGTTCCTGAAAAAGATCTTCGCCGACAGCAATTATGTTGTAAATAACATCGAAGCGGACAAGTTCTATAACCGTTTCTTCGAAATCGCGACATCGCTGCAGGGCATGGACAAACCGCTCCTCGACGAAATCGCAGAAAAGGCAAAAATCCCTGCCGATTCCTTCGTGAACATCTTCACGACCGAAGAAAAAATCGTCCGCTGGAAAGCCCAAAACGCCTGGTGGTACAGCCTTGAAGGCACAAGCCCGCTCATCAACAGCCAAAACGGCCTCGACTTTGCAAAGCCCACCTTGCAGAACATCCTTGACGAAGCAGACGAAGCCATCGCCGCCGATACCGCTCGCGGTTCGACAAAGCCAATCGCAGCAACTCTCCGCTTCGGCCACGACGCAACCCTCCTCCCGCTAGCAGCCCTCATGCAACTACCAGTCGCAAACGCGAAAGTCTCGGACCTCTCCAAGCTGCATGAACAGTGGAACGACTTTAGAATCATCCCGATGGCCGCGAACCTCCAGATGGTATTCTACAAGGCTCCCAAAAAACCCATCCTCGTGAAAATCCTGTACAACGAAATCGAACAAATGCCCGGTATCGAACTCGAATTGCAAAACCCTGAACATAAAGACGCAGTTAAAATTGCCCACGGCCCCTACTACTATTGGAACGATATCCGAGAATTTTACAAAGCCATCCTCAATAACGAAAAAGCCATCCGCCATTAGTAATTTATCATGAATAAAGTTATCGCACTCATTTTCAGCCTTGCCACTTGTACCTCGCTTTTTGCCGCTCCGAATGCCGCGTCCAAAAACGCATCTACAAGCACCGCTAATAAAAACGCCATAGCCGAAGCCGTCAAAAACCTCGTCGATCAAGGCGTACAGTTTCACGAACAAGGTCAATACGATGAAGCTATCGCGAAATACAAAATCGCCGAAAAAAAAGACCCGAAAAGCGCTCTCGTCAAATACGAGATGGCTTTTTCGTACCATGCCAAGCACGAACTCGACAAGGCTCTCTCCTACGCAAAGGCCGCCGCGAAACTAGACACGAAGGGCCTCAACGAAAATCTATATAGCCTGCTCGGAACCATCTACGATGAAAAGGGCATGCCCGATTCCGCGCTGACCATCTATCGTGAAGGCTTTGCAAAAGAACCGAACTCATTCAACATTCCCTACAACGCAACCATCACATACATGCGCAAGAACAACGCCGACAGCGCATATGCCTGGGTCAAGCGCAGCATCAACAATTCGCGAACCCACGAAGGCAGCTATTACTACGCGGGGTTCATCGCAAGCCAAATGGGCAAATGGCCCGCTTTTTACGCCTACACGATGTATTCGACATTCATCACCAAAAAAGGCGAAATCATCCGCGACAACCTTTCAAGACTTTACGGCAAGACTAAATACCTTGTCCTAAAAAAAGATAGCACCATCGAAATGAGCAAGCCGAACATCAAGCAAACCGGCAGCGATTCAACCGTCAATAACGAATTTTTGCTCGCCATCCAAACCATGCTCGCCACGGATACCTTGGGCGCACGTAAACTTTACGACAAAGATTCCACCTCGGCACAACAAACAGAATTCCTGATCCACATTCTTGAGAAGTGTATCAAGCTTATCGCCTTCACCGATGAAATCAACGAACCGATTCAAAGATTTTATCAAGGATTAATCCGCGATAGACTTGTAGAAGCCTTTATCTATACCATCTGCGAACCCATTGACCGCCCGACATTCGCCCAATGGCTCATCAAAAACAGGAGCGAACAAGTGCGACTCTTCCAATGGTTCAACAGAGAATGGCTAATGCTGTAAAGGATTTTCATGCGCTTTTACGTTCCCACCGACATCTACGTTGAAAAAAACTGCGTAAAAAAACACGCGAAAGATTTGCTCGCCATCGGAAAACGCGCCCTCATCATGACCGGGCACACCTCCGCTAAACTGAACGGCTCCCTGAGCGATGTGACCGAAATCCTGAACGCTGGGGGAATCGCCTACCAAATCTTCGACCAAGTCGAAGAAAACCCGTCAACCGATACAGTGGGGAAGGCCGCACAAACCGCCCGCGAATTTAACACCGACTTTATTATCGGCATCGGAGGAGGTTCCGCCATCGATGCGGCAAAAGCCGCCGCACTCCTCCTCGTCAATCCAGACGTAAACGCAGATGACCTCCACAAAACGCAACCATGCGCCCTCAACCACGCACCCGTCGTCGCCGTCCCGACCACTTGCGGAACAGGTTCCGAAGCAACCCCGGTCGCCATCATCACGAACCATAAAATCAATTTAAAGAAGAGCATCCCGCACCGGATTTTCCCCACGCTCGCGCTTGTCGATGGAAAGTATCTCGCTTCCGCAAAGAAAAAGCTGATCGTAAACACCGCCGTCGATGCGCTCGCGCACATGGTCGAAAGCATCCTGAACGTTCACTCGGACATGCTCAACCGCATGTGTCCCGAATACGGCCTCAAGCTTTGGGGACAGTGCAAAGAAGCGCTCCTCGCCGATTCTCCCGTCGATTCTAGCTTGTACGAAAAACTGATGTACACGTCAACAATTGCCGGCATGTCCATCGCACAGACAAGCACCGCCGTACCGCATGGAATGAGCTACGACCTCACACTCAGCAAAGGAACGCCGCACGGAGCCGCCGTCGGTTATTTCCTCGCCGCCTATGTCGAAGTCTGCCAAAAGAAAGTTCCGGCCGATGTCGAAAAGATTCTTTCGCTTTTAGGCCTCAACGGCATCGACGAATTTACGGAAATGCTCCGCAAGCTCATCGGCACATGCACCATCACCCGCGAATTGAAAGACAAATTTGCCGCCGCCATGAAAGCGAACCGCTCCAAGCTCGACCTCGTTCCGGGAGGCATCATCCCCGAAGATGTCGAGTACATCTACGATAAATCGCTAGTGGTGGAGTAGGATTTCACAAAAGGAGCACGTCAATTTGCGTTGTCATGCCCGCAAAAGCGGAATAGAAGCAGGGTTTCACAAAAAAACTGTGCGAAAGCGGAAAGAAAATGCGCGGGAATTACGCCAGGAATGCGCAGAAAACGCTCCTCTTTGATGTCATCCTCCGCAAGGAGGATCCATACAATATCGATTTACACCTGTATTAATATACACATCACGAAATTTTTATATTGCTTATCGTAAATCGAAAAAAATGGAGTCTCAATGAAAAAAGCTCTCATCATCATCGCCGTCATCCTCGTAATCATCGTGGGGAAAGGCATCGGCACTTACAACAACATCATCGCTCTCGAAGAAGGCGTAAAGACACAATGGGCGCAAGTCGAAAACACCTACCAGCGCCGCTTTGACCTTATCCCGAATCTCGTCAGCACCGTCCAGGGCGAAGCCAACTTCGAAAAGAGCACCCTCACCGAAGTCATGGAAATGCGCAGCCGCATGGGCGGAACTCTCAAGCTCGACGAAAGCCTCATGAACGACGAAGCCGCCCTCAAGCGCTTCCAAGAAATGCAAGGCTCTCTCAGTGGCGCCCTCCAGCGCCTCATGGCCGTCTCCGAAAACTACCCCGACCTCAAGAGCAACAAGAGCTTCCAGGAACTCCGCGTACAACTCGAAGGCGCCGAAAACCGCATCGCCGTCGAACGCAAGCGCTACAACGAAACCGTCCAGGCATACAACACCACCATCCGCCAGTTCCCGACAAACCTCGTCGCAGGCTTTGCAGGCGCCTCCCCGAAAGCCCTCTTCTCCGCTGACGCCGGCGCAAGCGTAGCCCCGAAAGTACAGTTTGATATAAAGTAATAAGTAGGGGATAGGGATTAGGTTTTAGGGGGTAGGGATTAGGAACGTCATTCTCGACCAAGTGTAACGCGGGAGGGAATCCATAAAATGACAGTGTCATCCTGAGCAAAGTCGAAGGATCTAAAGCATATAAAACGGTCATCGTGAAACACGATGACCTATTTTTTTCTAGTTCAGCTAACTTATACGCTCGACGTCTTTGCAGAAACACAAAAAAAATCCCCGCCAACATCGATCTTTATCAGACCAAGTTGACGGGGATAGCGAATGATGAGTCTTTAAACTACTTTACCGTAATCATGCGTTGCATCGATCCGGCGCGGACAATATACATGCCCCTTGTTGGAGTTTCAAAGGTCAGATTTCCGCCATTCGATATTTTACGGTTCAATTCCTTGCCGAGCATATCGAATACAGCAACTCTCTGGCCAGCGGTTGTATTGGACACAATCAGCTTTTGACCTTCGACATTTACGTTAAAGCCAGGCGCCGACTTTGCAGGTGCGGCTTTAGGTTCAGACGGTTCAACAGACTTCTTGGGTAAGAATGGAGACGAAGTAAAACTTACATATTTTACATCACGAGAAGAAGTTTGTTCGATACCTTCAGCGGAATGGAAATAAATAATATATGAATTTGGTGTTTTGTTAATTAAGCAAATATCGGAGTATCCATTACCATCAAAGTCACCGACAACAAAATCTATGGGACCAAGAAGAGCAAGTATATTTACTCCAGCTAACTGTCCTGAATAATTATGAAGACCACCTTTACTCAAGATATATTTCGTACTACCATCATTACGATTAACTACAAGCTGGTCATCAATACCATCACCATCAAAATCACCCGTCAAGAATTTATAACTCCTGAAATCTTGATTCGGAATTGCAAGATTGCACATACTGGCAGAATTCTTCGATCTCACATCAAGTAACATGTAAAGCGGCCATCTTTCCAGCACACATTCACCAAAACTCAATCCTGAATTATGAGTTGTCTTCAAGTGCTCTCCTGTTTGGCTAGAACGGATAAACCACGAACCCCTAGCTGTATCCACAATGGCAAGGTCCGCAATGTGGTCCCCGTCAAAATCACCAACAATAGGCTTGATACTAGTAGCGCTAATTCCTGTTTCGGCATAATCAAACAAATCAACAGATTGGGTAGATTTCGTCCTCGCTATATTACGAAAATTCATGAGTGCACCATCCATGCTGGAGAGCATATACCATTTCTTTGTACCAGGCAGGAATGCGGCCAAATCTACTTTTCCATCGCCATCATAATCGCCATTAAGCAAAACATAGGAAGGAGTCAGCCCAAGCCATACCCAGTTACTAGGAATACTCGGAACTCCCATTTCTCCCGTTTTGCTCGAATGAATTCGCCAATAGGCATTCCATTTACCTTCTTCGATATAAAACAATACGACACCAAAATCTGTAATGCCATCACCGTCATAATCACCGGATACAATTTTATACTCTTCGGCAAGGACCCCACCCTTTGAGATAGACGACCAATTTGTACCCCATATTGAACTTTGACCACTGGAATTTTTACTAGAACGCAAATACCACCTAAGCTTTCCATATGGCAACATTTCCACGGCGCCAAGCTCATCAATTCCATCGCCATCAAAGTCACCAACAAAGTACTCTAACTGCTTATCAGAACCGGCGTTCATAAAACTAGCGTTGGCATAATTAACGTGACTCGTTCCCCAATTCTTGCCATTCAAAATTTGGTACATCGGCCAGTAGCCATGACCAACCCTTCCTTCAGAATCGTCCACATAGCCCATTCTGTCCATTTGCTGAGCGGAATAATGCAAGCTTCCTTCAGGACCGCTAAATGACAATAAGTATTGATCGTTATATATAACACCAAAGGCATCACCCGAAACGCCAAGATTATGAACGAAATTAAACGGGCCTTCCGAGTAATTATTGTCTAAGTTCCAATCAATACCATTCGTTGAATAATATTTCTTTATACGTGTCCCTTCTCCAAGATATTTATCCTGTTGCCACATTTCATATCTATTATTCGCGGTATTCCAGCGGACTTCGCCAAAATCGGCAAAATGCCATTTTGTCCTGTCATTTTTGTCTATAGCTGTTGAGGAATTATCTTTTATCTTGTCAACATGCCTTCCTGCCGACAAATTATCCATATTCACTTCTAATAATTGAAGCAAATTATCTACAACGACATGATAACGTTTAGCATACAGTTCATTCGTACCTTTTATTTTAAAATTAACATTATTCATTTCGGTAAACCACACATGGATTTTTCCATCCTTTTTAATAATTGTAGGTTGCCCGATTCCATACGGTTTCACACTAAAGGCAAAATATTGACTAGGGGGGTAATTTTTCTTCAAGACAGGTGTCGGATTTTCTACCCATCGATCCCAACCATTTTGTGCTGAATATTTTTCATACGGTCCCTGAATATTCTTCGATCTCGCCAAATAAAGATCAGTATAATACGGACTATTTCGATTACCCGCATACAACATATACCAGTATCCATCCCCGCCATGTACAACAGCAGGGTCACATGCGCAACCTTCTCCAGAATTGCCTGGGGATTGCGTTACCGCAATAAACGGACCGGACCAAACAGAACCATTTTTTGAGTATCTGTATCGGATATGATCCCATGAATTTATTAAGGCTATATGACGATCCGTATTGAACTTGACAAAATACCTGTCAGTCATGTTTCCCGTCGAGCAATAGAATTGATGGAAATACCCATCATGATACACTGTAGCCGGAGCGTAAGCGTATCCCTCGTTTGAGTAATCAGTTGCTTCAACATTTTCCTTTACGAAAGGATCAAACGCCTTCATCGGCTCAGTTGAAGCTATAGCAGAAGATACTGACAACATCACTGTTGCCATCTTTATTTTGGTATTCATTTTTCCTCCTAACACATTTCGTGCTATTTTGTTATATAAGGTATTTTTAAAGATAGTTTCATTTTTTTGTAATTTACTACAAATTTATGTAAATTTATAAATACAATTAAACATTTATATATATTCTTTTATATAAATCTCATATAAAAGAATAGTAACTTCTATATTATATGGATAGCATCCGGGGAGACGCAAAAAAACATTTTCCGCCCTTTACAGCTCAGCCATAAAATACGCCAATCAAAGCCGCAACGTTCAATTCCGACAACCGTTTTTCAGGAACACAAGCTTTGATAGTTATTCAAAACGGACAACCAATATGACATTCGCAGGCAATTTTTACGCTTTCTCAAAAAATTTTTACTACCTTTCCTTGCATGAATAGACAGCAAGTTATTGTGCATCCTTACGACATGGCGCAACCGGACTGGGTTCGTTGCATTTTGCCGTGCCTCCAGTTCATGGGCAAGAACGATTTCGATATCATTCCTTCCATTACCGAAATCATCTGCACCAACAAAGACGCGCTCAAGCAGACGCGCGCAGTGATTTTGCAGAAACCGACGGCGCCAGGTCGCGCACAGATTGCACTGTACTACGCAAAACTGAAAAAGGAATGCGGATTCAAGCTCGTAACCGACATGGACGACCTTCTTTGGGACCTTTCGCCGATCATCGCGTCCTACGCAAAGCACATCCCGAACCATGACCAGATGATGCTTACGAGTCTCAAGCAGGTGCTGCCAGTTTTCGATACGGTTGTCTGCTCCACTCGATATCTCGCCAGCCGCATCAAATCCGACCTCGGCGTGAACGCTGTCGTGATGCCGAACGGTATTTCGAAGTCTCTATTCGGGACGACACAGAGGAAATCCGCCTTCACGGGAATTCCGAAGGTGATGTACGCCGGCAGTCTCGGGCACTTTGCCAATGGCGAAATCCAGGGCGACCTCGAAGGAGCTTGGGTTCCATGGCTCCGCAAGCACGTCGCGGACGGAAGCATCGATTTATACATTTTCGGCGAGCCCGATTTCCTCAAGGACCTCGAAGGAAAATTCACGAAGATTCCATACACGAACTTCTTGCCGTTCGCGCAAACTGTCGTGAGCTACAAGCCCGACTTTTTCTTGGCGCCGCTCGCCAGCAACAACTTCAACAAAGCGAAAAGCGACCTGAAACTCAAGGAAGCAGCCGCACTCGGTGCCGTGTTCATCGGGAGTGATTTCGCCGGTTGCCCGTACAGCTACGCTCCCAAGGAACAGCTCGTTAGCCCGAACGCAACAGTCGATAATCTTGATGCAATTTTCAAGAATCTCTGCGATCCAGAAAAGTTCATGCAGGCTATCAACTGGCAATACCAGGCGATGGAAGAAAAGCACTGGGCACATGAAGACCCGGAATACCAGAAAAAATTTGTGGCCACGTACTTGTAGTGATTCGTGGTTATAAAAACGGCATTTATATTTTAGACAAACCCATTTTTTGGGGTCACGACAAAACGGCGACGTCATGGCATAGATAGAAACGTCACGACGGTTCCGGATCAAGCTCGGAATGACGTAGGAGCCGAGCGACGCAGAAACATGCGTGCATGTTTCTATATCCGAGGCGAACAAGTCAAGCTCCATGAGGGGAATGACATGCAAGGTTAGACAGCACGAACGCTTGCGCTCGTATTGGATAACCGCAGCAGTCAAGCCTCGAAGAGGAATGACGTCAGGTCCGCCATCTGTCTGTTATGATTTTCTCTTTATTTCTCTTGATTCATTGGAGAGGATTCGAGGCCTCTGCTTTTGCGGAGCTTTTCGGCAACACGTAGAATTTCGCGTTCGCGGATAACCTCGTCAACACGCTTGTTGAAAAGTTCTTCCGTATGTACCCGGAAAAGTTCGCGTTCCTGTTTGACGTATGCCGAGAAACTCATGATGTACAAAATAGAGATTATAACAATAAGCGTTTTTTCCAAAAATGTAATAGCATTGTTTCCGTCAAAGCCTAACGTCATATAAAAAATCGTCATAAATCCATGCGGGTTTGGTTCTTCAAAAACAAGTATCAACAACACTAGCGATGCGATAAACCATGCATTCAAAATTTTTTTCGGGAACCGTTTCTTGAGAATGCCGTGCTGCTCCATGTATTTTTCTTGGCTCTTGACCATATCCATAAAAATGAAATAATTCAAAAAGTAACCGAAATACGGAATGCAGGTGAGGAGTACCGCTCCCATCGGCGAAAACGATGTCGTCGTCAACAACCGCAAATTCGAAATTGCCCGATACAGCCACGATAAATATCTAACGCAAAATGCAAAAAATGCTCCCAGAAGGACAAAACCCGAAAACACCATCGAAATAACAATGCATATTCCAAAAAGATACCAGAACCCGGCAGTAGATTTCATGATAGACTGGACAAAATTGCCTTCTGCCAGTGTTAGCAAACCAAATAATAAAACCGGGAGAAACCTAAGAACAAAAAAAAGAACGATGATGGCCTTCATCCAAAAAAGCACGCGGTCGGCACGTTTCGTATTGTTCTGCATAAATCCTCCATGCAAAAATATAGCATTTGTACATCGATTAATAATGATTGTCTCAAAACTTTCAATTTTAAACGAAAAATTCAGTGTTGGCAAAATGTTGATTAGTAGAGACGGTTACAATAAAACTTAATTTCATTCTTTACATATTATCCACAATAATTTTAATGTTTCACGTGAAACAATGCGGCTATAGGGTAAATTGTGAATTATTTATCAACATAGCCATTATACAGTGAACAACTTGGTGATAAAAATTTTTGAATTGTTAATTTACATTTATAGCTTATCAACTATACGATATACGTTGTTTTAAATAGGCAAGGCAGTTCCAAGCCTAGAATAGAACTTTTCTTTTCGTAAAAAAAAGCCGAGTTCGCGAAGAACTCGACATCGAAATCCAGCTTATAGTTTCGATAATTATAGAAACGACACTTAAACGTTTTAGAGATGGCGGATCACATCCGCCATGACGTCATCATCAGTCCACCTTGATGTAGCCATCTAGAAAAACCTAAAATTTCACAACACGAGGAACTTCCGTAAAACTGTAAAACGTGGCGGTCGCATCCTTGAAGTAAAGAACTTCGGTATTTTCGTCGTCGGGGGAGTACATCGCCTTGAGTTCAGGATAGTTTTCGAGCATGTGGACCTTGGGCTCACGGCGGTCATCGCGGACAAGCGTGCCGGCAATGCGCAACCACTTTCCCGACTTGTTCATAGCGCAGATTTCGACTTTGCCGTTTTTCTGGATTTGCTTCGAGACGTCCTTCGACTTGCCCGTCTGGATATAGAGCTTGCCCTCGAAAATTTCGATGGTGCCGAAGGGGCGCACGCGCGGCTGGTCGCCGTCAACTGTCGCAAGGAAATAGGCGCCGCATTCCTTGATGAAGTTCTTGATTTCTTCCATGTGATTTCTCCTATTAGTAATGTTTAAAATATAAGCTCGAGGTACGAGGCACAAGCGGTGAGGTATAAAAAGTCAAGAGACTTGCGAAGATTGCTGCTCCTTCGAACCTAACTCTACGAAGGCAACAAAAGCATACAAGACGAATGCCGCGACAGGCTGCTTGCAGACTGGCATGATTGAGCCGAAGTTGCGGATGCCAAAGGCATCAACTTGCCAAATTTTGTATATCGCCTTTGTCTCGCAATGACAACTCCACTTCCGACCAACGCTTCCGGTTCCCCAATCCCTTCAAATGGCGAGCGCTCACTTTGCCAATACAAATACTCTGCCCAAGCACGTTCTGAAAAGGCAATTTTAGCCATTCTCCATAGTCTCCAATTCTGCCATATTTTTCACTACAACTTTACCAGAATTCAACTCATCAAGACTTTTCTGCAGAACCGACATATTCTTGGCGCTGTAAACAGCATCGGGTTCACGAACCACGAAGGGAATCCTGTGTTCGTTGATGACATGCTTGATGAACATATAAATCGCTGCGGAGGAGGAGAGCCCTACATTATTGCAAAAGCGATCAAAACGCTCTTTATCTTCGGCATCGATACGCGCTGAAATAGTTGCCTGGGCCATACTCAATCTCCTTTTTTGCATTCTGCATAAATATACAATAAATATTCTGCAAAAGTATGACATTTGCAGAAAAACCGAGTCAGGAAGCAAGTTAACCACCGTGTAGCATATGCGCCCTGAATCCAGGCACCCGGGAATATATCGTAATTTGCGGCTTCCAAACGGAATCACGGGAAAGTCCTCCGGGTTTCCCCGCCTGTCATATCTGCTGGTAAGAGTACAGGCTCCGGAATCACGGGAACAACCTTCTGGGCTTTTCCGTCTGTCACATAGACCAAAACGTGAGAATTCAAAAAAGAGGAAAAAATGAATAAAAATAAAAAGGTCGCAATTACAATTAAAAAATGGTGGAACTGGCTTAATTATGGATCGTTACCTTTAAAAATCTACGGGTGGACAGTAGAAAAAATAGAGACCATACAATCCATTATAGACCTCATCACGATGGACTGACGAACACTTCGGCAGGCTCCCATGAACCACGAGGCGTCAAGCAACTGCCGGAGATTGCTTCAGGGTTTTGCCCTTTGCAATGACAATTTTTTCTTTCGTCTCTCGTCTGTAGCCGCGCAGCGGCGTTCTCTCGTCTCTTTTTCCCTAATCACTTTCTACTGCCTACCGCTCCTCTATAAATCCTTTCCATCTCCGCACTGAAGCAGCAGAAGATTACTTTCTTGATTTTCCGTGCGGGAAAGTTCCGGACCGTCTTCACGGCTATCTCGGTGGCGTCCTCCCAGGGGTAGCCATAGACGCCGGTGGAAATAGCGGGGAAGGCGACCGTCTCGCAATCGTTCTCTTCGGCAAGATCGAGGCAGCATTTATAGCAAGATTCCAAGAGCGCAGGTTCGCCATGTTGTCCATCCCGATAAACCGGTCCCGGAGTATGAATCACGTACTTCGCCGGCAACTTGAACCCGGGAGTGATTTTCGCTTTTCCCGTCTCGCAACCTTTCAGCGGAATACACGAACGCAGAAGTTCCGGACCTGCCGCCCGATGGATTGCCCCATCGACACCGCCGCCGCCCAATAGCGAACAGTTCGCCGCATTTACGATGGCATCCACCGCAAGCTTTGTGATGTCCCCCTGGATAATTTCGATCTCTATCATGAAAACCTCCTACAAAATTTCGATATAAATATAATTCACTATATAAAAAAAGCTAAATATGTTGCATGTTTGGACACTTCGTGCCCTACATGCTCATGCCCGGTCATAAAAATATGCAAGTATATTTTTGCTTGGTATCCTTGATTGTGTTTCACGTGAAACAGTCGATAGCGAGAGTCGCGACGGGGTGCTTGCACACCGGCATGACCGAGCATGAGACTGTAAGACTATAACGAAGTTATAGTCTCAACAATTGCAAACCGAGGAAGCGGCAGAAAACTTGTTTACTGACATTTCCGAGGTGCAGAAAAAATACACTTTTTTTTTATTTTCAAACCGAACCCTTTAATCACTCCCCGTAATATTCAACAAGAATGTGAATAGATGTTGAAAACTTTCAAAAGACAGAATGAGGATACTCTCCGAAGGGTGCATTTATGTATATTCTGCAAGAGGTCCTATGAAAATCGAACATGTTGCTATATGGGTAAAAGACATCGACAAGGTTTGCGAATTTTACCAAAAATATTTCGGTGGGGTAGTCCACCCGCTTTATCACAATCCGGCTAAACAGTTCACCAGCCGGTTCGTCACCTTCGATGAAGGCGCCCGACTGGAAATCATGCACCGCCCGGATATAGGACACGAAGCATCCCAACATCTCGGATTTTCTCATTTATCCTTTTCCGTTGGTTCAAAAGAAGAGGTGAACCGCCTGACACAACAAATGTCTGCCGATGGAATTTCTATTGTAGGGCAGCCGAGAACTACCGGCGATGGCTATTATGAAAGCGTCGTTCTCGACCCCGAAGGGAATAGAATAGAGATTACCATATAGTGTTATGTTTCACGTGAAACTTCTACAGGGCGAATGTAGTGCCCTTACTTGTATGGACATCGCTGAACCTCAAGAGGTAGGACACGAAGTGTCCCAACACTAGCTCTAATTTTTCTCCAATATAATACTCTTAAATTTATTCATTTACTATATTACGACACATGAAGAAGAAAATCATACTTATACTTTCCGCTTTAGTTCTATTTTCTCAAACTTCTGCCAATTGTCTCCAGGCAATTTTCGATTTAGAAAAAATAGAAATCGCTATGTTCGACGAAAATTACGACGGTCTCGTTCCAGACAGTGCATACTGGGACAAAGGAACAGCCGAAACCAGAGGTAAATCCATCTACATCTGGAAAGCATACTGGAACAACGAAAAAATCGATAGTATCTATGAAGCGAACCTCCGTAATGGGGAATGGACCTACAGAACAACCAAGGTTCCTCACGATAGCATTAAGGTCACCCACGAAGAAAATGTATGGACCATAAGTGCCGCGATAGACAGTATGGGTATTTCACCGACAACCATTTATTTTGATGGAGACTCCATAGCCACTACCAACACTGATGAAGAAGGTGAATACACTTTCATCTATGTCATGAAAAACGATACCATCTTCAGACGCGACCAAACCGAGATTATTGTCATGGACGAAAAAGACACTAATACATGCTATCAGAAAGATGACCGCGACAACTACCAGACTATATGGTACCGATACGAAACCGCTTTTATAAATGGAAGACCCACACTCAGCAAAACATATATAGAAGAAGGACTTGATCACAAAACAGTTACCTACTTTTTCCATGAACGAAAAAAAGACAAAACATCAATCCATAATACAGTCCACCCAAAACTACATACCGAAAAGCGCAGACATTTTGATTTAATGGGACGACCTGCCAAAGGAAAATTCACAGTCCAATTTTTAAAGTAATTAACCATTAAAAACAGATAACCCTCGCTACGAATGCGAGGGATTTTTTTTTAAATGGTTGTGTTTGGACTATGGCTTTGCCATAGTCCAACACCCATCGGTCAGCAAATGAAAAAATGCAAGCATTTTTCGCTTTCTGACCTCGACTGTGTTTCACGTGGAACATAAAGCACGTCTTCGCATTCAAACCATAACAAGTTTTGGGCATAGCCCAAAACTGGCGCCTCAGCTATGAAATATATGCGAGCATACATTTCGCGACGCTCGCCTTAACAAGTTTTGCGCAAGCGCGAACTTGGCGGCTCGGTCATGAAATATATGCGAGCATACATTTCGCGACGCTCGCCTTAACAAGTTCTCAACATTTATCAAAATGTTATCAACATATATTTTATAAAAGTTTTATAGCGGGGGAGTTAATTGTTTGCTTTCTAAAAAAGTTATGCTAAATTTCAATTCGGATGAAAAATGTTTGGACACTCCGTGTCCTACATACTTGGGTTCGGCAATGCCCACACAAATGTGGTCGCGACTCTCACTCTGCGTATGTTTCACGTGAAACAGTCGAAAGCGAAAGTCGCGATGGGAAATCTGTTTACCGACATTTTCGAAGAAAGCGCAAAAACAAAAGGGAGATTCCCGCTCGGTGGCGGGAATGACAATAAGAAAAACTTGAGTTACAAAACAAACATAGAGCAACAAAATCTTCTGAACCAGTTCCTGAAGGGGCATGATGTACAGTTGTCCAAAGAGCAAATGGACAAACTCTATGACTTTGCCGACCTAGTGGTAGAAACGAAGCAATTCGGCAACCTGATTTCGGCGAAAGATTCCGAGAAGTTTCTGAGCAGGCACATTGCTGATTCGCTCGTTCCCTATATATATATATTAGACGAAAGACGAAAGACGAAAGACGAAAGAGGTGCCCTATCGTCTATCGTCTACCAGCGAAGCGATCTTTCGTCTATAAAGTGGGCGGATATGGGTGCAGGTGCAGGCTGTCCGGTTTTCCCGCTCGCCATCGCGATGCCCGGTGTGCAGTTCTATGCAGTGGAGCCACGTCACATGCGCGTGGAATTCATGAACTACGCCAAGGAAAAACTCGGACTCAAGAACCTGACCGTAGTGGGCAAGCGCTTCGAGACTTCAGGCCTTACCGACCTGGACTTCATCAGCTGCCGCGCCCTCTCGACTTTCGAAAACGACTGGGAACGTGCACAGCCTGCCCTCAAGAAGGGTGGACTTTTCGTCACCCTCAAGAGTTTTAACAGCATTTCACACCTGGAAAACGACCCGGCAGTCAATATCTGGAAATACAACCTGCCGAACGAAGAACAGGATTACGCCTTAGTCACTCGAGGTAATAAATGAGTAAAGTGATAGCAGTATGCAACCAGAAAGGCGGCGTGGGCAAGACCACGACGGCCGTAAACCTGGCTGCAAGTTTTGCCGCCCTGGAAAAGAAGACTCTTCTTTTAGATATGGATCCGCAAGGTAACGCTTCGCAGGGTCTTGGTTTCATGGAATCCCAAGAAATGGATATCCACGAAATTCTCGATATGGCTGGAAACCCGGACAACTTGACGTTTGAAAATATCAAGCCCGCTATTGTAGATACTCCGCTTGAATTTTTGAAAATGATTACAGCCGGTCCTGATTTAGCCGTCATGGAAATCGAACTGGTAAACGCTATGAGTCGCGAACGTAGGCTCGAACGCGTAATAAATATACTCAAGCAGGAGTTCGATTTTATCATCATCGACGCTCCTCCGAGCCTGAACTTACTCACAATTAATACACTGACGGCCGCAACGAGCGTGCTCATTCCGGTGCAGTGTGAATACTATGCATTGCAGGGTATGACCGAACTTTTCAAGACCATCCGTGAAGTCCAGAAGAATCTGAACTCCAACTTGAAAATCGAAGGCGCGCTCCTGACGATGTACGATTCCCGTCTAAGCCTTTCAAAACAAGTTGCCGAAGAAGTTCGCGAAAACTTGAGTGATACCGTTTTCCAGACAATGATTCCGCGTAACGTGAAACTCTCTGAAGCCCCGTCCCACGGAAAACCGGTCATCCTTTACGATGTGCAAAGTACGGGCTCGCAATCGTACATGAAACTCGCCGAGGAAATATTGAATAAGGAAAAGTGAATTAGGTTTTAGGGATTAGGCCGTTAGGGATTAGGATTATATTATATAATCGCACCTTCGGTGCCAAACTAACCTAAAACCTAAAGCCTGTAACCTATAACCCATTAATTCTTGTTTTACGCATTTGTCCTACTAACCACCAACCACTAACCACTAGTCACTATTATGGGTAAACAAGCACTCGGTCGCGGTCTTTCAGCAATTTTCAAAGCACACGATGTTCTCGGTAACTCTCTCGATAACGCTATCAACAATACCGGCGCAAATGAAAACGTAAATCCGGACAACCAGAAAATCGTCGAAATCAACATCGACTTGATTGACCCTAACCCGTTCCAGCCGCGCAAGTTCTTTAACGACGATGAACTTGTAGAACTTGCGGAAACCATCGAAAAACACGGACTCATCCAGCCGATCGCGGTTCGCAAAGTGGGCGACCGTTACCAGATCATTAGCGGCGAACGCCGTACCCGCGCATCCAAACTAGCCAACTGCCGAACCATCAAGGCACAGGTTTACGACAATCTCGATGACAAGACCATGAACGAATGGGCACTTATCGAGAATATCCAGCGTGTCGATTTGAATCCGATTGAAATCGCGCAGTCGTATCAGCAGTTGATCGACAACCACAATTATACGCACGATGACTTAGCCAAGACGGTCGGCAAATCCCGTTCTGCCATCACGAACGCACTTCGTCTCTTGAAGCTTCCGAACCAGGTCCAGGCCTGGATCCAGGAAGGCAAACTTGCAGGCGGCGCCGCCCGTGCTCTCTGCAGCGAAAAAATCGCAGACCCGGAAACTCTCGCAAAGCGTGTCATCGAAGAAGGCTTGAACGTCCGCCAAATCGAAGCCATAGCCCGCGGTGAAGATCCGTTCGAGACGAAAGACGAAAGACGAGAAACAAAAGATAATGAAGCCGAAAATATTTCTGCCGAAGCGGGCGATGAGCTCCCTCCGGAAGTCCACGGTGCAAATTCCGAGACTGTAGATGTCACGGTAAAGCCGAAATTAGAACTCAGTGCCGACATGAAACAGTTCGAATCGCGCCTTGAAACATTCTTCGGTACAAAAGTTGCACTAAATCCAAGCGCCAAGGACCAGACCAAAGGTACCATAGTCATCAACTATTATTCCATGGACGATCTGACCCGAATCCAGGAAATAATGGACAACCGTTAACGGTAACATAGTGAGTCGTAAGTATTATACCATACAAATTATTCCGGAAAATACGGCCGGTGCAAAGAAATACCGCATTTCGAGCAAGCAATTTTGGCTGTTCCATATCGGACTTGTCATTGTTGCCATCATCCTCGTCTTGTTCATCGTTCACATCGTAAAGATCAACAAGACTCTCGCGAATTACGAAAAGATGCGCGTGCACAATGCCCAGCTGGTAAAACAGAACGCGAACTACGAAGAACTCTTCTCAAGACTCGATTCGCTATGGATCATGGAAAACCGAATCCAGAATATCTTCGAAACATTCCTCGAAAACGACTCCAATAAAATAAACAGCATCATCGAACGAAACCGTTTTGCGCATGTGCCCTCGAGCAAGAACCAAATCGATTTCGAAGGTATCCACAATTGGCTCACGACTGACGAAAAAATCAGGATGGAACGCATTCCGAACGTCATCCCGGCTGTCGGCATCATCAGCAAAAAATTCTCCTACGAGAACAAGCACCTGGGCATAGACATTTCGGCCCGCAAAGGAAACCCGGTCTTCGCATCGGGTAGTGGCAAGATTATATTCGCAGGAAATAGCGGAGATCTAGGCAACACAGTTGTCATAGATCACCAAAACGGGTACAAGTCATCTTATTCTCACCTCAAGACCATAAAAGCACGAAAAGGCACAAATGTCACCAAAGGTGATGTAATCGGTTACATAGGTGAGACAGGCAATACAAGCGGACCTCATTTGCATTACTCTGTTACAAAAAACAATGTTCCACAGGATCCAGAAACGATATTTACTTACTAGAGGTGAATTATGGGAAAGAACGAACAGGAATTCACACAAATCGGAAGAAGCGTTCAAGTCAACGGTGACATTACAGGTAAAACCGATTTACGTATTGCCGGAAAAGTCAACGGAAACGTTTCCATCGACGGTGAACTTATTCTTGAAAAGCTCGCAACTATAGAGGGCGATGTCAAATGCGGCGCCGCTATTCTTGCAGGTTCTATTAAAGGCAATGTAGAATGCAAGGGCAAGCTTTATCTCCAGGAAAATTCAAAAATTATTGGAAATGTCAAGGCGGAACAGCTTGTCATAAACGAAGGTGCCGTTTTTCAGGGCAACTGCGATATGAACGAATTGCCTGCAACAAAGAAGGACAAGTAATCCACCGCCTATATTAAATAATACTAGATATATTTATATATAGTAATTGATATTTAATATAGTGAATAGTGAATAAAAAAAGAATGCCGAAAACGTAAGTCGATGATATTCAACGAGATACAACAATAAAGAAAATGTGGATTGATGTTGAAAATAGAGAATCTATTCACTTTTTTCAACGTTGATAGATGTTAAACCCGGGTTTTCAATGTTAATTAACGAGTTGATAACGATGTTATGTTGAAGATTCGCCGAAATTGGTGAATAAAATTCATCAAAAGTATGAACTACATCACAAAAAATATAAAAAAGCGAAATACGCTATCGTTTTCCATTCCCAATAGCTATATTCTAATATGTTCTACGTAGAAATATGGAAAAAAAAGTACTAAAGATTGGCCAAATATCCGATGCCCATATTGGTGGGGATGACAAGCCTGTGCAAGAGATTGATGTTCGCAAGAATTTCCTCGTTGCATATAATTCCGAATCGATGAAGGATTTGGATCTTTTAGTGCTTTCCGGTGACTTGGCGGATGCGGTCGAACCGGGCGCTTATGCCTTTATTGCTGACATTTTGAAGGATTGTAAAGTACCGGTGTGTATCATTCCGGGAAACCATGACAAAATTGAAGTCATGGAAGAATTCTTTGATTTTAGCGGCAAAATTCATAACGGTAAATGCTATTACCGTTACGATATCGACGGTCGTTCCATTTTCTTCCTGGATAGTGCAGACGGCACGGTGTCGAGCGATCAGCTTTCTTGGCTTGAACGGGAAACTGCGAAAATCGATGGGGAAATTCTGCTTTTCATGCATCATCCTCCGTGCTACTGCAACCACAAGTTTATGGACTTGAGATATTCGTTGAAAAACATGGAAGAGGTCCAGGAAACTCTTGCGAAAATCAAGAATCTCAAACATATTTTTGTGGGTCATTATCACAGCGAGATGACGGTAGAGCTGGGTGACAAGATTGTGTACGTGACGCCTTCGACGCAGATGCAAATCGATCCGAATATTTCGGTATTTTGTCTGAGTTCGGCGGCACCGCGTTGGCGCGTGATTGAATGGGGCGAAAATTTTTTGGAAACGAAGGTTTATTTTTCAAATACCCCTTGAAATTTCTAACCGTTTTTGCTAAATTTGCAGTCAATGGCGGTTTAGCTCAGCGGTAGAGCACTGGAATCATAATCCATTGGTCCGGGGTTCAAATCCCTGAACCGCTATTACAAAAAAAAGAGGCGAGCATGTCAAAAAAAGTTCTAGTAATTTCTCTTTTGGCTGTCGCCTCTTTTTTTGTTTCTTGCTCTGATAAGCAATCTGAAACAAAGCCGGTGAGCCAGGTCGTGTTGCCGCAGTCGCAGCCGATTGTTCCCGTAATGCCGTTTACGGCTCCTTCAAAATCCAATATTACAGTCGAAAAAGCAACGACTTATGCGAAGGCGAGCAACGGTCTTGTCGAGCTTGGAGTGAAGTGGTCCGAACGTATTGACAACGCCAAGGATTTCGAGAAAATCCAGATTCTGAATGCCTATAATGTTGCCCGCGACCAGCTTTGTGCACGTGCGGGTTTGCAAGGCGGAATTGCCGAATTCAACTGGATTACAAATGTCGCCTTGAAAAATCCTGAAAACAGAAATGCCTTTGAAAAGGCCGGGTTTAAGGTAAAATAACTGTTAGGTTTTAGGTGTTGAATGCACCATAATCAAAGCCGCAGCATTGCGGTTTTTTTTTTTGCTTTGTCCGGCTTTTGTGCGTTTAATGCGGAAAGTGGATGGTTTACGTACTTTAGTGTTTGTTTTGCTGGGACAGGTACGTAAAGTTTTTGTTGTTATTTTGTATGTTACGTACTGGGAAGATGTTCTTGAGCGGTGTAGTACGTAAAATTGGTAAAAATGTGAAAAAAATGCTGGAAAAAATATTGTTTGAGGTGTTGAAAAATGCGTTTTCGGTGTGTTTCGGTATTTTTCGATGAAAAAAATTTCAGAATTACGTACTAAGTGCTTTAAAAACGATGTCGAAGTACGTAAATATCCTATTGTTTGTTAATTACTTTATTATAAACATCTATTTGGCGTTCGATGATGCCGTCCCAGGTGAAGCATTCTTCAATGCGCTTGCGGGCGCCATCGAGAAGCTTTTTAACCAGTGTCGGATCGGATTCAAGGCGCTTGAAGGCGTCGGCAAGCGCTACGGGGTCTTTTTCGGGAACGAGGATTCCCGATTCTCCATTGACAACGACATCCGGGATTCCGCCGACATTGCTTGCTACAATGGGAAGTCCAAGTTCCATGGCCTCGATAAGGACGACTCCGAGGCCTTCGGTGTCGCCCTTGCTATCGACAATCGCTGGAAGCGTGAAGACGTTTGCGGTCTTGTATTCATTCGCGAGATCTTCGGGTGAAAGTTTGCCCGTGAAAATGATGGACGCAGGGGCGTCTGCAAGACTGTATGGATCCCCTCCCGCGTTGCACTTGGTCGAGGATGACAACTCAGAATGCGAAAATTCACTTCCTACTGCTTCCGCTTGCTGCTTAAGTTGTTCGGTCAAGTCGCCGCCGCCGACGATACGGATTTCGAACTTGTCCCTGGGCAAGTACTTTGCGGCTTCGATAAGGTATGTAATGCCTTTGCGTTCGATGTGACGCCCGACAAAGAGAATCTTGAACTTGCCGTTCACGGCATGCGGAGTACTTCCGACTTCCGACTTCCTACTGTCTATTTCTAAAGTAGTTCCGTACGGGCTCCATTCGACGTTCACGTTGCGGAGCGCCTTGATTTTACCGGCGGTGAAGCTTGAGTTTGCGAAAATGGCTTGTGCTTGGCCGATTGCGAATTTCAGAAGCGGCTTGACCCATTTCTTTTTGCGGATGAGCAAAAGTTCTGCACCGTGGAAATTGAGTACAAGTGGGATTTTGAAAAGCTTTGCGGCGCCAAGTGCTATATAGGCGTGAGGGAACGGCCAGTGCGCATGGATGACATCGGGGCGCCACTTGCGGCAAATTCTAAGGCACTGGAAAAATCCGTTGATGATGTACGGGATGGCGAGCAGTTGCAGCCATGGCTTGGAAGCCATCTTGGAGGGGGCGCCTTCTTCGTGCGTGAGGATTTCCCAGGCGGCGGGCGCGTAACGGAAGCGGTTTACGGGAGTGCCGTCGATGTCATGGCTCTTGAGTCCCTTGTAGGCGGGCGCGAGCACTTGAATTTCGGCACCTGCTTTTTTTAAGTGCGCAATGGAAGTGCGTAACCAGGGGACTTCGGCATCCTCTTGAAATCTGGGGTAGACGGAGCCTATGACGAGGACTTTCATGGTGCCTGCTTTTCGGTTTCTTGTATTTTGTTGATGTCCTGGATGCAGGTCGGATAGACTATGGGTTTTACGGTTTTATCAAGAACCAGGTTCATGATTTCAAAACCCTCTCCGTTTGCTGTTCGTTGAAAACGGCCTGCAAGCCGGCTCCAGCCATCGAGTTTTGAATCCAGGAGTAGAAGCCCAATTCCGCTTTCATGTTCCAGGAAACCGAGAATGTCGTCACCGCGCTTGTTCTTGGAAAGCGTCTCCATAAAGATATTCCAGAATTGCTGTGAATTGGTTTCGTTTCCAAGGGACTTTTCGATGGCGGCGAAGTCAAATTCGATGTACACGAAGGAACTGTTATCCTCGTCACTGCGGATAATTTCTTCCTGACAACGTCTCTCAAAAATATCTTCAGTATAGATGGAGATATTGTATTGATGTTTTTTTATCAAGTTGAAGAGGTATTCCTTCATCATCGCCCCTAATTTAGTCTATTTTTTAACCATGCAGCGATTGTTAAAATTGAAAAAAGCGCTGAAGAGCAGTGTTTTGGCTACTTCGGTCGAAAATTTTAAAGCTATCAAGTCAGCGACTGGCAAGTACCGTCCGATGACTGCTTTTGAAATCCAGATTTTGGAGAAAAACGGGAACAGTTGTGACGACTGGACCAAGGTGTTGGTCGAGCCTGACTTTGATCCGAATAGGATTTTCCGCTCGAGTTTTATGGGCGATGTACGTTTGCCGAAGTTTTTCGGCACGCTCCTTTTGCCGGGTGATGTTTCGGTCGCTACAGGTATTTATGACTGCATGGTGCACAACTGCATTATCGAGAATGCCTTGATTTATAAGGTCGCGATGCTGAGCAATGTGCTTGTGAGGAGCAGCGCTGTCGTGCAGAATGTGGGCACGCTTGTAAGTAGCGGCAAAATCAATTACATGGTGGGTTCGTCTATCAATGTGGGTAACGAGATGGGCGGCCGCGAAGTGCTGGTAATTCCGGAAATCACGACGGAGCTTGTCGATTTGCAGTTGTTCCACAAGGCAGAACAGGGTGTCCAGGATTCCTTTGCCGAGATGCTTAGTGCGTACAGGTCCGAACTGGCACTTCCGTTCGGGATTGTGGGAAAGGGCGCGGTTGTGTCGAATACGAACATTGTCCGCAATAGTTGGATTGGTCCGCATGCTCGTATCGAAGGTGCCGCAAAGATCCGCAATTCCATAATTATGAGTTCTCTCGAGGAATCGAGCCATATTTACGATTCCGTCATTCTTGAAAATACGAATGTGCAGATGGGCGTTAAGGTGCATACGGGTGCCGAAGTTCAAAGTTCCGTATTGATGAGCCGCTGCAAGGTGGGGAGCAAGGCTATCGTGAAGTCGTCTATCATTGCGCCGTGCTGCCATATCGAAGAGGGCGAGGTCAATAGCTCATACATGGGACCGATGACGCAGATGCACCATCATTCGCTTTTGATTGCGGCGCTTTGGCCGGATGGATGTGGCAACTTGGGCTATGGCGCGAATGTGGGCAGCAACCACACGGGCCGCATGCCGGACCAGGAAGTGATGCCGGGCCAGGGGATGTTCTTCGGGCTTGGCGTGAACATCAAGTTCCCCTCTAATTTCCGCGAGTCGCCTTTTACTTTGATTGCAAGCGGGCTTACGACGCTTCCGCAACGGCTCAAATTCCCGTTCTCACTTATCCATGCAGGCGATCCGCAGTTGGTGGGCGTTGCTCCGCGATTGAACGAGATTGTACCGGGCTGGAATTATGCAAAGAATGCATATGCGCTCGACCGCAATGCGTACAAGTATGGCATTCGCGGAAAGGGACTTGTACCATCGACGTTTTATTCGATATACAATCCGGAAACGGCTAGACTTGTATTTGATGCCTACAGCCGCCTGCAAGTAGGCAAGGTCAAGGACGTTTATACGAAAAACGATATTGACGGGCTTGGCGAAAACTTTTTGCGTGAGCGCGTACGTCAAAGTGCGATTAAAGCGTATGGCGAATATTTGGAACGCTATGTGCTGGATCTGATGCTTTCGCTTGTGGAAGGAGACGAGTCGCTTTCGAAGCAGTCTCCGCGTGAGTTGCGCAAGCTTCTTGGCGATACGAATAAAGAAATTGCACGAGTGGTCGCACTCCCCGAGACAATGGACGATTTGGTCAAGCGTTACAGGCAGCTCGAAAAAGAATGGTTTGATAATGTCAGCCACGGACTCGATCGCGACAATGAACGTGGGCGAAAGATTTTTGACGACTATGATGATGCGCATCCGGCCGACAGGGGATTTTTGGAGTGGGAAAAGTCGCGCTTTGAAGAATCGGCGAAGCGCTTGAACGCAATTGTAAAAAATCTTGCTTAGGCGCGTATTGAATTGCGTGGACTTTTCTGTTATGTTGTTGTATATATTACTTTGTTTAGAAATTGCGGTTCGCATTGCAATCGAAGTTCGCGAGCGTAGGCTTACGCAGTTGCACGGTGGCGTGTTTGCCGTGTTGCGATTGATTCCGCTAGTGAACGATATTGTGCCTTTGCCTGAGAATAGCTGCGATCCTCCGACTAGCTTGTTCGTAGAGAAGCACGAAGAGGGGCACAATGCGCTGCACCATGCGGTGTTGCGGAACTTGATGAAGGTCGCGTTCTTGCTGGTGGCGGTGTGGTTCTTGGCGGCAATGGTCGTTCGCTGGAATGCGAGCTTTTTCGAAGCGGTGCTGTGGCTGCATCTGGTGGCAATTCCGTTCAAGTACTTTTTCAATTGGTATTGCTGGACGCAGGAATACGAGGCGGACGCGTATGCTTTCAAGGAAGTGGGCCAACAGAAGGCGAAAGCAGCGATGCATGAACTCGCCGAATGCGAAATCCCGTATTCAAAACTTTTTGCCTCGATTTACAGGGAACACCCGACTGTCGCGCTCCGCAGCCAAAGAATCCTGAAGAAGGTAGTAGGCAGTAGACAGTAGGACAAACCCCTGTAAGGCGAGTGATGCATGAAAATTTATTTTCGTATATCCGAGCCAAAAGGGTTCGAGGCCAGCATTTAACGCCTTTGGCGTTCGTGGCTTCGGTTATGCAATGCCAAAATGCAAGCATTTTGTCGCTGCATAAGCCTTGCACACTTTTGGCATTTGAACGAAGTGAAAGTGCAAGTAGACAGTGGTTGGGTTTTAGTCAATCTATACATCTTGTAAACGTAGCTAGGATTGTATGGATCCTCGCTTACGCGAGGATGACGTTCCTAACCCCTAATCCCTATAACCTAAAACCTAATTAAACTTAGCTTCTTGTACCATCCTTGCCGCTTCTTCTATTTTGCGGTTCTGCAGGACTTCATCCACCTTCTTTTTCAATGTGTTCAATATTTCGTTTTCGTAAATTTGAAAAAGTTGCTGTTCTTTTTTCAGGAACGGTTTGATGATCCGGACAAGGCAAATTATTATGCCGGTGATGATGATTGTGCTGGTGGTGATGCTAATCGGGAATGTGGTGCTCAAGTGGGTTGAGTAGAGGAAGAAAACGTAGCAGATATTGACGGCTAAAAATGCGAATGCAATATAAACCGGTTTCAAGTTGATGGGGGCCGCAGGGCTATCCGGTTGTTTTACGTCAAGCTGTCGTTCCGTGTTTTGAACGATATCTCTGAGGATGAAGGCATCCATTATCGGAAAAAAAGAAAAGAAGACGGCTATCCACGGGGAAAATGTCGTGGTCGTTACTTCCCGCAAGTTTGCTTCGGCACGGAAAATCCACAAAAGCCAAAATAGACGAGAAATGAATGCCGCAACAATGGTAATAAAAAAGAGTGGCGGCTGCTAGTATGATGCAGTCTGCAATGGTGATAATTGCTAGTAAAACAGCAAAAAACTTAAGCGAAAGGAGTAGTTTTTCTCCATTTGGAGCGTTGTTTTGCATAATCTATCCTTTTTGTACAATATACAAAAGGTGCACTACGGACTTTTGGCGGTGAGCCCGGTTTTACTTGTGCAAGGGCTTTATATTTTTGTATATTCTTTGCCACAGAGGTTTTTATGTCACGAATGAATGTTTTTGAAGTGCAAAATAGAATGGATGGTCGTGGTATTTCGCAGAGGAGCGGATTTTCTCACGCAGCTTTTTTAGTGGCATTTGCTTTTTTAGCGGTTTCTGCCCATGCTTTTGATTTGTCGGTCAAGGCGAATGTCGATAATGCGCAAATCTTTATTGGCGACAAGTTCAATTACGAAATTCAGGTGACGGCGCCTGAGAACGCCATCGTCGATTTGCCGAGTTTTGTCGGGAACCTTGGCAGTTTTGAAGTCAAGGAAATGAAGAACGAGAAGATTACCGAGGGCATGCCCAAGGGGACGGCGAAGTTCACCTGGCTTGCGACGCTCAACACGTTCGTGGGCGGCGATTTTTTGATTGCCCCGCAAGAAGTGAACGCCATCGTCGGCACGGATACCGTCAAGACGCACACGGATCCCGTCGCGGTCAAGGTCTCTGCACGTACGAACGGCGAAGAGACGGACATTATCGAAATCGAAGACCCGTTGAGCGACCCGAGACTTCCGCAGTGGCTCTATATTCTTTTTGCGGTGATTGGCGTTGCCTTGCTCGTGTTCCTCGGATGGTTCCTGCATAAGAAATTTGCAAAACGTGATGAAGCTCCGCAGTTGCCGCCGTACGAAGAAGCCGTGCTTGCGCTCAAGAATTTACGCAACAGGAATTACCTCGCCGAAGGCAACCAGGGCGATTACTTCATGACGCTCGGGTTCATAACTCGCCGTTACATCGAAAGGCGTTTCGAAGTCGATATTCTCGATGCGACCGTCGCCGAACTCAAGAAGCGCATGGCTCATGTGGCAGGGCTTCCGCAGGCGTACAAGGAATCTGTCGTGACGCTTGCCGTCGAAACGGAACCGGTGAAGTTTGCGAAGATGAAACTCGAAGGCGAACGGTGCACCTTCTGGGACGAATGGGCCGACCGCTTGCTCGAAGATACGAAGCCTGATCCTGAAGCCGTTCGTGCTGAAGGTAATAAAGAAAAGTAATAGGCACTTACTTTTGCGACTATGCTTCGTTGATACGAAGCACTTGTCGTTCACGGCCCGAAGAAGAAAAAGAGAAGAAGTAGAAAGTTCTTAGTTTTGATTTACTATTGTTCCGGCGGCTAAATAAATTACAGAACAATGTCAAGGCGGAAAGATGGCGATGTCATGGTGGTTCCGGATCAAGCCCGGAATGACGTAACTATTAACTAATACCTAAAAACTTATATATATTCAAGATTATAAGAAAGGAGATTATATGGTAACTGTTATTATTATCGCTGTTATCGTGATTTTAGTCCTGTGCTTCATTTCCATGTACAATGGACTGGTGAAACTTCGCAACAATCGCGAGAATGCGTTTGCGAATATCGATGTGCAGCTCAAGCAGCGTTTTGACTTGGTGCCGCAGCTTGTTTCGACGGTCAAGGGCTATGCCACCCACGAAAAGGACGTGCTTGAAAAGGTGACGGCAGCCCGTGCCGCTGCAATGAGTGCTTCGACTATCGATGAAAAGGTTGCCGCTGACAAGGCCATGAGCAGTGCACTTTCGGGACTCAAGGTATCGCTTGAAGCTTATCCGGAACTTAAGGCTAACCAGAATTTCTTGCAGCTGCAGACGGAACTTTCGGACATTGAAAATAAACTTGCAGCTGCCCGCCGCTTCTTCAATTCCGCGACACGCGAATACAACAACGCCTGTGAAGTTTTCCCGAGCAACATCATTGCGGGCATGTTCCACTTTAGCAGAGCTGCCATGTACGAGGCAACGGAAAACAGGGAAACACTCGAAAAAGCACCAGAGGTTCGCTTCTAGACGGGAGAACGGACCTGCGGTCCTACAGACGAGAGACGAAAGATTTTTTTTGTGTTTTCTCTCGTCTCTAGTCTCTCGTCTTTCGTCTAAAAAATGAAATACGTTGGTATTCAAACCCAGATTTGGCGGAATAACCGCAACACGGTAATTCTGCTTTGCATGTTCCCGTTGCTCTTGTTGGGAATGCTTTTCGGTACTATCACGGTGCTTGACTGGCTCGGTTTTTTTTGTAACGGGAATAAATGCCCTCCAGAATTTGAAGCGGCGATGTTTCATTGGGATATAGTCGGGGAATACTTTTTTGCTGTAGCTCCATATGTAATGGGGATAACGGCACTTTGGTTCATCATAGCCTATTTTGCGAACACGTCGATTATTCGCCATGCGACACATGCCCGCCCGCTCGAACGTAAGGAGAACGTGCGCGTTTACAATATTGTCGAGAATCTCTGCATTGCTGGCGGTATCGAGATGCCGAAAATCAATATCGTCAACGATTCGAGCCTGAACGCTTTTGCAAGCGGTATCGACATCAATTCCTATACGATTACGCTTACGACAGGGATTATCGACAAGCTGAATAACGAGGAACTTGCTGCGGTTGTAGGTCATGAGCTCACGCATATCAAGAATCGCGATACGCGACTCATGATTGTCTGCATCGTGTTCGTGGGTATTTTTTATATGCTCATGAATGTGTCATTTCAGCTTCTGGGTTCGGTTTCGAAGGCGCCTCGACGTTCTAGCCGCAAGGGTGGTGGTGCGATCGTTCTTGTATTGCTTGTAATTTTGCTGTGGTCGGTTGTGGGGTATTTTTTCAGCTATCTCACGCGGCTTGCCATTTCTCGTAAGCGCGAATATGTTGCCGATGCCGGCGGTGCCGAACTTTGTGGCGACCCTTTGGCGCTAGCGTCTGCGCTGAGGAAAATTTCGGATAATCCGGGACTTGCCAGTGTGAAACGTAGCGATATTGCCCAACTTTACGTCATTCATCCCGATGAGGAAGCCGATAATAAAATGGGCCTTAAAGGCTGGGTTGCGAAAGCGAATATCATGTTTTGCACGCACCCGGATACGCCCGAACGTATTAAATTGCTGGAGCAGTTCTGAAGGTATCTAGGATTTGGGGCATGTAAGATGACTGTGGTTGTACGGGCAGAACGTTTCTGCCAGGGGCGGCTTACAGGCGGGGCGGTTCATTCGCAGTTTTCTTATCGGCAAATGCCTTGTGGATATAGTTCATCCCTTTAGCTTTATCTGCAGCGGCAGGCGTTTGGAGTTTAACTTGCTCCTGCATCAGTGCTTCGAGTTTTGCCATAAGTTCTGTAGCGGAACAACCGAAAGCATCTGCGAGATCGCAAAATGATTTGATAGAAAGATTGCGTTTGCCTTTTGCGACGAGTCCGAGATGCTGACGACTAATCCCGCTATCTAAAGCGAGTTTTTTCTTTGTTAAGGAAGTTGCTCCCTGCATCTGTGCTAAAAGTTCTATTTCAGCTTTTTGGATGACGTCAATGTCATATCGCATCCTTAAATTTTATGAATCTGTCAAAAAATGCGTGCAAACAATAGTTTCCATTTTTTTCTTGAAAAATATTTTTGGGTATATGGGTACAAATCGTAATCAAAAGAAGCACCCCTTGGCGGGGTGCTCTTACAGATTTTACTTATGACCGATAATTTATGGATTAATACTGGGCCTTGAGGGCTGCCGGGCATTCGACTTCTTTGTAGGTATGGTTCGGGTTGCCGGCAGCTTCCATCCATGTGGCTAGGAAGAGGCAACCTTCCTTGGCCTGGGTATCATTTGCGAAAGCACTGTTACACTTTTCGGTAAGGCACTGTTTACGCTTGGTCAGAAGGTCGCCGTCATATCCGACTTCTTTTTCGCAGTCAGAAAGCAGTCCGCCGTATGTCGTGCTGTTGCTTGGAATTTTCCAGCCCATCTGGCTGCATCCGTTAAATGCACCGAATCCGCCACCCGGAATCATCACGTCGAACTGTCCGCCGGCTACGTCGTAACCAATGTTGGATGCCATCACGACGAGGGTCTTGCCCGCAAGAGCCTTGTGGTTTGCCTTGGTTTCGTACTTGCCGGTGCCGGTAAAGGTGAGGGCGAAGCACTTGCCGCATGTAGCGTCGTTACCTGGAGTCGCCGCGAATGCATAGGCAAGCTTGTCGCTGACGATGATGGGAACTTGGCTTGTGCATGTGGTGCCCTGTCCGCCGGAGCAGATGCTTCCGTTAGTGTTGCTTATAGGGGTCTTTCCCTTGGCATCGCATGTCTTGGCGCCGCCACCGTGTTCGGGCCAGGAGCAGTGGGGCATGCAGCAGTCCCAGTAGCGCGTTGCAAATCCCTGCTGTCCGCCGGCGCCTGCATTGAGGTACTTGGCTTCTTCAGCGGAAACGTTTCCGCTACCTTGTTGCTGCTGGGAAGACGAAGATTTCGGTTGGCTGCTGGAGGACTTCGGCTGGGAAGACGAAGACTTGGGCTTGCTGCTGGAAGATTTCGGCTGTTGCTGGGACGAAGAAGACTTCGCGCTGGAGCTGGACTTCGGCTGAGACGTGCTGCTTGTTGGCGTGGAGCCCGTCATGTTCTGGCAATTTTTATTTTCAGGATCGTAGTAGCAGTTTACCTTGCAATCATTGTCGTAGGCGTATTTTTCGCCTTTGGAGCCGGTCAGCTGATCGTAATAGGCAACGCATTTACCCGAAGCGCTGTCATAGCACTGGCCGTCACATTGCTTGTTCGATGTGTTTGCGGAGGATTTCGGCTGCTGCGAAGAAGAGCTTGCCTTCTGCTGAGGCTTCTGCGAAGAGGAGGAAACTGCAGGTTTGGTCTTGACGGAGCTCGAACTTGGGGTAGAAATGCCCGGATTGTAGATGGAGGAGCTGCTGTTCGTCAGGCCTGTACCCGGAATTGTTGCGTTCGGGTCAATTCCTCCCGGGAGGAGAATGTATTGACCTTGAAGAGTTGTCTTGGAACCGTCAGTGTAGGAAATCGTCTTGTCCGGATTAACGACGGGTAGGGTTGCAAGATTTACGTTGGCAACAATTGCGTTGCCGTTTGCATCCACGATGGTATTCGTGGCGACATCGAATGTGCCGACAGGAATGCTATTTTCGTTGGTGACAGGATAAGTGCCTGTTCCGTTGGGCACAATCAAGAAAGTCTGTGTGCCTACCGTAATCTTCCAGCAGCTTTGATCTACTTCAAGTGCTGGCTTTGGTGTGAGTATTGCTCCAGTGTCTTGTGGTGTGGAGGCGAGATCTTCGGAGCAGTTCCATGCGATAAAGGAAAGTCCGAAAATGGCGAGGGTTTTGAATAGTTTATTCTTCATGATATAGTAAGCCCTTTTAATTATTATATCACACCCTGTATTCCAATCATCCGCGCTAAAAGATAAAATCTTCTTTTTAAAAATGCTCGTAAAATATGAGTAAAAAGAACTATACAATGACGAATTGTGAAATTTTGCACAACCTATTTATTATCAAAGACTTACAAAAATAAAAACGCCCCTGTCCGGGGCGTTTTGCTGCATTCTATACTTTGAAATTAGTACTTGGCTTTGAGAACTTCAGGGCATTCCACTTCGACGTAGTTGTGTTCGGGGTTGCCTGCTGCGTGCATCCATTCGGCTAGGAACATGCAGCCCTTCTTGGCTTCGCTGTCGTTGGAGAATACGCTGTTGCACTTATCCTTGAGGCAAGAAAGAGTCTTGGAAGCGACGTAGTTCGAAGACTTTTCGCAGTCGGAAAGGAGGCCGCCGTACTGTTCACCCTGGGCGCCCCATCCCATGGAGGAGCATCCGTTAAACATGCCAACGCCACCGCCAGGGATCATGATGTCGAACTGGCCGTGCTGAACGTCACCACCGATGTTTGTAGTCATGATGATGAGTTTCTTGCCCTTGATAGCTCTGTGGTTGTTGTCGGTAGAGTACTTGCCGGTACCGGTGAAGGTGAGCTGGAAGCACTTGCCGCAGGAACCACCGTCGCTAGCAGGCACTGCCGCGAAGGCAAATCCAATTTCATCGCAGCCATCGACCGTGAACGGAATTTGGCTTGTGCAGGTCATGAGACCGCCGCCGCTACAGACGCTTCCGCCACCCCAGTCGGTGCTTTCGTTTTTGCCCTTGTTGGAGCATTGTTTTGAATAGTTGCCGTTTGCATGTTCTGGCCATGAGCAGTGAGGCTTGCAGCAATCCCAGTAACGGGTTGCCCATCCGGAGCCGCTTCTGCCGCCGCTCTTAGTCTTGATTGTCGGGCATCCGCCTGCAGGGGGGGCGGAGGAGCTGCTGCTCTTGGGAGCGGAACTGCTACTGCTCTTGGCGATAGAGGAGCTGCTCTTGACAACGGAGGAACTGCTCTTCGGGGTAGGCGGTTCACTGGAGGAGCTGCTGTAAACAGGGGCGCTAGAGCTGGAAGAAACGACGATGGGTTCGTAATCCACGCATTTGCCGCCTGGCGAAAGAATCGGGAGACTTGCAAAGTTTGCAACTGTAATCGGGGTGACATTGTCAAGACCCTTGATCGTTCCCGTTGCAAAATCGGCATAACCGACAGGAACTCCTGCGGGGTTCGTGACGACTGTACTCTGGTATATGATATAGTTGCCCGTTGCGTCCTTCAAGTGGAAGGCCGGTTCGACAATCTTATAGCGGATATTGTCTCCGGTGACGACCGGAAGCTGGGCGAGGTTCACATTATTGATGATCGGGTTTCCGGACATGTCCACCATGTTCGCGAGAGTGGTGTTCGGAACAGGTGTAATGGTGCCGACCTGGGTACCCGCTTCGTTGGTTACCGTGCGGTCTGCATAAATGAGGTATTTATTGTCCGCAACGAGATACCATGCGTCAATACAGGACGAAATCGAGATGTCGGGCTGCTGAACGGGAGGTTTCGTCGTGCAGTTTTCCGGATCGCCCTTGAGTACTTGGACTTGGGCCAAGTCCAGCTGGTCAATCAGGTTTTGTCCCATCATGTCCTTGACAATGACAAGTGTCGTACGGGGAACAGGAACCAAGGTGCCGATCTGGTTGCCCATGAGATCGGTTACTCTGAGATCCTGGTACATCAAAAAACCTTGATCGGGTAAATACCATGCGTCTTCACAGGGGATAACAGAATGATCGTCACCGTTATTAGGTGACGGCTTATCATCTGAGCAAGAACACGCCAAAATAAGTGTCCCAAGCGAGAGCAGGGACTTCAAAAGGGGGTTGTTCATAGAAGTTCCTCGAAATTATCCCCAAACACCTCGATTAAAGATAGAAAATATATATGTAATGTCTTGTAAAAAAAGATTTTATGTGATAATCGTGATGTGGAACAAACACTAAGAAGATTGGATTTGTCGAAAAAAGGAAAAAGGAAAAATTTCTTCATTTGGATGTAAGAAAAAAATCATCAAAATGAAGAAGGTCAAGAGAGAGAGAAAAAGAAAACTGTAAAAAATTGTAAAAATATTCATTGTAAAAATCTTTTTACAATGAATACATCTAAACGACGAACTTCTCCCGAAATAAAATACCAGTAATGTTGATAGATTGTGAAAAAAATGGTTTTATGGTTGAAATAAAATATTCAACCTTTGAAATTTGAGCAAAAAAGGGCATTTAATTGCATGGTAAAAAGCTTGTTATCAACACACGAAAAGCGATAGAAAAAACTGTGGATAAGTCTGAGAATCCGCATTTTTGGCGAAATTTCAAAAGAAAAATACTTGCAAATTACCTAGGATTTATTAAATTTGTGTTCCAATTTCGCAGAGTACCGCTTCCTATGCTTTGCGAAAATACGGGGAACTCAAGTAGTTCTCTTGAACTTGAAGCGATAAACCTTCTGCTGAAGAAGAGGAAAAAATGGCAAAAGAACATTTTGACAGAAGCAAGCCGCACTGCAACATCGGCACTATCGGCCACGTTGACCACGGTAAAACCACTTTGACCGCTGCAATCTGCACCACCCTTGCCGCTAAGGGTCTTGCCGCTGCAAAGCGTTTCGACGAAATCGACAAC
>CACWPM010000023.1 GCA_902762795.1 Fibrobacter succinogenes | reverse complement strand
GGAGTCAACCGGGTAGGTGGAATCGATAGAATCCCACGGGTCTTCGGTGAGGTGCTTCATGGAGAGAGAAATGCGGCGCTTTTCCTTATCGACGGCGAGAACGACGCATTCAACCTTGTCACCCTTCTTGACCATTTCGTTCGGGTGGGTGATCTTCTTGGTCCAGGACATGTCAGAGACGTGGATGAGGCCATCAACACCTTCCTTGATTTCGACGAATGCGCCGAAGGAAGCGATGTTGCGGATTTCACCGACGACGCGTGCGCCCGGCGGAAGTTCGGTTTCGATAGAATCCCACGGATCAGATTCGAGCTGCTTCATGCCGAGAGAGATACGTTCTGCATCTTCTTCAACCTTGAGAACAACAGCTTCGACTTCCTGACCGACGGTGAGGATTTTGGACGGGTGCTTGACGTGCTGGGTCCAGGACATTTCAGAAACGTGGATGAGACCTTCAACACCGCTGTCGAGTTCGACGAATGCACCGTAATCCGTGATGGAAACAACCTTACCCTTAACGATAGCGCCTTCCGGATAACGTTCGGCGATATCCTTCCACGGATGCGGCTTAAGCTGCTTCATGCCGAGAGAGATGCGTTCCTTCTTGTCGTTGAAGTCGAGGACCATGACTTCGACTTCCTGACCGAGCTGGAGCATTTCGGACGGGTGGTTGATGCGCTTGTAGCTCATGTCGGTGATGTGGAGGAGGCCATCTACGCCGCCAAGGTCGATGAATGCACCGAAGTCGGTGATGTTCTTGACGATACCCTTGCGGACCTGGTTCTTCTCGAGAGTTTCGAGAACGTCGCCACGCTGCTTGTTGCGTTCTTCTTCGAGAACAACACGGCGAGAAACGACGATGTTGCGACGAGCCTTGTTGACCTTGATAACCTTGAGGTCGAATTCCTGGCCGATAAGAGCGTTGATGTCCGGAATCTGACGGAGGTCGATCTGAGAGCCCGGGAGGAAGGCATCGATACCAAAGAGGTCGACGACAACGCCGCCCTTGATGCGCTTCGTGAGAGTGCCGCGTACGACTTCGTTGTTTTCGAATGCAGCGTGGATGCGATCCCACACGCGAACGAAGTCAGCCTTCTGCTTGGAGAGGATGAGGCGACCGTCTTCGTCTTCGAGCTTTTCGACGAACACTTCGATTTCGGAACCGAGTTCGAGAGAATCAGTATCCTTGAATTCGGCGCGATCAATAACGCCTTCGGACTTGTAGTTCACGTCGACGAGAACTTCCTGGTCGTTCACCTGGCTGATCTTACCCGTGACGAGCTTGCCCTGTTCGAGGCAGCCCATGCCGGCATAGACGTCAGCGTTAGCCTTGCGGAAGTCCGGGGAGCATTCACCCTGAGCGGCGAGAATTTCTTCGAGATCTTCTTGAGTTCCGAATTTGAGATTTTGAGACATATTAGTTAATTGGGTTGTGGTAACAAAGGATTCAGGCTACGCCACTACACCTACGTAGTCGAGAATCTTTTGAACCTGTTGTTCGATTGAGATGTGTGTAGTGTCAATTTCAATAGCATCGTCCGCCTTCTTCAACGGGGCGGTCGCTCGGGAGGAGTCCAGGCGGTCGCGTTCGACCAAGTTGTTGAGGACTTCTTCGAGGGTAACTTTTTCGCCTTTTTCAAGGAGTTCCTTGTAGCGGCGTTCAGCGCGGACCTTCACATCCGTCACCATAAAAAACTTGTACTTCGCGTCGGGGAATACGACCGTTCCGATATCGCGGCCATCCAAAATGCAGCTCTGCTTTTTGCCAATTTCGCGCTGCTGCTTGGTCATCGCGGCGCGGACCGACGGGAGGGCGCAGTAGATGCTCACGTTGTTCGAGACCTTCATGCCACGGATTTCAGATTCGCGGCAGACACCGTTGATGAGCACGTGGTTTTCGGAGTCAAACCCGAGCGTGAGGTTAGAGAGCAATTCGTCCATTGCCGGGCCTTCTTCGGCAGAAAGGCCTGCATCAAGGGCGGCAAGCGTCACGGCGCGGTACATAGCGCCAGTATCGAGGTATGTGATGCCGAGTTTTTTAGCCACAAGCTTGGCGGTGGTGCTTTTCCCAGTTCCGGAGCCACCATCAAGAGCGATAACAAAATTTTCCGAATTACTCATGAGTGGGAGCAAATATAGCTTAAGGCGAGAGTCGCGTCAATCGTGCTTGCACGAATTGACATGACCGAACCGTGCTATATGCGCCCTGAAAGGGCGCCAAGATAGAAATTAGACGAGAGACGACAAATGCATAAGGCGAATATTGCAACCAAAAACTTGTTTTTTGACATAATTGAGCCTAGCTTTAGCACATGAGCAAAGACGAGAGACGAGAGAAAGAAGGCAAAAACAAGACTTATTCTAAGTTCTAAGAGCGCAGCGGTCTAAATTCTGCCAACTGCAACGAAGTCGCTTAATAGTAATCGTAATAATAATAGTACGCATAGCCTTCATACGTATCGATATAAATCATTTCGGAGCCGTCCGCATAGATCACCATGCGAGTTTCATCCCCCGAGAAATCGTAATAACGCGCCCCATGATCGTAATCCTCGAAATACTCGCCCGGATCATAATAAGAACAGCGATCATCAACGCAGAGAGTCGCATAGCCATCGCGGGTAATCTGCAAATGGACATTCACGGATGGCGACAGAACATACATATCCGAGCAATCGTATGACTGTCCAAAGGCATCGTAACGGCAATCCGCTCCATAGTAGTAATGGAAACGCTTATTCAAAGATCCTCCGCCATTATCAGGACCTGCACTCCAATCCATCCCGCAAGCAACAAGGGCGGATGCAATTACCATAAGTGACAGAGCTAGAATACCTTTCATGAACGACTCCTAAATAAAAATCCCTCGAGCAAACGTCGAGGGAACAATCTACAAAAAAGATTCACCCAAAAGCGACTGATTACTTGTAGTCACCGTTATAGCTTTCTTCAGTCGTACCGTCATCGCGAGTCGATTCCGGAGCGAGAAGATCGCGAGTGCTGCCATACTTGCGCTTTTCGTCGTCCGTGAGGCGGTTCGTGAGCACTTCGACCTGCTGTTCCTGATGGGCAGTAGCTTCTTCTTCCTGAAGGATCTTCTGGCCTTCTTCAAGACGACGCTTGATGCGGTCATCTTCCATCTGCTTCAAGTTCGTACCGACCTTTGCCTGATCTTCAGAAACCTTATAGCGTTCGTTGGTTTCGTCCATGACAGCCTTGATACCGACAAGGCGCCCTTCGCCATCAACCCCAAGATTAGCCTTGCGGAGCGTCGAAAGCGGGAGACGGCTAGCGGCAGTCTGGTATTCCGGCAAGAACTCGTAGCCATCCGATGTACCAATTTGGCGAGCTTCATCCGGAGTCACGTAGCTAAGGGCTTCCTGCCAACGAGAACTCTGGACACTGGAAGTAAATGACACGAGAGCATTATCCAATCCCTCGCCCTCGTCCTTCGGCGTACCTGCACAGCCCAGAAGGAACATACTTATTGCAGACAAAAGAACTAAAAGTTTTCTCATGGGGTACTCCTCCGAAAAAAATCCTATCAAAATATACACAAATTTCTCACATTTATTTTAAGTTGTTCCGTTTTTTCCATAAAATGAGCCCAAAAATTTCATCTTATGGATAATCCCCCCATCTTTTTCTACATTACCTCTACCATATGAATGAAACAAACTTTCAGCCTGTAGAAATCAAGGAACCCGTAAGGGGAGAAAAATCCGACGTTTACCGCATCCACACCAAGGATAACAGGGAAATAATTCTCGTCGGGACCGCACATATTTCTCAAGTATCCAAGGATCTAGTTCACGAAACCATCGAAGCGGAGAACCCAGACACCGTTTGCGTGGAACTCGATGACGGCCGTCTCAAGTCCATCCAGGACCCGAACCGTTGGAAAAATACAGACCTGAGAGATGTCATCAAGAAAAAGCAGCTTGCAACCCTCATCGCAAACCTGGTGCTAGGTTCATATCAGAAACGCATGGGAGCTCAGACCGGCGTCAAGCCTGGTTCCGAACTCAAGGAAGCAGTGGACGTTGCAAACGCAAAGAACATCCCCATCGTGCTCGCCGACCGCGACATCAAGATTACGCTCAAGCGCACCTGGGCCTGCACTCCATGGTACCGCAAGTTCAGTCTCCTGGGAGGACTCTTCGCAAGCATTTTCGACAAAACCGAAATTAGCGAAGAAGAACTCCAGAAAATCAAGGAAAAGGACGCACTCAACTCCATGATGCAGGAGTTCGGCAAGACATTTCCAGAAGTAAAACAGGTGCTCATTGACGAACGCGACCAATTCCTCGCGAGCAAAATCAAGAACGCACCTGGAGACAAGGTCGTCGCTGTTATAGGCGCAGGCCACATGCGAGGCATCGCAAGTATTATCGAAGACGATCGTGAACTTCCAAGCGAAGAATCCATTTCCGTAATCCCGAAAGGGACCGCCGTCTGGAAAATTCTCGGTTGGTCCATTACGCTTGCCATTATCGCAAGCATCGTTCTTGTCGGTTACTTTGCAGGTATCGAAAAGGCCGGACAGTTGAGCCTCCAATGGGCAATGCTGACTGGTGGTGGAGCAATGCTTGGTGCAATTATCGCAGGCGGTCATCCGCTGACCATACTGGTGGCACTGGTCATGGCTCCGTTTACGGGGCTTACCCCGCTCATTGGCGTTGGCTTTTTCACGGCACTCACGCAAGTCTACGTGAGACCGCCTCGCGTGTCAGAAATGGAAACCTTGACAGACGACATATGGCAGATCAAGCGCTGGTGGAAGAACCGCGTGACACGCGTGATTCTTTGTTTCCTTTGTCCTGGAATTCCAGCCATCATCGGCAAGATTCTCGCAATCCTCAAGATTTACCAAGCATTTTAATTCAGTTCAATTATTTTATATAAAAAAACTTGTTCATACAAAAGAGACAGCCCAAAATTGGGCTGTCTTTTTATTTTTTTAACTTATCCTATCAATAGACCTTGTGCAAGTTGTATCCAAGAATAATGCGGTCGCCTTTATTCCTTGTACGCGTGATTTCGACCTTGATTTCCTTCACGCCTTCGGGAACCGTGAATTCTCCATACCTATACGTGGCAAGATTCGTTTGCGAAGAAAAGATCGTCTTATTGTTACTTGCGTTGAGAATTTTAAAAGTGAAATTAGAAGAAATATTACGTTCAGTCAAAGCGTAATCGCCACGAACAAGCCAGGCGATAGCGACATTGTACATTTTCCCCGCTTCAACAGTTTCATTAAAACTCATTTTTTCATTGACAAAGAAATCTTGGTTGTTACCATACCAATATCGAGAAACATTATTGGTCAACAGCTGAGTCATTGTGGAAATTCTTTTATCTGCAATAACACTTGTACAACTAGATTTTCCACAGCGATTGGTATAGTCGTGATACAAATTAGGCGTATCGACTCTATAAACAGGGCTTCTCTGATTTGCCGTCAGCCAAAGAGCTTTCACGACTTCCGGATGCCATTTATAAAACGGACGCACAGAAAGAAGGTTTGCCGTCATAGCCGCACTTGTAGAAGCGGCCCCCCAGCTATCCTGCACTCCCATGAAATGAGCCATATTGTCATGGAAGATTCTTTTTGTACCAGAATTATTTTCATCCAGGACATAGGAAAGGTTGTAAATTTCGGGTTTCGCATAGTGAGAATTGACTTGATTATTTTCTATAAATTTAGGAGAAGGAATAACCTTATCAATCGTATGACGTGCATAATTAACCGGCGCCACACTGATGGCATTGAGAGAAGCTCCAGCACCAGTCTTTACACCACCGGCTGTATAAGGGACAAATTCAATGACTCGATTGTTATAAATATAGTCATCAATAACGGCGGCCTCGCCATTGTACAACGTACCATCCGCAGATGTCGAAATCACATTACCGATATACAAGTTCAGGCTGTAAGGGGAAAGAGGATGATTGGTAAATTTGTCTCTAATTCTAGCATCGCCCTCATCCATTGTGGTAGAAACATTCGCATTCTTGGAAACAACGTTGATAAGACGTTTTACATAGTAGTGCTGGATGCCACCCGTATATACACGGGAAACAGAATTTCTGCAGCTTCCGTTTTTTAAAGTAATCGGCTTATCTCCGACGACATTGAAAATTTTTATTCCACTGCCATTAGCATTGGCATAGCTACCTTGATAATCCACATGCTTCGTATCTTCATTATAATTCAATCCGATAGACCTCAATGCCTTCGTATAATAGGAATAATACACTTGGTTATTCGGAGCATCACGAACTTCACATTCGCCACCATTATTGCTTGGATAATCGGCAGCATTATTTTTCAGATCGCCAGTGTTATCAAAATTATTCATTGGTATGAACCGGAGTCTTGGATTGTCGGCCTTTTCAAACGCATCCACCAATTTTAAATATTCATTTTCACTTTTTTTACCTTCATTAAAAGTATAGGTATTCGTATTCGATACGTAAGAACCCGAAGTTTTTTTAACAGAAAGAGGCACGTAAGTTTTCGACAAAGAAATTGGAGATCTTACAGCGTCTTTCATTTCAGAAACCACCGCACTAGCTTTGTCATAAGCCACAATACCTGGGTTTTTCGTTTGTTCTTTTCCAAGGCTACGTCCCTTCGCATCGAATTGCGAAGTTCCAGCCCAAACCGACAATCCAGTTGTCAATAAAACAAATGGTATTTTATTCATTTTTTTCTCCTTCCCTACTTCAGAGTAGGTTCTTGTAAGTGCTGTACAAGATAAAAAAAAATTTTTCGAATAACAGTTTTTATACAAAAAATATTTATAAATAAAGTTTACATATAATAAACAAAGAAACTCAAAAAAAATTAATTATTCGTTCAAATAATTCATTAGGGGAAGACAATGACTTAGCTCTAGTTGCATGAATCCACACAAATCCCGAAAGTTTCATCCCTTAAATTTCTACCAAATAGAGCATCCAGGCAAACGCAAAAAAAAGTATACAATCATACAATGACGATAAAAGTCACAGTTTTCTTTTAGAGAAAACGCCCAATTTAAGCAAAAAACGACAATTTTTTCTTAAAAAAATGCATTTAAACTATTACAACACATTTTAAAAAGGTCCATAACGGACAACTCTTGTTTGTGCTTATTTTACTTAAAACAACTATAAAGGAGCGAACAATGAGATTCAAAAATCCCATTATGGGGGTTGTTCTCGGAACAGCCCTCTTAGGCGCAGGCATTTCTAACGCCTTTGCCGCAGACGAAACCCTTAGGTCCCTTGCAGAAAAAAACGGAATCTACATCGGCGCCATTCTGAACTCGCAGTGGTTCAGTGGCGGCCTTCCTGCCAATTACGAACAGATTCACAAAGCCCAGTTCAACATTGTCGTTGCCGAAAACGAAATGAAGTTCGACGCAACCGAGCCGCAAGAAGGAAGATTCAGCTACGGCAACGGCGACAAGATGGTCAAGTACGCTCAGCAAAATGGCATGCGCGTTCGCGGCCACGCTCTCGCCTGGCACAGCCAAGTTCCGGGCTGGGTGAACAACTACAGGAACGACAAGCAGAAACTGCTCAAGGTGCTCAAGAACCACATCCAAAACGTGGTCAGCCACTGGAAGGGCAAAGTCGCCGAATGGGACGTGGTGAACGAAGCCATCAGCAATAACGAACCGATGTGGCGTTCCCAATCCGTCTGGTACCAGGGTATCGGCCCTGAATTCATCGACTCCGCATTCGTGTGGACGCACGCCGTTGACCCTGATGCAGAACTGTGCTACAACGACTACAACCTCGAACAAGGAATCAACTCGAAAGCCAAGGCGGGCTTTTTGCTGGAACAGGTGAAACGCTGGGTCAAGAACGGCATTCCTATCCATTGCGTGGGTTCCCAGACGCACGTGGAAGACACCACCACCGACAAGCACTTTATCGGTTCGCCGGACAGCCTCCGCTCCCTTGCCAAGGAACTTGCAAAGCTTAACGTCAAGCTGAAAATCACCGAACTCGATATCGGATTCAAGAGCGGCGTGAACGTCAGCAAGAAAGACCTTGAACGTCAAGGGGAAACATTCCGTCAATACCTTGACATTATTCTCGAAGAACCGAATGCGGACACGTACCTGATTTGGGGCGTATCCGACAAATGGAGCTGGCTAAGCGGCCTGAACCGGCAAAAAGGCCTTATCTATGACGACAATCTAAAACCGAAGCCCGCTTTCGATAGCATTTTGGTGAGACTCCAGAATTTCGAACCGCCACAGGATACGACAAAGAAAGACACCACCGCAAAGGACACGACCGTAAAAGATACGACTAAAAAAGACACAACGGTCAAGGATACAACTAAAAAGGATACGACAGAAGCCATTGCAAAGATCGCAAGCAGGGCAACGGTATCTGCATACGTTGCAGGTCGCACGCTGTTCGTAACGGGTCTCGGACTGAAGACCACCGCAAAGGTCGATTTGTTCGACATGCAGGGACGCCCCGTGTTCAGCACCCAAAGCGAAAACGGAATGGTCGACTTGAAGAACATTTCTGAAGGATACTACGTTGTCCGCATCACAGCCGGAAGCGCGAAGACCGTACAGCGGGTGAACATAAAGTAAAAAAAGCCAAAGCGCAACGGAATAGGTTCCGAGATGCGCGCCGTAAATGAAAATGCCGCGACCCTTTAGACGAAATTCTAGGGCCGCGGTTTTTAATTTTATAGAAGGGAGCAACTGATTTTACTGTACGCACCTGACTGAAAATCCAAAGTTCTTCGGTTTCATCATGTAGCTGAAACCCATAGATTTCGATGTCAGATACCAAACCGAGGCTTTATCGCCTTCAACGTTTGAACTCCAGAAAAACGCGAATTTATTTTCGTTGCCGTAAGTACCGTCATCGAACATGTTGCCCGCAGGCATGGCGCTAAACTTAAGAGTATCGTTGCCGTTCGTTTCACCAGACCAGCCATAATTCGCCTTGATCAAATAACCGGCATTGAAATCGCCGCCAGCAGCTTTCCAGAGACTTTCAAATTCTTTGTTTGTCGGTAAATGGAACCCGGTGGGGCACGCATTTTGTGCAGCCTCCCATGTGTAAAGACGACCGTAGACCATGCAATTATCTTCGTCTTCCCTATAGCAGGTGCTACCGGCCATTTTGTAATTTAAGTTGTCTGCCATCCATGTGCGGCCATCAATAACAACAGTGCGGTATTTCTGCTCGTCGCGGGCGTCCTTGATTTCATTTTTCTTCGCTTTAGGCGCAGCAAGAGAAGCGCTGGAAGCGACAAGTGCTATTACAAGAGCGGATGATAGATAATTCATATTCAAGTTTTTAAGGGAGATGGCGGCACTTCGGCAAGCTCAGTGACCTTAGTCCGCCATGACCGCCATCTATTTTCGACTTTACTTTTCCACGCCGATAAGTTCAGCTTCACCGCGTCCCGGGAGCGGCTTGAAAATTTTCACGTTCGTCTGGACCGCAGGGCCGCCAAAAGCCTTCATCTCGCAAACAAAAAGGTAGTTCATGCCAGCCACCACCTGCGACGAAACGCTGAGCGGCTTCAAGCCCAAGTAGGCATAATCCTTCGTCGCTTCGGCGAATGCAGCAGAGTCTTCAGCCGTAAGCGGGCGCTGTTCCGAAAAACCGCCCATCAGCATTTCTTCGGTCTTGCCAGTTTCAAGGTTCGCAAAGAACGCGGCGACTTCGGCCTTGGCCGTCTCTACACCGCCTTCGGCGTTGATTCGCTTGTTAGAAATCCCATAAGCAAGCGTCACGTTGGCGTTCGGTTCAAGCGTTTTGAGTTCAGCAGCACTAGCCTTGCGACCGCCGCTGCCATATGTGCAGAACGGCACAACGACTTTGCCGTTCAAATCGTTCGCTTCGAGGAACGTATAAATTGGCGGAGTGAACGTTCCGAACATAATCGGATAGCCGAGGAACACGGTATCGTACTTGTCAACGTCGAGTTTTGCATTCACGAGAGCAGGCCACTGTTTGCTTTCGCGTTCGGTACGGACTTCGGCAATCGTGCTGTCATAAGTCGAGGGGAACGGTTTCACCAGCTGGAGTTCAAATTCATCGGCATTGCGTGCTTCCTTGAAAACCTGAGCCAATTTTTTGGTCGATCCCGTCTGCGAGAAATAAACCACGACAGACTTGGACTGCTGTGGAGCCACTTCGGCAACCGGCGCAATTTGCGCTTTAGACTGCGCGACTTCCTGCTTGTTGCAAGCAGAGAACATCGCCGATGCGGCAAATACCGCCGACACAGCAAGAGTAAATTTCAAGGAATGGGACATAAGTACCTCCAAATTAAACATTTCAACCAAAAAGATATTTATTTTTTAAAAGGAGGAGTCCCATGGAAATTATAATCATTGCCTTATTATTCTTTTTTGCAATGTCCATCATTACATTCGGGTTTGCATGGTTAATAACAAAAAAAGAACGACAAACATTCATGCTAGAGCAAAATCAGAATTTGCTTGTTCAATTTCAAAAAGCAGCCAAAGGCTTCAAGATTGCCGCAATCACATCCGTCTCCCCCCCCCTGCTATTGCTCTTCCCATTTCTATTCGACAAGCCAACACACTCTAGCGCAGACGACCTTCTTGTATTCTTCATTTTTTTATCTATAGAAATACTCATTTCATCACTTTGCTGCATCCCCAGTTACAATTACCTTTTCAGCACTACAAACAAAACGAAAGTCTTTTATATTCTATTTATTCCATTCATTCCCATTTTCTTGATAGGAACCTTTTTGACTCTAGTAGGCGGTGGATTTATCGGAGTTTTTCTCATAATTCCTTACGTAATTATTTTGGCCGTGATGGCATATATTTTGTATTTTAAAAGGAAGCAGTTTAACGCAAAGCAAAACACCTAATAAATAGCTAATGGATTTTTCAGCCGCAATCTTCTATTCGTTTATTTTTTCTCTTTTCATGAACCTTCTTATGCGAGGAATCACCGCAACCGAACGGGAGGAAATCGAAAAAGAGGAACAAAATAATATGTTTATGGAGTCGCCAAAGTTTTCCGTTTCCAAAGAAGCTGCATCAATTTTCAAGATTATATCAGTAATAATTTCATTCACGCCCTTATTATCAAGCATCATAATAGGATTCATCTACACGCCCAAACTTTTTAACGGATTGTTATTTCTCGTTATCGTCATTCCTTGCGCTTTATTATTGCCAATTTTTTCAATCAGATCTATCCGCAACTACGATTTCCTTTTTTACGTGACAAGCAATTCAAAAGCTTTTTTCCTTTTTACTATCCCGTTCATTCCAACAATAATCGCATTAAATGCCTTTATCAATACTGCAAAAGAGTTCGCCAAGGCAACCGAAATAACCAATGCGGGAATAGAAATAAAATTAGTGACGTACTCCGTTTACCTTATCATGGCGATAATGTCGATCTTCTTATTATTGAAAAGGAAGCATCTTAACGCAAAACAGACCGTCTAGTCCAGAGGATTTCTATGTATTTAAGTAGCGATTTACGTGCCGTTTTATTTTTCGCAATGATAACGTCTCCGGTGGTATTGTTCATAATCGCAATTCACATTTTCATCGTGCGACGGATGACAAAAAAAGAAAGGCAAGAGATTCGGCTTCCTCAGAATAAAAATTTTTGGATTCAATGCAAAAAAGCCGCGTTAGGATTCAAGATAGCTACAGTATTATTTGGAGCCGCTCATTACTTATTTTTGTTACCGATCGTCAACGATGATGATTTTGGGGCTGCGGTCATCTTTTTTGAGATTTTCGCTCTTTCCACAATCATATTTGCGTCATCGTTATCAAGCATATACTGTTACAATTTTCTCTTTTTCGTAAACAGAGAAAAAGCCACCCAGATTCTGCTTGTTCCAGTAACCTTAGCAATCCTCATAGATGCTTTATTTTCCGTACTTTATGCAATTGCTCTAAACATAGATAACATACTTTCGCTTATTATTATTATTCCTTGCACAATCATCTTTTGCATCATTATAATGGGAATCCTTTTATCTAAAAAAAGAAAACGTTTTTACGCAAAACAGAGAGAGGCTAGTCCGGAGGATTCTCATGATGGAATTTAGCTTAAATCTTTTAAGTAGTGCATACGTTCACTTTATGGGTTTTCTTTTTACCTGTAGTCCGTTCATTTTATTTCTTGGAATCATAATCGCATTCAACATTTTCATTGTGCGGTATCTGACTAAAAAAGAAAGGTTAACACTTGAAGAGCCGCAAAACAAGGACTTTTGGGTTAAGTCCAAAAAGGCCGCGTTGGGATTCGAGATAGCCACAATCATATTTTTATCCATCCCATTACTATTACTACTTCCATACATTCCATCCATCAACGAAACCGAAGATGATGGATTTGGAAATGCAGTCTTTGCCATTTTACTTTTGACTTCTATAGCCGTTTTTCTTTCATCATTCAGCACGATTTACTGCTACAATTTTCTTTTTTACGTTGCAAACAACAGAACAGCCACTATTATCCTGTTCATTCCGCTCTCTCCCTTAATTCTATGTTGTCTTGCATTTTTCCCGATTCTTTTTCCATGTGCCATTTTCATGGTCATAGCGGGTTTAATTTTGCAATCAAAAAGAAAACGTTTTTTTAAGACTATAGAAGCGTCTGTCTTTTTGGACAAGCCGGCAAACTAAGTCTCGACTTTGTGCCGTACATCACTATTGCAAGCAAAAAGCATCGCGAAGTCGCAATCTCAAGAGAAATTTTCAACTTACTAGACATCGGAACATACAATAATATCCTTTTCAAAAAAAAATTGATTATTTTAAGAAGCAATAAAAAGGATTGTTGTTATGGGATATTCATCTAGCCACATTTTCGGAACAGCTGCTGTGGTTTTGGCAGCATGTTTCACAACCGCAACACACGCCGCCATCGACGTCACCGTCAATACGCAGAAAGGCGTCATGAAAATTTCGCCGTATCTGTACGGTCGAAACATCGACAAAATAAGCGACGGTACCGCCGAAACCGATTCTACCGAAGAAGCGTTCATCAGCCAGATGCTCGAAGCAGGCGTCCACTTTTTGCGCGCGAACAACGGCAATAACGCCACGCGATACAACTGGCGCCACAAAATGACCGTTCACCCCGACTGGTACAACAACGTCTATTCGCACGATTGGGCCAACACCGCTCAGAAAGTTCTCGATAAAATGCCCGGTATCGACGCCATGTACGCCTTCCAGCTCACCGGATGGGCCGCAAGTTCCACCGAATACAACTTTGGCGACTGGAACTGGAAACAGGAACACGGCTCTTATCCGTCGCAGACATTCGACCTCGCGGGCGGCGGAGAAGTTTCCGAAGACGGCAAGACGCTCATCAAGGCGGGCGACGCCTCGCTCTACAATATGGAATGGCCCGCCGACTCAACCGTCGCGATTATCCCGCACTGGAAAGACGAACTTAAGTTCGACATGAGCCGTTTCAAGTACTGGAGCATGGATAACGAAATGGAAATCTGGCGCGGCACGCATTCCGACCTGGATTTGCCTGTCACGGGAGACTTTCTCGTTGAACGCTACATCGATGTCGCCAAGAAGGCCCGCGCCGCCTGGGGCGGCCAAGAAGGCCCGCGCCGCCTGGGGCGACATCAAGCTCACCGGCCCGGTGGTCGCAAACGAATGGTTCTGGTGCTCCGTGTCCTCGTACAACAAACAGGATAGACCCAAAGGCCCCGATCGCGATTACTGCTGGCTAGAATACTTCATCATGAAAGTTGCCGAGGCGCAAAAGTCCTCTGGCACACGTCTTCTCGATGTTTTCGACATACATTGGTACCCGAGCGAAAAAGATTACGAATCCCGCATGAACTGGCACCGTGTACTGTTCGACACAACCTACAACTACCCCGGCGCAAACGGAATCAAGAACGTCACCGGCAAATGGGACAACAACAATACCAAGGAATTTATCTTCAAGCGCATCAGCGACTGGCTTAATCAATACTTTGGCGAAGGCCACGGCATTACGCTCGGCATCACCGAAACAAGCCTTATCGACGAAAACGACCCGATGGTCACTGCCCTCACTTATGCCTCCTTCATCGGCACCATGCAAGAAAACGGCGTCGAGATTTTCACCCCGTGGACTTGGAACGACGGCATGTACGAAGTTCTCCACCTATTCAGTCGTTACGGCCATGCAAACCGCGTGCAATCTATATCCTCTAACGATTCGCTCGTTTCCGCATACAGTTCCATTACAAACAAAGGCGATTCGCTCACCGTCGTTTTCGTAAACCGCGCCGAAAAAGACGCTCAAGATGTGCAACTGAAAGTGGAAAACTTCAACGCAAGAACAAAATTCAAAACGCTCACCCTTGCAGGAATTACAGGCGAAACGTTCGTATCGCACACGAAAAACGCCCTGAAAGAAGACGCCATAAGTGCTAAAGTCAGCGGAGGTTCGACCAACGCAACCACAAATTTCGCAAATAAATTCACAATGGCACTCCCTGCAAAATCCATCACTGCGGTACTATTGACCACCGAAAATCCCCAAGTCGTCGATTCAACCGACGCCATCAAGCCCGGCGAGCAACACAGACGTTCAGGAATAAGCACCGCAAGATTCGCCATTGCCACACAAGGCCGGAACATAATTGTATCAAGTACTGCGGGCAACCGAAATAACACGACACACTACGCTTTAAGCAACGTCCTCGGACAAGTGATCGCAAGCGGCATCTGGAACACAAACGCGACAACGTTCAACCTTACAGCGCCACACGCCGGCAAATATATTTTGAGACTCGGCGAACAAAGCTATAGTGTCGTTGTGAAGTAAGGCTAAAAAAAATTTCTCTAATGTAACCTAGTCACAGTTTAAAGTTCAGCCATTATCTAAAATATAATTGACAAGAAAAACAACAATGGAGACAAAAATGGCTGAATTAAACATCACTAGAAACAACTTTGAACAAGAAGTCCTTAAATCCGACAAGCCCGTCCTAATAGACTTTTGGGCAAGCTGGTGCGGTCCATGCCGTATGCTCTCGCCCACAATTTCAGAAATCGCCGAGGAGAATAAGGACAAAATAAAAGTTTGCAAAGTAAATGTCGACGAAGAGGGTGATCTAGCCGCCTTGTTCGGAGTATCGAGCATTCCGCTGCTCGTGGTCATGAAAAACGGTAAAATCACGAACTCCGCCGTCGGCGTTCGCCCGAAAAAACAAATTATGAATATGATATAGAATACTTCAAAACAAAACGTTCCCGGCGCACTAAGCCGGGATAGCAAACACACAAAAAAGCCCGCCATCACCGGTCTCGGCCTTCTGTTTTCTTTTATATATTACCCCATGAGTACTTTTTATGTCCGAGCCGATTAGCCAAATAGTCAAAAAAATTCCATTTTGGACAAATCTTTCGTCAGAAGAACAGGCGATTGTATCCCAACGCGCGCTGACAAAACACTTTAACAAGGAGCAGATTGTCAGCAGCAATAGTGCTGCATGCCTTGGAATCGTCCTCATTTTGAACGGAGGAATCCGCGTGGGCCTCATCTCGGACGAAGGTCGAGAAATCACGCTTTACCGCGCACACGCAAACGAATTTTGCGTTTCGACGGCATCGTGCGTGATTCAACAATTGACGTTTGAAACAATAGTAACCGCCGAAGAAGACACCTCTGTACTCGTCATTCCATCGTCCATTTGCGAACGGCTGATGAACAGCAACATTCATGTGCGTGCGTTCATCTTTGAACGCGAAACAGAACGCTATTCACAGACTATTTGGGCCATTCAGCAAATGCTGTTCAAGCGTTTCGACCAAAGGCTCGCCTCTTACTTTATCAATACTTACAGAAATAGCGGCAAAACCGAAATCAAAAAGACGCAAGAGGAAATTGCCCGCGATGTCAATTCCGCCCGCGAAGTCGTCGCCCGCATGCTCCGGGAATTCGCATCCAAGGGTTTCGTCGAGATCAAGCGGGGAAAAATTATTCTCCGCAACATTGACGGTTTAAAAAAACTGGTATAAAATCGAAAAACTCCTAGAGAAAAAGGCTGCTATTTGTCGCAGCCTTTTTATAATCAAACTAATATAATATTTAATCACACGGCATGGCCATTTTTACAATAGACGAGTCTATAGAAAAACGATAATAATACATTATGGCACCAACATAACTATATTCACCTATTTTTTCGAATGATTTTATAGATCTAATATCTTTACTTTCATCCAATATTTCGCCATTAAACGCAATGCATTGAGGAATATCTGAAAGAAACTTTAAATAAACATCTATAGGCTTAGAATTGCATCCATCAAGAAACAACCCACAATCACACCTAGGAATCAACGCGCTATACGCAGTATCTTTAAAGAAAAGAGATGTTTTTTTTTCAATTTTTATACTTATAGAATCATATCCAACAAAAGACACTAATACATCCGTATCAGTTGCATTTTTTATTTCGGTCGGATCTAAGATGACAGATACTTCACAATCTTCACAACCGGAAGAACACGCATAAAACAAACTTGCAAAAAAAACAAAAACAATATATTTCATATTCATATTCTTAAATATTAAGCCAATAATCAAACAACTTATCCAAATCGGAGTGCGTATAGCTACGACCATTTTTTCCTGATGGATAATTATTTTTTATGTAGGTTTTCATTTCATTTAAGGATTTAGTTGCAAAAATAGCTTTTTCTATATCAACCATAGAGAATCCTTTAACTTTATCAATATTTTTCTTTCCATCAGCAGTTCGGGAATCATCATCAATTAAATCCGGTATGATTCCCGTATAATCTTTAATATAGCTCAAATTAACTGAACCATATCTGTTTTTTTGAAAAATATATTCAAGTCCGCGAGTATAGGTATTACGAAAACCATAAGGTAAATCAAAAAAATCAGAAAGAGATTCCGAGGTATTCCAATAATGGGACGTATGCCCAACCTCATGAATCGTTGTTGAGTAAATTTGTCTTGAAGATTTACCATATGTAGATATACATATTTCTTCCAAACCAGCAAAAGCCTTGTACATTCCACTCGATTCCCCAGCTCCGCATCCTATAAAAGGACCACTCGTAGGAAGCAAGTTCTCATAATCTTTTTTGTTTTTATAATACACCTCAATATCCAAGCTCCAATTATACCATGTATTCTGTCGGGGTCTCTTTAGCCCGAAATTATCTCCATACCAATACTGGTAAGCAGCAGTCCACACAACACACCACTTGGCTATATCCCCAGTAAAAGTTTCATTCCAATCAGATTTATAGTTGTTGTGTTCAATTTCCAGATCTTCACCATATGAAGAATGTCCATCTTCCAACAAAAAATCATCAGAATCAAAATTCGCTTCAAAGTCAATTTTGAAAGTCCATTTTTCAGGAATCCTGAATTTTCCATCCTTATCAGTATGAGCTTCACGCCAATAATAGGAATAACCACCTGTAACGCGCACTCCAACAAGAGGTTGTACACCAAGATCATCATCCACAAACTTTAATTGCCCACCTAGTTTTTTTCCACCTCCAAATAAGGACCATCCCAAAACAGGACCTTCACCAGGTTTAAGAATTTGTGAAGCAAAACGGCTATTCAAATTTCCCGTCATGGAAAGCTATTCCCATTCGATATCACGAAGAGACACCCCCATATTACTTAATTTTTTTATAACAGTTTCACTTGACTTTTCGGCTGCTCTCTTAGCAAGAATGTTTACCGTTGTTGTAGAATCAGCATCGTCAGAGCAATCATCTTCATCATCACAATCATCGTCTAAAGGCTCAACAAGGAACAATTCCTTTAAGATTTCATACTTCGTAGGACCAAACTTATAGTTCACAGGCACCGTCGCAAATAAAGGGATAATCGAATCCGGAAGAGATGGATCGATATAGACAACAGGCTTGGGAATAGGCTTATAGTCTAACGGGTGTTTAAATAGGACAAGTGATGTGTCATAAGCTTTCAACTCAGCAGCACCCCTTTTTCCTTCTGCTAAAAAACGAACATAAAGATAGTTCGGTTCCAGCGTCAACTACTCCACTTCCTGAGAATCTACACCTGGCTTCGCAAGAACTTGTCTACGCATGGCCTTACTCATATTTTCAACAGAGTAAGGATCATTCGCAGGGTCACTGATAATCGTTCCTGTAATAACGTTTACACCACCATTTTTCTCAGTCTCAGTAGCTTCAGACGCATTGGTCAAGCCTTCAGCAGGCGATGAATTATCGCTGCATCCAAAAATAACCACAGCAGATAATGCTAATAAAAGCTTTTTTCATTTATTCCCCTTCTTATTTTGTTATGTACAACGTTTTACAACATAGGTAAAAAAACCGAAAAAACATATAATTTATTTTACAAAAAAAAGTCGCAACAAAATTGCGACCGCGTTTTTAAAGACTTTAAAGCACTACCTGTGTAGCTTCAGCCTGCATTATTTGCAGGCTCAGCCAACCATTACTTATACATGTACACCAAGCCGTTCGGGAACTTGAGTTCCTTCATTCCGCTTGTTTGGACTTGAGCAACGGAAGTCACTTCGCCACCGTAAATAATCGTATTGCCCTTGTATTGCGGCTTGAAAGCAGCCTTATCAGAACCATAGAAATTATCGCTTGTATAGGTGACAGAAGCGCACTTGGGAAGGTTTGTCGAATAGTTGCCAAATGCAAGCAGGACTCCACCGGTAATTTCAAATCCGGTATCCGTATCGATAAGGCCGCCAGCCATATTCTCGGAGCAGCCACCGCCGCCGCCCATGCCACCACCCATGCCACCGCCTGGGAAGCCGCCCCACTGGCCGCCGCCACCCCACTGGCCACCACCGCCCATGCCATTTTCATAGCTTTCTCCGGTGATTTCCAAAATCAATACACCACCGGTCTGCTTGCCAGAGCCGTTTGCATCAAAGACATCAATCATACTGCCTTTTGCACTGATATAATGATAGCCACCGCTAACGACAATATGGCCACTCGATTCGCTAAACATGGAATAGCCGCCAGAATTTTCCTTGGCACCACCGGCACCATTCCAGCCGTCATTAGTCGCAAACGTAGAGGTAATGCCACCTTCAGCGAAAATCCTGTAGGCTTCCAAACCTTCAGATGCCGTAACGACATTGATTGTGGAACCCTTCAAATACAACGCGGAATCCGCATGAATGCCGTCATCCTTCGAAGAAACAGTCACGTCACCAGCATTCATGAAGACTTTATACTTTGTATGCATTGCATCGTCATCGGCGGTCACGTTAACGGCACCACCGTTAATATATATGAATTTCTCGGCAACCATACCCTTGCCCGTAGAAGTAACTTTGAGGGTAGACTTTTCCGTAGAATCGCTAACAATTACAAAGTTAGCGGCATCAATGCCATCATCGCCCGCCTTGATTGTAATGTTACCACCACGAATATCCACAATGCCCTTGCCATCGATGACATTTTTGCATTTACCGTTGACTTCTTCGCATTCATCGCTTTCAAGACCATCACCCTTTTTAGCGGTAAGGTTCAAGGTTCCACCCGAAATCTGGAGGCTACCCTTGCCTTTGATGGCGTTTTCTTCCGCTTCCACCGTAATGTTGCCGTTTTTGATTTTAAGGTCGTTGCTGCACTGGATGCCATTTTTGAACTTGCCTTTGACAGTCAAAGAGCCTGCGCCCTTGATGTTCAAGTCATCCCTGGCATAAATTGCGGCCTTTGCGGTATCCTGAGTTCCATTGATCTTGGTAAACAAGTGTTTGCCATTGCCGTCTTCTACCACATTAGTCGTACCCTTGACCAAATGGAGAACCGCCTTGTCGGCGTTTTTCACAAGAATCGCGGCGTCAGAACTCTTTAAAGTCGCGTTATAAAGATAAATGCCTGTGTTGCCTTCATTTTCGGCCGCCGGAGTATTCACAACCACCTGGAAGTCAGATGACTCGCCAGTGATGTAATAGGCGCCCGGACAGGTGATGGTCGCACTTTTATCAGCAACCTCGACACAGCCGTTATTATTTTCCACGGTAGCCGACGTTCCCGAAAGCTTTAGGAGAATTTGCGAGCCATCCAAAGTTCTCGAATCTTCGTTGTCGTTTTCATCGTCAACCGAAGATGAACTGATAGGAACTACTTTGCTAGAACTGGAAAACTTGTTGTTTGGCCCCCTACTGCTAGAACTAGAAACTTCTTTGCCTGGAACTTTATTACTGGAACTAGAAACGCCCGTACCAGGAACAACACTACTTGAACTTGAGAATTCTTGGCCAGGAACGACTTCACTAGAACTCGATACATCAATGCCAGGAACGGTTTCACTAGAACTTGAGCTTTCATTTCCTAGAACTTCACTGCTAGAAGAAGACTCTATGGGAGAAATCCCTCCATTGTCGGGACCTCCAATTGAACCATTATCATCAGAACAAGCCACAAAGCACAAAATAGCTGATGCAGCAACCACTGCCAACTTCATTAATTTCATTGCGCACTCCATTTTTGTCTAATATAAATTCTATTCTCACAAATAGAGCCCATTGTCGCTGAATTTCCGTTGAAGCCAAAACAACGGGGTTGAAAAAAAAATACTTTTTTTACATTTTCACGAGATTTTACGTACCAAAGCCCGAAGAAAAGCCTCATTTAGTACGTAAATTTTAGAGTTTTTCACACTATTTTGATGTTCTACAGGCGGGATGCATCAAATTTACGTACTAGAAGCCCCCAAAAAACATAGTCAGTACGTAATTTTTTGAACTTTTAGCATTCAAAATTTCACAATCACCGAAATTTACGTACTGCATGAACACAAAATTGCCATTTAGTACGTAACATACAAATGTTCTTAAAATTTTTTACGTATTCAGCCCCCTAAACAAGGCTTAAAGTACGTAAAAAGCCCTACTTCCTATTTTTCACCACAGTTTTCCGCAAAATGCCACTTACCCCGAACCAACAAGCCGCCCCCCCCCATCCCCGCGTGTACGATTTAGGGTTTCAGAAACGCGGCACAAAACAACTCCTATTTCAAGAACTGCTCAATATACTGCTGAGCAATTTTCACAGAAAGTGGATTTGCCAACGTTTCAAACGTTGCAATAAAATTCTTGCCTTGAATAAGTCCATTTGCTGAATAAAGGTGAATTTTACCAAGCGCATTTTCTACATAATTTTCATCGTTCATCATTCCAAAATGCTCCCATACAAACTCCTTTCGCGTCCGAACATTCAAGCAAGTAAAATCAGGATGCACAACAACTTTACGTTTTTCCGAATTCAGCGTTAACGGAGCCTCGTAACGGAACGGAATCTTTGAGCGAACAAGCTGATTTGCGATAATGATTTCCGATTTAGAACGCACCCGAAGCCCATTGTTCGTAAAATATTCCGGCGAATTTTCAAGAAAAGCCGGTCGTTCATACGTCACCGATTTCCATGACGATACAAAATCTACGTCTGAGACAAAAACGTTTTTCACCAATTTTCGTCGTCCAACATTCAAGGTCTGATAAACAGTCTGAACTCGTTCCGGATGATACTCGCTTAAAAAATTTTCAATAGCGGATATTTCTTTTTGAATTTCATCAGAGACCGTTCTATAATAATCCCGTTGCGCTACAGCAGCCGCCTTTTTCAACATTTTCTTATTCACATAAATTCCATTCGGTTTATTCTCGTCAGAGACCAAATGGTATTGAATAGAATTATGGCAGTGAACAACTCTTAGATTTTCTAAAGGAGCATTGCGGAGGTCCGCTTGAATATGCGTTAAACCTCGTGTCAATTCCTTAATCCGATGTCGAGCAAACCTAACAAGTTCATCATGTAGTATTAATTCATCGTTTATTTTCATGCGGATAAAATACAATAAACTTTCGACCAAACGCACAAAAAACACTTGAGCCCTTCATTTTGCAAACAACCGTTTGCAAGCAAAAGCATTTTGCGGCAGGAAAAACACCCCTTAGTAACCATTTACGTACTAAGCAAGCTTAATAAAAGGTGTTAGTACGTAAAAATCAAAAGTTTAGAGAACCAATTTTGCGCAATCGCCCGCAAATACGTACTAACCCACACAAAACAATACCTCCAGTACGTAAACCGAACTCACATCGAACACGAGACGAAACAAAATTCCGCTTGCGCCCTTCTTTTTACATACTTAGTACACTATTTCAGCGCCTTCAGTACGTAGCAAACAAATTAATCAAATTTATATTACGTACTAGAAAACCACAAAAGCACCAATAAGTACGTAAAAGCCCCCCCCTCCCTAAATCAGCACCAAGCCCATCCAAAACACCCTTAGCCAAAATCATAACGAATAATCAGCCCCCGTACAATTGCCGTCCGACCTAAAAATTTCTAAATATGCACTCTTTTGGAGTGTATATAGCACGGCTCGGTCATGCCAATTGGCTTTTAAGCCATTGGCGCGACTCTCGCCTTTTGACGCCTTCTCCCCAAAGAGGATAACTCAACTAAGCCACTAAAGTGGCAAGTTTCGTACAGGCGTCCGTAGCGGCGGTTCAAAAATGCAAAAATGAATTTTCGCGCTTTTGAACCTTGCACACTTTTGCCGCGGCATTCGGCTTTTACTATCTTTGCTCCCGCTTGGCGCATGTTGCGCCGCATTTAATCGGAGGCTAAAATGGCTCTACAGTTCTACAACACCGCATCGCGCAAGAAAGAAGTATTCACTCTCCCGGAAGGCGTTCCCGCCGTGCGCATGTACTGTTGTGGCCCGACGGTGTACCATTTCGCCCACATCGGTAACCTCCGCACCTACATTTTCGAAGACTTCCTAGTCCGTACGCTCAAATACTACGGCTACAAGGTGAACCACATCGTGAACATCACCGACGTGGGCCACCTCACTAGCGATGCAGACTCCGGCGACGACAAGATGGAAAAGGGCGCCGCCCGCGAAGGCAAGTCCGTTTGGGACATCGCGAAGTTCTACACCGACGCCTTCATGGCCGACTGGCACCGTCTCAACATCCAGGAACCGACCCGTTGGACGCCTGCCACGCAGCACATCCAGGAACAGATTGACCTGGTGAAGACCCTGGAAGAAAAGGGTTACACCTACCGCACCAGCGACGGCATCTACTTCGATAGCCTCAAGTTCCCGCGCTACGCCGACTTCGCCCGACTCGACGTGGAAAACCTGCGCAAGGGTAGCCGCATCGACATGGGCGAAAAGAAGAACGCCACCGACTTTGCTCTGTGGAAGTTCAGCCCGAAGGACAAGAAGCGCGCCATGGAATGGGACAGCCCGTGGGGCGTCGGTTTCCCCGGCTGGCATATTGAATGCTCCGCCATGGCCATGAAGTACAACGGCCCGACGCTCGACATTCACTGCGGCGGTACCGACCACATCCGCGTGCACCACACGAACGAAATCGCCCAGAGCGAATGCGCCAACGGCGTGCAGTTCGCCCGCTTCTGGATGCACGGCGAATTCCTCCGCACCGCAAGCGAAGAAAAGCTGGAAGACGGCACGACCGAGACCAAGTTTGGCAAGATGAGCAAGTCCAGTGGCGAATTCCTGACGGTCACGCTTTTGATGGACCGTGGCTTCAATCCGCTCGACTACCGCTTCTTCGCGATTGGCAGCCACTACCGCAACTACCTGAACTTCACGTGGGAAGCCCTGGAAGGCGCGAAGGAAGGCCTCAAGAGCTTGCACAAGAAGACGGACCCGCTGATCGGCAAGGCCACCGCGATTACGAGCGATGCCGCCAAGGCTTTCCAGAACGAGTTCAAGGAAGCCATCGGCGACGACCTGAACATGCCGCGGGCACTCGGCATCATGAACACGATGCTCAAGAGCGATATCGACGACGGTGAGAAGGCCGCCCTGGTGGCCGACTTCGACCAGATTTTCGGCTTGAAGCTCGACCAGCCTCGTGAAGAATACGCCAAGAAGGGCGCAAACGACGGCGTGGATGTCGCGAAGATCGAAGCGCTGATTGCCGCCCGTAAGGAAGCCCGTGCCAACAAGAACTGGGCCGAAAGTGACCGCATCCGCGACGAACTCGCCGCGATGAACGTGGTCATCAAGGACTCCAAGGAAGGCACGACCTGGGAAATCAAAGGATAGTGATTAGTGGTTGGTGGTTAGTGGTTAGGAGAGTGTCATCCTGAGCGAGTGCAACGAGTCGAAGGATCTCTAGCCAAACATTGTCATGGCGGCCCCAGAGCCGCCATCTTTTTTTATAAATTACCTTCGATGATTTTTTTGCTGGTGGTCATATACGTTGCATTTATCGGGCTAGGTCTCCCCGACACCATTCTCGGGGCTGCTTGGCCCTTAATGCATCTGGACCTCAAAACGCCTATTTCAGCGGCAGGCATTCTTTCCATCATCGCATCGCTCGGGACAATCGCCTCTAGCCTTTGCACACCGAAAGTACTCCGCATTTTGGGCACCGGAAAACTCGTCGCCTACAGCATCGCGCTTACTGCAATCGCATCCATCGGCTATGGATTTGCGGAATCGTTCAACGTTCTTTGCCTTTGGGCAATCCCGATGGGCATCGGCGCAGGAGCCGTTGACGTGGCCATGAACAACTTCGCCGCCATTTATTTGGAATCCAAACACACCAACTGGCTACATGCGAGCTGGGGAATTGGAGCAACGCTCGGGCCTTCGTTGCTTTCGCTCTCGATTATGACCAATGGCGGCTGGCGTGGAGCATACGAATATGTTGCAGCAACCCTCGCTGCGATTTTTTTATTGATTCTCGTTTCACTCCCGCTATGGAAAAAAATGGAAGCCCGCGGAGGACTCTCGGAAAACGTCACCATCCCAGCGATTGCATCAAAAAATGCGACTCCCGAAAACGCGCCAAAAAACGTCACGCATATTGGTAACAGTTCATCCGGAAAAGCCACGCATTCCGACAGCAATTCTCCGCATATCAGTATTCGCGAAGCGCTCCGCATCCCGGGAATGAAACTTTCGTTCCTCACGTTCTTCTTTTATTCGGCACTAGAAATCTCGACAAGCCTGTGGTGCGGCACATACCTCATCGCATGCGGTTTCAAGCCGGAAATCGGAGCGTTTATCGTCTCGCTGATGTTTGCTTCTGTGATGATTGGCCGCATTGCAAGCGGATTTTTTGCGATTAAATTCACCGATCACCGTTTGATTTATACCGGAATATTCATCGTTACCGCCGGTTGTCTCGTACTTTCGCTCCCGCTTCCGCTGTGGATGCAACCCGTCTGCATTTGCCTGCTAGGACTCGGTTGCGCTCCTGTTTACCCCTCGCTGATCCACGCAACTCCTGCACGTTTTGGAGAATCACTCTCTAGTCAAGCCATCAGCATCCAACTCGCCGGATCCTACATCGGCTCCATCTTGATGCCACCCGCATTCGGTCTCGTTGCAGCTAAATTCAGCGTTCATCTTTGGCCAATTTCGCTTTCGATTTTTGTCGGTTTACTACTTTTATGTGTGTGCCTGTTGGACTACGTGACGCACAAAAAACTGAACAAGTCTTACGCCCGCGAACGAGTCATTGACATTCTCCACACAGTTTCGATGGAGAGTCTCAAACGGGAACGTCGCATACAACGTCGTTTACGCAATCGTCAGAGGAAACGCTAGGGGTTTATTATGGAAATAAAGCAATTTGTATTTAATCCGTTCGGAGTAAACTGCTACATTCTGAGCAATAGCAAGGGAGAAGCTATCCTGATTGATCCGAGCGTAAGCAATGCCCGCGAACAAGCTGCGCTAACCGACTACCTCAAGAGCGAAAACTTGAAAGTCGTACGCGTATTGAACACGCATCTGCACTTGGATCACATTCTCGGAAACGCATTTGCAGAACGCACTTTCGGCGTCAAAGCAGAAGCGCACAAAGATGACACGTTCCTTCTCGATGCTCAAAAAGAACAGAGCCAAATGTTCGGGCTTCCGTGCAACGATTTAGCCCCTGCGCTGGGCAATTACCTGAATGACGGCGATATCGTCGAAATTGCAGAAATCCGTTTGCAAGTGATTCACGTTGCAGGGCACTCCCCGGGCGGTCTCGCATTTTTCTGCGAGAATCCGGGCAAAGTCAATGGTCAAGACAACGTGCCACCGCTCCTTTTCCCTGGCGATATCATTTTTGCAGGGAGCCGCGGACGCAGCGACCTCTACGGCGGTGACGAATTTGCCCTCGTAAGTGGCATCAAATCAAAGCTCCTTACGCTCCCGGCAGAGACAGTAGTGTTCCCCGGGCACGGGCCAAGCACCACCATCGAGAATGAAAAGGGATGGTATTAAGTTAGCTCACCGCTAGAAGTTTTTTTGAACGCAAAATGTACTTCATGCGGGCGGGGCCCCAGCTCGGAGTTGACGCCTACGGCGTCCGTCGCTGCGGTTCGGTCATGCAGGTCTGCAAGCAGCCCGTCGCGACACTCACCTTGCAGACTTTTGCGAAGGTATTCCTTGGCCGACGCTAAGAAACTAATTTTAGACCAAACACAATATAAAGCAGCTATTAGAGACAAAAAGAGATTACAGAATGAACAACGGGCAAGCGAGAATCGGCTGGATTGACGAATTCAAGGGATTCGTTCTTTTGCTCGTCTGCCTTTTTCACATCGAACAGAATTTCCCAAACGCACACCTCGGAATGTGGCACCTGAGCGCACTCCGCATGTCCGCATTTTTCTTTATTTCAGGATTTCTATTCAGTACAAAAAGATTCAGCGACTTCAAGAGTTACTTTATCCATAAAACGCGCGTTCTGCTACACCCCTACCTTTATCTTTCATTCCTCTTTTTTTTCCTAGACCCCGTTATTTATAACTTTGCATTGTTTCCGAAATCCCCCACGATGACAGTCGTGAACACCATTCCCGACATCAACAACACATGGCAATACATCTATTGGAACATCGCAAAAATTTTCATCGCCGGGAAATCTTCCGTTGGCGCAGGGCCACTGTGGTTTGTATTTACTTTATATTCCGTCAGCTTGCTTTTTTACCTGCTTCACGAGATGTCGAAAAAGCAAGTCCACCCCAAACTTTTTTTCGCCGTGATGTCCATAGAAGGTCTTCTTTGCGGTTGGCTCCTGAACGAGAATCACATTCACTTGCCGCTTGGCATTGAACGCGACCTTACGATTCTCTTTTTCTTTGGATGCGGTTTTCTCTGCAAGGAACCCATCAAAAAAATCCACAGCGCCATTTCAACGGGCGCAACACACGCCGCAAAAAACACGATCATCGTTGCCGCCATCGGAATTGCAAGTTTTATCGCCTACGCGTTTTTGGAATCGCCAAGTCCAAATTTCAGCATCATGAATAACGACTTGGGCAAGAGCCTCCCCCAATTTGTTGCAAGTTCCATCTTTGGAATCGCAGGACTAACTGCCACGTTCCTGCTAACAAGCAAAATTCCAAACATTGCTCCCATCCGCATTACCAAGGGAATTCTCAGAAACATATCCCGCAACGCACTTGTGATTCTCGCAGTCCATTGGTGGATTGTCTTGATGTTGCGAATCTTTTTCAGACCGCAAATCAACCAACCCGGAATCGCCTACATTGCCATCCCGATTGTCGCATCGGGCACAATCGCAGCCATCCCGCTTTTCCGTTGCCGCCTCTACAAGCTCCTCGGCAAAGAACGCATTACCGTAAAAGAAAGCCTCTGCATTAGGGAATAATGCAAAGGCTTACAATCAAAACAACAATCCTTTCATCATTTTCAAAAGACATTTCTCACTCAAAATTGTCATTTTTTCGGAGCCCAATATAGAGAAAGCCTTGTTCCAATGAATGAGCAATAAACTGCTTAAAAGGCGAAATTTGAGTGCAATCTTTCCAAAAAATCTCGAGGAGTGATTGCGAATGTGCAATTTGGAAAATGCTTTGTGTTGCCAGTAACAAGGGATGCTTCCTTATCTTGATTTGCGAAAGCGACATCATAGAACATAATGTCTTTGGGATCAGGAAGACTGATTTCTGTTGGTGGTGCAAAAACGAATTCTCCAATTGAAAGAAACGCATCTAACAGTATTTCTCGTTTTTGCTTGTCTATTTTTAGTTTTGGTCTAGCGAGGACTTCAGAATATTCTTTGACTATAGCTTCGTTAAATAGAGGTGTGTATAAATTATCGAATGCGGATTCAATTACCAGTGAAGGTATGGAAGTTTGAGGATTTTTCGCCAAAGCCGCAGATATAAGTACATTAGTATCAATGACTGCGTAAATCATAAAATCAATTTACTTGCCAGCGCGGTAGGCTGCAATTTCAGCTTCAATTTCTGCTTCGCTCATGTTAGCGGTGCCGTTTTTAGCAGCGTCTGCTTGCAATGCCCGAAGAATGGCTTTCCCTCGGTTTGCATTATAGACTGCTGTTGGTTCACGCAGCTCAAACGGAATGGCTTTTTCTGCAACTGCTCGTTTGAAAAAAATACGGATAGCGGTGGGAATGTCTAATCCCATTTTTTCGAAAAGCTCGGAAGCCTCATCTTTTAACTCTTCATCCATTCGAACTTGTAATATTGTTGTCGGCATAATAAACCTCTTTACCAATAACTAATATAATACAAAACATTACAAATGTCAAGTTGTATAATATTTTCTTTTTGTGCGCATTCTGTGCGAAGCCGCAAGGCGAAGTCGATATACGAAACCCAAAACTTTAGTTTTGAGGTTGAGTTATGCCCTTTGGGTAAGAATCCAGTCACAATTTTACTATCATTCCCTTTGACATAGCCCTTTGCCACCTGGCTTTGGGCGACCGGAAAATTTTGAGATTCGTCTCTTATTCTCAGCCCTGAAACTACCACTTTCAATTCGTACGAGGATAAGACGAACGCTCACGCCCTATTGGGCGTGGGCCGTTTGTGCTTATTGTACGAAAGGGTGTGGTAGCCCGCAGGACTGATAAGCACTTCGGCACCACGCCTTTTTTGTTTTCCAAAAAATTCCGTGGTAGCCGAACCACAAACCGTCATCCTGAACGCAAAGCGTGAAGGATCCAGTGCAGTGTTCAAGTGCCTAAGAGAAGAATCCTTGCAAAGAGGATTTTTAGATGCCACAGGACAAGCCGCTTCAGAACAAGTCGTCGTTCACTCGTATTCTCGACAAGTATCGTGACGAAAGTATTTCTCAGCGAGATAAAGGCAACAAGTTCGAGTTGCTGATGCAGCGTTACCTAAAAACCGACCCGATTTATGCGAACACGCTTTCGGAAGTTTGGCTATGGAATGACTTTTTTGCCAAGGACCAGTTTGGCGGCAAGGACGTGGGCATCGATCTCGTTGCAGAGACAACGGGCGGGAGTTTCTGGGCAATCCAATGCAAGTGCTACAAGGCAGACGCAAAAATCGACAAACCCGCAGTAGATACATTCCTTGCAACATCCGGCAAAACATTCAAGGATAGGAACGGGAACAAAGTTCACTTTGCATTCCGCCTCTGGATAGATACCACCGAACATGGGTTCAATCGCGAAGCTCTCAATTCGCTAGAAAACCAAGACCCGGAATTCCATCGCATCGGTCTTTTGGAACTAGAAAACGCCATGGTCGATTGGGAACGACTCGACAAAGGCACCTGTGGCGAGAACGCTCAAGTCAAAAAGAAATCTCCACGTGACCACCAAAAAGAAGCCATCGCAAAAGTCCATGAATATTTCAAGGACGAGACCCACGACCGCGGCAAGCTTATCATGGCATGCGGAACAGGCAAGACATACACCTCGCTTTGCATTGCCGAAAAAGAAACGGATAGCAGGGGAACCATTTTATTCTTAGTCCCTTCGATTGCTCTTTTAGGACAAACGCTTCGCGAATGGACTGCCGACTCGAAAGAACCCATCAAGCCGATTTGCATCTGTAGTGATTCCGGCGTGTCCAAGATGTCTCGCAAGAACGAAAACGAGGGCGACGGTTACAGCGTTACCGACCTTGCTCTCCCGGCATCAACCAATGTTTCGACAATAGTCAAACAGCTTGAAGTCGCCCAGTACAAGAAGGGTGGCATGACTGTTGTGTTTAGCACTTACCAGTCTATTGAAGTGATTTCGAAAGCACAAAAGAAAATGGGCATCGTATTTGACATGATTATTTGCGATGAAGCCCATCGCACAACTGGAGCGACTTTTGCCGATGCTGAAGAATCAAACTTTGTCAAAGTCCATGACAACAACTTCTTGCAAGCGAAAAAACGAATGTACATGACAGCAACACCGCGTCTTTACAGCGAATCCAGCAAGAAAAAGGCTGAAGAGGGTGCTGTGGAAATTTGCTCCATGGACGACCCGAAACTGTATGGCGAAGAAATGTACCGCATCGGTTTTGGCGAAGCGGTTGAAAAACAGTTGCTCTCCGATTACAAGGTGTTGGTGCTTACGATTGACCCCATGGCAATGACCGAAAGTTTGCAACCATCCCTCGCAACAGATTCAGGTGAAATGCTGTCTGATGACGAGGCAAAACTGATTGGTTGCTTTAATGCACTTTCCAAAATTACACTTGTCGATGACCATCAACTGAAAGAAACTGACCCGCAACCAATGAAACGTGCGGTCGCATTTTCGCAAAATATCAAGGTTTCAAAAGAAATAGTAGATCTTATCAATAAATTGAAAGATTCCTATTACGAGGCTCTCAAGCCCGAAGCCCGCAAGCAGACGGTTTGTGTCGAGGCAAAACATATTGATGGCGGCATGGGGGCATCCAGCCGTGATGAATTGCTATCATGGCTCAAGGCGGATATTGACGATGGCGATTGCCGTATTTTGAACAATGTTCGTTGTTTGAGTGAAGGCGTTGATGTTCCGAGCCTTGATGCGGTGTTATTCCTGAGTGCCCGCGATTCCGAAGTAGATGTGGTGCAAAGCGTGGGTCGCGTTATGCGTACGGCCCCCGGAAAAAAGTATGGCTACATCATTATTCCTGTGATTGTCCCTGCAAGCGAAAAAGCCGAAGAAGCCTTGAACAATAACGAGCGTTTCAAGGTGGTGTGGAAAATCCTGAACGCCCTCCGCGCCCACGACGACCGCTTTAATGCGATGGTGAACAAGATTCAGTTCAATAAACCCGGAAGGGGAAATAACCCAACCGGTGGCCATGTGGGAATTTCGGACGGCATAAATCACGGACTGACCGATACAGAGAACCTCGATCCTGCAAAGCGTGATGAACGAAAGAAAATTACAGACCAACTAGAATTGAAGTTCCAGGAATTGCAGGGAGCCATTTATGCAAAGATGGTCGAAAAAGTCGGTAGCCGCCGCTATTGGGAAGACTGGGCGAAAGATGTGGCCGACATTGCCAAACGCCACGAAGACCGTATCCGCAAACTTATTGCCGTTGACGGCAAACCGAAAGTGCAATTTGATAAGTTCCTTGTGGCACTGAAAAAGAACTTGAACCCCGGCGTGAACGAGGAGCAGGCGATAGAGATGCTTTCGCAGCACCTGATTACAAAACCTGTTTTCGAGGCTCTGTTTGAAGATTACGACTTTGCGAAAAACAACCCTGTTTCTAGAGCGTTACAGCGTGTTATCAATGTAGTGGAAAGTACCACCGATGATGTTGATAAACGAAGTCTTGAAAACTTTTACAAGAGCGTGAAGCTCCGTGCCGAAGGCGTTGAAAGTGCTGAGGGCAAACAGAAAATCATTATCGAACTTTATGATAAATTCTTCAAGAGCGCTCTCCCCAAGACCGTCGAAAAGTTAGGCATTGTCTATACGCCGGTGGAATGTGTCGATTTTATTCTCCATAGCGTGAATGACGTTTTGCGTCAAGAATTTGGCCGTAAACTTAGTGACGAAAACGTGAACATTATCGATCCGTTTACGGGAACAGGAACGTTCATAACGCGGCTTATCCAAAGCGGGCTTATTGGCAAAAAGGATTTGGAACGCAAGTTCAAGAAGGAACTCAAGGCGAATGAAATTGTTTTGCTGGCATACTACATCGCGAGCGTGAACATCGAAAACGCCTATCACGATGTTATGGGCTCAGAAGAATACACGCCGTTTGAAGGAATTTGTTTGACGGATAGTTTCCAATTGGGCGAGAAGGTGGACCAAGAAGATTGTGGCGAAGATATTTTCCCCGTGAATGGTCCGCGTGCTCGTGCACAGAAGCGTATGCCCATTCAAGTAGTGATTGGGAACCCGCCATATTCTGTAGGGCAAAAATCTGCGAACGATAATGCGCAAAATCAGAAATATCCTGATTTGGACGCTCGCGTTGATATAAAATACGCCCAAGAAAGCACTGCAACAAACAAGAACTCTCTGTATGATAGCTACATCAAGGCATTCCGCTGGGCAACGGATCGACTTGACCCCAAAAATGGCGGTGTCATTGGCTTTATTACTAATGGCAGCTGGATAGATGGCAACGCAACTGACGGATTCCGCAAATGTCTGGAAAAAGAATTCAGCAAGATATTCGTTTTCAACCTGCGCGGAAACCAGCGCACTAGTGGCGAACTCTCCCGAAAAGAAGGTGGTAAAATCTTCGGCAGCGGAAGCCGCACCCCCGTCTCCATCACCATCCTTGTCAAACATCCTGCGTCCAAGTTCCCTGAGCCAGCCGAAGGGAACTCACATAAAGCCGTCATCAAATATTACGACATCGGCGATTACTTGACCCGCGAACAGAAACTAAAAATCATTCAAGAAACTGAAAGTATCTCGCATTTGGAAATGACGGTGCTGCACCCCAACGAGCATGGCGACTGGATTAACCAAAGAAATGAGTCCTTTGGGAAATGGACACCGATTGAACCTGAAAAGAAATTTGATGAAAAGAGTAAGAGTTGGTTTGTAGTAAATTCAAGAGGCTTTGAAACATCGCGTGATAGTTGGGTTTATGCAAGTTCAGAAGAATCCTTAAAAAATAATATCACAATAATTTCTAAGGAATACAAGAAAAATTTGGGCAGAGAAAAGGATGATTTAAATTTAGATCCAACCAAAATCAGCTGGTCTTCTAGTCTCATTTGTGATGCAAAAAATCGTAAGCCGCTAAGCGATTACGAGATTCGCGATGCCATATACCGTCCATATTTCAAGCAAAATGCATATTTCGGGGAATCTTTTATTCACAGAATGGGGCAAATGAAAGAGTTTTTCCCTACCACAGAACATAAAAATCTTGTTATTGGTTTAAATGGTGTTGGTAGCACAAAAGATTTTTGTGCTTTAATAACAGACACCTTGCCAGACCTTGAATACGTGAGTAAATCCCAATGTTTCCCGCTCTACTACTACGAAAAACTTGATTCTACAGACATGTTCGCATCCAAAGAAAAATATGTCCGCAAAGACGCCGTCAGCGATTACATTCTAAAGCAAGCCCGCACGCAATATAGCGACCCCAAAATTCGCAAAGAAGACATTTTCTATTACGTCTATGGATTCCTGCACTGCGAAGAATACCGCACCGAATTCGCCGCAGACCTCAAGAAAATGCTCCCGCGCATCCCGCTTGTCGATACCGCTGACGATTTCTGGGCGTTCAGCAAGGCCGGCCGCAAGCTCGCCGAAATCCACCTGAACTACGAACAGGCAGAACCTTACAGGTGTCTCATTGTCTCGTCAAAATCTACTTCTGCGGATTTACCCCTGTTCGGTATCGCTGCTGGTGAAAATCGAGCCTTCTTCAGTGCCGAAGCTCCTGAAACACTTTATAAAGTTCGACAGATGCGTTTTGCGAAAAAACAGGTTAAAGCGGCCAATGGTAAAATGAAAACCGAAGACGACAAAACCCGAATCGTCTATAACGACAAAATCACGATTGCTAAAATCCCGCTCGAAGCCTACGAATACGTGGTCAACGGCAAATCCGCCATTGAATGGATTATGGAACGCTACGCCATCACCACCGACAAAGCAAGCGGCATCGTCAATGACCCCAATGACTGGGCTCTGGAGCACAACGATCCCAAATACATCTTCAACCAGGTTCTCCGCATCATTACCGTGAGCCTCGAAACCATGAAAATAGTGAAGAATTTGCCGAAAGTAAAGTTTTAGGAGTTACCCCAATTCGAAAAGCAGGTGGATTTCTTTGTGAAGACGAACTTACCTTCCAAAGAAGGACAGCTCGCTTATAAATACCGTTTCACTGTCGGCCTTTGTTCCTGCTCCGGCTTTTTCTTGGGCACATAAATCTTTACGGCATAAACGTTAAAGTCCGTCTCCGCCAAAATATCGCCTTCTTGCAAATCTTCATAGACATCGATTTCAATTTCAACGCCATCGCGTGCGATACAGCGGAGTGAACGCGCCGTCAGCTCCTCGCGCAAAAGAGGAACGTCAACGACCTTCTTGTAAGTGCCGTGATGAGTCGTACCAAGAATTCGATTGCAAAGCATGGAATGAAATGTAGAAAAATAGTAGACGGCTATGAGGTCGTGCTTCGCACTTTGAGGTCGCTTCGCTCTGGGCTATGGGCAAACATGTTCATTCCAAGATTTTTTCTTTTACTATCTTTTTGAAGAGCTCAAAGGCGCATCGCGCCGTCCCCACAACCTCAAAGCACCGAAGGTGCGACCTCATACCTCAATGGCTCGCGCACGTAAGACTATTACTCCTGATCCGTATGCAAAACCGATAGCGAAACCGCTACCGCCTTCCAAGAGCTTGCCCGGAAAACTCAAGCAGTTCCAGGCGCCCACGCGTGCAGATTTCGACCTCGTGAGTCCTTACGGTGCCGCTGGCGACCAGCCCAAGGCCATTGAAGAATTGACCGAAGGTTTCAAAAACGGCGAACAGTTCCAGACGCTTCTCGGCGTGACCGGTTCCGGCAAGACGTTCACGATGGCAAACGTCATCAAGAACGTCGGAAAGCCTACGCTTATTCTCACGCACAACAAGACGCTGGCCGCCCAGCTCTATCAGGAATTCAAGTCGTTCTTCCCGAACAACGCGGTGGAATACTTCGTGAGCTATTACGACTACTTCCAGCCCGAAGCCTACATTCCCCACACGGACACGTTCATCGAAAAAGACGCGAGCATCAACGACGAAATCGACAAGCTCCGCCTGCGCGCAACAGCAAACCTCCTCACCCGTCGCGATGTCATCATCGTCGCTTCCGTAAGCTGCATTTACGGTTTGGGAAGCCCCAGCGAATACTTCGATTTGATGGTACGCATCAGACGAGGCGACGTTTACGACCGCGACAAGATTCTGCGAGACCTTGTCCACATCCAGTATTCGCGCAACGACTTTAGTCTTGACCGCGGCACATTCCGCGTCCGCGGGGACGTGATCGAAGTCCACCCGAGCTATGACGAAGACGGCCTCCGCATTGAGCTTTTCGGCGACGAAGTCGATCGCCTTTACCGCTTCAACATCGTCACGGGCGAAGTCATCAAGGAAGTCGAAGAACTTACCATCGCCCCCGCAAAGCACTTTGTCACCAAAGAAGAAAACCGCGCGGGTATGCTACAGCGCATCCAGATGGAACTGACCGACCGCCTCGCGGAACTCGACAAGGAAGGCAAGGTTCTCGAATCGGCACGCCTTTCGAGCCGCACCCGCTACGATATGGAAATGCTCCGCGAAACGGGCATGTGCAACGGCATCGAAAACTACTCCCGCATCATCGAAGACCGCGCTCCGGGCACCCGCCCCTTTACGCTTATCGACTACTTTGGCGATGATTGGCTTTTGATGATTGACGAATCGCACGTGAGCATCCCGCAAGTGGGCGGCATGGCCGAAGGCGACAAGTCCCGCAAGACAACGCTTGTGCAGTACGGGTTCCGCCTCCCCTGCGCACTCGACAACCGCCCGATGAACTTTGCCGAATTCGAGTACATGTACCCGAAGCAAGTGCTTTTTGTGAGTGCGACCCCCGGCGATTACGAACTCAAGAAAACTAGCGGCGTGGTCACCGAACAGATCAACCGTCCGACCGGGCTTTTGGACCCGAAAATCGAACTGTTCCCGATCCAGGGCCAGATGGACGTGCTCTTGTATCGCATCGAAGAAGTCGTCAAAAACGGCGACCGCGTGCTCGTCACGACGCTCACCAAGAAGATGGCGCAGGACCTCACGGAATTTTTCATCGAAGCGGGCATCCGCGCGAAGTACCTCCACAGCGACATAAAGACGCTTGAACGCCACGAACTCATCCGTGGACTGCGCAGTGGCGAATTTGACGTGCTCGTGGGCATCAACCTCTTGCGCGAAGGCCTCGACCTCCCCGAAGTGAGCATGGTCGCAATTCTCGACGCCGACAAGGAAGGCTTCTTGCGCAACTACCGCAGTCTCATCCAGACAATGGGCCGTGCAAGCCGCAACGTGAACGGCACGGTACTTTTGTTCGCGGACAACATGACCGAAAGTTTGCAAAAGGCCATCGACGAGACGAACCGCCGCCGCACCCTGCAAGAAGAATTCAACGCCGAACACCATATCACGCCAAAATCCGTCACCCGCAAAATCGAAGAAGACCTGAGAATCATCGACCCCTTGGGCGACATCGGCGATAACAACGAAATTGACGAACTGTGTCATCCTGAGCGAAGTGAAACGGAGTCGAAGGATCTCGGCGAAGACTTCACCCCCGGCATCCGCCCGATGGAACCGTTGCAGCCCTCGCGCTTCAGGAAAAGTTCCACAAAGAAATCCGCGGCATCCCCGTCTAACGTCATTGCGAGCAACACTTACTCCGAGCGAAGCGTGGGAGCCCGGCGAAGCAATCCAAGCGCTTCTAATCTCGTCGACTTGGAACGTCAAATGAAAGAAGCGGCCGCCCGCCTTGACTTTGAAGAAGCCGCACGAATTCGCGACATTATACGCACCCTGAACGTTTAGTTTTGTTTACAAATAGTTTGTTACTTGTATCATTATGATAAACATTCCTTAGGCCACTGTATCTTCATTTTTGTATTATTATAAAAAGTAAAATTCTTTGTACTTTTTTTCAATAATTTGTTTATTTTCATTCTAAGATTACATAGAAAGGGTATTACAATGAGTTCGAAATTTACAGCACCTCTTATTTTGAGTTCCGCTCTCGCACTGGGAGCAATGGGTTTTGTTGCCTGCGGGGATGGTGGCAATTCCGATATAAATCCGGTCCTGGGAGGATCATCGTCTTCTGCAGGTGGAAAACCTTTGTCAAGTTTTCATCCGGATCCGATAACTGCCATCCAATTCTCCGACTTTGGCGTAGCCTCTTCGACGTTGTCAAGAGTCAAGTTTAAAGGCGCGATTACCATTGACTTGAGCGATACAAACACCGTTGTTGATATTGATCAGGTACATATTACCGGCATCGAATACCATATTGTAAATCAAAACAATATTGAAACTGGTTCCATAACCGCGACACTTGCGATGGACTACGAAAACGACTTTGTAACAGCCGTCAGCTTCCAAGAGATTGGTTTGCAAACCGACCTCGACCAAGGCTATAACGAATGCGGCAACTTTGAACTCGTCGTATATGCATTCATCGATGACGGCTATATCACCTCTCAAGCAGAGAAAAGAATTCCGTTCGTCCGTCCTGAAGAAAAATGCAGGGAACCGGAAAGTTCCTCTTCCGAACCGCCAGCAGTTCCAGGTGCACCACTCGACACATTCAGCGTTCAGATCAATACCAAGGTTAACAAGTGCATCGATCTAACGGCACAAGCTGTAGCTGCAGGCGAAACGGGCGACATATGCCTCAGATCGACAAGCACTACGGGTGCAATTGAACTTTCTAGTGGAACCGGCATCAAGTTCGCTGTTTACGACAACACGAACGACAACGTTCGTCTCAACGACTACAGCAAGAATTATCTGCCAGAAAACCCGACAACAGACGACTTCCTCTATATGCCAAGCTCGTTGAAAGAAGTCTACCCCAACTTCTTGGCTGCAGGAGACGTGTTCTTCGTGGGTATCGCTCCAACATACGTTCCCAACTCGGGTTCTGCAATTGGTTTCTACTCATTCGTAGTACTTGATAGTTCTGTACCGGATCCCAACGGCGACATGACTATTTCATTGCTCATTTACAAAGCCAAGTAATCTAAAAACAAAATCGTTTTAAAAAGACCTCCCTCGTGGAGGTCTTTTTTGTGTTCCATCCTTCGCAGGACTCCTAAAAAAAAGTTTTACAAAGCTAATTTTATTATATTAAGCTAATTTTATTAGCTAAAGCTAAAATTTTAAACAAATTTTTCTATTATTGATTTGCGAAGATTATATAAAATAGGAGAAACCTCATGATTAAACTTGTGCTTGTACGCCATGGCGAAAGCGAATGGAACAAGAAGAACCTCTTTACCGGCTGGATGGATGTCGACCTGAGCGAAAAAGGTCACGAAGAAGCGACCGCTGCAGGCCAGCTTTTAAAAGCCGAAGGCTACGATTTCGATTTGTGCTACACCTCATACCTGAAGCGCGCCATCCATACGCTGAACCACATGCTCGACGAGATGGACAGAGCGTGGCTCCCTGTCGTAAAGAGCTGGAAACTGAACGAACGTCACTACGGAGACCTGCAAGGCAAGAACAAGTCCGAAGCCGCCGAGAAATTCGGTGAAGAACAAGTGAAAATCTGGCGGCGTTCCTTCGACGTGAAGCCGCCCATACTTGCCGACGATGACGAACGCAGCGCAAAAAAACAAGCCATGTATCGCGATGTAGACTCATCATTCCTCCCGCAGAATGAAAGCCTAGAAACGACAATTGCGCGCGTTATTCCTTACTATCTCGAAGAAATCAGGCCGCAAATGAAAGCAGGGAAACGAATCATAATCGCAGCCCACGGCAATTCCCTGCGCGCACTGGTGATGTACCTTGACAAGATGAGCAAGGAAGAGGTTCTCGGCCTGAACATTCCGACAGCGATTCCGCTTGTCTACGAGTTCGACGACAATCTGAACCCAGTCAAGCACTACTATCTCGGCGACCAAAACGCGCTCAAAGCCAAAATGGAAGCCGTCGCAAACCAGGGCAAGAAAAAGTAGCGCGCCATATCGCGGTGTCTTCGAAAAAACCGGAGCCGAAAGTTCACGGTGTTTTCTAAATTTGTGCTCGAAATTAATTTCAGAGCCCAAATACAGGGGCGTGTACAAGGAGACACAACATGCTCAAGAAACTTTCCAACTTCCCCGGCATCAAGGGACCGGTCGTCACGATTGTGATGGATGGTTTTGGTATCACCGATAAGGTCGAAGGCAACGCCATCAAGGCAGCCCGCACCCCGACTCTCGACAACCTCTTCAAAATGTACCCGAACGTGCTCCTGAAGGCTCACGGCCGCGCCGTGGGTATGCCAACCAACGAAGACATGGGTAACTCCGAAGTGGGCCACAACGCTATCGGTGCCGGTCAGGTGTACAACCAGGGTGCCGCCCTCGTGCAGGACTCCATCGTCTCCGGCGAAATCTTCGGCCGCGACGCCTGGAAGGAAATCGCCGAGAACGTTCGCGCCAAGAACACCGTGCTCCATTTCATCGGCCTCTTCAGCGACGGCAACGTTCACTCCAACATTTCTCACCTCAAGGCCATGGTCGCCCAGGCCAAGAAGGAAGGCCTCAAGAAGGTCCGCGTACACATTTTGCTCGACGGTCGTGACGTGCCGGAAACTTCTGCACTCGATTACGTCGGCCCGTTCGAAAAGTTCCTCAACGAACTCCGCAGCCCGGAATTCGACGTTTGCATTGCTAGCGGCGGTGGCCGTATGCAGATCACCATGGACCGTTACAACGCTAACTGGAAGATGGTGGAACTCGGCTGGAAGACCCACGTGCTCGGCGAAGGTCGTTACTTCGACAACGCTACGCAGGCTATCGAAACTCTCCGTGGCGAAACCAAGGCTATCGACCAGGACCTCCCGCCGTTCGTGATTGCCAAGGACGGCCAGCCGGTCGGCACCATCAACGATGGCGACTCCGTGGTGTTCTTCAACTTCCGTGGCGACCGCGCTATTGAAATCACGCGCGCCTTTGAAGAAGAATCCTTCAATGAATTTGACCGCAAGCGCTTCCCGCACGTCTGCTACGCTGGCATGCTCCAGTACGACGGCGATCTCAAGCTTCCGAACCGCTTCCTCGTTCCGCCTCCGGCAATCAAGGAAACCAGCGGCGAATGGCTCGCTGAAACGGGCGTCAAGCAGTTTGCTTGCTCCGAAACGCAGAAGTACGGCCACGTGACCTACTTCTGGAACGGTAACCGTTCCAGCAAGTTCGACGGCGAAACCTACCTCGAAATCGAATCTGACGTTGTTCCGTTCGAACAGCGCCCGTGGATGAAGGCAGCCGAAATCACCGACGCCATGATCGAAGCTTTGAAGAGCGGCAAGTACCAGACGCTCCGCTGCAACTTCCCGAACGGCGACATGGTGGGCCACACGGGTTCCTTCCGCGCAGCTACGATGGCTATCGAAGCCGTGGACATCGGCCTCGCACGACTCCTCCCGGTGATCGATGCCCTCGGTGGTGTCGCCATCATCACGGCTGACCACGGTAACGCCGACGAAATGTACGAAATCGACAAGAAGACCGGCATGCCGAAGGTCAACAAGGACGGTACGTTCAAGGCCAAGACGAGCCACACCTTGAACAAGGTTCCCTGCATCCTTTACGATAACGTAACGGGTGGCAAGCTTTCCCTCAAGGAAGGCGACTGGGGTCTTTCCAACATCGCTGCTACGACGGCCAACCTCCTTGGCCTCGAAAAGCACGAGGCGTGGGACGAATCTATGTTGATCATCAAATAAACGGCTAACATATAACGAAATTAAAAATGGAACCTGAAAAGGTTCCATTTTTGCATCATAAACATCCATTTTAAGCACTGTGAATACGCCTTCGAAGCACTTTCAAAAGCTACAATTCAACTCCATGCGGAATTAGAAATTAGTATTTCGGAATTACATAAAACAATCCAATTCATAGCATCGATTTTCGATTAAAAAAGCCCTTTTTGAGTTTTTGGGGGATTTTTTCGCATTTTCGGGGGTGATACCTAACACGCTGAAAAAAAAAGTTTTCATTTCATATTTAAAAAACTTATCTTTAATAGTAAAAACGACGTGGTGTTGAGGAAATGAAATGAATTGTAAGTTTAAAGACGGTTTCACCCTCATGGAGCTCATGGTTTACATAGCTCTCTTGGGAGGTATTGTCCTTATTGCAGGTCAAGCGTTCAACGACAGTACTAAAATGCGCATCAGGACGCAAAGCATGTTGCAATCCAATCAGGATGTCGGGAATATAGGTTCGATTATCAAGGCGGATATCGCACAGATCGGCGCGAAAAGTTCCATGGAAGGAAGCGGAGTCTCATTAGACGTTTTCGATGTCAGCCATATCCACAATGTTTACATGGATCCTGACAACGCCACCGATGACAGCAAAGATTCTTCGTCATTTACAATCACTAAAAACGATGGCGGAAATGACCTGGACAAAATAACCATGCGACGCTTGCGCTACACCGATGCAGGGAAATACGATGGCGTCGAAGAAGTTTCATGGTTTGTCGAAGATAAAATTTTAAAAAGATCTTGTACAAGCATCGAAGCTCTAACAAATAATGAAGACTGTCCTACAGATAACACAACTATCGTAAGCATCGCCGAAGGCGTCAACAAGTTCGTAATCACCCCAGCAAAGCCATGCACAACATCGACTTCAGTAAACGTTCTCCCATCAACGAGCGAAACCGAACACAGTTTTAAACTCGTTTCACGATTTGGCGACGAGAATTTCGAAGCACTCAATATAGCCCCTGAAACCGGAGTTACCAGTAACACGTCATATATACGACTTTCTGGATTTACACAAAATTACGACTTTACATCAAACGCTCCCATCACCAACCCGGATTTAATCAAAGTCAACCAAGTATTTTTGGCCCCGACAGGTAGCGATGAAACTTCCTGGAGTTCCCAATGTACCCAAATTACGCTGGTCCCCTTCGTCGAATACGAAATTTCATTTTCCATGCCGAATAACGCCGAAGAAGATCCAAGTAGAATGTTCTGCCCCGGCCGCGACCACATGGCTGTGGGCTTTAGGAATGCCGAGAATGGTAAAAAGCCAGACGGACTTCACGACTTCCAATTTTATCCGCCCACTTCAATTCAGGATAATCCATACAATTTAACGCCCCCGGATACAGGTTTAAGGACCATGCGCTTTACAACCCGCGATACCATAAAAAATGTCTGCCTAGGATTCACCTTCGCCTTCTTTTCGCCGGTCGCCTCGTCGGGCAATATCAACATAAAGAATGTAAAGCTTAAAATGATTCCTAGTTCAAATTACTCATTTGTAAACGGATACGAACCTCCAATCATCGACAAGAAAAACGTCAAAGCACTCAAGGTGGAGCTTGTCATAAACAAGAACGGTGAAAGCGGTACGGAAACAGCATTTATCCCCATTCCAAGCAATGGACCAAGAGATTAGGAGTATGGTTATGTTCAATAAAAAAGGTGTATCACTCATAACAGTTCTTCTGTTCATGCTCGTCGCGACCATCGCCGGTACAGCGACATTCAAATGGTTGACATCCGAGAACCGCTCATCGGCATCCAGAATGGAAATGCAGGAAGCGCGTCAAAGCGCTATTGCCGGCATCCAAACCGCAAGAGCGTGGATGACCAACAACGGAAACGAAGTCGGTGCCGTCATACGGCAGTACGTATGCAGAAACGATCCCCAATGTAGCGCCGATTCGCGTAAAGCAGCCCCCATCCCCGTCAATCTAAACAACCGCTTGGAAGCGATTACCAACGGCAAGCAAAACTTTAACGTGTGGCTCACGGGCGTAAACGTTGTCAACGGATTTTACAAACTGAAAATTCTTTCCGAAGGTATCGCCCGCAACAAGGCTAAACACACCGAAGCGGCCATTTTAAACGTTTCCGGATTATACCTGGTCGATCCGCCTCAAGAAGAAGAAGAAATAAAAAACATTCCCTACGATTACGCCTACTTCGGTGGTTCCATGAGAAACAATGGCGATATCACAATGTCCTCCATGCTCATTAACGGTAAATGGACCGGAAACCCCGTCACAATCGACAAGAACCTCATCATCACCGGTAATGCAAGGCTATCCGGCGACAGAGTTTATATCAAGGGAACAGGATGTTTTGGCGGGGATTTCAATGCAGACAACGGCGTTGACGCAGACAATATTTATATCGCCGGCACAGCAAAAAAATTCGGCACCAGGACAGGAATAGGTGTTATCAGGCATGCGTACTTTGACGGGCTCGTAGAACAAGACAACAACAGGGCCATTCTAGTCGGTGGCAACATGACCGTCGGCAATACTTTAAGAACTAACATGGGTAATGGAAGCAGCAATGTCACCATCGATGGCAACCTTTGCATGGAAAAAGAAGGTTCCCAAATTCAAATCGGTGCAATGCAAGGTTCTAATTTTCAATACCCCTCCAAATTCAAAGTCAATGGTGATGTCTGGATTACAAGCCACTATTCTTTTTACGCTAAAGGTGGTGGCACCATTGCAAATGCAGACTTCCACGAAAATTACGATGTCATCAACCTGGGAGCCCGTACCGGTTCTAAGGTCTATATAACGGATGCGTATCCCTATAGCGACTATGTCAAGCTGCGTAACGACAAGACATTTACCGAAAGTGCAGACATCAGGCAAAATTGCAGTAACCCTGTCGATGTCGGTGGCGGAGAAAAAGGTTGCTACAACAAAAATTCCAATGACCCCGGTAGACACGATCACCAGTGGGATTACTGGCACGGAGAAACTCATAGCGTTTACGTCAATGTCCCCAAAAAAGATAAAATGTACTACTTCTACTATGTAGAACCCGGTATCACTGATGTCGAGTTTAAGATTACCAATGATAACGTTCTGAGAAACAAAACTAGCGGAGCTTGGAGCGTCCCGACAGAAGTCGGCGCCTACTACGTCGGAGGGAATCAATACTATAACCCCAAAGGGGGAACATGGAACGAATACAACTATGGAAATATCCCGCAAAAACGCTCCCCCTACTGCTGGCATAATAACGGAGCCTCTAATTCATTTGTCCCAGAATGTCATGTGACGCCTTGGTTCACATCCAATGGAACCATCACTAGAGACCTCCCTTCTCAAAGACCAATCGACTGCGCGGACTCCGTCAAAGAAGTCTGTGACGCCATTTGGGAAAAAACGCCCGGTTGCGACGGAGCCAAGTACAAAGTCAAGGACATTCTCAAAACAGCTTACGACAAATTCGAACCCTTCTCCAACAAAGGGTGCGCCAAAAATATCAAAGAAGTGAATACCAGCTTCGTTACGAAAATGAACGCCTGCTATATCGAAAATATGACGGATGAAATTAAAAAGAGAGAAAATCTCTACAACGGCTACCTCGTTGTAAAAGTACAATCAAAAGAATTAGTGAATAATTATGGCGGAGAACTGAAAGGCAAGTTTATCATCATCCTAGAGAAAAAGCCTCAATATGATATAGCACTCCCCGCAACCGATGGCAAAAATGACTTTGTATTCCTTTACATGAGCGAAGGAGCCAATAGAGTTCAAAGCATCGACTATAAAACATACAACTACTTCATTTATACCCCCGCCGATATAGGAAAATCAACGATAACGGAAGCCTCGGATGGCGTTCATATCGAAGGGGATGGAGGTTTCCTATTCAACCATGCCCAATTCAACGGATCCATTTATGCCGTTGCAAAAAATTGTGCAAAAATAGCTACAATTACGCTAAATAAACCTGGTACGATGGCATTCAACCAGGACTTGATGAACAGCTTGAACCAGAGCCGAATTATTTGCGATGCCTCCGTTGGAACGTGTGGTGGAACTGTAGAAAGTTCCTCTTCGGCATCGCCGACAAGTTCCGCCTCTACAGAAGATATTTTCAAAAACAAGGATAAATACTTTGTATCTATCGCGCCTCAACTGAACGTCACTCTCGAATCGCAATACAAGACGACAGAACCTGTTCCTAGCAACACAACTAACGTTTCCCCTTCCATACTCGTTGTACCGCGCATCATTTACCTCACTAAAGACCCCAAGGGTACGCTTTCTGACTATTTCACTTTAATGAACCTGAACGGAGCTAGCGAGGTCAAAAATTCGGCTAACGTAACTTGTAACGGCATTCCGACAACAGGAGCTCTTTACGCCGATGGGGAATACCTGTACAACGGCAACTACGCTTGCGACTACACGTCATCGACTTATGGAAAGGTGCCTTTCTACGTTGTTGTCACCAATGCACTGGGTGAACTCCCTGAAATCAACTTTACGTCAACCAACACACCTTTGAATTTGGGTGAAAGCAAAACAGTTTCCGTGGAAATCGGCAAAGCGAGCAACACGAACGGCAAGATAAAATTCGACTTTTCGATCCCCGATGTTTACTCGGGATGGACAATAACCCCCAAGCCAGGTGTCACGGCACGTAGCGGAAGTGTAAACGGCAGACGCTTCTTCTCTGTGGAAGTAACCCCAAACGCAACCGAAAAACAGATTATCGACATATTGACCGTCGAAACAACAGCCGATGCCGCCGACGGCGATATACAAATATTCCTTACATCGCCGCTGGAACTCTGTAAAATGGGGACCAACACAGCCCACCATATTTACGTTATGGGCCGTTCCTATGTAAACAGAGGTTCATTATCGGATTACTGCTCCCGTAAAGACAAAGAAGCGGACTCCCCTTTTAATGGAAATCAATGCGAAGGGACCATATATCTCGAGAAGAAAGATTATCCCGACTGCGATTACAACAAGGAATGGGTTACCGTTAACGGTTCCGGATGTAGCGTATTGACGGAAAACGAAAGATGGAGCTGCATGACCGGCAATGAAATATCGTTCGAAACAGTCGATGCCTCAAGCATCCCCTCGGATTGCGAAATTATCATCCCGACAGAATACAATACGATTACAAGTCCCGTCGGAGGCGAAGCAAAATTCCTGTACGCTTCATTAAAGCGCAAAAAGATCGAGCTGACAGTCAATTTCAAGGATGCCAAAAACGATTTGACCAAGATCCGCGTCTATAACCAAACCACAGCGGAAGCTCCGAATATTTGTACTAAAGCCGAAAGTCCTTGCACATATCCTATCACCGCAGGGGACCACATCATCATTTCACACGAAGATGTAGATGAAGACCAACAGAGCTTTAGCAACTGGTCCTGTATCGGAGATAACTGTGGCGCATCGGCAACCAGCAACAACAACGAAGTTGAATACAACTTCTACGGCTCGCATACTATTACCGCCGAATACAATAAGGAATCCCATTGCTATTATGAAGATTTTTCCAATACGACCGCATTCTGCGAAGCTAACGGCGAAGACTGTATCGACACCTGTACCACAGTGCTTGTCGACAATCAAGCCTGCCGTCCGAGAAATACCAAGCAGTTCAAATCGAATTGGCTCATGACCTACCATAACACAGGCAGCGGAAGCAAGTCCGGCTACCTGCCGCCAAGCCTTGGATCCGGTTCCATTTTCGCTCCACAAAAAAGCGATAAGCCTTCCATCATTCTGAGAAACAAGAATGCAGGGCCTTACGGAACAATGAACGCTCTTGTACAGACCACAATCTTGAGCAGTTCAAATACGACCGACCTCTTAAACTCGGGCCTTATCTTTAGAAGCAACGGCGACGAACACTTGATTTTGAACATTTATGGAGCAAGCCAGAGCGGTAGCACTTCTGGTAAGTTAACATTCCGCGTCTGCAAAGTTGCGGGCCAATCCATCAGCAATACGACACAGGGCGAATGCAAGCTCGTCGAAAAGAAGACCAACATAACCGATATTTCAATAACGAGTAGCGACTTCATCAAGATGGCATTTACGATTGATGTCAATGACAAGTTATCCGTCAGAGCAACCGTCAACGATGTCGCTTGGGAAGGCGAAGTCAACGTGAAGGACTTCGGGTACAACGACATTACGCATACCTACGTTGGTTTCAGCCTTGCCGAAAAGGGCTTCAAGATTTACGACAACGGATGGGCATCGTCTTCGTTCGATGACAAGTGCTGGGAAATTCCGACAGTCACCTGCTCCTTCGCCGACAAGTATATCGGTGAAACGGTTCCATACGATGAAGACGCGACACCTAAAGTCGTCATGTCCAGTTGGTTCTCCGAAAAGAACTGCACGACAGAGTACCATTACAACGGCTGCGACAACGCCACCTCCCCGACATGTGCCGATGAAGCAGGAACCCCCGGCGAAATGGGAGCCAAGCTTATTGGCACCTCATACAGATTTACACAAGAAGGTATCCATGGTTACTCCATCGGTGATGATAAAAAAGCCAAGGACGCCTCGGTGAAGGTCGTCTGCCCCGGGGACCAGACGAGCCTTGACTTGTCTCAAGACCATTACAGTTGCGGACCGTTCTGGGTCGGCGATGTATACAACTGTTCTAGCAACATCAAGGTTACCGATGAATCAAAATACATGGACGCAAACGAACCATACGAATTTTCAATAGCAAACAATGACGGATATATCAATATGCGCGAAGCCGTACTCCACGTAGATGTCCAAGTCGATGGTTTCGGCATGGGCCCCAGTAACGGAGGTCTCGGCAACGGAGCTACCCAGCAGCCGCTACCCAACAACGCAAATTTGATTGTCCAACTGCAATCGACAAACGGAATGAAGAGTTTGTCTAGAACAATTAGCACGGCAGGGAAACACGAAATCAGCGTTAACGTCCTTGCAGACATTACCGGTTTTGATCCGCAACAGGTTTCAAAGGTTATTGTCTTCAGCGACAAAAACATCAATATCAAAAAACTGAAAATTGAAAGCAAGTGCGAAAAACAATTTGAATTAGACTGTTCGAAAATAACAGCGGAATACAATATGCAGAAGAACGGGTGGGCCATTAAAACGCCTCCTCAAAATAATACGATCAAGTGTACTTATACATCTTCTGACGGAAACATGGAGCCCCAGGAAAACATCATTGGCTGTAAAGACGTTGTCTTGACTTACAAACCCGGAAGTTTCGGTTTTGGATATACCTGGATGGCAGCGCCGCCAACATTTACGGTCACAGCAACCGACAAGAACAACGTTACGATCGAATGTCCAGACATTACCGGGGCAGCATACAACATGGGTTTAACACCGTCATGCCGCGTGCCTAAAGACAAGAAGAAAATAAAGCCAGGTGATCCTGCACCCGACTTTATATTCAAGGGCGTTGAAGATCCTTCGGCAATGATTTTCGACCTCGTTTACAAGGTCTCTTTAGATGACGAAATCGTAAAGGAAGGCAATGCCAAGAGCAATATTGAACAAACTGTCCATCTAGGAAATGACGTAACTGTTGGTTCCGGCACACACACATATTCTGTAGAACTGTGTTTTAACGGAATGAATTGCCAAACTTGTTCCGCAGACTTCACCGTTGAAGATGCTACAAAGAAAGATCCAAAGATCAAATGCAACGAAAGTAAAGTCGAAAACAGCGGTGTATTCAAAGTCAAGATTGACAACCCCGACGATGTGAACTACTCTTACACCTTCGCCGTCACCGACGCCCAAGGCGTTGTCTTTAGCGGTTCCGACGGTTCGGGCAATTCCAAAGACCTTTCTTACGAATATACGCCGGGCAGAGCAGGAACATATCTATACAGCGTCACCATTGACAGCGATGAGCATTCCTGTACCAAGGAACTGAAGGTTACATCGTCCTTAGCTGTTAAGTGTCCAAAACCGAAAAACAACCAGGATCCGAGTGAAATAATCACAGTCGATGCAAGCGCAGAAAACTGTGAAGGTTGTTCCTATAAAATCTGGGACGGAAACATCGAAAAGGATATAAATAGTGACTTTAGCTTCTATGACCCTGGTGCTACAGGTAAAAAGACATACAAATTCGAGGCAAAAGACAAGTACGACAACAAAGCCGCATGTAATTTTGACGTAACGTTCAAGGGCCACGGATCTACAAATATCACTTTGGCATACGGTGGCACATGGACAAAGCTTAATGAAGGTTCATATCAGATAACCTGTGGCGGTAGAGGCGGTCAGCTTGTATGTAAATGCATTAACGCCGAATGGGGCTATTCACATTGCCAGATCAGCTATGATGGTAATACCGTTGATATTAACCCCACACAGCAAGGTGGTCAATCCGTCAACTTGAGCGGAAACCTTTGCAGAGACGGCTATACGGCATCGGTTATCGTGCTCCCGCCACTTCCAAGGAATCCAAACAACCAGGAAACGGCAAAGCAACAAGCGAAAGGCATTGAATGTAAACAAGACTGGTAAAATCAAATTTTAAAATAAAACCTCAAAGCTCCCCTGCCGGGGAGCTTTTTTTGCATTTACTCGTGCAAAGAGTCCGCGTTTTTTCTAAATTTCGCCGTACTATGAGTGAAGCTATTAACAATGTCAAGCAGGCCTTTGATGCAGAACTTGCACAAACGGACCTCACCAATCAAGAAGCGGTCAACAATCTCCGCGTAAAGTATCTCGGCAAGAAGGGCGCAGTCACCGACCTCATGAAGCAGATGGGTTCGCTCAGCGCCGAAGAACGCCCCGCTTACGGCAAGCTCGTGAACGAACTGAAGGTTGCCGTTTCCGAGGCGATTGACAAGGCCATTGCAACGGCCAACGAAGCCGCTCTCCAGAAGAAGCTCGCTAGTGGCGCCGTCGATATCACGCTCCCGGGTACCGGCATCGCAGCCGGTTCTACGCACCCGCTGTACGATGTCCGCGAAGAAATCATCGACTTCTTTGCGCAGATGGGTTTTGATGTGGACTTCGGTCGCGATATCGAAACGGATTGGTACAACTTTGAAGCGCTCAACACTCCGCCTGACCATCCGAGCCGCGACATGCAGGACACGTTCTACGTGGACAACAAGGTCATGCTCCGCACGCACACGTCGGGCACCCAGATTCACTACATGGAAACGCACAAGCCGCCTTTCCGCATGATTGCTCCGGGCCATGTGTTCCGCGTTGATAACGACGCCACCCACGCCCCGATGTTCCAGCAGTGCGAAGGTCTTGTTGTTGACGAAAACATTAGCTTCGCCGACCTCAAGGGTGTGCTCCAGGTGTTCATGAACAAACTCTTTGGCGCAGGCGTCAAGACGCGATTCCGTCCGAGTTTCTTCCCGTTCACGGAACCGTCCGCAGAAATGGACGTGAGCTGTGTATTCTGCGGTGGCAAGGGCTGCCGTCGTTGCAAGGGCACGGGCTGGATGGAAATCGGTGGTTGCGGCTCTGTGGACCCGAACGTGTTCAAAAATTGCGGCATCGATGCTGAAAAGTTCACCGGCTTTGCATTCGGTTTCGGTCTCGACCGTATCGCGATGCTCCGTCACGAAATCCCGGAAATCGGACTTTTGACAGCCAACGACCAGAGATTCCTGAGCCAGTTCTAAGTTAGGTCTTAGGTTGTAGGTTATAGGTTTTAGGACAAAAAAGCGGACCGTTGAGGTTCGCTTTTTTTGCATTTAGATCCTTCGACTTCGTGCAACGCACTCCGCTCAGGATGACAAAAGCGGGCCGCGAGGCCCGCCACTTTTAAGACTTCCTACTGTCTACTTCCTACCGCCTACTCCTAAGAGCGCTTGTAGTCGTCCTGTACGCGAATGATATCGTCTTCACCGGTATATTCGCCAACCTGGACTTCAACGATTACAAGAGGAAGCCTTCCTTCGTTCTGCAAACGGTGAATCGTCCCGGACGGGATATAAGTCGATTCGTTCGGACGAACGTAGAACACTTTATCGCCAACAGTCACTGTTGCCGTACCACTCACGACAACCCAGTGTTCCGAGCGGTGCAAATGTTTCTGTAAAGAGAGGCGTTCACCCGGACGCACGACAATGCGTTTCATCTTGTAGCGGTCTGTCGATTCGAGCACGGAGTACGTGCCCCACGGGCGGTTGACCGTCTGCGGGACCGTAGGCAAGTCGGAGCCTCGAGCCTTGAGTTCATCGACAACCTTCTTCACCTTCTGGCTGCTAGCAAGTGGTGCGACCAACAAGGCGTCCGGCGTATCGACAATAAGCATATTGTCCAAATCAATCGTGCAAATCTGGCGCTGGCCACCGAGCACAAGCGAATTCTTGGAACCAATCGCCAAGTGCTTGGCATTCACGTTATTGCCATCGGCATCGTGATCGAATTCACCGTAAAGAGAATCGAAAGCTCCAAGATCGGACCAGCCGATATCACTCGGCACAACCTTTACCCTGGATGATTTTTCCATCACGGCATAATCAATCGAATTCGAAGGGATGTTCATCATGTCAACGTGATCGACGCGAATGAGAGAATCCCGATTTTCTTTTTTGGCATTGGCATAAGCAACCTTTGCCGCAGACAAAATATCCGGAGAAAAAGTTTCAAGTTCTGCAAGGAATGTCGAAACCTTGAAACAGAAAATGCCACTATTCCAGAAGAAACGCCCCGAGGCAACGTACTTCTTAGCAGTTTCCAGGTCCGGTTTTTCCACAAAGCGCTTGACATCATCGCCATTTGCCTCGATGTAACCATACCCCGTTTCCGGACCCGTCGGCGTAATACCGAACGTGACCAAAAAACCCTTTTCGGCAAACACCTCAGCCTTGCGCAAGCATTTTTCGTATTCTTCAGTCTTACGGATTACGTGGTCTGAAGGCGAAACGAGAACAATATCATCCGGGTTGAGACCGAGGCATGCAAGAGCAATTGCCGGAGCAGTATTGCGGCCTACCGGTTCCAAAAGGAAACGAACATCGTTGGCGCCAACTTCATCGAGCTGGTCTTTAGCTAAAAAATACTGTTCGGCATTACTGACAATGTACTGGGCACTGCAAATTTTAGAATTTGTCTTTACCGTGCGCTGGAACAAGGACGCACCGTCAAAAAGGCGGGCGAACTGCTTCGGCATGAGAGAGCGGCTAATCGGCCAAAGACGCGTTCCGCTACCACCACACAAAATCAAGTTAATCATTTTAATAGCCCTTAACTTTGTTATTTACCAGTCGTCGTATTAGTGGTACCAGTGTTTGAAGAAGCAGTATTTGAAGAAGTAGTAGTGGAGCTAGACCTCTTTTGAGACGGAGTCTTCCAACCGGCGTTATTAATTTCCTGAATGTTCTGAACGATATTCGAACCAAGATAAATAGCGTTCATCGTCGGCGTAATCAAGTTAAGAAGACGGTTCCAGGTACCAATGCCAGAAACGTCGACATAAACGATATCACGCGGATTCAATTCAAAGCGGTCGGCCATAGCAAGAGCCAACGCATTCTTTGCATCTAACTGATAAATATCGATTTTCTTTTCAGAAGTATTTCTAATAACATAGATATCCTTCGGGGAACCGTACATCACGTTGACGCCACCCGCAGAGGCAAGCGCTTCGGCCAAGGACAAATAGCTATCCATGCGCACAATGCCTGTTCTGTTGACTTCGCCAAGAACATATACCTTTCTGTCGCGTTCCATTTCGCTTCTCAACGGAACAAAAAGTTGGTCACCCGGCTTCACGAGAATACGGTCAATAGCGATATTGTCCTTGAAAGCACGGACATAGTCAATGCTGTAGACCTTATTACCACGACGGAGCTGTACAAACGAAGGATCAGCTTGTTCACTAAAGCCACCACCAGCAGCAATAGCATCGGAGATTGTCATCGGGTTTTCATCAAAGCGAACAACGCCCGGTCTGTTCACGGCACCCGAAACAAAAGCCTTGCGGCTGTTGTAACCCGTCACGCGGACATCGACCTGAGGGTCGTTAAGAATTTTATCCGAAAGACGCTTGGTAATTTCGGCGCGAAGTTCCTGAGCGGTAAGACCTGCAACCTGGAGTTCACCCGCATACGGGTAGAAAAGCTTGCCATCGGTCGTCACCTTTTGACCGGCCGGCTGGTATTGCCCCATCGGAGAAGTGAGTTCCGGATGTTCCCAGACAACCACCTGCACCATGTCCAGAGGTCCAATCCTGTATTCCAAGTTAGGAAGGGTATCCACCATCAACTCTTCCAAATTGCCTTCGGCGGGATTCGCGGCAACTTCCACCGGTTCACCCATTTCACCTTTTTCTATGGAATGTAACTTGAAAGTAATTCCATTATAGGTCGTGGAATCCATGGGAATGTCCATGCGCATCTGGGGAGCGGCAAAGCAACCGCTCAAGACAGCAGCAGCCACACCACAAAGACCAATACCAATTTTATTCATACGTTACCTTTTAGAATTATTTTTCAGTTTCGCTCTGCCTAATCTTTTCAACCCAATACGGAGTCAGTTTGGAAATAAAGTTCCAAGCCAAAATAAACGCGCTTTCCGGTCGCCTATAGGGGTCGGGAATATCCACCTGATGGGATTCCCCATAGCGGAACACCTTGCCCTCAAGCCACGGATACTTGTACAAAAGTTCCTTTTTATGACCGTTTTCCATCACCAAAATCAAGTCTGCCCATTTAAGAATGTCCAAATTAATTTGGCGCGCTCTATGAGCACTCATGTCAATGCCATGTTGCAAAGCAATTTTTTGAGAAATTTCATGGGCCGGGTTATCGACCAAAGCTCCAAGACCAGCACTCATAACATTAAAGTCTGGCCCGAGTTCCTTCTTCAAAAGATATTCCCCAGTAGGGCTACGGCAAATGTTCCCAGTACAAACGACAAGTATATTTTTCATGATAGCGTAATAATAGAAAATTTAGTTGTAAGTCAATAGTCCATGGCCTTCGGTCATTAGCTTAAAGGTAGTGGCAAAACTACGATTATAGGAAACCAATAGCGAAAGACAAACGACTAATAACTACAAATCAAACGCGAAACCGAGATCCTTCAAAAGCGGGTTCTTCGTGTCCTTTTCGGAAAGAAGCGGTTCGAAGCCCTCGCCCACCGGCCACTTGATGCCTATTTCCGGATCATTCCAGAAAAGGCCACCTTCATCATTCGGGGCATAGAAGCGAGTGCACTTGTAGACAAACGCCGCCGTTTCGGAAAGCACCACGAAACCGTGAGCAAAACCTTCGGGAATATAGAACTGCTTCTTGTTTTCGGCGGAAAGCGTAACGCCTACCCATTTACCAAACGTCTTGCTGTTCTTGCGAAGGTCTACCGCCACGTCAAAGACTTCGCCTTCGATCACGCGGACAAGCTTGCCTTGCGGATTCTGCTTTTGAAAATGAAGACCGCGAAGAACGCCCTTGCGGGAACGGGATTCGTTATCTTGTACAAAATCAACATCGATACCGCCTTCGGCAAAATCGCGTTTGCTGTAGGTTTCCATGAAGTAACCGCGAGCATCGCCAAAGACTGTCGGCTCGATGATTTTCACACCTTCGATTTCTGTATTGATGAAATTGAATTTAGACATAAAAATCTCCAGTTGGTAGAACTTAGTTGGCAGATCTTAGAAAGATTGCCACGCTTCGCTCGCAATGACGTTACTCTAAGTTCTAAGTTCTAAGCTCTAAGTTCTATCTCCGTACATTTTTTCGTAATACTTCTCATAGTCGCCGCTCGTGATGTTGTCGAGCCATTCCTGGTTGTCGAGGTACCAGCGCACCGTCTTTTCGATGCCTTCCTCGAACTGCAACGACGGTTCCCAGCCGAGTTCCTTCTGGAGCTTGGTGGAATCAATCGCGTAGCGGGCATCGTGGCCCAGGCGGTCCGTCACGTAAGTGATGAGGTTCATGTCCTCGCCTTCGGCGCGGCCGAGCAGCTTATCTACAGTCTTGATGACAACCTTGATAATGTCGATGTTTTTCCATTCGTTGAACCCGCCGATGTTGTACGTCTCGGCAATCTTCCCGTTATGGAAAATCACGTCAATGGCGCGGGCATGGTCTTCTACAAAGAGCCAGTCGCGAACGTTCTCGCCCTTGCCGTAAACCGGGAGCGGTTTCTTGTGGCGGATGTTGTTGATGAACAGCGGAATGAGCTTTTCGGGGAACTGGTACGGACCGTAGTTGTTGGAGCAGTTCGTCACGATGGTCGGCATGCCGTAGGTATCGTGGAACGCACGCACAAAGTGGTCGGAGCCAGCCTTGGAAGCCGAGTAGGGAGAGTGCGGCGTGTACTTCGTCGTTTCGTAGAAGAAATCGTCACCGTAAGCCAGATGGTGTTCCGAGCTAGAAGCTGTGGTCGTAAACGGAGGCGTGATGCCTTCCGGGTGGTTCATCTTGAGCGCGCCGTAAACTTCGTCGGTCGAAATGTGGTAAAAGCGCTTGCCTTCGTACTTTTCCGAGAGACTTTCCCAATAGAGCTTTGCGGCTTGCAAGAGGCTCAAAGTGCCCATGACGTTCGTGCGGGCAAACGTGAACGGGTCCTTGATGGAACGGTCCACATGGCTTTCGGCAGCAAGATGGATGATGCCGTCGACCTGTTCGTCCTGCATGAGCTTGTAGAAAGCGTCAAAGTCGCAAATGTCCATTTTCACGAACTTGTAGTTCGGCTTGCCTTCGACATCCTTGAGGTTTGCGAGGTTGCCCGCATACGTGAGCTTATCGAGATTAATAATCTTGTATTCAGGATACTTGTTTACAAAAAGACGAACGACATGGCTACCGATAAAACCAGCTCCGCCTGTAATAACGATGGACCTTTTCATGAAATTCTCCAATTTACAAAAGAAATATAGTAAAGGAAGGCTTTGCTGCAGATGGCAAATTTTAGAACTTACAGAAAAAAGCAAAAGACCCAGAAATGCAAAAAAATCGAGGACAAAAGCCTCGACCATTTCGACAATCTATTTTTATGTTCAATGCTATAGCGAACACAAGTGATTCTGAAAACATTTCACAACTTCATGAAACATATATTTTTTCATGACCTCTTTCGCGACATCATTGCTCAAATTTTTACGAGCAGTAACCGTTAACGAAATATCGCCTCCATTAAAAGAAACAGACGACATAGCAACAATCCCCATACCGGAACTCAACCACGAAGAATAATCAGGGCACTGGCGTGATACTTCAGCGGTATATGCATCTCCAGTTTTCGCCGTAAATAAATGTTCCTTACAAGTACCATCCGCAGAGCATCCCTGAACGCAAACCGAGAAGAAATAGGTTTTTGTATCAGGTCCATAATAGGGGTTCCATATAACCGGGTTATCATGGATTTTTTTCATTAACAGGGAATAAGTACGCCCCCGATAGTGCACTCTGAGGTTCTTTAGGTAGGGTTCAACTTCAGCATAAACATTCAAACGATAAATTCCGCTATCGTCAGTAACCGTTCCAGACCACTGTGCACCACTTTTCTGCAATACCAAAGGCGCATCAGAATCAGGCATTTCCGGAATTTCATCCGGCACAGTTTTGAGCATCTCAATTATTTTTTCTTTTTGGGCATCGCTTGTCGTTGCCGTCATGGAATTATCCACGCCAGTTTCCGAGCAACCCATCATTGTCATAGCCAAAATAGCAGCCGACAAAGATGATTTTTTCATAGTCATCTCCTTCTAAAAAAAATAAGGACTTAGACAAGATAAGCAATTAATAATTTATTTTCAAGAGTTTGTTTTAACATTTCAACATAATTTTACAAAAAGTTTATCAAATATCAGCAACACAAAAAGCAAACAATTTACTCACACTTCCGTTAATAACACAGCATTCGCTCTCAAAACAAAAGAACCCGGCGAAAGGCCGAGTTCATTGTGCATTTTGAAATAAGCTTCTTTGCGATTACTGATTTTGCAAATGTGCTGCGATATGTTTCTGATAGACCCATTGAGCTTGAGTAGGAGACAAATTTGCATAAGTTGAGCCCATCAAAATAACTTCGTCATATTTCCCCGCATTAAAAACAACAGAATAAACAGAAACAACACTGATTTTTCCATCTTCACTAGACAAAGAATTACAACGAGCTTCTATTCCCGGAGTATATACACCTACTTTCAAAAAATTCACAAAATACACATTAGGGCGCGATTCCGTTTTAAGAACACTGTGCTGACAATTTCCATAATCATCGCACCCCTGTACACAAGCCGAGACGATATGAGCAAAGTCTGCTCTCACCCAAGCATCATTATCTCGCCATACACTGGCTTGCGAATAACCCTGATTCATTTGGTCAACGCCCGTTTTGAAATACATGCCATACTTATGAGATCCTATTGTTTGAATAGATAAACAAGAACCTTCTTTACCATCACAGGTTTCCGTTGTTTTGAACAACGCAATTGTTTTTTCGTCAAGAGACTGAACCTGTTCATCTTTCACTTCGCTTGCAGAAGCGACAGAATTATCAAGGCCATCAGAGCAGCCCATTATTGTCAAAGCCAAGATGGCGGCAGACAGAGTAATCTTTTTCATATACATCTCCTTTATTAAAAATAAGTGTCAAATAAAATAAGATTTTCTTATCTTATTTTCAAGAGTAAACTAAAAAAAGTGCAAACTTTCCAGAAAAAATATTTTTACAAAGTAGTTTTCACCCTTCAAAGAAGAGTATTATTTTCAAATTCTGCAATTTATTCTAATATTCACCAACAACATTCTACCATCAAATATACACGTAAAAAAAGAACCCGGCGGAACGCCGAGTTCGTAAAAATTTCAATTACATCCAACTATTAGTTGCCATAAGGTTGAAGGATGTATTTTTGATATATACGTTCTGCCAAGTTTCTCGCATCA
>CACWPM010000022.1 GCA_902762795.1 Fibrobacter succinogenes | reverse complement strand
GACCAAATCGGCCTTATTCCGCGCAAGGCGATTATCACGGACGATCCTCCGCAGAAATTCCGCAAGACCATCGAAGATGCTTTCCATAATATCAGCGAAGGTGTCGATGTTGAAGTGGAATTCGAAGAAGATGGCTACTTGATTGAAAAAGCTATCAAGGAAGTGGATTTCTCTTCTGGAAAGCCTTTGATTCTTGCATCTTCATGGGAAATCAACCTTGCCAACGATAAGGGCGCTTTGTTCTTCGAAATTACGCCTCCGTCCAGCGAAACTTTAATTATCAATCGTAGTTTCGTCGGTTACAAGGGTGCACTTAATTTGCTTGAAAAAATTTATAGCGCATCCGTTGGCGGAAAGTAAGTTCTTGCTTCTTCACTACATCAACAAAAGTGCCGACTGGTTCATCAGTCGGCATTTTTTATTTAAAGTAAATGAATTTGCGGATTGGACATGCGCATGCCCTACGTTACAAGATTCAAAAAGTACTGGTGAATACTTGTATCGCTATTGAGTTCTGGATGGAACGACAATGCAATTTGATTCTTGTATTTTACGGCGACGATTTGCTTTGTGGCGCTTGTGGCGTTTGCGTCAATGTTTATGCTCGCGGTTCGCGAAAGAACTTCGACGTCGTTCCCAACAGATTCGAAGAATGGTGCGCGAATAAAAGTTTGCGGAACTTTTCCGATGTGCGCGACTTCGTTTTCTGTAAAGAAACTGCCGAGCTGCCGTCCGTAAGCATTGCGACGGATGACTGCCGGAAGCGTTGCGAAGTGAGCCTTGTTTTCGCCCGCGATGTGTTCGGCAAGGAGGATTGCTCCTGCGCAAGTCGCGAGTACGGGGAGTCCGTTTGCAATTTTTTGACGCAAAGGCTCGAATAGCCCCAAGTCGCGAAGTAGCTTGCCTTGTACGGTACTTTCGCCTCCGGGAAGCACAAGACCGTCTAAATGACGGTCGAGATCGCGCAATTGCCTGATTTCAAAAACTTCGACGCCAAGCGATTCAAGAATGCGTTCGTGTTCGATGAACGCTCCCTGTACTGCAAGTACGCCTATTTGCGGTTTTACTTTGGACATTATTTCCCCCTTTCGGCCATGAGCAATGCAATTTCTTGTTCGTTGATGCCGACCATGGCTTCGCCCAAGTCTTCGGAAAGCTTTGCGATAAGTTTTGCGTCGGCGTAGTTCGTGACTGCTTGCACGATGGCGGCGGCGCGCTTAGCAGGATTGCCAGACTTGAAAATGCCTGAACCTACAAATACGCCTTCTGCGCCGAGTTGCATCATAAGGGCGGCATCGGCGGGGGTGGCGACACCCCCGGCCGCGAAGTTCACGACCGGAAGTTTCTTGTGGTCGTGAACATAGCGTACCAAGTCGTACGACACTTGAAGTTCCTTGGCTCTGTTAAAAAGCTCGTCTTCGCGCAAGCTGGAAATGTGAGCGATTTCTTGATTCATCAATCGCATGTGTCGAACGGCTTGGACGATGTCGCCCGTACCCGGCTCTCCCTTGGTGCGAATCATGGACGCACCTTCTTCAATTCGGCGTAATGCTTCACCCAAATCTTTTGCACCGCACACGAAGGGAACATTGAATTCGCGCTTGTTGATATGGAAAACATCATCGGCCGGAGAAAGCACTTCGCTTTCGTCAATGTAGTCGATTTCGATGGCCTGTAAAATTTGAGCTTCTGCAAAGTGTCCGATACGGCATTTGGCCATCACCGGAATAGAAACGGCGTCCTGAATTCCCTTAATCATCTTAGGATCGCTCATTCTTGATACACCGCCAGCGGCGCGAATATCGGCGGGAATGCGCTCTAAAGCCATTACGGCGGCAGCGCCTGCAGCTTCTGCGATTTTGGCCTGTTCTGGCGTGGTTACATCCATGATGACGCCGCCCTTGAGCATTTGGGCAAGATTCTTATTGAGTTCGTAACGGTTTTGTTTTGGCATGAGTATCTCCTTGATTGTAGAAAGTTTTGTTTTTCAAGGGGGAATTTAAAACATTCGTTGGGCTTGTTCAATATTCAGTTTTTTGTTATTTTTATAAGGTCAGTTAAATATCAGATTTAAATATTTAATAAGGTCAGATTCATGTTTACTTACGATATATCTAAGGCGGGTTCCAATAGCCTTTATCATTATCTATACCAGTGCATCAAAAAGGATATCGTAAGCGGAAAAATTTTAGCCGAAGAACAGCTTCCTTCTAAAAGAAGCCTCGCGCAAAATCTTGGCATTAGCGTGGTAACTGTTGAAAATGCATACGCGCAACTTTTGGCCGAAGGTTTTATCTATTCTCTTCCGAAAAAGGGATTCTTTGTCGTTGATATCAATGCGAAGGTGACATCGCAAGTACAGACTCGTCAAAAATCATATCACTCTCGCAGACTCCGAGTAGAGCTTATCGAAGAATCTGAGCATACCAATCCAAAGTACATTGCCGATTTTGCAAGCAATGGTGCCGATATTGACGCCTTCCCTTTTTCGACTTGGGCAAAGATTACCCGAGAAGTTCTTTGCGAAATACAGAATGACTTGTTGCAAGTCTCTCCTGGCATTGGGATATTGGAGCTTCGGCGGGCTATTGTGCGCATGCTCCGTGAGTTCAGAAACATCCAGGTGACGCCCGAGCAAATTGTCATCGGAGCAGGAACGGATTACTTGTACGGCCTACTTGTTCAGCTGTTGGGATTTGACAAGTGCTATGCGGTCGAAGATCCTGGTTGGGGTAAGATTTCGAAAATCTACAGTCAATATGGTGTCAAGGTGAACCATATTCCTGTTGAAGGCAATAGCTTTGTAGATGCTTTAAAGAAATCTGATGCCGATATCGTGCATATTTCTCCGGCTCATCATTTTCCAACGGGGATGGTAATGCCCGTTGGTGAACGCTATCGTTTGCTCAGCTGGGCGGCGGAATCGCCTAAACGCTACATTGTCGAAGATGACTACGACAGCGAATTTCGCATGACAGGAAAACCAATCCCTGCATTGCAAAATATTGATGTCACTGAAAAGGTCGTGTACTTGAATACATTCTCCAAGACGATGACATCTGCCATTAGGCTCAGTTATATGGTTCTCCCTCCACATCTTGCTGAAAAATTTCACAACGAACTTTCGTTTTATTCTTGTACAGTATCGACTCTTGACCAATATGTGATGGCAAAGTTTATTGATCTCGGGTATTACGAAACGCATATCAACCGTATGCGCAATTTGTACAGAAGTAAAAGAGACGCTTTGCTTACGGCGATTGATAAAAGCAAGCTTTCAAAAGTAGCGCATGTTTATGAAGAAGATGCAGGCTTGCATTTTATTCTTGAGGTGAATACAAATTGTTCAGATGCGGATTTCTGCAAACGCTTGCGTCAAAAGGGCGTCAATGTTAAGGCTCTTTCGGAATATTATTTTGACGCGACTCCGTCGGAACATAAGTTTGTTATCAATTATTCATCGGTTGAAAAGAGTAAAATGAAAAAGGCCGTGCAAATTATAGCCGATATATTCTCGATTTAATCAAGCGCTAACGCTATTATAGATATGACAATTAAATGATTTACAATATCATAGTTTCTGTCATTTTCCGTAGGAGACTCCCTTCAAGGCGAGCGTTGCGCCCACGGTCATCCTCGAACGAAGTGAGGGGAACCATAATTTCTCGTATCTACATTTGGGAGGGAATCCATACAATTCTAAATACACTTGGATATTCTTTGAACCGAGGCAAACGAAAGGGCTTTAAGCCCATCCATACGTCTTGTAATCGCTATAAAAACTGTATGGATCCTCGCTTACGCGAGGATGACTGTTTCTATTATTTGATTTAAATATCTAATCATAATGTCATTTATTTAACCGCTGGAACAACAATAGCCTCTCACTATTCGTAATCAATATGTATAAAATAATTTTATACATAAAGCCAAACCTTATATCAAGCGATAAAAATAAAGTATTTTACAAAGCATTTTTTGTTTTCTAATTTAGGCTTCGCAATCGAGAACGCTATGTTCCGACACATTCACAAATCAACACGAGGATACCTATATGTGTTGTAGCTGTAAAATACATCAGTAAATAAGCCGATGCCTTTTTAAAGGCTGATTGGCAATTTCAAATGCACGCAGAATGTTGCTCTGCGTGGTTATTCAACTCATACTAAAATTAGGAGATTTTTCCATGAATTTCAATATTAAAAAAACTATAACTCAAGCTATCCTTTTGTCTTCATTTACCGCTTTTGCCGCTGAACCCATTGCGGTTACCACGAAATCTGGCGTAAGCGCTACGCTCTACGGTTTTGCCTCCTTGAGTGCCGCCTACGAAGATTCCAAAAGCAATAACGGCAACTTTGCGAACTTTGCCGCTGCATCGGACATTACCAATAAAAACGATGGCGGTTGGCATTTTACGCCGAACCTGACGCGAATCGGCCTCAATCTTTCGAGCGGTAGCGATACGTCGTTCTTCAAGGCGAATGGTAAAATCGAAGTTGACTTTTACGGAGGCGGTTCCGGCAATGCTCCTACTCCGCGACTCCGCCATGGTTACGGTGAAATTTCCTTTGGCAAGTCCGGCTTCTCCATTTTGGGCGGCCAAACATGGGATTTGATTTCTCCGCTGGTGACTCCGACGCTCAATGCTGGCGTTCTCAACAACTCTGGTGATGCGGGCCTTCGCAGAGCGCAGCTCAGACTCACCGAAAAAGTTTCTGTTGGCGAAGGCTCTTTGGATTTTGCCGTAGCCCTTGTCCGCACTATTGGCGAAACGCAGCCTTACAACACTTCTTCTGCCTCGGAAACTGGCGTTGACGCTGACATTCCCACAATTCAGGGACGCATCGGTATTGCTATTCCTCTTTGGGTGGACGGCAAAAAGTTCGATTTAGGAGTCTCGGGCCATTACGGACAAGAAGAAATTGACTTGGATGCCACCGGCGATACGAAGGAAATTCCCTCATGGTCGTTCAATGTGGACTTGACACTCCCCATCACAAGCAACTTTACCTTCCTTGGTGAATACTTTATCGGTGCAAATCTCGATACGTATGCGGCTGGTATTGGACGAGGATTTGCTGCAAATTCCGAAGATCCTGAAAGCGTAAGAAGCATTGGCGCTTATGGTGGTTGGATTGCTTTGCAGGCCAAGTTTATTCAAAAATTGGCCTTTAATGTGGGCGCAGGGCTTGACAAACTGAAACGTAATGACATCAGAAAAATTGGTGGCCGTGAACAGAACTTATCGATCTTTGCAAACACGACCTACAATTTGACGGACGCATTCTCGTTAGGCTTTGAATACTTGCATGTTCAAACGGATTACTTGATCGCAAATTCGGTAAAGGAAGCTGACTTGAACCGTTATCAACTTTCTGCAACTTACGCCTTCTAACAATGGAGAATTTAACAATGACTCAGAATAAATTACACATCCGAATTGCAACGGCAATCCTTTTTGTTTTCGCCTGCGTATCGTCTACAATTGCTGCAGACAAGCTTTCCATCGGTTACCTTTCTTCGACGGGTCAGGGAAAATTCTTCATCGCAAAAGATGCTGGCATCTTCGAGAAGAACGGACTTGATGTGACCTTGGTGGAATTCTCGAATTCCGGTGACGGCATCGCTGCTGTTCGCGCAGGTAAGCTTGACGCCGGTGCATTTGGTTCCCTCGCTCCACTCATCCACATTTCGCAGGGCGCTGACATCCGCGTTATTGGCGGTATCATGGGTGGCGACCAGGCCGTTATCACTCGCAAAGAAAACGCAGGTTCCGTCAAGAAGTTGAGCGACCTCAAAGGCAAAAAGATCGCGACAATCCGATTGGGAACTGCAGACGCCATTGTTCGTGGCGGCCTTAAAAAAGAAGGTATCGATTGGCGCAAGGATGTATCCATTGTAGAACTCAAGAATCCGCCTGCCGTTATCGAAGCCGTAAAGAACGGAAGCGTTTACGCTGGCGTTACCTGGGGTCCACATGACCTCCGCGCCGAAGAAGCCGGCCTTTCTGTGGTGCTCCGCAGTAAAGATATCAATCCGGGGCATATCTGCTGCCGTCTGATTGCATCGCTGCGCAAACTTGAAGGCCGTGACGATATTTACAAGCGCTTGGTCAAATCGCTTTTGGAAGCCGAAGAACTTGTGCAGAATGATCACAAGAAGAGCGTTGAAATTATTGCGAAGTGGATCAAGCTTGATACGGCACTCGTCAACAAGGCTTTCTATAGCGGCTATGTCACGCAAGATACTGACCCGAACATAAAGGGCGTTGAATTCTTCTGGGATTTCTTGAAGGATGCAGAATTCATCAAGTCCGACAAGAAAGTCTCTGAATACGTTGTCACGGACTACTATCGTAATGCTCTTGCTGAACTCCGTAAGCAAAAGCCGAAGTCCGAATTCTACGCTCAGGCGGAAAAAATATTCAAGTCTAGAAACTAAGGTAAAATCAACATGAGTCAAACGCAAAGCGGTTTTGAAGCAAAAAATCTCGTTTTTTCCTATGATGGCAAGCCCATCCTGAAAGACATCAACTTGAAAATCAACCCAGGTGAATTTGTTTGTTTACTAGGCGAAAGCGGCAGTGGCAAGACCACTTTGCTGAACCTTCTTGCAGGGCTTACCAAGCCGAACGAGGGGCATGTCTATTGGAACGGAAAGGAAATTGAAAAGCCTTCCGCAGAAAGGAGTGTGGTCTTTCAGGACTACACCCTTTTTCCTTGGCTCACGCTTCTCCAGAATGTTTCGCTCGCGATCAAGAAGACTAAAAAGGTTAATGGGCGTTTTGCAAAACATTTGGCTGAAGAATACCTGAACTTGGTGGGGCTTTCGGGAAGCCTCCATAAATATCCCTTTGAACTTTCGGGCGGTATGCGTCAACGTGGAGCCATTGCTAGAGCGTTGAGCGTTGGTGCAGACGCCCTTCTTTTGGACGAACCCTTTGGAGCGCTTGATCCTGTAAATCGCGCGAGCCTTCAGGATTTGGTCCTTGAACTTTGCCGTGGCGTAAAAGACCGTCCGATAACAACTTTATTTGTAACACACGATATTCGCGAGGCTGTTTATCTAGGGAGCCGAATTATCGTTTTGGGTTCGACACCTGGACGCATCATTGCCGATATTCCTTTGGATTTTCCGGTGAAGAAAAGTCGCAGCGAATGGTTCCGCAACGAAAAAGTCCAAAAAACAATTGTCGAAATCGAAGAAGCCTATCACAAGGACATTCTTGAAAAACTTGGGCAAACCGTATTGGAGGGTGCAGGCATATGAGAACTTTTGTAAAATATCTATCTAAATTTTCTGGATTTTTATTCCTTCTTTTTCTGCTTGGAATTTGGACGTTTATCAGTAGCGGCCCGGAATGGAGTAGCCAATATTTGTTCCCATCGCCAAAAGCGATTGCGGACGCTCTTTTTAATTCTCGTGAAGAACTTTTGCGGAGTGCCGGAGCGTCACTTCTAAAACTTGTTCCCGCTTACTTTGCGGCGGCCATCGTCGGAATTTCCGTTGGAATTGTTTCAGGATCTGTTCCTTGGGTGGGCAATATGTTAAAACCCATTTCCCGATTTGCAGCACCCATTCCGCCTAATGTTTATATTCCCTATGCGATTGCCATTTTGCCGACATTCTACCTTTCGTCCACATTCATCATTTTTATTGCCGCTTTTTGGCCAATTTACCTGAACACCGCTGCCGGTGCCGCCGACATTCCCGAAAAATACAAGCGGAACGCCGCCATCATCGGCATTGGGCGATTTGAATACTTGTGGAGAATCGCTTTTGTCGCAAGCCTTCCTTCCATTTTTTCAGGGCTTTCCGTAGGCATGGGGCTTTCGTTCATTATGCTCACTGTTGCAGAACTCTTCGGCGAAAATACGGGGCTTGGACATTTCGTGCAATTTTATGCGGACTATTCCGATTACCCCAACATGGTTGCCGGAATCCTTTGGACGGGCATTGTAGTCCTTGCGATTATGGAGCTATTTGAACTTGTCAAGCGTAAGGTTTTGTTTTGGACAAAGGCAAATTAATTAATTTGTAAAAACAATTAAAAAAAGCCCCTAATGTTTTTAAACACCAGGGGTTTTCTCAAACCAATCGTTAAACCAACTTTTAACAGCTTTGTCCAATACTAAATTTTATACGGAATAATTGTTTTTATGTAGTCAAGATACACCAGCATCGACCCACACAAATTTATTCGCATCAAGTTTTTGTTCGCCATCAAAACGGTATGCAACAAGGCGCCCATCACCGCGATAGCCTGCAACGCTGTAATCCAAGCAACAAACGTTATTACGAATAAGTTCAGGAAGTCCCGTCAACCAATAATGTCCAAAAAAAACAGGGCGTTCATTTTCGCCGTAAAAATCGAGTTCATGAATTTCTTGCGGAACTTCAACTGGAGGCAATTCTACACCCGGTTGGAAACTCAGTTCCTGCAAGTTTGCGTTTTTCGGATCAATCCACCAGCGTAACCGCGTACGTTTACGGAGTACACCTTCGGCATCTCGGAACGAGAGACCTTCCGGCAAATCCATTTCCGGGCCTTTTAGCAAAAGGCTAAACGGTTCAAAAAGCGAGTCTTCGTATTCATTATATTGGTCATTGGCGCGCGCAATAAGTTCATCAAAATCGCCATCCGTAAAAGCACGGAGATTCATATCTTTGAGGATTTGTACACTATTTAAATGAAAGCAGGCATGCTGCGCCCGGAACAAGTCCGTTTCCAAGTAAAACGGAAGCGTCTTGAGGAAATCGAGCATTTCCTGAAATTCAGCCTTGCGCCCACGATAGCTTTCGACGGTCTTCACGTGAATCGCAACTTTGTTAAAAGTATGTTCACGCAGATAGCCACCGCGAATCGATTTTAAAGGTCTACCTCCGGCTCCATTCTCGTGCCAAAAGCTAAGCGCATTGAATTCGTGGTTGCCCATGAGCGCTACTGCGGAACCTGCATCGCGCATGGCGCGCACAAGGTTAACGGCCTCACGGACTTGACTTCCACGGTCAATGTAATCCCCTAAAAAGACGACTGTTCGAGCATTGCCCGGAAAGCGGTAAGCGCCCCCTTGCTCTTCGTATCCTAGCTTTTTAAGGAGTACTACAAGTTCATCGTAGTGCCCATGAATATCGCCAATGAAGTCGATTGAAGCGTTCATTAAACAGCAATCGGAGCCTTGATGGTCGGCCACGGATCGTAATTCACAAGCTCAAAATCTTCGAACTTGAAATCGAACAAATCCTTGACATCCGGATTCATCTTCATTGTCGGGAGCGCGCGCGGCGTGCGCGAAAGCTGTTCACGAGCCTGGTCAAAGTGATTGCTGTACAAATGCAAGTCGCCAAAAGTATGAACAAACTCGCCCGCTTCGTAACCACAGACCTGGGCAAGCATCATCGTCAAGAGCGAGTACGATGCAATATTGAACGGCACACCCAGGAACATGTCCGCACTGCGTTGGTAAAGCTGGCAGCTGAGCTTACGCTTACCGCTAGCGCCTACACCGCCCACGTAGAACTGGAACAGGCAATGACACGGCGGCAAGGCCATTTTGTCGACTTCAGCGACGTTCCAAGCGCAAACCAAGTGACGTCGAGAATCCGGATTGTTCTTGAGACTGTTAATGAGGTTTGCAATCTGGTCGATATGTCCACCATCGGGAGTCGGCCAAGAGCGCCACTGGTGACCGTAAACCGGGCCCAAGTCGCCATTTTCATCGGCCCATTCGTCCCAAATCGTAACCTTGTTATCGTGCAAGTACTTGATATTCGTATCGCCCTTCAAGAACCACAGCAATTCGTGAATGATGCTGCGCAAATGGAGTTTCTTGGTCGTTAAGCACGGGAAGCCTTTGGAAAGGTCAAAACGCGTCTGGCGACCGAAAACAGAACGGGTGCCAGTGCCAGTGCGGTCAGAACGGTCCACACCGTTATCGATTATATCTTGGAGAAGGTCTAAGTATTGCTGCATATTGTAATTATATAAAAGTCGGAAGTAAGAAGTCGGAAGTAGACAGTGGTTAGTGGTTAGTAAACAGGGATTTGTATGTCATAGTACTAGTTATTAGTTACTAGCAGCTTTTGGCACTAGAATGAATTAAAAGTGCAAGTAGGCAGTAGACAATGGTTAGTAAACAGAGGTTTGTATGAGGTACGGGCTAGGGGGTATGAGCACGGGCCTACGGTCCTCTGGGGTATGAGGTTACTGCGATTAGGAAAGCCCAAAGCGAAGCGTGCTCAAAAGTAAGCAAAACGAGTATGCACAAAGCTCATGGCTAAGCGACTTCGTCGCTTCCAAACACTTCCACGCGCTTGTATTGCTTTGCAACCTTGCCATCCACTTCGGCGGCACTTTGCAATAAGAGTTTGTTCAAAGCCTGCAAGATCAAGTCTTGCGTGTGCTTGGGCACAGGTTTCTTGCCGAGGCGCGCCTTTTGCACCATCTTATGGTTCAGGTTCACGGGAAGCATTTCAACGAGGTTGTGATTGCTAAAGTTGTTCGAAGTCAGAATTTCATCAAGTTTTGTCATGCCATAAATGTAGAAATTCATGAACAACAGACCCCGGCACAAATGAGGGTTCAAGAAATAATGTGTCACCTTCGCATTGCTCCGAGAATGACTGGCCGGGGGGACAGAGCAAGTCGATTGCGGATCGTCGGTGGGAAAGACAAACTATGAGTCGCCTCGCATCTCCGAAGCTCGCGATGACAATGTTTTGCACAATACTTTGAAGACGTTATACAAGAAAAGCCCCGAGCTTATGCCCGGGGCTTTGTTTGAGACTCTAAAAGTTATTAGTCACCAACGTAGTTGCTTTCGCACTTCATACCGTCATTTTCCGGTGTGACGAAGTGCATTTCAATACGACGGTTGTTTTCGCGACCTTCTGCCGTGGAGTTATCGTCAACCGGGCAGGTAGAGCCGAGACCGATGGACTTGATGCGATCCTTAGCAACGCCGAACTTCGTGAGCTGCTTCATCACTGCCTTAGCGCGGTTCTGAGAGAGCTTGAGGTTCTTCTTGGCCTTACCGCGGTTATCGGTATGACCCTGGATCACAATCTTGAGGTCCTTGTAGGCGTCATCTTCCTTGAGCTTCTTAGCGACTTCCTTGAGGAGTCTCTTAGCATTGGAGGAAATGGTAGCCTTACCGCTCTTGAAGGTAAGACCTTCGAGCTTTTCAGCCTTCTTCTTCGGGCATCCGAATCCGTCGTCGCCAGCTTCAGCCGGGCAGCGATCAAGACCAGCGCAGACACCTTCGTAGAGGTTGAACATGTTCTTTTCGGTGACCCAAGCATCGCAGACGCCGTCCTTGTCAAGGTCCGGATCCGGGAGCGGGCAACCATCATAGGCAGGAACACCGTGTTCGAGCGGGCACTTGTCAAGACCCTTGCAGGACTTGCCAATGAACCATTCCTTAGCGAGAGCTTCGTCTTCAGCAGCCTTTTCGAAGTAGTAGCCGAGCTTCTTCTGAACAACCCATTCGTCGCAAACGCCGTCGCCGTCGCTGTCCGGATCATCCCACGGGCAGCCCTTATTGCCGGCAGCACCTGCTTCACCCGGACACATGTCGTAGCCCTTGCAGACGCCAGTGTACTGATCAAGCTTGTTCTTGTCGGTGACCCACGGAGAGCAGAGACCATCGCCATCCGGATCCGGATTGTCTTCCGGGCAACCGTTGTTGACGAGCGTACCAGCTTCAGCCGGGCACTGGTCGATGCCTTCGCAAATTTCCTTGAACTGATCCTGCATACCCTTCTGGCTTACCCAAGAATCGCAGACGCCGTCCTTATCCGGGTCCGGATCATCCGTCGGGCAACCATTGGTGCTATTACCCTTTTCGTTCGGGCACTGGTCGATACCTTCGCAAACATTGCGGAATTCGTCGAGCATACCTTTTTCAGAAACCCAAGAATCGCAGACACCGTCTTCATCGCTATCCGGACTACCCATCGGGCAGCCAGCATTCAAACGGTGACCATAGTCATCCGGGCAACGGTCATCAGAATCAGCAACACCATCGCCATCGCGGTCCTGCGGCATGAGGAAGCCGGACCAGGTCAAGCCGCCGAACAGCGCAATTTCCGGGTTCACGCGAGTCTTGGTTGCAACAGAGTATCCACTTTCATCGTTTTCGAAGACCTTGATGAAGTGGATGTAATTATTCTTATTGCCCAAATAAGCAGAAGCACCAATCTGGATATCGAGACCAATCGGCAGATGGAACACGGCACCACCAGTAAGCTGCTTCATGTCGAGTTTTTCTTCCAACATAATAGGTCCGTTGACACCAAGCATCGGAGAGCCATCAGCATTCACGGCCACGTTCTTGAACTTGTTGGACTGGATGTCCATGTAGAACTCAGCAAAGAACGAAAGGAAGTCGAGCGGATAGAGTTCGAGAGCAGCGCTGACGAACGGGTAAGAGCCAAATTCGATTCCACTGTACTTGCCCATGGTCATGCGGTAGCCACCGTTCGCATGGATAAGGAGAGGAATAGCGTCGATCTTGGAGAAATCAAAAGTAAGAGCGCCACCCACCGTCATAACGGATTTCTTGACACCATACGGGAAAGCGAAACCGTTTTCCTTAGAAATGTATTCCGGTTCGCGGATCCAGATACCCTGCTTAGTTTCCTTGGAAGTCGTAAAAGAATACCTGAAGAAAGCAGCGAAATCGACCGGGATATCGGAAGGAAGCGGAGCGCGAGCCTTCAAGCTAGCGGTCAAGTTACCGACAGCGCCCTTCTTCGTACCAGCGAAAGGAACGCCATTGCATGTGCCACCTTCAATTTCAGCAACTGAGCAAACGGTATTACCATTGAACTGGTCATAGAAGACCGGCAACGTCACACCGATATCGAAATAATCCCAAAGACCGATGGACAAGCCCACGTAAGCGCTAACACCAATGTAGCCGCCAACATCAGCCCTCTGGTTGGTAAACGGGTTCGATATGGCATAAGGAATACCATTTTCAGCCTGGAACATCTTGTTACCAAATGTACCATCGGCCAAAGCGGTAAACACCAACTTCGAATGACCAAGAGACTGAGCTGACTGTGTCTTGTTGACACCGGCAAAGCCCGTCTTGTTTATCGTATTGGCATGACCAGCATAGGCGGAAGCCGCCAGAGCCAATGCCAATCCCATTGCTACTCGTTTCATAGAGTCTCCTTGATTTTGACCAGACCTTGAATGGAATGGTCCGTATCTTATAGTAATGTTTAAAGGAAATATAACTCTTTAAAAAAAAGTCCGCACTTTTTCTCGTTTAAAATAATTGATAAATAATACATACTTTTTAAATTTCGCCATTTCGTTTATTTCTTTTTACATAAATTCACTTACAAAAAGAGCTTTCAAAGATTTCCGGGAAACAACGGCATAAACTTGTAAACCCGCTTTTACCAATGATGATGTGGTCTAGAACAGGTATTTGCAAAATTTTACCTGATGCGCAAAGAAGCCTAGTGATAGACATGTCTTCAGCGCTAGGTTCTAACGAACCGGACGGATGATTATGTACAAAAATCACCGATACTGCCCTATCCTCAATAGCAAGTGCAAACGCTTCACGCGGATGTACCGGAGTCTGGTTGACAAGCCCGGTCGTAAGTTCATGCACACGGATGATGTAATTGGCAGAATTCAGGGAAACAACAACCAGATGTTCTTGCGTCTCGTATTTCATATAAGCTACTCGAGAAAGCACATCCTCGGGAGCAGAAACCGGGATGGCCTTATCGCTTAAAATAAAGCGTCCCGAAAGTTCAAGACAAGCTAAAATTTGCGCGGCTTTTACTTTTCCAAGTCCACGAATGCTCTTTAGGCGTTCCAATGTCGGGATTGAAGTTTCCATGGACAAGAATAGCGACAACCGCCTAGACAGTTCAAACACATCGCAATCGTGACATCCGCTCCCCAAAATAATGGCCAGCAATTCCTCGTTGTTCAAGGCCCCTACTCCGGCGCATTCCAACTTTTCACGAGGCATCAAGTTGAGTTCCGGTTTCGAATAAAGAGCGACTTGATTATGATTCATTTTTTCTCCTGCAAAAAAGGCTTCTACTATATAAACACGCTTTTTTCAGGATTTTGGACAGAAATTCTTGAAAAAAAATCTCCCCCTAACGGAGGAGATACAAGCTACTAAGAAACAAGGAATTATAGGAAATAGCCGTTTATAAAAAATTGGACCGCCCAGACCTTCGTCAAGTCTTCCGCATAGAAAACTTCGTGGCCATCATTCCGCGCACGTCCCCTTTCGTACTCGTCCAAGAAATAAATTTGCTTGCCATCATCGTAAAAGGCAATTTTTTCGTTTTCGTTAATACCGCAAAGATCCCAGATCATACGAACGCCGATATCCCCATGAGAACCGGACAGACCCAGTCCGAGAACAAGAGACGGGACTTTTCTTGTAACGTTCCATTTGGGCAACTCCCTAACCGAACCATAAACGGAGTTACCGTCTTCATCCTTGATTTTCCGGCTATGGCCTGTCGCAAAATTGATATTAAACTGCATTCCCGCTTCAAAGAAACCATACGAAGACGGATTGTAGCGCAAAAGGAAGGGTTCGCTGAAATGAAAAATCGTACGGCCCTCTTCTTCCGTATAAGAACCATACCTCGTAGAACCTTTAGCGATTTCCCTGGACGCGTAATTTAAACCAAAATTCAGTTCCGTAAGGACACTAAGGAACCTGGTTAGCTCCAATTTAAAAACTAAACCCAAATCAGTCGAAAATCCGCCCCAATCATCGTTACCAGCAAGAAACTTGGGCGGGCAATCCCAATAACCGGTATAACCTATCGCAATATGGGCTCCCATGCGAAATTTCGGTTCTAAAGTATTTTCTGCAAAAGAACGAATTTCGTCAAAGCTTCTATCATTTAATTTGTCATTCAGCAGTAATACTTTGTTGTTAGTATTATTTCCAGCAAAGGAATTTATCCAAAGACACATCAAAGCGACAACAGATGCTTTCAAGAATCCTTTCATAAAAAATCTTCCTTTCATCATTTTGCAAAAAAAGAATCCATGCCGTTTTTACAGCATGGATTCTTTCAAGCAGATGCTCTTAGAACAGGTAGTAGTTTATCACAAACTGGAACGACATCCATTTCAAGTTATTCTTGATAACGATCTTTTCATTATTTTCGTCCATGACTTGGTCTCCGTCATAGGCAAAATCAATCTTGTCATCCTTTTCCAAACGGGTAAGATCCCAAGTGAAGCGGATACCCACGTCAATATCGCGATTCTTGTACTTAAACGAACCACCAATGCCGGCAACAACAGACGGGATAAAGGTGTTCACTTCCCACTTTTCCAAATTTTCCTTCAACTCGGTTCTTTCACCGGTCCACGGATTAGTGATATAAGCAGTGTTTCCATCCTTATCCGTCACATCAACAGAATGCGATGTTGCCACGTTGAAATTCAAGCGAGCGCCGGCTTCAAGATACAGATACTTGATCGGAGTAAAACGGGCGGTTATAGGAACATTGACATTGACAAATGCACGATTTTCATTAATCTTTAATTCATATCCAAAAAGTTTAACGTTATCAAGTTCCTTTGTAGAATAACCTACACCCAAATTGAATTCAGGAACAACCGTCAAAAAGCGATTGACGCGATACTTGAATACGCCACCGATATCGAAGGAATAGTTTGTCCAGTCTTCCTTTTTACCCATAGCTGCGGTATAAAGAGGATGAGACGGATAGCTCAGCATATTGCCGAAACCAAAACCTAAATGCAAGCCAATATTAAAAGCGTGCTCATCAGACGAACTTGCAGATTCGTCGGAAGAACGCGCTTCACCGTAACTCTTATATTCTGGCTCGTTATTCGCCGGAAGCTTGTTACCGTAGCCATCGTCTACGGTACCTTCTTCCCTTGCAGACGGGATATCGTTGCCGTAGCCGTCATCCTCGGCAAATACGTTTGCGCTAAGGCACATCATGGCGATAGCGGATGCAATCATGATCTTTTTCATTTGGACTCCTTTAAACAACTCGTAAGGTCATTTGGTATTATGTAAGATTGAGGTGAAAATACAAAAAAAGTGGACATTTTTTCCACTAATTCTAAAAAAAATTTAAAAAATTATTTCAGGAAACCTAAATATGCCCAAATCTGTAAAAAAATGGCATTTTTTAACGCACTAAATTTTTGAAAAACGATCTAGGAACACAGCCAACCGCTTGTTCTGAGATTGATTGAAAACAAAATCCGGTGTTCCCTGTTCAACAACAATTCCCTGATCCATGAAAAGAACCTTGTTCGCCACATCGCGGGCAAAAGCCATTTCGTGCGTCACGATGACCATCGTCATGCGTTCTTCGGCGAGATTCTTGATAATCTTGAGGACTTCGCCCGTGAGTTCAGGATCGAGAGCGCTCGTCGGTTCATCGAAGAAAAGAATTTTCGGCTTTAGCGCAAGCGCACGGGCAATGGACACGCGCTGCTGCTGTCCGCCCGAGAGTTCGCACGGGTAAGACTTTTCCTTGCCTTCGAGCCCCATCTGCTTGAGCAAGCTGCGAGCATGTTCACGAGCTTCATCGCGATTTTCTCCGAGCACGCGGATTGGCGCAAGCGTCAAATTCTGGAGAACCGTCAAATGTGGGAACAAGTTAAAATTCTGGAACACAAGACCTGTAGAAAGTCGGATTTCACGGAGAATATTCGCCGGCGCATACTTGACAGGTCCGGACGAACATTCCCCCACCCCCAGCAATACCATATCCTTGCCATCGACGCGCACATTGCCCGCTTCGAACGTTTCGAGCTGCGTCAAGCAACGGAGCAGCGTACTTTTACCAGAACCGGAAGGCCCGATAATCGAAAGCACCTCACCCGCATTGAGTTCAAACGAAATATCCTTGAGCACATGCAAATCGCCAAAGGATTTTTTCAAATGCTTGACTACAAGAATTGGAGAAGAACTCGCATTCTGCGAGACGTCGTTTATTTCAACAGAAGAGTCATTCACTGAATTCACGATACGCCTCACTTGTAGTAATTCAACTTACGTTCAACATAAGCAAACAAGATGCTCAATAGCAAGTTCGCAATATAATAGAATATGCCCGCCACGAATAACGGATAAATGCTCGCATAAGCAGCCTGCTGTTTTTTTGCAAGCGCAAAAAGTTCGGTCACTGCAATCACCTGCGCCAACGACGTATCCTTCACAAGTGTAATGACTTCATTCGCGCTCGCGGGAACAACGCGCTTGACAACCTGCGGGAGAATAATGCGGTAAAAAGTTTGAGCACGCGTTAAACCAAGCATATAAGCAGCTTCGTACTGTCCCCTTGGAATGGACTGGATGCCACCGCGGAATATTTCAGCAAAGTAAGCGGCATAGTTTATCGAAAACGCAACAATCACCGCAGGAAAACGATCAAACGAAAACTCCACTCCCGTGTATTCACTCAAGTAATACGAACCGAAGTAAATCGCCACGATCTGCAACAACAGCGGAGTACCACGCATCACCGAGATGTAGAACGATACCGGATAACGTACAACGCGGTAACGGCTCATCTTAAGGACAGCAATAAGCAAGCCGAGCGGAATCGAGAACAGGAGCGTAAGCCCGAAAATGGCGAGCGTCGTGCAGAAGCCGCCCCAGAGAATAGGGAGTAAATTGCTCAAGTCAGACATAGAACTGCGCGCCGACCGTTACTTGCCAAACCACTTAGCGGAAATTTCAGCCAACTTGCCGTCCGCCTTCATCGCAGCAAGAACATTGTTCACGGAATCGCGGAGAGCCTGGTCTTTTTTGCGGAAGCCCACAGCGTAAACTTCGTCGGAAAGACCTTCTTCCAAGACGATATATGGTTTAGCGTTTGTCACAATCCAATACTTGGCAACGATTTCGTCGAGGAACACGGCATCGACACCGCCCTTGTCCAAATCCATGAGAGCCGTCTGGTTGTCGTCAAAAGGAACGATTGCCTTGGCAGCCTTACCCGCTTCGGAAGCATCGAGCAGCTTCTGGGCGGTAGAGCCATTCTGCACTGCAATCTTCTTGCCGGCGAGGGCCGCAAGCGATGCGAGGGACTTGTCCTTCACGGTGAAAATCATGCGGTTCTGGAGATACGGTTCGCTCAAGTTCATCGCCTTCGCGCGTGCCGGGTCAACGCTCATGCCGTTCCAAATGCAGTCAATTTTGCCCGTGTTCAGTTCCTGTTCCTTCGCATCCCAAGAAATCGGCTGAGTCTTGAGCTTGATGCCCAAACGAGCGCAAACTTCAGTCACGAGGTCGATATCGAAACCCACGATGTTGTTGTCCTTGTCGCGAAAACCCATCGGCGGGAAGGAATCGTCGAGACCCAGCACGAACACGCCTGCCGCCTTGACCTTGTTGAAGGATTCATCGGCAGCGGTCTCCGTTTCAGACTTCTGGTCGTTACAGGCTGAGAGGAAGGCAGCACAAGCTACCGTCGCAAGAATTACAAAAAGTTTTTTCATCGTTGATTCCTTTTTTTCTAGAAGAAATATAAGAAAGCAACGCTCTACAAAGCTGAGCGAACACCTCCGGGGACAACATCATTTAGGGATTTCCCGAAAAAATGACCTTTTCCCGAGAGATTTGGACAATTGCTATTTACATACAAAAAAGGGCCGCATCGCTGCGGTCCTTTTTTCAATGTGTAATTTGAAATGAGGAATGTGAATGCACGCAAGTTTTTCGCTCAGCAAAGACCTCTCGGCATTCGCCTCGCTCTCGTCAACACAAGTCGCTTGAGGCTCACCGGGTCACTATCCCTAACGCATAATCTATTTCAGGTGATCATGTATAATTTTTTTTATAAAGGTCTGTGCTGTTTCATTTCCAGCCTTTTCCACCAATTTATCAAAATCTTCAATCTCTTTACCCGTAAACATTATTGACACACAGCGTTCACGTACGCCAGCAATATGTTCATATTTTTCAGGTTGAGCCCAGAAACAACTTAAACAAAACTCAGCGTTTTTTTCTTCCCAATTTTTACAATGTTCGCAAGCCCATGATTTTGCCCTGTTTGCCGATGGACTAAGCAACATAAATTTTTCAACATCATCTTCATTTTGCGCTCCTCCAATTTCATACGGAACACGATGGTCAACCTGTAACTTTTTCTCATCCATTTTCTCTAAATAAATAAAGCATTGGGCTCCATATTTTTCAATCAAGGCCTTCTTTAGATTTTTAGACAAAACCGTTCTACCGGCAGCCTTAGTAATCGAATTACCCATATCTTCTAGATTACCAAACTTATATGCAGCTATCATGCGGCCATCAGCACCTCTCACTCGAGAAGTAATAATAGGGATACCTCTTTCACGAACATCTCTAATCGCTCTTGGCGGATGGTTATATCCATACAGGTCTTTTAGTTCCTGCGAAGTAATAAAACCTTTTCTCAAAATATGATTAATTACAGATCTCGGCCTTTTATCTTTCACAGATTTTAATTTATCAAGTATACTCTGCGAATAAATTTTCACGCTATCTTTTCCCATAACGGCAACTGGCCTACCGATACAAAATGTTTCTTTAAAGAATCACTAAAATACAGAGCTTCATATGTAACTTTATGTTGCCCCATAAGAGTCGCTTGACTTGAACACCCAGCATTCAACAAGACCTTAGAACAATTTAACGTTGACGGAAGATCTCTTCCGTAACCTTTTTCTCCGCACATACCATCATAGCTTATCAAATAATCCACACCCTTTCTATCCAAAACCTCAATAGATTTTGCAAAATCGTCAAAAGAAACCCCCGCAAAATATCTATTATCACGAACATTTGAAACTCCCTGATATGGGGGATCCATATAAATCAAATCACCTGGTTTCGCATTTTCAAGAATTTCTCTATAATCCAAAGAAGAAAAAAAGGTTTTTCCTTTCAGCAAACTGGACAGCATTGCCAAATTTTGTTCTAATTTTTGCGGAGTCATACCATGTCGTCTTTTATCAGGAGACTGGTTAAATTTTCCATTTTTTCCATATCGAACAGCTCCTTTGACACACCGAGCCAGTAAATACAACATATTTGCAGGAGATTCTTCGCCATTATTAAACTTTTCTCTTACAAAATAAAAATGCTGAACGTGATCATCCTTGTAACAAAATTGGTCTTTCCAAATGCGAGAATACTCATTCAGTAATTCAGTCGGCTTTTCTATTGCTTCTTGCAAAAGAGCAATTAACGGAGCGTTAAGATCATTAAGATGATATTGATTAGCCCGCATTTCCGCCGCCGCAGCAATAGTTATTGCAGCCATGCCAGAAAATGGTTCAACAAGCCTTTTTATTCTTCGAGGCATATAGGATAGAATTTGAGGGGCAAGAATTCTTTTAGACCCTTGATATTGAACTAGATGAGGAATATTTTTGCTCATACAACGCCTTTTTCTCTGTAACAAAATATATAAATATATAGATGACACAAAATGACGTTCTGCATTTTTTTAGAAAAAACATAAAAAACACCCCGCCACATTCATAGTGACGGAGTGTTTGTTTAAGGTTCCTTTAAGGATTAATCCTTTCCATACACCTTTTCGGCGTAGGTGACGGTTGCGCCGAGGTATTCGCGGTTCATCTTGGCGATGTAATCCACGGTGATACCCTTCGGGCAGGCAGCCTGGCATTCGTAAAGGTTCGTGCAGTTGCCGAAGCCTTCCTTGTCCATCTGAGCGACCATGGCCAAAACGCGCTTCTTTGCTTCGACCTTGCCCTGCGGCAAGAAGCTGAGGTGAGAAACCTTAGCAGAGACGAAGAGCATTGCGGATGCGTTCTTACAGGCAGCCACGCAGGCACCGCAACCGATACATGCAGCAGCGTCGAATGCGCGGTCGGCATCAGCCTTCGGAACCGGGATCGTAGATGCTTCAGGAGCAGCACCGGTGTTGACGGAAACGAAGCCGCCAGCCTGGATGATGCGGTCGAAAGCGGTACGGTCCACGGCGCAGTCACGGATAACCGGGAATGCGGCGGCGCGCCACGGTTCGATCACGATGGTGTCGCCATCCTTGAACTTACGCATGTGAAGCTGGCAGGTAGTCGTTGCATGGTCAGGACCGTGCGGCATACCGTTGATGACGAGAGAGCACATACCACAGATACCTTCGCGGCAGTCGTGGTCGAAAGCGAAGCCTTCCTTGCCCTGCTTCATCTGTTCTTCGTTCACAATGTCGAGCATTTCCAAGAAGGACATGTCCGGAGAAACATCGTTGATTGGTCTTGGCATCCTTCTGACGCCAAATCTTCAAAGTCAAATTCAGTCCGCTCATTATTTGTAGCTCCTAGTAGCAAGGTGGACGTTATCAAAGGTAAGAGGTTCCTTGGAGAGTTCCGGTGCGATACCGTCGCCCTTGTATTCCCAAGCACCGACGTAGCAGAAGTTTTCGTCATCGCGCTTTGCTTCGCCTTCCGGAGTCTGGCTTTCTTCACGGAAGTGGCCACCGCAAGATTCTTTACGATGGAGAGCGTCGAGAGTGAGGACTTCGGCGAATTCGAGGAAGTCAGCAACGCGGCCAGCGCGTTACCGAGTTCACGATGGATATCGTTAACAGTGCGGTGACCCTTGATGGAGAGGAGCTTGTGGATGCGTTCTTCGGTCTGCTTCTTGCAGTCTTCGAAAGCGGCATCGGATTCAGAGACCTTTTCGAGCTTGGTACCTGCGAAGTAGCCACCGATGGTGAACGGAATCACGAAGTAACCGTCGGAGAGGCCCTGCATAAGAGCAGAAGCGCCGAGGCGGTTTGCACCGTGGTCGGAGAAGTTTGCTTCACCGAGAACGAAGCAGCCCGGGATAGTGGACATCAAATCATAGTCGACCCAGAGACCACCCATAGTGTAGTGGATAGCCGGGAAGATGCGCATCGGGACCTTGTACGGGTCTTCGTCGGTAATCTTTGCAACGCCCATGCGCTGGATAGCGTCGGCGAAGTCGAGGTACACAGCCTGCTTGGTGTTACCCACGCCGAGACCTGCGTCGCAGACCTGCTTGGCGTTACGGGATGCCACGTCACGCGGCACGAGGTTACCGAAGCTCGGGTACTTTTCTTCGAGGTAGTAGTAACGGTCTTCTTCGGGGATCTGGTCCGGAGAACGGGTGTCGCCAGCCTTGCGCGGGACCCAAATACGACCATCGTTACGGAGAGATTCGCTCATCAAGGTGAGCTTGGACTGCAAATCGCCATGACGCGGAATGCAAGTCGGGTGAATCTGCGTGTAGCACGGGTTTGCAAAGAGAGCGCCGCGCTTGTAGGCACGGAATGCAGCCGTGACGTTGGAACCCTGAGCGTTCGTGGAGAGGTAGTAGACGTTACCGTAACCACCGGTGCAAAGGCAGACAGCGTCTGCAACGTGGCTTTCGAGTTCGCCAGTGATGAGGTTACGGACGATGATACCGCGAGCCTTGCCGTCGATCACGACGAGGTCCATCATTTCGCGACGCGGGAACATCTTCACCTTACCGGCAGCAACCTGGCGCATGAGAGCCTGGTATGCACCGAGGAGGAGCTGCTGACCCGTCTGGCCACGAGCGTAGAACGTACGGGAAACCTGCGTACCACCGAAGGAACGGTTGTCGAGGAGGCCACCGTATTCACGGCCGAACGGAACGCCCTGGGCGACGCACTGGTCGATGATGAGGTTGGAGTTCTCGGCAAGGCGATGCACGTTGGCTTCGCGAGCGCGGAAGTCACCACCCTTAACAGTATCGTAGAACAAACGATAAACGGAGTCGCCATCGTTCTTGTAGTTCTTTGCAGCGTTGATACCGCCCTGGGCTGCAATGGAGTGTGCACGGCGCGGGCTATCCTGAATGCAGAAAGACTTTACGTTGTAACCAAGTTCACCGAGGGAAGCGGCAGCAGATGCACCTGCAAGGCCAGTACCCACGACGATCACTGTGAACTTGCGCTTGTTGGCCGGGTTCACGAGTTTGAGTTCGAACTTGTGCTTGGTCCACTTTTCTTCGATGGAACCACCGGGGATTTTAGAATCAAGAATCATTAGTGGGCTCCTTACTTTTCAATATTGAAAGAAACTTGTACTTCACCAACAGACGGAATGACGAAAGCAGCCTTGTCGGCATTGGCCTTCTGCTGTTCGTACTGCGGCTGGAGGCTACGGGACTTTTCGATGAGGGCCTGGGTTTCAGGCTGGTTAGCGAGGTAGTAAGAGGCAACAGCGGTGATGCCGAAGCCAAGTGCAATGACAACGCTATAAACGATACCGGCGATATCGATAATCGGAGTCCACTTCTGGTGAGCGATACCCATCGTCTGGAATGCAGAGGAGATGGCGTGGAAGAGGTGCATTCCGATAACGAACATGCTGATCACGTAGAATGCAGCCCAGCCCGGGTTTGCAAACATTTGGATCGTGGTGAGCCACATGTCGCGGATGATTTCGCCCTTGTCGTTCACGTAGAGGTAGTGTTCGCCGAACTTGAGCATCATGAGGTGCTGGACGAGGAAAGCGACGATGAAGAGACCAGACCAGATCATGGTGAAGGTTGCGAAAGTCTTCTTGCCCTTGCGAGCGTTGACTTCGTATTCGATTCCGCCACGAGCCTTCTTGTTTTCAATTTTCAAAGTAACAGCGAGGAAGATGTGGAGAGCGAAGGCACCCACGAGAACCAGTTCGACGAGATAAATCATGCCTGATCGAAATTCAGAAGCTGGAAGTTACCACACATGTGGCCGAAGATGAACAGGGCGAGGAACGCGCCTGTGCATCCCATGATCTGCTTCTTACCGATGGACGAGGTAAGATACTTGATGATCCATTGCATTTGAGATTGTCTCCTTAGAAGGATTGTTTTATTGTTTTAAAGCTTTACTTAGGGACGCTTAGAGGACGCAGCAAGCCTTGAGGGAGGGCATTTCGTAAGCGTAGCGTTCTTCCTTTTTGAACCAGAAGTCGAGTTCGCGTTCTGCAGATGCCGGACTATCGGAGCTGTGAACGACGTTTTCGGTCATGGAAGGAGCAAAATCGTAGCGAAGGGTACCCGGTTCCGCCTTAGCCGGATTGGTTGCACCGTTGATAGCGCGAACCTTGGCAATGGCATTTTCGCCGCCGAGGGCGAGCATCACGGACGGTCCCTTGGTCATGTAGGCTTCGAGTTCCGGGAAGAACGGCTTTTCCACGTGTTCGGCGTAGAAACCGCGAGCGTCTTCGGAAGTCATCTGGTGCATCTTGACTGCACAGACAGAAAGCCCGGCGCTGATGTAGCGATCAATAATACGACCTACCAAGCCAGACTTGACAGCGTTCGGCTTGATCATAGCAAATGTCATTTCCATAGTAGTACCTTTTAGTTTAAGATGTGAGAAATATAGTTATTAGGTTTGAGCTATGAGGTCGCGCTTGCGCGCTTTGGGGTCGCACCTTCGGTGCTTTGAGCTAAATATTCGCGCCTTTGGCGCCTAATTATACCCCAAAGGTTGCTAAAAGCAACCGAGCCCATACCTCAGAGCGAGTGTAACGAGCGAGCCTCTACTCTTCCGATTCGATTTTTTTCATCAGGTCGTCGGCGAGCTTGCCTCCGCTCTTGATATTTTGGACAAGCCATTCGACCGATTCATTAAGTTCGCTCTTCGGGTAAGTCTTCTTGAACTCTTCAAAGACTTTAAGTGCCTCAGAATCCTTGTGCATGTTCTCGGTCAAGATGAAACCGCGGCTGAACATAGCCTTTTCGGCATCCGGGGAATCGGGCCATGTTCTATAGAAAGCCCTATATTCGCGCTGAGCCTTGTCATAATCTTCCTTGTCGCTATAGATATGGGCAAGTTCAAATGTAGCCTTCTTTGCAACAGAATCAATATCCACATAGCGTTCACGAATTCCAGACCACGCGATATAAGCCAAATTGAGATTTTTTGCCTGCGTATAAAGAGAATCCGCCACCCTCATTGCAAGTTCTACAGACCATTCCTGCGGCAGAAGCGTAATGTTGTCTGCAAAAAGATCCACCTTGGCTGTTCCCCACGATGTCACGACTTCCTTATCCCAGCGATACGAACGGTACGCCAAATGAGCCGTTTCAAACACACGCTTTCTTGCCTGTTCGAAAGAATCCGGCAAGTAGTCTTCCTGGCCATAATAATACGTTCTCTTCATGAGGTTTTCAGGAATTTCGAACCAGTCGTTCAACTCCGCTCGGGATTCTTCGTAGCTCATATTCGGATGAGCCGGATTTCCCATGCGGGCATAAAGAGCCTTGAGCGAATCCTCCGGAACAGCAACACGTTGAATCACTTTTTTCCGATAAAGCGAAATCACGTAATCCACATCGCTCTGGCGACGCAGAGCCCTATATTCCCAAGAGCGTTCAAGACCTATTTCCCGGGCTTCTGAACCAAAAGCAAGCTGGAGAGCGAGGGCACTCACGATTTGCTTATGGCTCTTACGGGATCGTACCATCATCGGATTGTCGTCGTACATGGCCAGAACGTCCTTTTCACGAATGGCCGGCTCCCCTTTTTTCGTCACGAGGACATAAGAAGAATCCAATTCGTAATTTGCGGTCGTCGCCAAATCATGTTCGATAGCCTTGCGCACGCGATCCAGAGGTTTCACCTGTGGAGGAATAAAAGATGCTCGATAGAACACGTGGAATCGTCCCGTCGATTCAGAACGGATAATCGAGGAAACAGCACCATCCGGCAAACTGTCTAGTTCAAAAAACATGTTCGAGACAAAACCGATACCATACGGAAGAGAATGCCCGTAAGCAACTTTGCCGACAAAGCCCTTGGCCTTTTTCGTCTCGACATTGGCACTGTATTTCGATGCAATTTTCTTAAACGCCGGAAGGTCGATTTTCTTGCCCTTGAAACGCTTTGCCAGAGACGCCGAATCCGGCGATTCTACGTGATAGACGACAAAGCTGGCCGATGTCTTGTACAAATCCTTGTGTTTTTCGTAATACTCTTCCACGGAAGGCATCTGGATTTCCGTTTCCTGGATGTCGAATTTTTTCAAGAGCGCCGGGCCTGTTTCACGGACAATCCGTTGGCGATGGTCCGAGACAAATCGTTCCTTGACATCATAAGTAATTTTCACTTCAGCCGAAGGATCTGTCAAATTTCTATAGCGGAGCGCATAGGACTTCAAGGAATCCTGGTTGGATTCGATATACTTGGCATCAGCCACCTTATCTCGCAGATTCATATAAGAAAGTGAATCGGCAAACTGGTCGCGATGCTTGTCGTAATAAAAAGCGAGTTCGTCATCGCTGTACATCAAGCGGTCCATTGTATAAAGACGCTGATAAACAAACGTGAGGAAATAGTTTTCCATGAAAACATTGTGAGCCGCAAGTTGATCTTTGAATTCAGGATACTTCTGGAGAGCAACCGTGTAAAGAGCCTTACGACTAAAGAGCGACCCCGACGCCTTTCTCATCTGTTCTGTGTTAGGGACTATATTTCCCACACGCATCATGAACGCATAGTCTTCTTTAAAAATGGGTTCTCCATTCACCCTCGCAATGAGGGTATCCTTATCTCCTATAGAATTGCATCCCATCAAGGTCAGGGTACAGATGGAAAAAATCGCAAGTAAAGCCTTTTTCATAAAGTCCTCATGGATATTTGTGCGTGAATATAACAATTTTTAGTAGGAAGTAGGAAGTTGGAAGTGGTTGGTGGTTGGCAGAACGTAGTTGGCGGTTGTCAATACTTTATTTTAAATAAATAATTATTTACACTCCTTTTACACTTTCAAGCGTAAGTTCCACATAAACAACCATTTAACAAATACCAACATTATCTATATTAAGGGCACTTGAAGAGCATTCTATCGATATTTTTTGTGAAAGCCGCCATAACGACGGTTATCGTGGGCGCCATCGCAGCCGGTGTCTGGTATGTGCACTTTGCCATCCAAGAACTGCTTTCGACCCCGCACACGTTCGGGGACTTGACCATCACCCCATACGGGCACAGACAAAACAGCCTCCTAGAACACTTCTACGATTCCATCTTGGTCGAAAAAGGACAATCGACCTACATGGTTCGCGAACCGCACCTTGATATAACGGTACTTGGCGAAAATCGGGGTGTGCTTCTCGAAACAGGCGATATTACAATAAACCAGGTTCTAGATACAACAACCAGCAAGGTTTCTGAAAAAGACACCTCGAAACTCGAACCCATCGAATTCCCCGACAAAATCCGGGTTCCGTTCCCGGTAAAGGTCAGCGCAAGGAAAGTCGACTTTACGATGGGAGACATGGGATGGAGCGCACAGAACATCCTCGCCCAAAACACCGACGAGAAAAAACTTTCGCTCAGCGCTGACAATATCGCAGGCAGCTTCATCAAAGATACAGCCTCCCTACAACTCAACGTGGACTTCACGGACAAGAACCTTCTCCTCAACGGAAAGGTCAAAACGAAAAACGACCTCGTAGCAATCAACGCTTCGGCTCCGAAAAAAGACCTCACCCAGTTAAAGGCCTCGACAAACATCAGTGTCAAGGATCCGCTCAAGTGGGTTCCTATGAAGCTTTCGAGCGCAATCCCAGCGATAAGCAACGTAAGCTTAGTGGGCAACGTATCGACATCGCTCATTAAGAAGACCTTACAGTACAATTTTACGCTCAAGACACACATAGGCGAATACTGGCCATTTTTACCGCTTGACGCTGTTATCAAGATCAGCGGAAATCCCAAGCAGACCGATATCGAATCGGAATTCCGCAATAACGAAGGCGGTTCCATAAATCTCGACGGCGTCATTAACGACAAGCTGGACTTTGACTTTTCGGGCGAAATCGCCAACATGAGCGCCATGTACGGTCCGCAAATGATGCCGATGGACATGGATATCCACTCCATCACAAAAACCGGCGGAGACATAGACGCCTCCATCGAAACACGAGAAGGTTCCGTAGTCCGTGCGCATGTCAGGACAAAAGACAGTCTCAAAGTTTTCTTCGCTGCAAACCTCGCCGCCATGGAACCCTGGGCTATAGACTGGGTCCGTGGAAACGTCGAACTCGGAAAAAACCCAAAAGTTATCGGTTCATTCCAGAACAACAAGTTGCGAGCCTACTTAAAAGCGGATTCCATCGTCAACGCCTACCACCTGAAAGCAGATTCGCTCCGTCTGCACATGGTTCTCGATCTCAACCATCGCCTGATTGAATTTCCGAAAGTGACCGTATTCTCGCCCAGCGAAGAATTTTCCATCACGGGTGAAGTCGATTATCATGAACCGGAACTTCGCACATCTTGGCATCTCACACAAAAGAATGGAGGCACTGCCGAAACAACCGTCCATTTAGGCGATTCTCTTCTCATCTGGGCTAAAGCGGACCACGCCGAAATTTCCACGATTCCATTCTCGGATATCGAACTGAACGACAAATTGAAAGGCACCGTTACCGGCACCATCGCCTACAATCTCGATTCGAGAGTCGGCGAAGCGGAGCTGGATATCGATGGAAATGTCGAGCCGTTTATCTTGCACGGGCACACCAAGATTAGGGAAGTCGGCGACACGATATTCGTTGACACGGCCGTGATTACGCACAACAGCAACAAGGTCGCCATGGAAGCCTCGTTCGTGCTGCCAAACGATTCGAACCCGAACTACAAGCCTACCGCCATGCTCCCCCTCCAAATTTTGCACGCCTGGGCTTCCGCAGAAAACTTCAACATTCCGCTTCTTATGGAACCGCTTGGCGATACTACGCTTGCAGCGGGGAGCTTCAATGGTGAAATTTCGTTCGATGAAAATTTAGGTTTGTTCGGAAACATCGACTTCAATGACTTGAGTTTCAACAACATTCCATCGGAAGTTCTGAACATCCGGCAAATGAATCTCTCCGCAAACAAGAACAAAGTTGAGTTCATCACCAATTTTGAAATTTCCAATGGCGTCTGGACGGGCAAAACAAACTTGGTTGTCGATGACATTTTCGACCCCAACAGACAAGTCCACCTCACCTACAAAAGTCCTAACGGCGGCTTTATTAGCGGGAACGGAACGCTGAACAACGAGCTCGATTTCCTGGGAACAATCAAGCTCGGAGGGACATGGCTCATTCCCGAGACTCGCGCAGAAATTGAAAAGACCGACTTGAAGGTCGACGTACAGGCCAAACTAAGCGAGGGCCTGCAAGGGATTTCTGCAAAGCTCCATTCGGATTCCACGATCGTAAAATATTCTACACTCCCTACAGACTTCCCCATCCACGTCAGAGGGGAACTCAAGGACGGTCTACTGGCAATCAACGAAATTTCGACGCAGAACGAAATCGGCGACATGCTATTCGCCACGTTGCTTTACGACCTGCATACGATGCGCCTTGAGGCAATTGATATCAGCACAGAAAAGTACACGTTGGAAATGGACCAACATACAGTCACCTTGCGAAACGTCACAAGCCATTTGGAAGATTCCGAAGAGCAACTGTCCATTGTCGCAAACATTCCTCTAGTTCAGTATAAATTCAATGACGAAACGTTCGGTACGGCAAACCTGACAGGGAAAAGCGATATCACGCTCAATATTCCGCACACGCAAGAAAGACAAATCAAGAACAAAAGCATCAGCGGAAACTTCATCATAGACAAGTTCGTTTACAGAAAAGACCTGGACATCGAAATTACACCGAGTTCGCTCGACAAGATTATGACGCTTCTCAACAACGCCATTGCGGATCTCCGCAACAAAGAAAAAACCGAAGCTAAAATTTCAGTGTCAAGCCCAATCGATTTATCATTCCACATAAGCGATTCTCAAAGCGATTCCGTCGAGATAATCACCCCGTTCGCCGCCTTCCCGCTCACACTTGACATTTGGATTCTCGGTACTACCAACAGGCCACTATTGCGCGGAGACATCACCAATGCAGACAACGGATTCATAGGCGTCAAGAACCTCTATGAATTCGACTTGAACTCTTTCAACATTTCATGGAACGACGTTCCTTGGCAACACGGCATCATCGATGTGTCCAGTATGCAGGAACTTCCCTATTGTACAGAACCCGATGACAAGGATAAAGAAACCTGTCCCATCAACTTTGACATTCAAGGAACCATAACAAATCCGCAACCCAACCCAAGTTCCAACTGCGGAACGGAATCTACAGCTGCTGATACTTATAAAAACATATTCCTTGGCTGCATCGCTACGGAATCTGGCGGTTCCGCCGATTGGAACAAACTCGCAGGCAAGGCTATCGGTAAGGTCATCTCGTCTACAGCCAACAAGACACTTGGCGGCGATTACATAGGCGATATCGACATGAAAGTCATGCTGTTCGACAACGGTTCCAGCAGCGAAAAGGATTCGTCTTATGTCAAGGTTCCTATTTCGCTAGATCGCTGGGTCAAGAACTTGAGTCTCATTTTCGGTTATACGCAGGATCAAAGCGAAAGCCCGACTTACGACCAATCGCTCCAATTCGGTGCAACATACACGCTTCCCGTTTTCAAGGACAAAGAATATTCTCACAAGAACCATTTTTCGCCTTCGCTCTCCTTGAACGGTATTCTTATAGCAAAACAGTATCAATCCAATACAGCTACAAACGACAACGAAAACCGCATAGAAAAAAATATCGGTATCAATTACTCGTATAAATTCTGGAACCCCTGCATTTTGGGCATTGGACACTGCGAAACGGTCCGCCCGCCAAGAGCGATGCGCCAGCCCAACGACCCATCCGCAAACGATCCCGCAGAATCCAAATCGACAAAGACATCGCAGGATTCCCAAGCCAGCGAAAGATCTGATAAAGAAAAGCCGGCCGAAAACAAGACATCGGAGAAAGCAAAATGATTTTACTGGTTTGCGCTTTATTGTTTTTCTCGACGTTCGCCATGGCCGATAGCGGAGAAAAAAATCCATGGTCCGTGACTATCAACGGGAACAAGGTATTCTCGAAATTTCAGCTGAACGAACAACTGGACATTCCAGAAGAATTCGCGCAACTGGACACGATTAAGCAGGACTTCCTGATGCGTCTTTCCTCGGAAAATGTCCGAGCGCTTTACTATTCACGAGGCTATTACAGCCTGGACTTAAAATTGGATATCGTTCGCGAGCCGTTATCGGATGGAAACATCCAGCGCAATTATCACTTTACGGTACATGAAGGGGAATGCTATAAATTCAACGAGGCCAAAATAATTTCCGAAGGCGATGAAATCATCCCCATCGATTTAAAATCGCTTAAAATATCGAAACGCCAAAGTTACAACCAGGAAGACCTTTCCGAAGACCTCCAAGAAGTCCAAAAAGCTTATCGCAAACAAGGTAATTTACACGTCTACATATCTTCCGAAGAGCATGTCGATACAACAGCCAAGCACGTCAACGTCATCATCAACGTGAGACCCGGTCCAAAAGTCTTGATGGGAAACATCATCACCACCACACAACGCGCTGTTAACAAGAACGAGAAAAAAGCGGTCCCCGAAGTAGGACTTTCGGATACGGCATGGCTATCGTCTCTTTGGCGAATACCCAAGGGCGAAATTATTGACGGTAACCAATATTTCAACTTCAAGAGCAAGCTCTATTCAACACAGTTGTTTACACAAGTCAAGCTCAACGACGAGCTGCGCGAAGATGGACTTTCAGACGTTCATCTGGATGTCATTGAACGCGTGCCAGGCGAAGCGAGATACGGATTCTTCTTTGAAGAAATTTACGGTTTTGGCGCTTTAGCATATGCCCACCACAAAAACTTTTTTGGAAAGTTCAATGAATTTTCGACAAGCGTGCAAATCGCCCAGCACAAGCAAGAAATCACGCTCGGATATGCAAACCCGCTTTTATTCGGAACCGCATTTACATTTATTCCGACAGCCATCCGCTTTGTCGACCGACTTTCCTTCAATCACGAAAAAATCAACCCGCCCGCTTACCCCGACAGCGTCGAAGAACGATACGAAATCATCAACCGTGGCGACTTGACCTTCGGAATTACAGACAACATTAAATTTCGCGGAACCATCGATACGCGATACGTGAACAAGAACGAAGATAAACTATTCAAACTCAAAAGTGAAATAGCCCTCGCATTCGACTTTACAGACGATTACTTCAATCCGACAAAAGGACTTCGAATTTCGCCTACAGTAGGCTTTGGCACGAACTTCAGCAGCCAATCCAACTATGAAGACGGGCTCGTCTATACATACGGCGAAGCGACGGCGAACATATACATGCCGCTATTTTGGACTCTCTACGGAGCCTTGAGCGGTAGTATCGGTAGATTTTTCAATACAGCAATCGAAGACGATGCCCGTGTATTTTATCAAGGCGGTTCACGATCAGCACGAGGCTACCGCTTCCGCAGTATTTACGCCAGTTACACGTCTGAGGTTCCGACGACAGTCACCACAAAACAAGACGACGGTACAACAGTCACCCGCGACACGACAAAAGTTGTCACCAACACGGCTCTCACGCCAATGTATTTCCGCATAAACGAAGAATTACGTTGGACGCTCCCTTGGAAATCGATGAGGGCATGGCAAATCGTCCAATTTTTTGACTGGGCAAAAGTCATCGATGTAAAGGACGACCTCTACGAAGACGCACAGGAAGGAAGCCTTGGTCTTGGCATCCGCTATCATTGGCAATTCCTCACGTTCCGTCTCGACTATGCAATTGTTACAGGACTCACCAGCAACAACGAGAACAAAAGGAACTCCACCAAATTCAGATGGGGACGTTTCGCATTCGATTTGTCGCAGGCGTTCTAAAGCGGCTTCGCCGCAGTAGGCGGTGGTTAGTGACTAGAAGGCAGTGGGAATGCGGGCGGAACGGAGTGACGTCCCGTATTTTTATTGGATGATTGAGCGGTAGATGTCTGCGAGGGAATCACCCTTGGCGGTGATTTGCGACATTGCAAGCCCGGCATTCCTTAAAGCATTTTCGATTTTCTCGCGAGCGACAGGATTCGCAAACAATAGTTCAAAATGCGTTGACGACGTTGCTATCTCCCCGACACCCGGATTTTTCCCTAACTTCAGCACTTGACCACGATCAATTATCGCGTAATCAGTCGCCCATTCATCCATTTCGGCAAGCACGTGCGAGCAAACAATCGCCGTACCGTTTTCACGCCGACGCCATTCATCGAGCAACTGCCAAACAGCATCCCTTGAAATAGGATCTAGATTTGCAACAGGCTCGTCGAGAATCAAAAGCTTCGGTTTATGCAAAAAAGCGCGAACAATCTGCACTTTCTGGCGATTCCCCAGCGAAAGAGTTTCCAAGCGCCTGTCAAGCGGCGGCAAATTCAAACGTTCCGCAAGGAACTTACAACGCTCAAAAATTTCTCCTTTTTCGCGCCAGGCATCTCCACCATAACCGTAAAAGCCCGTAAAATATTGAAGGTATTCCTTAATGGAAAGTTTCGGATAAACGCCCGGATTTTCAAGCAAAACGCCGTATTTTTCGGCGCTCAAAAAGCCCGCTGGATTGCGCAAGGATTCATCAATTTTCAAGGAACCTTTAAATGGCCCCAAGCGTCCACAAAGCAAACGGAGTAAAGTCGTCTTGCCGGCGCCATTCGGGCCGATTAGCGCAAAGAAGCTCCCCTGCGGAATACAAAGCGACAAATTCAACAGCGCATCTACTGAAGATTTCGGATAACGAAATGTCACCGAAAAAAGTTCAATCACGCGCAAAATTCCTTAACCGCAGGAGTCGGATTCTTGATAAGCTTGAGCGCGTCTTTGGACTGACGCACCGCTTCCATCTGCACATTTTCATTGGCACGCTGCAAAAACTGGATGCAACGCCAATCTGTTCGCACGGCAGCAAGCTGCACAGGTTCCGTGCGTCGACGGATGCTCACATATTCAAATGCATGAAAATCCTGCTTGACAGCAGCAACAACGACAGCAGCCGTAGGGTGTTCAATTTCCTGAATATATTTCCAGTCGCGTTCAACAGCAGCCACGAGCACCTTCTCGCCCGGATGTCGGATAAACTTCAAAGCTTCCGCGCTCTGACGAACGGCCTCGGCCCAAAGATCATCGGAGGCGCCATCAATTTTGCGGACAATGCGCCAGTCCTGCGATACAGCAGCCTTAAGGAGCACCGGATTCGTAATATACTTGAGCAAATTCGGTTCCGCTTTAAATGCAGAGAGGAACTTGGCCTCGTCCATGGCATTAAGCGCTTGCTTCAAAGCTTCACACGGGCCACACTTCACATAAAGGATCGCTTGCTCATTTTTTTCAAATGCAGTTTTTTGCACTGTCTCTGTCGGATTCTGGATGAGGCTGATCGCATACCAGTTCATACCGATAGCTTCGAGCTGTTCGGCCTCAGAAGGATTCTCAATTTTCTTAATATCAGTCCAGGACTGCATAAAACCTCGTATTTATGATACAAAGATAGGTTTTATTTTTGAGTCGGAAGTAAGAAGTAGGAAGCAGGAAGTTGTTTTTTCGTCTATTCTTTGACGCAGCGGACAGAAATTGCCCTATAATAGTTTTTGAACGTATTAGGCGGTGTTGGATACCAAGAAACGAATTCACTGACTCCAGATTCGTTTATATATAAATAGGCTTGTTCTCCCTTCGCATTTTCACCATCGACCCAATAACCAGCTGAAACAGACCACCCAGTTAGCATCAATTCATCGTAGCCCTTGGGAACATTACAAGATTCTTCGTCAATAACAGATAACGAATCAAAACGATAAAACATCTCACCTGCAGGGACTGCACTAAACCCGAACGTATTGTAGCCATCTTTATATTTCCAACCTACAGTATCCTTAAAAAATCTTTCAGTGCGTTCAAAACCACCCAAATCGTACTTAGTTTGGGCAGCAAACGTTAATAAATGATTGGCCTCTTCTACAGAAGGCAAGCGCCAACCAGCAGGACACACATTTTTCGCCACATTCCAAGGATACAAGCGACCACGGCTATCACACGATGTCGTATCGGCACAATTGCAAAAAGACAACGCATCCGGAACTTCGTATTTTAGGTTATCTGCAAACCAAACTGTACCATCGATATCAACAGTTCTATAGACATTGCCATCTCGTTCATCTGTAAACTTGCCATACTCGCCAGAATAAGTTGTAGGTTCATCAAGCTTTATCGAATAATCAGAAGGCGACGAAGACGTTCGCATTTGACTATCATCATCTTTAAGACAGCGGACAGAAGCCTCATAGGAGCCATTAATTTCATCCGTTTTTAACCTAGCACTGTCAGCACCAATTGTCAAAACGACATTGCCGAACCAATCCCATATGGTTGCCGCATTCGTTGAAGACCAAAAGCGGACCTGATCTTTTCCTTCAAGAGGCTTAGCACCAAAGCCGTATGCATCAAGGCCGTTTTTTCCATCAGGCCAGCCACTCGTAGATTTCAGCATCGGTCCTGTATAAGCACCTTCTGCAAAATTTGTCGCATTGCTTAAACCATTTACAAAGGCACTCAGGACTCTCCATTCATAAGAACTCGGAACATGCCAGCCATCTGGACAAATCCCCTGAACAGGATATTCGGCAGAGCAATAGCTCCACATTCCGTAATCATCGCCCCATATTAAACTGTCTAAATAGCATCCCGTAACTGGAGCATTTATCATCTCTTCATAAGTGTAAGTCTCTTTGGAACCATAAGATAAATTTTCGGCCATCCAGACCCAACCGCCAATATCGACTGTTTTATAAACATGCCCATCGCGGGTATCCGTAAACGATTCAAAAGGCCCTGCGTATGTATTCTCGGCACGGTCAATTTGGATATCCAGCCCCTCTCTCCCTTCACCCTGAATGCAGCGGACAACATGTGCACTCGCATCATATGTTGTCACAGAAGTAAAATACGCAAAAGCATTTTTATAAGACATGTACAATGCTTTTGGTTCGTCTGTCAAAATATGAAGATCTTCAAAAAGGCCATTTGGATCGTCTTTACTATAAGAAGGCAATGCATTAAAGCCAAAACAATCTAATCCGTTTCCAACACCACTCCATCCTGTAGTTGATTTCAGATACTTACCGGCATATTTCGAACCCCCAGCGTAATCCAGCAATGTTTGAAAATCTTCTATAGTAGGGATGCGCCAACCTTCAGGGCATAGACCGCGAGCTGGCCGTGCAATAGGGCAATTTTGAAATGTTACACCGTCATAGACAAAACGATTTTTATAAACATAATCGCTAATAAATCTTACAGAACCATCATCGCCAGAGCAACCCGCAGCGATTCCCCCAACAGCATCAACCCAGGAATAATAATACTTCGAATCGCCCGTATGTCTTTCACGATTATACTCCAAGTTTTCCGCCATCCAAACTTGATCCCCAATTTTAACAGTCTTATAAACATGCCCATCACGAGCATCTGTAAATTCTCCAAAGATTTTCGTAGAATCGGAGCATGCAAATTTCGGATCTTTATCATAAACGACAGGAACCCGCGAACTAGACGAAGATAAATCAAGTTTTCTGGGAGTTGAACGTTGAGCCGATGAACTAGAGGATTCATTGTCTAAATCAAAAACCGAAGATGAATTATCTTGGCAAGCCGTAAAAACAAGCAATGCACCACAAATCACCCAAAATCTGAGGCCGACAATTTTGCAACAAAATAATTTCATGACAGAAATTCCCTTAAGCTATTTATCAATATATAATCTAAATAAGGTAAAGGAACACAACCGAGTTTATTTTGAAGTAAACGGATTATGATTTTGTTTCATTCGTTGCATAAAGGGATGAGCAATGAGGTATGAGCAGCGAGCATGCTTGTAAACATTTCAAAATCACCATTACCAGGCAAGTACCAACCGCTCGGGCAAACATGATCCGTAACTTCCCACTTGTATAGGCGACCATACTTCTCGCAATATTCGGCAGAATCCTTGTAACAGAAACTGGAATCTACTTCAAAATTCAGGTTCTCAGCCATCCACCAATGGTCACCGATTTTCACAAACTTGTAGGTCTGCCCATCGCGGTCATCCACAAACTCTTGGTAATCAATATTTGGGTTCAAATAATTCCATGCCGTTTTCCAAATCGCAGAACTGCTGCTCGTCATGGCGGACAGAGCCTGCCTTGAGCTTGACGAATGGGATCCGCCATCTCCCTTACTGCTAGATTCCGGATCAAACCCGGGATGACGGCTGCTACTGAACGCGCCGGATGAAGACCCTTCCGAAGGCCGCGTCGAGAAATCGCTACCGTCGTCACCGCAAGCGACAAGCATCGCCGCACAAGCAAGAATTCCAAGCCAAAGGTGTCGCATGTATAATAGAATCTTTCTGTAGCCGTTGGTAGAAAATTCCCTTTCTGGCGGTGAAAACGACAATTTTTCCGCTATTTCACCGCCACTTTATTAGTTTATCCATACAATTTTGTTCATTTTCGTCCCACAAAGGCCGCACACGGCGGTGATTTTGAACATTTTTCTTCCATTTCACCGCCAGCATCATGTTCTGCAACACGAAAAAGGCTTATTTTTATACACACAAAGTAAATTCCGGCAGTGAAAACGACAATTTTTCCGCCATTTCACCGCCACTTTGGCAATTTTGTGCTTTTTCTATATATAAAAAGCGACCCGTTTTAACGGGCCGCCAATATTCTGGACAGGATCCTTCGCTACGCTCAGGATGACGCAACACGCGGAGCGTTTGCCCCGCTACACTTTACTTGTAAAGCGGATGCTTCTTGCAGAGAGCGACGATGTCTTCGCGGATCTTGGCGAGACCAGCTTCGTCGTCCTTAGCCTGGATGGCGCGGTCAATGATGCGGGCCACTTCGCGGGTGTCTTCTTCGTCGAAGCCACGAGTCGTGATAGCGGCAGTACCGAGACGGACACCGGACGGATCCATCGGCTTGCGCGGATCGAACGGAATCGTAGAACGGCTGCAAGAGATGCCGACCTTTTCCATGGCCACTTCGGCTTCCTTACCGGAAACGCCCTTGGAGGTCATATCGACAACGATGAGGTGGTTGTCGGTGCCATCGCTAATAACCTTGTAGCCGAGCTTCTGCATTTCGGCGCACATGGCCTGAGCGTTCTTGATAACATTCTTTGCATAGACCTGGAATTCCGGCTGCAAAGCTTCGAGGAATGCAACAGCCTTACCAGCGTTCACGTGGTCATGCGGACCACCCTGCATACCCGGGAACACACCCTTGTCGATTTCCTTAGCGAGGGAAACTTCCTTGAGTTCGCCCTTCACCATCTTCTGGATCATGCGGTCCTTGCACATGATGATAGCGGAACGCGGGCCACGGAGAGTCTTGTGGGTCGTGGTCGTCACGATGTCGAAGTACGGCACCGGAGAATCGATAGCCTTACCAGCGATGAGACCAGCAATGTGAGAGATGTCGGCCATCGTGAGAGCGCCAACTTCGTCTGCGATTTCCTTGAAGCGCTTCCAGTCAAGGTTACGGCTGTAGGCAGAGAAACCGGCGAGGATCATCTTCGGCTTTTCGCGAAGAGCAATTTCGCGAACCTTGTCCATGTCGATGCGGCCCGTTTCCTTATCGACTTCGTACTGCACGAAGTTGTAGAGCATGCCGGAGAAATTCACCGGATGGCCGTGAGAAAGGTGTCCACCGTGGTCGAGCTTGAGGCCGAGGACCTTGTCACCCGGCTTGAGGACGGCGAAATAGACAGCGGCGTTTGCCGGAGAACCGGACAGTGGCTGGATGTTCACGTGGTCGCAACCAAAGAGCTTCTTGCAACGATCGATAGCGAGAGCTTCCATTTCGTCAATAACTTCGTTACCACCATAGTAACGCTTACCAACGTAACCTTCGCTGTACTTGTTGGTGAGGACGGAACCCATGGCTTCCATCACAGCCTTGGAAGTGTAGTTTTCAGAAGCGATAAGTTCGATGCCGTATTCCTGGCGTTCGGCTTCCTTCTGAATAATGTTATAGATTTCCGGATCGGTCTGTTGCAATGTAGATTTAAGCATTATAGCTCCTTTAAAGTTCGCACCGCAAATATAGCAATTTTAGTTATTAGTCAATAGTTATTAGCCATTAGTTATTGGCTTTTAATTTTTTAGTTAATAGTTACTAGATAATAAAAAGTCGACTGGGCTTAGAATTAAAAGCATAAAACAACTCTAATATTTTTATATATTACCCCCAAAAAGGATAGACCATGTACCCAAATAAAGTTCGCCGTGATATAGCCATTCTCGTTCCGCCCGATGTCAAAAGTGTTCTAGAAATCGGAGCCGGATCCGGCAGAAACTGCGTTCTTTACCCGAAAGACGCCTACAAGGTCGCCATCGAACCCGAAAACCGCGAAGACATGCAGACCGCGGACAAGGTTCCGGGCGGGTTCAACGAATACCACCACGTTTTTTACGAGCAGTACACCGAAGACCGCAAGTTCGACCTCATTGTCATTTGCGATGTTCTGGAACATGTAAACGACCCGGTAGACATGATCAACTTCTGCAAAAAGCATTTAAATCCCGAAGGGCATATTCTCATTTCGCTGCCGAACTTTTTGAGCATCGAAACGATTTTCCAGATTCTCGTGTTCCGCGATTTCCGTTACGTGCGCGTGGACCAGGGCGAGCGCTGCTATGGCGTTCTGGATATCAACCACAAGACATTCTGGACAAAAAAGAGCTTCCGCCGTTTTGCCAAAGAGAACGGTCTCGAAATCGAGCAGATCATCGGCATCCGCAAACAGCTCAAGTTCATGCCGAAGCTCCTCGCCCACAGCAACTTCTTGCCGCTGCAATACGGCTTTTTAATCAAGGTCAAAGACTTCGCCCCGAACGAACGCCGCTGGGGAATGTAGGTTAGTAGGCAGTAGAAGTTAGAAGTAGAAAGTTGGATGTAGGGACGCCATCGCGAACGTCATCTTTTACCGAGGGCCGGCTCCACTTTTCACACGAACAGCAAGCTCAGCGCCAGCATCATCAACCAAGACCTTGTAATCCGGTTTATAGCCTCGTGCATCACCAGCAAGATTTTCTCCACCGCGGCCAAACCAGTTATCTATCATATAAACAAAGCCAAAAGTAGCCTTGTTCGGTGTTCCGTCCCTATTTTCAAGACGGTAGACCGCCACAGGTTTTTCATTATTGAAAACATTACTTTCTATGTAACACGAAGCAGAATCCGAGCACTCAACTCCAGCAAGATTCACATCATAAAAGAAGTTGTTGTAAGCATGCATTTTACCGTGGCGCGCAAGAATACCACGGGAATCCAAGTTTGCAAAATAATTGTGATGCAACGTTAACGTCTGCGACGAATCCACATAAATATCCGGTTCAAGCCCGAACAAAATACCGGTCTGCGCATTCTCGAAACGGTTCCACGAGAGAGTCACTGCATACGAGCTGCGTTTGATATCCACTTCAATGAGCGGGTATTCCTCGAATGTACAATGGTCCACCCAAACATGATGCGTCTTATTATGAAGCGAAAGCGCTCGACGACTCGATGTATCCTGCGCAGTAATAGCCGGAGCGGTAAAGATCAAATTTTCGAAAATGAGATTCGAAGATTCATTCGTCAAAACACCCATACCCGTGATGCGAATATCGCGACCGCGACCATCAATCGTTTTATCCGATTTTATACGTAGCGGAGATTGCAAATTATATGTACCGCTCTTCTTAAAGAGAATCCATATAGGACCATCTTTCTCGGCACATTCACGAAAAGAGCCTTCGGCAACAGAAACAGAATCTTTAATTACAACATAATCATCCGTTGTCGTGACAACGCAAATTTCACCTTTTACTTTTTTTATTTTATCCGTGCTATCCGTAATACCGGCGGCACCAAGCGTTCCATCGGCATAGCCATGAATCTGTTTAAGCAGAGTTTCATGAGCACTCCAATCATTCTCGGGAAATTCCGTTGCCATCACATTTTTCGATTTCATCACTTTAATCGTCGATGTTGTATCGGAGCCGTCAACATACAAAGTATCCCCTGCATTCAATTGCATCTTGGCCGAATACACCTTTTGCGGATCACCAATTTGGATATCGAAGCTTCCCTGTGGAAGCGAATCTATAACAAAGCGGCCTGTACTATCAGGAACAACATAACGATCTAGGCCAGCCACGCGAACAACAGGAGATACTCCAAGCACAACGAAACCCTCGATAGACGAAAGTTCGCCAAGCTTGATGGTATCAACCTTGGAATCCGACCTAGCATCAAGGGCAACGGAATGTACCGCGCCCGAAGCCTTAGATTCACGCACATTACGCGCTTCAATGGTGTAGCGACCGTTGCGGACTTCGAACGAAACGTGCCCATCCTCATTGGTTTCATTCCAAGCTTTTTCCACAGGGCCGCTAGAAAGGTAATCATCAGGCAAGATTCGAACGCGAGCCATCGAAGCCGGCGATCCATCTGCTGACTGGACATACAAAGCAATGGTCGATTCCGCTTCCGTGCCTCCAGCAACTTTTTCATTGCCGCAAGCCACAAGGAATACCACAAGCACCCCCAACAGCGCGAACAATCTATTTCGGGCAACCATGTTCGCATTAACTTTCATGATGGTCCCCTTGAATTTTATCAGTTTCATCCACGGCACGAGAATCATCTACGGCACGAGAATCGCGCGACTTACTTGCATCAACAAAAGACGCTGCAATATCGTCCGCAGCGCATTCGCCCGCGATCAACGTTTGAAGTTCCGCACCACGAATGCGGCGTTTGCGTCCACGCCTCTGCGGTGGCGGATACGGATCAGAAAGAGGGAAAAGCTGCAAGCCCAGTTGGAACACGCGATTCGGTTTTTGGCAAGCCCCCACTTTCGCAAGAACTTCCCGGCGGAAACGACGCACCATTTCGACAAGTTCTTTATATGTATCTTCGTCACAGCCAAATGCAAGTGTCGAAAGATTGCGTTCGCTGCGATCAAAGCGATCCATCGCAGACTGCGCCACATCCAAATTTTGCTGAATATAAGCGTTCACCGCCGTATTGTACGATTCGAATCCACTCGAGACAAGGCCTTGCGTTTGTTCGTAAAAGCCCGTCTGTTCATTTTTCTTAATCATCGAAAGGCGTTCCAAAAGCGCTATCGAAGATTTGACCTGGCTTGCAGATATAGGCGGACGCACCATGAGTCCCAAAGCGGCGTCATCGCCCACATAAGGGTAAAAAGTCACCAGTTCACGAACAACCGCATGATACCAATGGTCAAAATATTCAAACTGATCCTTCGCCAAATTCTCGACCTTGCATTCTTTGGATGCCACGAGTTTTTCCAAGAATTGACGGCTTTCGGAATGAGTTTTCGCCTGGTTGAACGCCACCATATTTGCAAAGTATGCTTTTTCTCGATCATCATTACAAAAAATGGACGCAAAGACATCGATAATACGCCCCGTCAGGTTGCGCTTGCCCTGCAAAATTTTATTGAACATCGATGAATCAAAACCCGCCTTATCAGCAATAAAACGATGGCTAAAGCGCCAATCGCTTGCATGGCGCTCTTCGTAAGCGTCTTTCAAAAATTCGCGGTAATTCAGATATTCAAAGATATTGATCATTGAGCTATGGGCTATGAGGGCGGGGCTTCGCCCCTTTGGGGTCTGAGCTTGTGATTGTCATGCCCGATTCAATCGGGCATCTCCTTTTATTAGAAGGAGTTACTGATAGCAATATACATAATTGTCCACAGTTTTGCAAATTTAATGTCCACATTACGTTGTGAAAAATGTGTTATTTTTTTTGAAAAAATGAAAAAAGCCCGTTTTTTACGTAAAAATCTCCCTATTTTAAAATTTTTGACGTAAAATTTCAGACAAACTCTTCAAATTTCCGTAAAATCGGACTTTCGCGACCATTCAATTGGCTTTTCAAGCCTCAAAAATCCCCCAAAAAACACTTTTTAAAGCTAAAGTCCGCACACAAGCGGACTTTTATTACATACAACGTTAAAATTTTACGTAAAAATCAAGATATTTTTGCAAATATTTACGTAAATTTCGACCAAAAATGACTTTTTCGTTTTTAATAGCGGAAATAGTAGCCTTTCGAGAGCTTGCGCAAATCCGCATGGTCAACATTTTTCATCACTTTTTGACCCAGGGCATTGACGGTCCAGCCTTCATTCTGCGGCTTTATCACAATTTTTTTAGCAGCTATAGAAACCTGTCCATGTTTTTTCCGAGCCGTCTTGCATCCTGTGCGATAAACATTCGCCATGTCAAATGCAATCATATCGATATTCGGTCCACCATCAGCGGAAGCGGATTGAAAAGTCACCTTGAAATCCAACGCATCCACCCAAACGTTATCAATATAGACCGTATCCCAAACGTCCCACGATGCGGTCGGCGAAAAAACAACATCATAAACGCCGTTGTCAATCGTAACCTTCATGTTGCGGTTTGCATCCCCTGCAAATGAATAACGCACCAGTACGCGGGCTTTTTCAGCCGACTGGTCCGAAGTCACCATATACGTTGCCTTGCTATATGCAGAATTTTCAAAATTGAAAAAGCCCTTGCCCGTATAGCCTTCGTGATTATATTCCGAGAAGCCGTCTGCAATTTCAGGTTGATACGTTTCGATCACGGACGGCCAAGCATCCGTGCCCGCATCGAGCGAACAAAGTTCATCGGCAAGATCCGTCGCCGCGACATCGCCTCCGGAACTGCTAGAACTGTTCGGTCCGCCAGAACTTAAATTTGTCGATTCTTCAGTCCCATGCGAAATTGGAGTGCAAGCCGCGCCGCCCTTGAACATAGCGGTATAAGTAATGTCACGGGCTTTTGTTTTGAACCCGTAATAAATCATCTTGTTCGAAATTTCTTTGCAGTCGTCATCGACCCACTTTTCAAACGTCTGGCCGTTCGGCGTCACACGGAGCGTCATCGGGGAACCCGCCGGGAAATATTGCGTCTGCGTAATGAGGCCATTGTAATTCGTGAGATTTGTCTTGACATGGATGGTATAACGTTTTTTGATAGCAGACACAAGCGTTGTAAGCCCCGCCTTCGCCTCAGCAGACAAATTAGAATTCGACTTGAGATTTTCTTCGAGTTCTTCGCAAATCATTTGCGCATGGCCCATCGAACCCATTTCCTGAAAGTGCGTCGTGCCATCGTTCACGCCATCGGGATAATTCGGATATTCGCCCTTTTCCAATTTTTTGTACAAATAACGTGTTACGTAATCCGGTATCGATTTGTACGTCGTATTGTACGTATTGTACGATTTCATGTTCAAATCGACAAACGGGATTTTATTGTTTTTTGCAACCGTCTGCATCATTCCACGCGCATCATAGTTATTGTTTCCCGTCGAGAACACATTACGGCTACCGTTCAAGTTCATCGGCGAAATAAGAATGACATTCACGCCCTTCTTTTGACCCGCATCGACATATTTTTGAATGTATCCCGGAAAATCTTTAGGTTCCACATAGCGTGCCGCCTTGCTGTAATCACGATCGTTGTGTCCAAATTGCACAAAAAGGTAATCGCCCTTCTGAGCCGATTTCAGCGCTCCATCCAAACGACCTTCTTCAATAAACGTCCTGGAGCTGCGACCGCCGAGAGCCGCATTGTTTACCTTGACACGGGCTCCATCGAAGAAGTAGCCAATGACCTGACCCCACCCCGTTTGCGGATAAGCGTTGTCTTTATAGGTTTGCACCGTTGAATCTCCTACGACATGAATAGTGAAGCTCGTAGAATCACTCACGGCAACACCCGTGAAAATAGCAGCAGCAATAAAGAATTTCAATACAGTTTTCATAAGCAGTGGACGGTGGTCAGTGGTTAGTGATTAGTGGTTAGGACTGATCCTCGCAAAACACGTTATCCTGGATTCCCTCCCTAACGGTCGAGGAAGACTTTTACCAGTAACTGTTTTGCTCCAAATTCTAAGTTCCAAGTTCTATCTTACCTTTGCCCATGTAGCGGCGTAATGCACTTTGCCCTGACGAACCATCACTCGGTAGAGCCCATTCGTACGCACAAGAGAGGACAAATCCACCTCGCCTGCGGCAATAGACTTGCGCGCGACCAAGCTTCCATGCGTATCATAGACCCTGATATCGGAATTTTCCGTCAGCGAAAGCACATTGCCCATCAAGCGAATACCCTCAGCACCTGCCGGAGCATTCACCATCCTGGAGGTTCCACAATCTACACCTACACGGCAAACGTCATCAAAACTGAAACCGAACATGTCGATATTCGGGCCGCCATCCGCCGTTAACGACATGAACTTGAGTTCAGCCTCGCCGGCAGGCGCATCAAGGACAACATAAGCCGTATCCCAAGTCGTCCAGCTACCTGTCGGAGGAGCACTAATATAATAGTCATGATCCAAGTAGGCATTGACCGATCGATCACTCGTGCCGCCATTTGAATAAATGATGGCAAGAGTCGTATGACCTGCTCCTGGAAATTTTACCTTATAAGTAGCAAACGAAGTCTTGCTGTTCGCAAAATTCCAAAAGCCCTCGCCGTGGAAACCTGGGTTGTTATTTTCAGAAAATCCCTCGCCTTCATCGGGCTTGTAGGCGTCAAAAAATTTCTTGATGTTCTTGTCCGTTTTCACGCTATCCTCGGTACTGCCTTCCATAGGCGTGAACGGAACAAAAGTCACGTCATCGAGATTCTTCGGAGTCGTTGTCGGGAACGCCGTCAAAGCCTTGCCATCACCCGTGTACTTTTCGGCAGTGCCGCCCTCGTAAACAGCGGTAAACTGCGTTGCGGCATCCTTCATCTTGAACGTATAGATATACTGCGATTTCACGGTAGAAACGGCTTGCCCGCTGACTTTGTTTCCATTGCCGTCATACCATCCCAAGAATTTTTTGCCAGACTTCGGGATGGTCTTGAGCATCACGGTCATGCCCTGCGGGTAGTAGGCATTAATAGATGTCGCTTCGGCAGAACCTTCCGGCGAAACCTTTACGCTCACCTGGTACATAGGAGCCATGTAATCGCCGAGTTTTTTCACCACCGGATCCTTGTGGGCTCGCATCTGCTCTGTGATAATGCGTCCCAAGGCATTTGCGCCGTTCATCTGCAAATGGACTTGGTCGGCCTGGTCTGCCTTGAGGTTCGAATACTCAGCGCTCGTTGCATAATTAAAGACAAACTGTTGTGCATAACGTTCACCAACAGATATCATGTAATTTGCAACCATTTCGCTCATGTCGATAAACGGGACATCATATTCTTCAGCCAGCTTTTTGCTCAATGCCGGATAACCACGATAACTATTGTGGATTGCCGATGGCGAATCGTAATAACAACGGCGAATAGGACTCATGATGATGGGGTTCGCCCCCTTGGCGCGGACATCATCGACCATTTTTTTCATGTTGGACCTGAAGAAATCCTCGGTACTATAATTGTTATCGTTTATACCGAACTGGATGACAACATAATCGCCGGCCTGCAACTTATCTGCAATGCAATTGCCATTCGAACAACCCTTCTTGAAGAACATGTCATAGTAACCGACAGCAACGCCCCCATTCTTGTCCTTGCCGCCACCGCCCAAAGACATGCCGCCTTGACCACGGTTCACAACCGCAGCCTTGTTCACGTCAAACCAGTAATGAAAATCCTGGCCCTGTCCCTGCTTCGGGCAATAGCCGGCATCCCAATCTTGCATCGTAGAGTCACCGCACAAATAGATAGTGACTTTAGCAAGAGCAACAGGAGCCGTAAGCATCGTTGCAAAAATAGCGCCTTGCCAAATCCTACTCAACATTCCCATTTGTAAACCCCTTTAAGCTCCAATAAAAGAGCAATTCCGAGAGCACAAGCCCCGGAACGCACCCTTGTTATTTTATCGCATTGTACAACAATTTTGAAACCAACCGTCCATTCAACTTCACAACAACCATGTAAAATCCACGTGGCAACATATCATGATCGAATTTCATTTCAGAAGATCCCGCCGTCACATTACGAGAAATTCCACACACGAGCGCCCCCGTCACATCGTAAGCATAAATTTCGGCAAGTCCCGCTTCATGCGTCTTGAGAATTCCAGTCACCGGATTGTAGACATGCGGCATAAACATTTGCTGTTCAATAGCCACCGGAGGCACGACCTTCGATCCATCGTAAAGTACCACGCCATCGATGCCGAACGTGAACATATCGATATTCGGGCCACCATCGCTCGTCATCGAAGAAAGCTTGAGAGTGTTGACTCCGGCCTTCAGCGACACATCTATCTTCGCTTCTTTATAAGTCGTCCACTCGCCTGTCGACGTGAAACTTACCGTTCCTGCGGACTTTCCATTCATGCTAAGAGACATATCGCGAGCATCTTCGCTACCACTAGCATAGCGGATTGTAAGCGTTGTCTTTGCATCTTTCGGAGAAAAGATTTCCCACACGCCATAACTGGCTAGAGTATTTTCAAAATTGTAATAGCCGTTTTCAAGGAATCCCGCATTCGTTGTTTCAGTCCAGCCTGCGCCATCCTTCGGTTTGGAGGCATCCATCGTTGACTTTCCGTTGTTCACGACAGGTGTCGTATCCACCGGCACTACAACATTTCCTCCGACAACATAAATATCGGGAGCCGTGAGTTTCTTGACTGCATCCGGCAGGTAATAACCCAAGTGAGGCGGCTGGTTGTAGGCCACGTTCTGCCAGGCGATCGAGACGCGGTAATGCGAATCGTGCATCAACGTATAAACGCGGTAGGGCGATGTAAACGGAGTCGTAAAGATAATGACCTTCGAAGGGTCGGAACCGGAACGCACGATGAGCTCCTCGCGCCAGTCGCCAAAGAGATCGGCAACGATGCAGGGATTCGCCTTGGTCCAGTTGTTGAGCGAAGCGCCTTCCACGTTATAGAAGCTGAAGAGACGGTCCAAAGTCTTCTTGCTCGAATTGTACTTGTCGATCTTTCCACCCGTACTACCTCCGTTTTCCACCGTCGGGCTGCCGGTGCCGTCCATCAGTTCGTCCTGCAAGTCGCCATCGAAATAAATGCGGAAATTCTGCGAAAGGCCTGTCGTGGAAATGACATCTCCCTTGACGGAGCGGATGCCCTTGCTGGTCCCCGACCACATCTCGAAACCGCGGCTGTTGGAATCGACGTCAGCGGCCATGCCACGGCCGTTATCTACGTTTCCGGCCGCAGTCTGGGTCGTTCCCCAAATGACCTTGCCATCCTTGTCGCGGAATTCTTCGCTGTACTTGTTCTGCTTGTCCTCGTGGACATCGAAAAGTTCCAAGCCTGGATTGTCCGGATCCATGTCCGAAAGGTGCATGGCATCGCCATGACCGAACCCGGTACGGTAAAGGAGCGTACCATCGGACTTGAGGGCCGCAGCGCCAAAGACAATTTCGTCCTTGCCGTCGCCATCGAGATCGCCTACGGAAAGATTGTGGTTGCCTTCACCATAAAGCCCCTGACCCGACTTATCGGAGACATGTCTCCAACGTTCAGTCAATTTTTTCCCATCAAAATCGTATGCGACGAGATAAGCCATCGTGTAGTAGCCGCGGTTCATGATGACACTTGGATGTTTGCCATCGAGGTAGGCCACTGCCGCAAGCATGCGTTCGCTGCGGTTGCCGTAGGTATCGCCCCAGGAATTCGTAATATTGCGCTTGGGCCAATAGTCAATCGTGGTCACTTCTTCACCCGTGCGCCCGTTGAACACAGTCAAGAATTCGTTGCCGCTCATGATGCGGCCGCCAGACGTCCTGTAGTCCTTGCTTGCGTCGCCAATCACCTTGCCCTTGCCGTCGACAGTGCCGTCGGAAGTCTTCATCACAATTTCGGCAATCCCGTCGCCATCGAGGTCGTAGACCATGAACTGCGTGTAGTGCGCACCGGCGCGGATATTCTTGCCGAGGTCAATTCTCCAAAGCCTCGTGCCGTCCAACTTCATGCCGTCGACAAAGACCGAGCCCGTATAGCCGTCCTTCGAGTTGTCCTGCGCGTTGCTCGGGTCCCACTTTAGAACCAAATCCAGCTGACCGTCGCCATCGAGGTCGCCCACGCTCATGTCGTTCGGGGTGTAGGTGCAGGTGGAGCCGTCCGGCATTTTCTGCGATTTCGGAACATCGAGCTTTAAAACCTTGTACGGGAAATTGACGTTGTTCACGTCTTTTTTGGCATCCGTGAAGACGATTTCGGCAGAAGCCTTTTCACCTTCCTTGCCACCCGACACGGCGGAAACCGCGTACTTGGACGTAACTTTCCCATCCTTGTCCAGATAGTTGGTTCCCGCCGTCTTGGCAATCGTTGCAATTTTTTCGCCATCGCGATAGAGGTTGAACTCCGTTGTCGGATCGTCCGTTCCAAGCAAGCGCCAACTTACCAAAACGCCCGAACCGACATTCGCAACCGTAAGTCCACGTGTCAAATTTTCCATCTGGCGAGAGGCCGCAAAAGAAGGTACGGCAAGCCACGCCGCGAGAACGGAACTCACAACGATCGATTTAAAACTCCAATTGTATCCCATAAAAAACTATCGCTCCTAGCGAGGTTAAAAACCATACAGATGTTCCAATTTAATATAATCTATTTTTTAATAAAAAGTCCACATTGGATATTATATTTTTTACTTTCAAATTGACATTTCAAACAGAAAGTCCACAAATTTAAAGAATAAATTGTCAACGTTTCAAAACCATTTTTGCAGAAAAATTTACCACAAACTCTACATTTTTTCGTAAAAAAACACGAAGCGAACGCCTCAAAAGTCACTTAAGTCATTCGTTTAACTATATTTGACACGATTATGCCGCATTGGTGGAAAAATTTTTCGTGGGAATGGTTGTTCGATCACATCGCAGCACGTTCTCCCACATTTGTAAAAATCATGATTGTCACCGGAAAGTCGTTCCTGTATTACCACGGAATGACGCGTGCGGCGTCCCTAACCTATACGACTCTCGTGGCGGTCGTCCCGCTGCTCATCATGCTCACATCGATTACGCTTGCGGTCGGTTTCGGCAACTTCATTTCGGATTACCTCCCCATCGTGATCGACATGCTCAATCTGGACTGGCCGACCGAGCAGATTATGGACATCGTGGAAAATGCAGAGCACATTCCTATCAGAAAACTTGGATTCATCGGCGCCGGCGGTCTCTTCGTCACGTTCATCCTCGCCTTCGGGAGCCTGGAAACGAACTTCAATGTAGTCTGGGAAAACAAAACTTCTAGAACGTTGGTACGCCAAATCAAGGTTTATACACCATTTCTCCTGATCGGCGCTGCCGTTGTCGGGATGTTCGCGGGCTTCGTGAACCATGTGCAGAACGTGCTCTCGGTCATCATTGTCGATGGCTTTCACTTTTCGCCGGACGTCATCAAGGCGTTAATCACGGCTTTCTGGTACTCCGCATTCCATATCGCGGTCCTCCTCGTGATTTTCATCATGCTCTACGCATTGCCTGCCCGCCCAAGCGGACACAAGCCCTACACTCGACGCAAACTATTCTTGGCTTCGATGCTTTCCACCCTGATTTCCTGGCTCGCCATCAACATTTACGTGAAAATTTTGATGCTCATCCAAACCGCAATGGTCACGCGCATGTCCATTTTCTACGGATCGCTAGCTTTTATCCCACTATTCCTCTTCTTGCTCTTTGGTGTCTGGTCGATCATTTTGTGCGGCAACAGTCTCGTGTGGACGATTTGCCACTGGCCGTCGGTCAGCACTAAGAACTGGAGATGGGAAGGAAACACGGACGGACTATGAAGAAAAAAATTATCACATCTATTCTTATGGCGTTGACCCTTGCCGTAAGTTCTCATGCAAAGCTCCAAGGGTCTGACGATTATCAACCAAAAGAGGAGGCATCCTCGGGGTGGAGCGCGCTCCTTGGCATAAGCGGCGGAAATTCATTAATCGCCCGCGACGGGACGATTTTCATGAACATCCGTATCGGCATTGCGCTGAACCCCTACATCAGTTTCGGTGCATACCAATCATCGATCATGAGCAACGTAAAAAACCCGAAAGTCCGTCACTCGCAAATGATCGACTACCACGCCTTTGGCGTTTTTGCAGAACCAGTCGTTTTCCGCAACGGGATCTTCTCCATTTCGCTCCCCGTAAGCATTGGCGGTGGCGAAGTTGATTTCATGGATAAAGGCGACGAAGATGGTTTCAAGGCAGAAGACGGATTCTTTACCGCCGACTTTTCGGCACAATTCAACTTCCGCGTGACAAAATTGTTCGAAGTTTCTATCGGCGGCGGCTACCGGCTCTTTGCAGGCATCGAAGAAAACAACTTGAAGAACAAGGATTTCCGCACACCATTCGGCGAACTGAGATTCACGTTTAAGGAATAAGCGCGAAGCGCTAAGAGTTGGGGCCTTGCCCCATCTAATGGAATTAAAACAGCCCGGCAGCAAATGAACTGCACGGGCTGATTTTATATAGACGCAATAGTTCAACCTTATGTCAAGGGGATTTTCTTAACTTAGTGTTGTATTCTGCGCTTCCGGATTTCTTCTTGCGGAATACCTGAAATGGTCGCAATATCTTCGTCGGTCAATTTGCCATTAGCAAGCATGGCATCGACCATTTCGAGCTTGGTGTCTTTCCTAGTTTCTTCCTTAGCTTCTTCGACTTCTTTTCTAGCTTCTTTTATGGCTTCTTCTCTCGCTTCTTTTAAGACTTCTTCTCAGGCTTCTTTTATGGCTTCTTCTGCTATTTTTCTTTTAGCATAAGCGAGACAACAAGCAAGTTCTTCTTTTGTAGTCATTTCTCTCTCCGCTTCGGTCAAAAATGCGTCCAGAGAAATTTTCCGTTCATTGGGAACCAGAAACCGGATAGCCTCATCGAACGAGTATTTCAGATCCTTGATTTGGTCGTCGCCTTTCAGGTGCAAGATTCCGTCAACAAAGTCCTTGATGGTCTCCTTGCTGGCGAACAGGTTCTTGAATCCAGTATCGGTTCTCGGGTCGATGTATGTTTTGCCTTTCAGCTTTTCAGGAATAGATTGATTCATAAAAGTCCCTCCGTTAATTTATAGAAAAGAACGATCTTTCTCCAAAGGAGAAGCCGTACAGTTCTCGCAGCAAAACAAATCTACAACGAAAAATAAAAAAAGCAAGACCTTGCAAATTTTGCAAACAATTCTAAGCCGAGAGTCGCGACAACTTTGCTTGCAAAAGTTGTCATGACCGAGGCGATCGTTTGTTCTACAAACAACCGTTATCAAAAATGTTTATTTTGTCAGCAGTTGATTGCAGAACTAATTTTGAACAGCCACAAGGCAGTCTTTTGTTAACAAGGCAAATGGTTGTAAGCCTAGTCCTTGAGACAACGAACGGAGAATCCGTAGAACTTGAAGTAACCACACAAGCCCGCTCCATCTAAGGTGTAGAACAAAGTCATGGAATACGCGTAACGATAATTATTTTCTTTTGTCGAACTCCAGAAATTTGCCAAAAAACCCTCGTTATCAAAATAACCGTCTTCAGCTCCAAAGCCAGCAGGAAGCGCCGAGAAGCCGAAATCATCCATACCATTGCCGCTTTCCGCCGGTCCGTCACTATCATTCCAACCAGAAGTGGACTTGAGATGCGGGCCAGCCGAAGACTGGCCGCCAACGGCGTCAAGCAACGTCTCCCATTCTATTTGCGTTGGCAAAAGCCAACCACTTGGACAATCCTACCGCAGCAGCCCACCGATAAAGCCGACCATACTTGGTACAGTTGCTATCCACATCGTTATAGCAAAAGCTAGAGTCCGTTTTATAGTTCAGGTTCTGAGCCATCCACACCTGTTCACCAATTTTCACCGTTTTGTAAGTTTGACCATCACGGGAATCTGTCATGGTGCCAAAAGTCGAAGCTGACGAAGATACAGAACTACAAGAAGGCGTTGATGCGACAACATCTGGCGATGATTTCGGAGTGCTGCTAGAACAAGCTACAACAAGACAGAACAAATAAAAAATGAGCAACATTCTCATAACATACGACTTTCTAAAATAATTCGAAGTAACATTTCATCGGATTAAATACAGTTCTTTTCACATTTAATAATTATCTTTTAAACAATGTTTGATTACAACAAAATACAAATCGATATAAAGTTCGTTTTAGGGATTCTTTTTTTCGCTGCAGGCATCACTTTTGCCTACACGGATTTACCTTGCGGTTATGTTTTTTGCGAAGAACATAACGACAGGCTCCATTTTGCAAGTCCCCCCAATTCTCTGCAGACCACTTTACTGGACCGTCTCAACAAAGACACGTCCTTTGTGTTTTGGGGAAATTACGAAGCATCAAGAACACTCGCCTACCTCAACCAAAACGACACCGCCACCGTCTACGACGAAAAAATCTCCGACGAAGACCGTAAATTATTTGATTCCTGGGCAAGACCACTTTACAACGAGCTCCGCGACCAGCTCCATTCTTCTACGCAAGAACTCAGGGATGCCTACAACGACAGCGTACTCGGCAGCGCAAGCTATACATTGGTCGAAATTTTATACAAAGTCAAAAGAATTTATAACAGAGAAACAAAAAAATGGGATAAGCAGTACAACAGGAATTCAACGGTATCCAAAAAGTTTCTTATCCGCTCGGGTCCGTTCATCGAGCCATCAACACAAAAAATTCATTTCAGCTTTGACCAAACTGACATTGACATACTGACGGGGCGTCATCCGTTCGAATCTAGACCTACAAGAGTTTTCTTTGACGACGGCTATTCGGCTCCCATTGACGACGACATACTCAATTCGTTAACAGATCCCGAAAACAGGAACCAAAAATTCTTCCCCCACACCTTTACTGCGGAACTACAGGACAACAAATCTGTCATTTACAAGGAACGGATAAAAGAGGCTTTAGCGGCAGGCGACCGCGAAACAATTCGCAATACAATGGACAGCCTTGACGCGTTTATCGAACAAAGTATGGATAAATTATATATAGATCCAGTCTCCGGACTTGACTGTTCGACAAAACGGTTCATGAGCATTTATCTACGCACATTCAAAGACAACATGGAGTGTCAAGATTCTGAAATATACAATGGCATCAACAAGGATTACATACAAGTCACATACACAGACAAGAATAAGCAATCTATACAAGCCCTATTACTCGATTCTTTGAAAAAGACATTTCAATCAGGGGAACTTGAAACCTCAATGGTTTCGTTCAGTTCCGGAGACAGAGCATTCTGGCGAGTTTTAGTAGGTGCCAGTACCACAGAAAATCTAGAAGAACGAAACAACTTAGTAAAAGCAAACGCGGACAGCATCAAGAAAACCGACCAGCAAGAATATATTATCAAAAATTTTTACAGAGAAACAACTCTCAATAATTTTTCCGGTCAATTCAGCTTCGTCGGAGGCATTAGCGTCCCGCTCGGCAAAGCCAAGAAAGTATTCTCCTTAGGCGAAACATTCGGTGGTTCGTTTAACGCAACATACAAAAAATTTGACGCAGGAGTTTTTATACGTGCCATTAGCTCCACAGACATCACAGATAGCACATTCATCAGCGGAGCTTTCATAAACGTTCTTATCGGAGTAAAGACTCTCTCGTTTCCACGCTTAGAAAACCGAATTTTCCTGGGACCTTCCATCGTTGCCACAAGCCTCCAAAAAAAAGTTTCTAAAAAATCGTTTAAATCAGAAACAAGTTGCGGATTTCACATAGGAACATCATTCGATTTTTACTTTACCGAGCCTAAAATCGACAAGCCAAGCGATATGAAAAAAATAGACACGGGCCACGCCCGCATAGGGCTCAGATTGTCAACGGGTTACGAGAACTTTAACACACCCACGCTTGGCGATAATGGCGGTAATTTTTACCTTTCTTTAGGTCTTGTTATTCAGGGATACGGAAGCAGATTTAAGAAATACGGTGAATAAAAATGACCGAGTACATATCTCTTCGTGGTTGCAGACTTCATAATTTAAAGAACGTCAATGCCCAGTTTCCGCTGGGGAAAATTACGGTTGTTTGCGGACCGTCGGGTTGCGGGAAATCAACACTCGTGATGGACACGCTCCACGGTGAAAGCAAGCGACGCTATCTCGAAACGCTCTCGCCGTTCGCCGCCGACCTGCTCGGAGGCAAGCGAAATATTCCGCTCGACAGTGCCGAAGGACTCCCGGCAAGTTTAGCGATTGCTGCCACGCGCGGAGAAGCGCCCGCAAAGGCTACTGCGCTCTCGATTGCCGAATGCGACAACGCCTTGCGCACGTTGTTTGCGGCGTTTGCAAAGCCAGCCTGCCCCATTTGTGGCGCTCCGATGGTGAGCCAAAGCCGCGAAGAAATCATCCGAGAAATCGCAGGGATGCCCGTCGGGACAAAGCTACAGTTCTTGGCGAGAATCGAGTTGCAGAATGCCGCACAGGGCAAGAGCCGCACGACTTTGGATAAACTGTCCGCGGTGTTTTTGGCACAAGGTTACACGCGAGCCATCGCCGATGGAACCATGTATTCGCTCGCGGACTTGTTACCCGGCGAAAAAGTCCTTACGCCCAAGGATTTTTTCATCATCGTCGATAGAGTCATCGTCCGCGAAAATACGCGCACGCGAATCGCTGAAGCTGTTGACGGCACGCTAAAGCTCACGCATTCTGCAATCACGCTTGACATTGCGGGCGAACGCAAGTTCTACAGCACAAAACCGTGCTGCCCGAACGCAGGCGACAAGCTGCACAATTCAAAAGAGTCCTGCGAAACCGTTGCCTGTCTGGATGCTCGCGCATTCTCGCCTTACAATCGTACAAGTGTCTGCGAATACTGCGATGGCACGGGAATCGTTCAAGAAACCACCGCAATAAAAGACAAAGAGAACGGGAGCCGCCGTAAAAATCACGCCGAAAACAATGTAGAAGACAACGAAAACGAAAATACGGAATGTCCACACTGTAACGGACTCCGCCTCAAGAAAGCTTTCCTAAACGCAACCGTTGATGAGGTCAGTTACAAGCAAATTCTCACCACTAAATTTGCAGAACTACCCAAGCTTTTGCACCAAATTTTTGACGATAAAATCGGACAAAATTTAAAGGCGATTTTCAATTCGCTCCTCGACCGCATTGACGCGATTAACGATTTAGGCATCGGCTACCTCACTCCAGGACGTGCCGGGCAAACGCTTTCGGGTGGCGAATTGCAAAGGCTAAAACTCGCAAGCCTCAGCACGGGGCACTTGAACGGACTCTTGATTGCTCTCGACGAACCCGCCAGCGGCCTACATTCTTCGGACGTTGCCGCTCTTTGGAAAGTCCTTGAAAAAGTCCGCAAGCGCGGCAACACGCTTGTGCTTATCGAACACAATCCGCAAATCATCAGCCGCGCCGACTACATCATTGAAATGGGGCCGGGCGCAGGCGAAAAAGGTGGCGAGATTTTGTTCCAAGGCAACCGCGACGAAGTCCTTGAAAATCCGGAATCGCCCACAGGAAAGTGGATTAGGAAATTAGACGAGAGGCGAGAGACGAGAGACGAGAGAGGAGATTCCCGCCTTCGCAGGAATGACAAGTCAAAAGACGAAAGAAGTCGTCCTGAGCGAAAGCCTTTCGCCATTGCGAGCGAAAGCGAAGCAATCTCAGACGACAAACAAAACGCAGCAATTCTCGTAAAGAATTTCGCGAAGTTCGATATGGCACCGGTAAGCGCCGCCTTCCCCATCAACAAGTTCAGCGTCATCACGGGCCAAAGCGGCAGCGGAAAATCGACACTCCTCTTTGAAAACATCGCAAAGCGTGCGATGACCGAAGAATTTAAAGTCCTCGGCATCGAAGCACTTTCCATCCTCACAACGGGAGATTTTCACGGGAGCAAACGAAGCACTGTATCAAGCGCCATCGGGCTTGCCACATTACTCCGCGATTTATTCGTAAAGCTACCCGAAAGCAAAGTGCGTGGCTACACCGCGTCAAAATTCAGTATGCACGCCCCCGGCGGTCGCTGCGAAAACTGCAAAGGTGAAGGAGTCATTTACGACCCGCTCGGTTACGAAGAATCCGAATGCCCCGTATGCCTTGGCAAACGCTTCCGCGACGAAGTTCTCGAAGTACGCTTCAAGTCGCTCTCGATCGCCGACATCTTGGACATGGAAATCGGAAGCGCATACAAGCTATTCACGAACATGAAACCGTTCGCCGAAAAACTCAAGCCGCTTGTCGATACAGGCCTCGACTACTTGAAACTCGGACAGACAACAGCGCACCTCTCCGGAGGCGAACGCGCTAGACTCCGACTTTCCATTACACTTGCACGCGCAAAAGCCCCGAACACGCTATTCCTTTTTGACGAACCTGCACGTGGCCTGCATCAAAAAGACATCCAACAGTTGCTCGGACTCATTCATGGACTCTGCAACGCCGGCCATACCGTCATCGCCATCGAACACGCGCAAGACTTCGTGAATGCTGCCGATTACGTAGTAGAACTGAAGCGGAGTTTAGTAGACCGTAGGAAGTAGGCGGTAGGAAGTTAATTGATATTGTCAGGTGTCGCCAACTTGGAGTTTAAAAATGAAGTATAAAATTTCACATGCAATCAAAACTTTTGCCGCAATTTCTCTTTTCGCACTCGCCGGGTTTTGCTCCGCATGGGCCAATTCCCTGTTCATCGGCTACTACCCCGATTGGGGCAAATGGCACAAGCCCGCCTACACTGTAGACAAAGTTCCATACAACAAATTAACGCACGTGCTGTGGAGTTTTATCACGCCCAACACGGATGGTACATTGCGCGGCGATGCCGCAGATGATCCAAGCGCACTCGACAAAATGGTAGCGCTCGCCCACGCCGCCGGAACAAAAGTCATCGTCTCGCTCGGTGGCGGCGGACAGAGCGAAAACTTCGTACCCGTAGCGTCGAACGATGCACTCCGCGGCAAATTTATTACGGAACTCGTACAGTTCGTCAAAGACCACAATCTCGATGGACTCGATATGGACTGGGAATGGGAATACAATCCCGTCCCCGAGGCAGACACTATCGCCTACAGCAAATTGCTCACAGAGCTACGCGATGCACTCCCCAAAGATAAAAGCCTCTCGGCAGCGCTCCCCTGCTCGCCCTATTACGGTAAATGGTTTACAGCCGAAGTCCTCATCAAAAATTTAGACTGGTTCGGGTTCATGACCTACGACATGACCGGCGACTGGGACGAAAAAGCAATGTTCGATTCGCCACTCTATCCGCACGATGGTTACACCACATGGTCATGGCAAGAAACTTTTGAATACTGGAGCAAGCGCGGAGTTCCCGCCGAAAAAATGGTCTTTGGAATTCCGTCATTCGGCTTTGAATTCCAAGGAGCCACAGGCCCAGGCACCGACTTCACCAAAGGTACTGCGAAGCAAATCGCATACAAAGATATCGTCACGAACACCGACTGGAAATACTTCTATGACAGCGTAGCCGTGGAGCCCTATGGAGTATCTTCGACCGGATACGTAACCTTCGAAGACCCGCATTCTTCCGCCGTAAAATCGCGTTGGGTCAAGGAGAATGGTTACGCCGGCATCATGGTCTGGGAAGTTTCGCACGACTACATCGAAGGCGTCGGGAATCCGATTCTTGATAGCATTGCTGTTGTATTGCGCGAAGGAACTACAGGAATCCGCGACTTTCACATGAAACGCGCAGTAGACTCTCGGCTAGACGCATCGCAAATGCAGAATACGCAAATCAAGCGCGTGGATGCCCTTGGGAAAAGGGTACAAAACGCGGACCGAAATCGTCATTGGAAAAATCGGCTTGAATTTAAGGTTGAACCGTAAATTTTTCGTTTCCCTTGCCAAAAATCTCTTACTTTAGTATAATTTGATAACGATTATCAAATTTCGAGATAGACATGGGAAATATAAAATACAAAACCAAACAGCAGGAACTACTCCTTTCTTGCTTCAAAGCGATGCTGGGCCGCCATTTTACTGCAGAAGACGTGTCGGCTTATTTCCAGAAAAAGAACATTTCTATCGGCATCGCGACGATCTATCGCCAGATTGAAAAATTTGTGGCGATGGGCATTGTTCAAAAGTATTTTCTTGGCGAACAGAACGCCGCCTGCTTCCAATACATGGGCGAAGAATGCCACAAAGAAGTTTCGCATTTTCACTTGAAGTGCGAAAAATGCGGCACGCTCATCCATCTCGAATGTCACGATTTAGAAAAGCTGAGTTCACATTTGATGGCGGAACACGGTTTTGCGCTTGATCCTTTCCGCACTGTTTTTTACGGACTTTGTGAAAACTGTCGACTAGCGAGCTAACAACATAACTACATAATTTTTAACAAAGGATTCTTATGAAAAAGAATAAGAAACCGGTGGTACTCATCACCGGGTATTTGGGGTCGGGTAAAACCACACTTTTGAACAATCTTCTCAAGCAAGAAAAGAGAAAAGTTGCGCTGATCGTAAACGATATGGGGAGCATCAATGTTGATGCCGAAATCCTGAAAAAGAACGGTTCGAACGTCACCGAATGCCCGATGTTCGAATTACAAAACGGCTGCATTTGCTGCACGCTGCGCGATGAATTCATTGAACATGTTGAAAAAATTTCCAACCTGGATTCCATTGAAGTCGTGTTTGTCGAAGCTTCCGGCATCAGCGATCCCGGAGCCGTCAGTGCAAGCTTCCTTGCATACGAAGAAGACAATCCCAATACAAACGTTTACTTGACCTCTATCGTCACAGTTGTGGATGCTGATAGAATTTATCGGGAATTCCTTAGCGATTTGAAGCAGAGAAAACAGGTCCGAGATAGCCTTGCAGAAAAGTACGATTTAAGCGATGAAGAAATCACTACGCTGATTGTAGACCAGATTGAATTCTGTAACTTCATCATTTTGAACAAGTGCGATTTGCTCAGTGCAGACCAGCTCAAGGAAGTCGAATCCATCGTGCGCGATTTTCAGCCGCGCGCCCCGATTATCCACTCGGTAAATGGTCAAATCGATATCGAAAAAATCATGACGACAAAGCCGTTCAACTACGATCAAATCGATTCATCTTCAGCAATCCAAAAAGCTACGGCAAGTTTGTTGCAGCCGGGTAGAAAGCAAAACGGTTGCGTTGATGAATATGGAATTTCGTCTTTTGTTTTTGAAGCCAGACGCCCATTCAACAGGGACCGTTTTATGGAATTTGTCAACAACCGTTACCCGTCACAACTCATCCGTTCAAAAGGCTACATCTGGTTCTCGGACGCAAGCAAGGACGTGCAGCTCTTTGAGCAGGCGGGCCGCAACTCGTCCGTGATGCCGGTTTCTTACTGGATTGACGCACTGCGTGAAGATGTAAAGCAAACGTACCTTGCCGAAAATCCTGAAGTCAAGGAAAACTGGGATTCCCGTTTTGGCGACCGTGAAAATCAAGTTGTCTTTATCGGGAAAGGCTACAACAAGGACGATATTATGCACGAACTTGAACAATGCCTTGACGAAAGAGCTTTTGCTTAAACATAACAACAGATAAATAAAGGGGCCGAAAGGCCCCTTCTACGTTTTAGAAAAATTCCTTGAACGCATCCTTATTGGCGTAATAGTCTTTGCCTTTTCGGTCAAACAACGCTGGCCCCCAAGCGCCACCAATTGTAGGTTCCCAGAAGAATGTTCCAATCCAGCGATTCATTTCACTAAGCATTTCGCGTGTTTTTTGGCGAGATTTGTCAAAGTTGTAATGATTGTCTTTATCGCCGCCGTTGTATTCTGCGACAATAAATTCAAGCTTTGAATACTTTGTCGTAACCGTATTGAATAAATTCTTCCAGTTATCGGGAGGACCATCGCCATAAGCGGTATAAGCAGAAAAGCCCATCACGTCAGCGGGGATTTTATAATCGTCAAAGACAACGCCCATCCACCACGTTACTGTAGACGCTTGGCGGATGCGTTCGATGTGCAGCACGGTTTTCGTCGTCGGAGAGACTTCCTTGACGGCCTTGATTCCTGCATTGAAATACTTGGCGGCATTCGCCTTGCCCGTGGCAGTTCCCATATCGCCATTGACAGAAGTCGCAGCTTTATCGACGCCATTTCCCCAGCAATCTGTTTTGCTGTTCGGTTTGTGAATCAAGATGCCAGGAGTTGTTTCATTGCCAATTTGCACCATGTCAGGCGTTGCCCCCGCAGCCTTGAGCGCATTCATCAAATCCTTGGTGTATGCGTAAACAGAATCCGCCATCGCGTTGGCATCATTCACGCCGCGCCAGCGTTCGGGAATAATTTGTTTACCAGGATCGGCCCAGACATCGCTATAATGGATATCTATCAAAAGTCCCATGCCGGCAGCCTTTACTTTTTTCGCATAAGCGACAACATGGTCCTTATCACCGTAAGCTTCGGCATCGTGTCCGCAGCCACTCGCCGCATAGCCATACTTCGCCTTGGGCGACACGAATGTACGCAAGCGAATGGAATTGAACCCATGATTTTTCAGGATGGTAAAAATATCGCTTTCGGAACCATCTACATCAAAAAATTTTGAATTATTTCGTTCGTACTCCTGAACTTCGGAGATGTCGGCACCGTTAAAAAATTTAATCAGTTCAGGCGGAGTCGATGAAGAACTTGATGCAAGTGAAGATGAAGAGCGCAACGTTTCAGAAGAGGAGAGCGATATATTTGAAGACGAGGAACGTCGATTTCGAACAGACGAAGATGATTGCGATATTTTAGAAGAAGACGAGGCCACGGTCGTCGATGAAGATGAATCATCCGAAGAAGATAACTCTTCCCACGACGAACTAGACTCACTTGAAACAGCACCACCGTCTTCAGAAGATGATAACGCTTCATCCGAAGACGACTTCGAATCTTTCTGAGCTGACGAATCTGGCGTTTCCGGCACAGACGAAGAACTTAACGCATCAATAGGTGGCGAAGCCGTATCATCACCACAAGACTGCATAAACAGCACTAACGAAGCACAAGACACACATGTTGCAATTTTTTTTAAAAAGTTCATACCAAGCCAATTCAAATCAACGTTCTCCACTAAAAATACATCTTAATCGCTAATCCTCAAAATTTTAAATTGTAAAATTCCTGCATAAAAATTAAATTTTCAGCATGTTCAATGCGGATTTACTCACATCAGCTAAAGTACAGAACTTTATCGCACATGCGACCCAGAAAAAATGGGATGCATTGCAGGTTTCGACGCAACTAGCCAAGGAATTCAGCAACGAAGAGCGAATCGATATTATGGATTATATGGCGCTAGTGCCAAAATTCCGCGAAAAATTCGGTCTCGTGAATACGGCATTCCTCCTTTGCGACAAACTAGCGCTGGAGCAAAGTACCGCACAAGATATCGGCCGTTGGAAATCAACCCTTTGGGAGTGCGCCCGCCAAGCGAGCAAGAATTGCAAAGAAAGCGCCCCCGTTGTACATGACCTTTGCTGCGGCATGGGCGGAGACTCATTCTTCTTGCCGCAAGAACTCACCACAATTGGAGTCGATCTTGACGAAAATCGCCTTGCGATGTACCGCTATAACAGCGGTGTAATGCGTGGAATCCCACAAGAATCCCACGATGCACACGCAATCCTCGGTGATGTCCGCGAAGTTGCCAAAGAAAATGATTCCGAGAACGCGACGCTCGCCCGCCCCAAAGCCGACTTTTTCACAATTGACCCCGCCCGCCGCGCGATTGAAGGCGAGAACCAGCGAGACCTGCGAAACCTTACGCCCACGTTCGATGAAGTCATCGAAATTTCGAAGCATTACAAAGGTGGCATGGCAAAAATCCCGCCCGGCTACCCCATCAGCGAAATTCCGCGCGGCACGGAAATCTTGTACATCGGTTCTCGCACGGACTGCCGCGAATGTTTAGTGCTATTCGGCGAACTCGCCAAGAATCCCGACCACGTGCGCGCCGTGATGGTCGACAAAACAGGGAACGAAATTGCCAACTGGACATTCGCCCGCGACGAAAAACGCGAAGCGCGCAACGAAAGCGAGCAATCGCAATACGACCACAACTACGAACTCGAAGGACGCGACCGCATTTACCGCACATCGAGCAGCGAATCCGACTTGCCGCTCGGCGGGATTTCCAAGTTCATCGCAGAACCAGCCCCCGTGCTGCTCCGCAGTCACCTTTTTGGCGTTGTCGCACTCGCCCACGACGAATCGGCACACCTGATTTCACCAGGCATCGCTTACGTCGCAAGCGAAAAGCCGCTCCCTTCGCCCGCATTTGCCACCTACCAAATTTTGGAATCGTCCGAGATTTCTACAGGCGCCGTCCGCGCGATGCTCAAATCGCATGACATCGGAAAACTCACGCTCAAGCTCCGTGGTGTCAAAGTGGATCCCGACCAAGAAATCAAGCGCCTCAAGCCCAAAGGCACGAAAGCGGCAACATTGTTCTACACGCGCCTCGACGGCGAGAAAATCGCGATACTTACGAGGAGGAATGAGCTATGAGCACGCTCGTATTCACTCGCTTTGAGGTCGGTCGCCCGCGGCTCCCTCTGGGCATATTTAATCGCACCTACGGTGCCATACTTTAACCCCATACCCCATTACCTCACAACCCCATAGCCCTATGTCCGTCAAACTCGAAGAATCTTGGCTGAAACTGCTCGCCGACCAGTTCGAACAGCCGTATTTTAAGCAAATCAAGGCAAAACTTTTGCAGGAACACGCAGAGCACCACGTGGTGTATCCTCCCGGACCGAAGATTTTTGCAGCCCTCGACTATTGCCCTGTCGATAAAGTCAAGGCCGTCATCATCGGGCAAGACCCGTACCACAATCCGGGACAAGCGCACGGGCTTTGCTTCTCGGTGCCGTTCGGCATTGAGCCGCCGCCATCCCTCATCAACATTTTCCAAGAACTCCACGATGATCTCGGCATCACACCACCGCCACACGGAAACTTGGAAGGTTGGGCTCATCAGGGAATTTTGCTTTTAAACGCATCGCTCACAGTACGCGCCCACATGGCGGCAAGTCACGCAGGCATTGGCTGGCAACAGTTCACGGACACGATTATCCAGCGGCTTTCGCAAGTCCGCGAGAACCTCGTCTTTTTGCTTTGGGGCAGTTTCGCCATCAAAAAGCAAGTGCTCGTTGCACCCAATCGCGGTCATCTAATTCTCACCGCACCACATCCAAGTCCGCTCTCGGCATACCGCGGATTCTTCGGCTGCAAGCACTTCAGCAAGGCAAACGCTTACCTTGTCAGCAAAGGACTTGAACCCATCGACTGGAGCATTAAATAGACGAGTGAACGCCGCAAGCGGCTACAGACGAGAGAATTTAGTAGGAGAATCATATGGCAAAGAACTGCAATGAAGAAAAACACAACGAAGAAAACCGCAATAAAGTCATCGTAAAAACTAGCGTTGTCGGAATTGTCACGAACGTCATTCTCGCGAGCGTCAAGGCGGTTATCGGCCTCATGGCAAACTCCATTGCCGTCGTTCTCGATGCCGTGAACAACCTCTCGGACGCCCTCTCGTCCATCATCACAATTGTCGGCAACAAGCTCTCGCGAAAATTGCCCAACGAAAAGCACCCTCTCGGTTACGGCCGCATTGAATACCTGACCGCCATGGTCATCGCTTCCATCGTGATTTACGCGGGCATCACCTCTTGCGTGGAATCCGTCAAGAAAATCATCCACCCCGAAGAAGCCGACTACTCCACCGTTTCGCTTGTCATCATCGCCATCGCCGTGGTCGTGAAAGTCGTCCTCGGTCGTTACGTGAAATCGCAGGGCGAACGCGTAAATTCCGGTTCGCTCATCGCATCCGGCTCCGACGCACTCTTTGACGCCATTCTCTCCCTTTCCGTTCTCGCCTCGGCTCTCATCTTCATTTTCACGGGACTCTCGCTCGAAGCTTATGTCGGCGTCGTGATTTCCATCTTCATTATCAAGGCCGGCTTTGAAATGTTGAAAGACACCGTGAGTGACTTGCTCGGCAAGCAAAACGACAACGAACTGACCAAGCAAATCAAGGGACTCATACGCAGCGAAGAAGGCGTCCACGGCGCATACGACCTCGTCATCAACGATTACGGTCCCGAAAAGAAGCTTGCCTCCGTGCACGTAGAACTCCCCGACACCATGACTGTTGCCGACCTGGATTCTCTCACGCGCAAAATCGAAAAGAAAGTCTACCGCGAAACAGGCGTCATCCTCACCGCTATCGGCGTCTACTCTTACAACACCAAAAATGACGAAGCCGCCAAGATCCGCGACACGATTTTAGACAAAGTCAAATTGCACGATTGGGCGCTCCAGATGCACGGTTTTTACGTAAACATTGAAGCCAAGGAAATGCGCTTTGACGTGGTCATCAAATTCGGCGTGGACGCCCAGGAAGCCCTCGAAATAATCAAGAGCGATGCAGCTCAGCTCTACCCCGACTACAAGATTCAAGTTACACCCGATATCAATTTGGGATAACGCAAATAATCATCCTCCAAAATCCAAGTTGAACAAGTAAAAAAACGTTTTTTTCATTTTTTTGTTACCAAAATGATTTTTTTGTCGTGTTTGGTATCACATTTTTTACTTTGTACTACAAAATATTCATTCAACAGGCTTGCATTATGATACCAAATCTAACGTTACGCTCCATTTGGTAACACATTTTTCATAAACAAACTCATATTTAGCGAATTTCCATTAAGTTTATCTGCAATTTTTGTTACCAAAAGAGTTATTTTCATGCATTTGGTAGCAGATTTTCACATTTTTACGTACCAAACCACCATATTAGCCTCAATCCCCCCCAAAAAACGCTTAAGAAATCTTTAACCGCCGAACGCCAAGCAACACCAATGAATAAAGACCAACGACTAAAGACCATTGACCAATGACCAACAACCAAAGACAAAAAATTCCCTAGTAAACAAAAACTAGTAACTAGTAACTAATTTTCAAAATACTATATTTGCGTACATGACTCACAAGAACTCATTGGCCCGCATCATCCTTTTCCTTTTTGTCTTCCTTATTTTGGGCGGCATTATGGGCGAAGCTCTCGGAGCTTTGTTCGGCGAGCTCGGGGTGCTTTTGAACGCCGGCGGCTACGACAACAGTGTGCATCACATTTTCACAGCCGCTGCCGAATACAGCATTGGTTTCCCTGACAACGGGGGACCGATAATTATCGATTTGTACTTGGTCAAATTTGCACTCGGTTTTGGCTTTAAAGTGAACCTTTTAAGTGGATTTGGCTTTTTAATCGCCCTTTACATTATGAAATGGTCCGGAGAAAGATAATGCAGACTATTCAGGAACTTCAAGCAGAACTTGCTAACGGCAGCACCACAGCCGAAAAGCTCGCACAAGCTTCCCTCGAAAAAATTGAATCGACTAAAAACTTGAACGCATACATCTCGGTGCTGAACGACCGCGCTCTCGAACGCGCTAAAGAAAGCGATAAGCGCCGCGCCGAAGGCAAGTCTCTGGGCGCCCTCGATGGCATCCCGGTCGCCGTGAAAGACAACATGTGCTTGACCGGCACACGCACCACGGCCGCCTCCAAGATTCTCGATAACTTTGTCGCTCCGTACACCGCAACGGCACTCGAAAAACTCGAAGCCGCAGGCGCCATCATCGTCGGCAAGACGAACATGGACGAATTCGCCATGGGTTCGAGCAACGAAACTTCTTACTACGGCCCGGTCAAGAATCCGCTCGACGAATCCCGCGTTCCGGGTGGTTCCTCGGGCGGTTCCGCAGTCGCCGTTGCCTCTGGCACGGTTCCCTGCGCCCTCGGTTCTGACACGGGTGGATCCATCCGCCAGCCGGCAGCCTGCACGGGCGTTGTCGGTTTGAAGCCGACCTACGGCCGCGTTTCCCGTTATGGGCTCCTCGCCTACGCAAGTTCTCTCGACCAGATCGGTCCGTTCGGTGCAACCGTCCGTGACTGCGCAACGCTCCTCGGCGCCATCTGCGGCATTGACCCGCACGACAACACCACGAGCACTCGCCCGACCGAAGACTTTACCGCAAAGCTCGGTTCAGGCGTCAAAGGCAAGGTCATCGGCGTTCCGAAGGAATATTTCGCCGAAGGCCTCGACGCGGAATGCAAGGCCGCTATCGAAAACATGCTCAAGAAGATGGAAGCCGAAGGCGCCACGATCAAGGAAGTGAGCCTCCCGCACATCAGCTACGCAGTGTCCAGCTACTACATCATCGCAACGGCAGAAGCAAGTTCCAACCTCAGCCGCTACGACGGCGTGCGTTACGGTTACCGCAGTGCCGAAGCCCGTAAGCTCTTCGACCTTTACGCCAAGTCCCGCAGCGAAGCGTTCGGCAAGGAAGTGCAGCGCCGCATCCTCCTCGGAAGCTACGTTCTCTCCGCCGGCTTCTATGACGCTTACTACGTGCAGGCCCAGAAGGTCCGCCGCCTCATTACGGACGACTTCACCGAAGCCTTCAAGACTTGCGACGTGATTGCCAGCCCGACGATGCCAGGTCTCCCGCTCAAGTGCGGCATGAACGAATCCGATCCGATGGCCGTTTACCTCTCCGACATCTATACCGTCAGCTTGAACCTCGCCGGTCTCCCGGGCGTGAGCGTTCCGTGCGGTATGGCAGGCGGACTCCCGGTTGGTCTCCAGTGGATCGGCAAGCCGTTCCAGGAAGCGGACTTGCTCGCCGTCGCCGAAGCAACTGAGCTTTTGAACAAGTAAAAGCCGCGTATTTTTCAAGAGTCGCGTATTTCTTAAAATGCCACGACTCTCGTTAAATTCTTGCAGATTGCAAAAAACGACGCCCAACAAGGCGCCGTTTTTCATTTTCACAACATAAAAAGTGAGCGGATCTAATCCCAGACACTCTTCTTTTCCGCCTTTTGCGAAACGGCACCCGACCCGCTCCAATTCGCACGGACAGTGCAATCATCGCATTCCAAGACAGGAGTATCATCAAATAACTTTTTGACAGCAATCTCCATCAAATTTTCCCAGTTCGACCTAGATACGCCAAAAACATAGTCCTCGACAACTTCTAACGATCCAAGACCTAAGCGCTTATGAGTCTTGCCGTCATAAAAAGAATAAGTGGCTTTCATGGTCATCAGCCCTTCATGGAGCAATAAGCCAATCAAACCCATGCCACCTCCGGTGAGCACCGAGTTGATATTAATCGCATCGATAAACAGATAAACATCTGCATCCGGCAAAGCGAGACGATCATCATCAATACTAAATACATCCCTGTCATTAAACGTAATCCCTGTTTCGGTCATATTAAAGTTGCCATTACCAGTGATGCCCACAGAAGTATGCTTTACAACAACGCGCATCTGGGAATTGTTATTCAACAACTCAGCCTTTGATTCAATGTTCCTTTTCAATTCAGCAGCCATCCAAACCGGGAACGAATTGACATATTCAGGCAAATCATCTTCAAGGTCTTCCACATTCGCCACCGCCGGATTCGTAAAAATAACAGCGATTGTTGCCGGGCGCCAATTCCAGGTTTCCGATATAACGGCTTTGGATCCACCGCACCCCGTAAGTGCAAATAAAATAACAACAGTCAAAACCGACATTAATCGTTTCATGCCAACTCCTTTTTGAATAAAGCCCAATCACTCAATTTTGTTTAGGCGTAACATTAAAAGCAAATATACAAACTTATTTCTTCCGGAAATCGTGCAAATAAAGGGTTTCCTCGGGCTTAGCTAAATCAAGGCCTTTCAAAATCCATTCGTCATCTGTACCGCTGCGGTAACTCACTAGAACACTATAGCTTTTATCCGACTGCAAAATTTCTTGTGGCACCGTCCAGAAGTTTTCTGTGCCAACAACCATTTCGAGAGTGTAACTCTTATCGCCATTCATCTCGCGAATCACAATTTTGCGAACAGCATCTTTCGGATTGCGCACTTGAATGATACTCCAGTATTTGCTGGCGCCTTCCTTGACCCAGATAGACGTGGAGTCGCCCCACACGCCCTCGACGCCTTCGCAGCTCACAAATTCCCATTCACCGTAATAACGCCCGACACGGCTTCCCATGATATCGCTAGCAGGAGCTCCGCCCAAATCTACTCCGCAATTTGCATCCGGGCAACGGTCGGTAATGCGCACAGTCACCTCTTTCCAACCATCCGGCGTTTTTGCCTTCACGTGGACACATCCGCCACAAGCCATGCCACCATCCCACGGGCCTTTATCATCGCCCGGAGAAACGTTCACATGAATAGCCGCATAATACTGGATGTTTGTTTGTCCATAATTACAGGCGCCACCGAGACTCGTTTCTTTTTCCGTGACGCTCCCGTAAGTCGTCACAGAACCTTTGCCACCATTTTCAACAAGTATCGGGTCCGATGCCGTATAGCTATCGCAATTTGTACATACTCCGCTATCCGAGGATTCCACGGGCTTCTCGGAAGATGAAGATTCCGCAGGAATCCCGGAAAAAGATGACTCCACGGGTTTCTCAAAAACGGAACTTGATGAAGTACGACCGCTCGAAGATTCCGAAGGCTTTTCCGAGCTCGAGCTTTCGGCATATTTCACAGATGATGAGGATTGCGCAAGCCTCTCCGAAGAAGAACTCGACAACGCAACTGATGAACTCGATGCAGCAACCGAACTCGATTCCTCCGAAGACGAAGAGCTTTCATCCACAGCCGCGGGCGAACCATCAGAATCACCGCATGCCGTAACAGAAAGTGAAAGCGCAAACGAAGAGGCCAAAGCCGCTGCCGACACCATGCCAAAAATAAACTCACGCAAATTCATAATCTTAATATACATCAAAAACGCAGCCTGGTGAAGCTGCGTTTACTTATTTAAAACTGAGCGATCGGAGTTTTGTCTATTGCATGCAAGACCAAATCCCGTAAAACATTTACCCAGTCATGCTCAATTACACTTTCCTTAGAACACTGTTTTTCTTCCAAGCGCCCAAAATCCATCCGCTTCCCGGCCTTCACATCGTAAAATGCGTATGAAGCCGATATCTTGACGCAATTGTCTGTTCGATATCCCATAACAGGCATCGGAATTGTAGGTGTACTAAGGCCCGCATTATAAAGACTAAAGTCCTGATAAGACTTCATTTCAATACCATCAAAAATCAAATAAACTTCGGCTTCATCAGACATAGAGGCCGGTTTCGAGACACGAAGAGAATCTCCGTCTAGCAATTCTTCAGAGTACGTGACGCCGTCCTTCGAAATTTCTTCAATCTTATAATGCACGCTCGAATTGAATTTAAGCGTATTGTCCACATTACTCGAGAACCACTCCGACAATTTTTTCATATTTTCAGACATCATGAGCGTATCTCTAGAACCTGCCGTTGTTCCAGGAATAGCGACATCACTCGTGCTTGCATAATACCACGGGAAAACGGTCCACTCATTAGAGCCATCAGAATCTTTTTCTTTATTCAAAATTTCCGGCGTGGTAAACACAACCCTCAAACTCGATGGTTTTTGCGTCCACGAAGCATCTTTGTGCTGCTTGGAACCTGAACAACCGGCAAATGCCAAGCCAAACACTGCTAATGAAACAAACAACTTAACACATTTCATTTCCAACTCCTTCTTTGATATACTTCCAAAATTTTTTCAAAATATAAAAAATCCGCTGCAACTTACATGCAACGGATTAAAGTTTTTTGAAAAGGGAATCCCGACCTTCGAGAGAGCCGGGCAGACAGTCCTAAGTGAAAGATGCAGGATGAAACATCCTACTGTCTACTTCCGACTAATCCCCCGTGCGGTAGTTCGGGGCTTCCTTCGTGATGGTCACATCGTGCGGGTGAGATTCGCGGAGGCCTGCGCCCGTGATGCGGACGAACGTCGCCTTCTTGTAGAGTTCTTCGAGGTTAGCAGCACCGGCATAACCCATGGCAGAGTGGATACCGCCAATCAGCTGGTAAACGGTATCGCGGAGCGGTCCCTTGTACGGAACACGGCCTTCGATGCCTTCCGGAACGAACTTGCGCGGTTCCTGAACGCCACCCTGGAAGTAACGGTCGGCAGAGCCGGCCTTCATGGCGCCGAGGGAGCCCATGCCGCGGTAGCTCTTGTAGCTACGTCCATCGGCGAGAATCACTTCACCCGGAGCTTCTTCGGTACCGGCAAACAGCGAGCCCACCATCACGGCGTGACCGCCAGCGGCCAAAGCCTTCACGATGTCGCCAGAGAACTTGAGGCCACCGTCGGCGATAATCTTCACGCCGACCTTGCGAGCCATCTTGCCACATTCAACGACAGCGGAGAACTGCGGGTAACCCACACCGGCCACGATACGGGTCGTGCAGATGGAACCCGGACCGATACCCACCTTGACAATGTTCGCACCGCACTTGGCGAGTTCTTCGACAGCTTCCGGCGTGCAAACGTTACCGGCGCAAATCGTGAGCTTCGGATATTTCTTGCGAACGGTCTTCACCATGTTACGCACACCGATGTGGTGGCCGTGAGCCGTATCGATAATCAACAGGTCAACGCCAGCGTCCACGAGGGCAGCCACGCGTTCAAGAGTATTTGCAGAAGTGCTGACAGCGGCACCCACGAGCAACTGGCCATTCTTGTCGAGGCTAGCGTTCGGGTTGTTTTCGCGCTTCAAGATGTCAGTCATCGTGATGAGGCCCTTCAAGGCACCGGAAGCGTCCACCAGCGGGAGCTTTTCAATGCGCTTTTCGGCGAGGATTTCCTTCGCCTTGGCGAGGCTCACCTTCGGGCTTGCCGTCACCGGATTCTTGGTCATCACGGCACGAATCTTCACATTCATGTCGCTCACGGTGCGGAGGTCGCGGCTCGTGAGCATACCGACGAGCTTCCCCTTCGAAAGAATCGGGAAACCGCTCACCTTGTTACGGGCGCGGAGTTCAAAAGCAGCGGACACCGGTTCGTCGGCGTCGAGCGTCACCGGATTGGTCACAATACCGGACTGCCAACGCTTGACCTTGCGGACTTCTTCGGCCTGGTCTTCGATGCTCATGTTCTTGTGGATAATGCCGAGACCACCCTGCAAAGCCAAAGAAAAGCTGAGTGCTCACATCGGTCTGAGCCGGAAGAACAGAAGATTCAGCGGGAACAAGGAGGACGTCGTCAAACGTCAAAGCTTCTGGCAAAAGTTTCATAAAGTACCTCTTTTGCGCATTGAATATAGTAATTTTCATGCGCAAATCCTAGCTCTATACCGCTAGAAATATTGTAAAAAGTCGGTTTTTTATTTTCCGTTGTAGCGTTCCATGCACTTTTCGATGCCGAGCTTGAAGTAGCATTCTACAAGGGCAGGGACCTTGGCAATGGCCTCGTCAAAGGCCGGGCGGTCTTCGGGCGAGAACTTCGCCAGCACCCAGTTGCTCAAGTCATACTTGGGCGGGCACTTACCTACGCCGAAGCGGATTCGCGGGAACTTGTCACCCACATGCTCAATGATATTGCGGAG
>CACWPM010000021.1 GCA_902762795.1 Fibrobacter succinogenes | reverse complement strand
TCTTGCTCCCCTTGCGACCCAGAAGGTCATAATTTACTGAGGCGGCGCTTGCGCCAATGCAACCCAAAGCGACCATTAAGGCAATCTTCTTTTTCATTTCACCATCCTTTTAAAAAATTGCACTAAGAAATATAACAATTTTATATAAAAAACAAGCCTTTATATTGATTGTAATAAAATTGATATATTGAACAAAGATTATACATAACGCACAAGATTAGCAAAACAACGTTTTCCACATAAAATCAATGTTTTTATCAATGCTTTTATATAAGTCTCCAATCAACGTAAAACATTTTTAACAACAAAAAAAACAGCCGAATCTCTCCGGCTGCTTTTCCATCACATGCTGTCAAGAACTAAAATCTTAACGCAGCCAAGTCAAAGCCCAAGACTACCTGACCATTATTCTCGGAGCGAGAATCATCGTCGAAAAGACGGATACGGAACGTAAGGTATTCCGCTTCCGACGTGAACGATACATATTCATAGGAATTGCTGGACTTGGTAGAATAAGCCTTGTAATTGCCCAAAGTAATGTTATTCACATTTGCCGTTGTATTTTCATACACATACATATCAAAATCTTGTGGAATTTTGCCCAAATTGGCAATATCATTACCACTCGTCAACCATGCAATAGCCGCAGTAAACTTCGTCTTGTTTGCAGGGCGCTTGATACTAAAACGGATTTCCTTTTTACTCGAAGTCACATGCGTATACAGCTTATTCATATCGCCAATCCAATAACGGGAATCATGGTAGCTGTTATTATGATCTTTATCGAAAATCAAGCTATAATAGGTCGGAACATCGTTCGATGCAGGTGTATATGGAGCAATACTCCCCTGCAAGGCATTATATCCAGACGAAATCAACACAGCTTTAACAACTTCCGGATGCCAACGATAGAACGGATTCACAGTCAACATATCCGCAACCATGCTTGCCGTATAGGCCGCGGCAATTTCAGTACCGTCATAAAGAGGAGGATACGTATTTACACCGCCATTATCCCAGCTCGTATACGTTCTCTTCTTATCGTTCAAGTAAAAATGAGAATAATTGAAGACTTCCGGTTTATTGGAACCCGCTCTTAAATTTTTGCCATCAGCGCAATTTCCGATGCCCTTGGTGCAATATTTCGAAACGCTTGACGTATAACTAGCGATTTCCGTCGTGAATGCATCAACTGCGCCAACGGTAATGGCGTTGGCCGCATGGGCCCTCTTTGCAAGATGGGAATTATTGAAGCGGTGCGAATAATTACCGGCAGCCGCAATTTCGATAGTACGATTGTCATAGATGTAATTATCGAGATTTCGGGCTTCTGTCGAATAATATTTCGATTCTTCGACATCATTTCCTACCCCATCCGTTCCCGAATGGACTCCAACATAAATTTGCGGTCCCTTGGAACCTGGGTTTGTCACAGAGTTCTTGCCGACATAGACCACAGGACTTTTTGCAGCCGCCCTTATGGTGCTATACATTCTCGCCGACGCAATTTCATTTTCAGGAGTCGGATTGAACTGGTCACTCCAGTTTGTCCGGATATAAGTAAGATCAGCCCCGTAATCCATTTTGACCGGAAGCGCATCTACGGTCATGTGGATACCGACATTGCCAAATTCCTGGACGCCTCCATAATTAAAAACGTCATACCAGGATTGAATGGAATAACGGCCAGATATATAGTTTTTTACTTCATCCGCGAACGACAAGTACTTCGTTGAATCTAAAGGATGACCGTAATGGGACGAGATTTTCGTATTTTGCGGTGTAAACGGATAATTTTCCTCTACAACGTTGTAATGAGTTTCATGGGCTCGCGACCGTTCGCCAGTCGTCACATAACTGGGCGAATAATTCGGCCAACGCGGAACGTTAATAAAGACCTGGTTCGATTGGTACATATAACCGTTCGTACCGCCAATCACATCAAACGTTGTCGTTTGCGTATTCCCGTTTGCAAAATACTTTTTCAGCGAAAAAGGAACTGGATAAGTCGTGGAATAATCCAAGCCACGATTGCAATAAGCGCCCTCCAAAGCAACGACATTTCCCGTAAGCCCAGAACTGCGTTTCGCCAACACCTTATTTTCGAGCGAAGAACCGATTTGCGACTGATCCTTTTTCATCTTGGAGTAGTCTATATTCTTATAGACCATCGGAGAGTTCATTTTGCTCCCCTTGCGTCCCAGAAGGTCATAGTTTACAGAAGATGCAGCACCAGCACAAATGCAGCCAAGAGCCACGACATAAGTCATTTTCTTATACATTAATTACCCCTCCATTGTTATAAAATGGCGTTTCCAAATGTAAGTATTTAACTCTCACATTTTTGTTTGTATAAAATTATTTACATTAATAAAATAAACCAACATCCACACCGTAAAAGCCTCATAAAAAGCCTCGCCGAAAAACGGCGGGGCATTCACAATTATCTACAAAGTAGCATCATCGGTACGAGGCCACATCAAAGCCAAGGACGACTTGACCGTTATTTTCGGATTTAGGATTATCGCTCCAAAGGAAAATTCGGAATGTAATATACTCAGATTCAGCCCTAAATTTGACAACTTCAAAAGCATTTCTACCATCTGTCGACTTCGCAATAGTTTTATTCAAATTAGCGATTTCTGTATTGTTCGCATTATTTTCATACACATACAAATCAAAATCCTGAGGAATAACACCAATACTATCAATATCGTCTCCACTAGTCAGCCATGCTATAGCAGCAGTAAAGTAATTTTTATCCGTCGGGCGCTTGATGGTAAAGCGGATTTCATTCTTTGTGCTGACGACATGGGTTTTTAATTTTTCCATACTGCCCATCCAGTAACGGGATTCATGGAAATAATTGTTGTGGTCATTATCAAAAATCAAGCTATAATAAGTCGGCACTTCAGTCGTTGCGGGAGTATGCGGATACGGCATGTCGTTCAAATGATTGAAGCCTGAAGACATCAACAAAGCCTTGACAACTTCCGGATGCCAACGGTAGAACGGATTGGCAATCAAGAGATCCTTGACCATGCTTGCCGTATGTGCAGCAGCAATTTCCGTACCGTCATAAAGCGGAGGATAATTATTGACGCCACCATTATCCCAGTTCGTATAAGTTCTCTCAACGTCATTCAAATAGAAATGGGCATAGTTGTAGATTTCCGGCTTGCGGGACCCATCATAAATATTTTTTCCGTCCGTACACTTTCCGACACCCTTACGGCAGTATTTTGAACGGTATGAAGTGTACCCGGCAATCGTTGCACTATAAATATCAGCGGCACCGACCGTAATAGCGTTTGCGGCTTGCCCTTTTGCGGAAACATGGGCATTGTTGAACCTAACAGCATAATTGCCCGCAGCAGCAATTTCGATAGTACGATTGTCATAGATGTAGTTGTCGAGCTCTCTCGCCACAGAGGAATAAACCATCATCGAATCGTCTATACCCGGTTCATCAACACCATCATGGACTCCAATATAGATTTTCGGATTTCTAGAGCGCGGATTTGTCGGCGATTTTTTACCAACATAAATCACAGGACGTTTCGCAGAAGCCCTTATCGTACTGAACATCCTTGACGAAGCCATTTCTTTTATAGGAGTCGGATCAAACTGATCAGTATTGCTCAAACGAACATATTTAAGCTGCTCCCCATAATCCAACATGACAGGAAGAGCACCTACAGTCATATGGATGCCGACATCGTCATATCCGGTGCCGCTATAACTAGAAGCGTCAAACCAAGGGACAGCTCTCCTATCAGACGTTGCATTTTCCATTTCATTAAAGGTATAATACATTATCATATCGCCCGGATAACCATAATGGGAACCAACGTATGTATTCTCGTTTGTAAATGGATAATACGATTCATTGATATTATAGTGCGTTTCATAGGCACGCGTGCGTTCTGTCGTATATGTATAATTCGGGTTGTAGTTTGACGCCTGCGCAACCGGGATAAAGACCTGGTTTGACAGATTCATATATCCGTTCAACGCATTATATGTATTCGTTTGCACATTTCCGTTCGTAAAATAACGTTTCATGTAATAGTGAGCCGAATTACTCGTACCATAATTCCGGTTATTGTAAGCACCTTCTAAAGCGTCAATATTACTCGATAAACCGGAACTCCGTTTTGCCAAGGCGCGCGTTTCCAAAGCTGAACCGACCTGTTGCTGTTCATTCTTTTTGACCTTGGTATAGTCCACATTCTTATAGACCATCGGGGTGTTCATCTTACTCCCCTTGCGTCCCAGAAGGTCATAGTTTACAGTAGATGCGGCACTGGCGCAAATGCAGCCTAAAGCCACGACATAGGTCATTTTTTTATACATAAAATACCCCTCCATTTTTAACAAATGGCGTTTTTATTTATATGTTGTTTTTTGTTGTTTCAACCATAGTACAAATTCATTGAATCCAACAAACTCATACCCATTCCATACAACAAATAAAGTATTCCAAATTCCCCAACAAAGTCATTTTCTATAGTACTTTTCGCTTCGCCCGGATTAATTACTCAAGCAACTGTTAAAATAAGTCTACTTGATAAGACTATTGAGCCCCCTCTTCATTTTAATTCAGGCACTAGTAAGATAACACCATAGCGATGTTTTATAACTTTAAATAAAATTATTTACAATAAAAAAATCGTCATACCATCAACACAAGCATTTTGTTTCATATACCCGCAAATCTTGTTTTATAAAGCCTTTTTAAAGGAATTTTGCAGTTTAATGTAAATTATTTTTTATCATTCGTATCTTAGCAGTGTTCACGATTTTTCGTATTCTCCACCAATCAACTATTATTTTGTCAAAAATTTTAAACTTTATTCAAAAAAAAGCCCCGCAAGTTCTAGCTTGCGAGGTGTTTCCATCGAAAGAGAGCTTCCCGCTCAAGGCAGGAATGACAGCACCAGAAAAAAAACACTGCCTACTGTCTACTTCCTACTTCTAACTAAATAAGTCCCTCAAAGAAGTTGTTGCACCGATGAGACTCCGTATTTGACTACTACAATAAAGAATGTACAAAGTCAAATACTCCGCGCTTCTACGGCTCGTTAATACGAGCCGCATCCGCTTGGCGATTGAGAGACTCCGTATTTGGCTATCGCATTAAAGAACTTACGACGCCAAATACTCCGCGCTTCTATGGCTCGTTAATACGAGCCGCATCCGCTTGGCGATTGAGAGACTCCGTATTTGGCTAATGCAGTAAAAAACTTTCGATGCCAAATACTCCGCGCTTCTACGGCTCGTCAAAACGAGCCGCATCCGCTTGGCGATTGAGAGACTCCGTATTTGGCTACCGCAGCTAAGAACTTACGACGCCAAATACTCCGCGCTTCTACGGCTCGTCAAAACGAGCCGCATCCGCTTGGCGATTGAGAGACTCCGTATTTGACTACTACAATAAAGAATGTACAAAGTCAAATACTCCGCGCTTCTACGGCTCGTTAAAACGAGCCGCATCCGCTTGGCGCAAGGGCAACATCCTTTAAATCAGGCCTTCAAAGAAGTTGTTGCCCTTGTCATCCACGAGGATGAATGCCGGGAAGTCCTTGATGGTGATTTTGCGGATGGCTTCCATGCCGAGTTCCGGGAAGGCCACGATGTCATTGGACAGAATGTTCTGTTCAGCGAGGATGGCTGCCGGACCGCCGATAGAGCCGAGGAAGAATCCACCGTACTTCTTGCAAGCGTCGGTCACGTCCTGAGAGCGGTTGCCCTTAGCGACCATGATCATCGAAGCACCCTTGCTCTGGAAGCGCATCACGTACGGGTCCATGCGGTTAGCCGTCGTCGGGCCGAAGCTACCGGTGGGCATGCCTGCCGGAGTCTTGGCCGGGCCGGCGTAGTAGATCGGGTGGTCAGACACGACCTTGAGCACGGTCTTTTCTTCGTCGGTGAGTTCTTCGCCGCGTTCCTGCTTGTCGAAGATTTCGGCAATCTTCGCGTGGGCCATGTCGCGGGCCACAATCATCGTGCCCTTGAGGCTGAGGCGCGTCTTCACCGGATACTTGGTGAGGTCGGCGAGCACTTCCTTCATCGGACGGTCGAGGTCGATTTCGACTGCCGGAGCGAGGTTCACGGCGTTGCCAGCCGGGATGTAGTTTTCCGGATGGTGTTCCATCTTTTCGAGCCAGAGGCCGTTTTCGTCAATCTTCGCCTTGATGTTGCGGTCTGCAGAGCAAGAAACGCCGATAGAAACCGGGCAGCTTGCGGCATGACGCGGAGCGCGGATTACGCGCACATCATGCACCAGGTACTTGCCGCCGAACTGGGCGCCAATGCCTGTCTTCTGGCAAATGTGCAAAACCTTTTCTTCCATTTCGAGGTCGCGGAAAATACGGCCGCCTTCGGAACCGCTTGTCGGAATATCGTCGAGGTAACCGCAGCTAGCGAGCTTCACCATGTGAGTGTTCATTTCGGCAGAGGTACCGCCAATCACAATCGCGAGGTGGTACGGAGGGCAGGCCGCAGTACCGAGCGTCTTCACCTTTTCGGCGAGGAACTTTTCCAAGGACTTCGGGTTGAGGAGCGCCTTGGTCATCGGCCAGTAGTAAGTCTTGTTGGCAGAGCCACCTCCCTTGGCCACAAAGAGGAACTTCATTTCGGCGCCTTCTTCGGCGTGGATGTCGATCTGGGCCGGGAGGTTGCAAGCCGTGTTCTTTTCTTCGTACATCGTCAAGGGTGCAATCTGGCTGTAGCGAAGGTTCTTGGTGGTGTAAGCGTTGTAGATACCTTCGGAAATCGCTTCGGCATCGTCAAAGCCGGTCCACACCTGCTGGCCCTTGTGGGCAACGCAGATAGCCGTACCGGTGTCCTGGCAGAACGGGAGAATGCCCTTCGCGGCAACGCATGCGTTCTTGAGCATGGTGAGGGCGACAAACTTGTCGTTGTCCGAAGCTTCCGGGTCCTGGAGAATCTTGGCGACCTTGGCCGTGTGGGCCGGGCGCAGGCAGAATTCGACTTCTTCGAATGCGGCCTGGGCGATCTTGGTGAGCGCCTCGGGGGCGACCTTCAGAATCTTCTTGCCTTCGAATTCGGCGACGGAAACGCCTTCCTTGCCGAGACTTACGTATTCGGTTGTATCTTCACCGTGCTGGACGGTAGCTTCGTATTTGAATGCCATAGTTTCCTTGTTTTAGACGAGAGACGAGAGACGAAAGACGAGAGTGTTTGCTCATGCCAAGCATAACTATCCATTCTTATATCTTTCGTCTGTAGGGCCGAAGGTCCGTTCTTTCGTCTAATCCTGTGGTTAGTGATTAGTGGTTAGGGATTAGGCAACAGGAGTTTGGCTTTAGGTTCATACACACGCGGCTATGCCGCCTAACTCACCTAAGACCTACAACCTACTACCTAAGACCTTTTTTCGTTACTTCGGCTATAAAGATAAATCATTCACTTGGCATCTGTAGGGCAGAAGGTCCGTTCTTTCGTCTAATCCTGTGGTTGGTGAACAGTGGTTAGTGAGAGTCTTCCTCAACCTTGCCATCCCGGAACCGTCCTTCTCGACCAAAGCGTGGGGATCCAGAGCCACTAGTTAAATCTGCGACTTGTCCCCCAAAACCGACCGTTCATCTCCTTTTTTCACAATTTTTTTTAACTTTTTTACTTTTCTTATGACCAAAATCACATAATAAGTATTATTTTTGATAGCGAAAAACAGAAACTTTATTTTCTAAGAGGATTGAAAGATGAAAAAAATTTTGCTCGCCACGATGATTTCGGCAGCCATGGTTTTTGCAGCCCCGACAGCAAAAACAGTCAGTAAGGCAGCAACGGCAAAGAAAGCTGTCGCCGCCAAGGTAGAAAAAGCCGCCGAAGCTCCGGCAGCAGTAGAAGCAAAAGCTGCTGAAACCGCCACAGCCGCACAGACACAGGCAACCGATGCAGCAGCAACAGCTCAGGCACAAGCAGCAACCGCAACCGCCACTGCAACTCAGACTGTAGAAAACACGGCAGCAAACGCCCAGGCTCAGGCAACCGCAGCAGCAGATGCAGCTCAAGCCCAGGCCACGAACGCAGCAGCAACGGTCCAAGCACAAGCAACGGATGCAGCAGCTACCGCTCAGGCTCAAGCAACTGACGCAGCAGCAGCCACACAAGCTCAAGCAACGGACGCTACTCAGGCAGCAGCAGCTCAGGTTCAAGGCGTAGCAGATTCCGCACAGGCCGCAGTCCAGACTCAGGCTACAGAAGCACAAGCCCAGGCTGCCGAAGCCACTGAAGTTCTCGAAGCCAAGACTGAAGCCCCGGTAGACACCGCCGCACTCGCCAAGGCCGAAGAAGAAAAGAAAGCCGCCGAAGCAGAAGCAAAGGCAAAAGCCGAAGAAGAACAGAAGAAAGTCGAAGACGAAACAAGCGGCACTGCCAAGTCCGCCGTCATGGACAATCCGTGGGAATTCATTGCCGTTTCCGCAGCATTCATCGCTTCCGTCCTCGTCATTATCTTCACTGGGGACTAACAAGCGCTTTTTAAGAACGCTTTATTGCGAATTTAAGGACCGCCTCAAAGGCGGTTTTTTTATTTTCCGTAAAGCTTTGTCCTTTTAGTCTCTACTCGTCACAAGCGGTTTTCACATCTAGGCAAACGTCCTACACCTGCATTTTTTTTGCCACCCAGTCCGTTGCAACGAACGCAGTTCGCACCGCGTATTTGTAAACTTTTCGATACATGCGCTTTGCAATTTTGCAGAAGCAAAAACCCGAAACGGCGTATTTTAAAGCATTTAGCCTATATGCTACACAGCAAGAAAAAAACACAAAAATAGAGTATAATTTGAGAACAAAAAAAGCATTTATCCCAAAACATTTTGACATAAATAATCTATTTTATCTTTTGAGAGAATATAACTAGAGGGCAAGTCGTGTTTTGCCCGCTTTTTTACTTATGTAAAGGAGACAAAGTGAGTATCAAGAAGTATCTGTTAGCGTTGTGCGCAGTAACAACATTGGGGTTCGCACAGCAAGAACAATCGACTCCTTATGATTTGATTAGGCCAACATTCCCCTTAACGTGGGATACGACCGTTTTTGATCATTATGACGCTTCGGTCACCCAGAAAAAGAACACTGTGCCATCGGTCAAGACGACTCCTTTTTATGCACCGAACGCATATATCGTCGATACGTTGGACCAGGCGTACTTGGACGCGATCAACTACCGCATGTCGCCTATTCGCGTGAACCAGGCCGGCTATCTGGAAAGCGACAAGGAACGTCAATTCTATTTCATCGGAAACGCGACAACCTTCGAAGTCGTAGATGTAAATGGAGCCTCCCTTACCCCAGCCATAACTGGCACGCTTAAATCTTCTGGCCGCAAGACCTCCTCTGACTGGACCATTATCGCAGGTACAAACGCAGCCACAAACGATAAAAGGCGATATCAAGTAAATATCACCGGTCAATCCGGTACAATCATGATCGGTAACATTCCTCAAGGGGTTCCCACCGACACACGTCTCCGTATCAAGATTGGCAAAGATATTTCAAGCACCTTCATTGTCTCCGAACAAGTGTACACGATGGTGAAGGACGCCGCCATCAAGTTCTACGGTATTAACCGTAGTGGTTATGGCGATTCGTGGTTCCATCCGGCAAGCCACACCAAGGACGGTGCAGGTGGTGTTGCCGTAGGTGACGGGATAGAAATCCGAAATCATTATGATGCTTCTCTGGCAGGAACACTCCAGGGAGGGTACTATGACTGCGGCGACCACTTGAAGGAATCCCAAACCCAGATGTATGCGTTCATGGTCGCAGCGCTCATGGCCGCAACAAATCCGGATGTCGACGTGGACCATTATCAATTTAACCATGGAAAGGGAGGCTACGACGGTATCCCCGACATGCTCCGCGAAGCTAAGCATGGTGCCGATTTTGTACTCCGAGCATTCGTCCGTGCAAAAGGCGTTATCGATGACATGGCACTTTCTATCGGAACAAAGGATTCTGACCATGGCTGGTGGGAACGCCCTGAATATCAAGATAACCTCCCGGTAAACGGTACTCCATCAGCAACAGACCGTGGCGGTCCGGCCTCTAGAATGGTCCGCTTAGGTGAAATTGGAGCCAACGTCGGTGGTGAAACAGTTACCGGGCTTGCCATTCTCGGCAAGCTATACGCCGAATTCGATCAAGATTTTGCCGACAGCTGCCTTATGGTTGCAGAAAAAATGTACGACATGATTAAGGCTTTAGCGCAAGGCAAAAAGACTTACGATGGTGGAAAAACCATCAAGAACAATAAAGCTATCGGTTGGGAAAGTAAAGCCTATCAGGGAAACAACGAATTCATCGATGACATTGCTCTAGCCTCTGTAGCACTCCTCTATGCAACCAGGAAAGAAAAATACGCCGATGATATGATCCGCACGAGGAACTTAGTATCTGCAGCAAGTGGAGCTCCCGCTCAGGAATACATGGATAATTGCGCGGGCTGTTTCGAAGGTGGTTGGTTTGTCACTAACGACAAAGGCTTTTTGAAGAACGTAAAATCGACAAGTTGGGCAAACAGTTACACATTTGCGCTTTACGCCCTTTACAAACTAATTCTAGCCGATAAAGAGCAAGCTATAAAAAATTACGGCCTGACCGAACAAGAATGGCTGAACGCCGTTGAAGACTGCGTTGCAAACTTGATTTACAACGTTTCCGACATGTCAGAAGGAAGCGGAAATGCATCCATCGAACTGCCCATGGGCGGCATCATCTGGAAACCGAATATTGTTAAATACGACGCTGATTGGTACTCCATGGCATCGCCCTCAGGAGAATGGATTTACAACCGCTACCAGGCTGGCAACATTTTTGACGTCATGGCATATGTCGATGTAGCCAAGAGCATAGAAGCTCAAGGGATATCCCTCCCCCACATGGGAACACCGAACTGGAAAACCGATGAAATGTATCGGCTGGCAATCAACCAGATGAACTACATGCTTGGCGTGAACCCATGGGATATTTCGTTTATTTATGGCATTGGCGACAAGAACGATGCACACCCGCACCACCGCGCTTCAAACCCCGAAGGCAGGAATGTTGCAGGGGCGCGCTACCCGTATAAAGTCCCTGCAGGGGCATTTCTCGGCGGTGTCAAACCCGGCTTAAACAACTCCTGGGTTCCCGATTTCATGAGTTGGGAAGATTTTCATAAATCCGAAGTCTGTATTGACGCTTCGGCAATATTCCTGGGTACCGTCAGCCTTGTTGCGCACAAATTTGACAAAACGGTAGCTCCGAAAATCAGCGTCGAAATTCGACACAGAAGCGCCGATTCCGCCATCGTGAGAGTAAACCTCACCCAACGCGGTACATCAGTCATTCATTACGGCACTAAAGAGGGCGAATACACTCTGGAAGCAACAAACGGGAACAAGGATATCCAGCACGATATTGTTCTCCGTGACTTGACTCCTGGTACAACTTATTACTTCTATGTTACGGGCGCCAACGCCTACAAGCCAGAAAACATAACGACAAAGTATCTGGTCGATAGCACACAAACTCCGTTCTCGTTCACCACTCGTAGCAATGTTGAAAGCGCTGAAATTGTAAACGTTACCGTCTGTAACGTCTCTTCAGACAGTGCCGAAATCATGTGGTACACACCGAACGGCGAATACGAATCCAAGATTTATTGGGATACACAACCCCATGCCACCGCCTCGGAATACGCGTTCAATTCTGGAGCAGGAAACGCGGATATTTCCGGCATTCCGACCCAGTTCCATTACGTAAAGATTGGCGGTCTCAAGGAAAAAACGACTTACTACTTCATGGTCGAAAGCAATGGCGCACAAACAAATGTGGACGATAACAGTCAACCACTCAAGTTCACAACGCCTGTCACGTGGTACGACTTTAGCGTAAAAACGTACCAATATCCCTGGCAAGGCGATATGGCCATGCTCAATATCAACATATTCAATAACGAAGGAAGAGCATTTGACAGTTTGACCATCCGCCTCTACATGCGCGGTACCGATGAAATCGAGAACGATATCGGTATGGGTACAGATATTTGCAACTCGTATGATGAAGCCGGTTTCAACGGAGCATGCCCTGAATCAACGATCGATGAACTAGCAAGGCTTCTGCGCGATGCCCATCCTGTCAAAATCGAAGATACCTACGATGCCGCTACGGGAACCTGGCAATGGTATTTCCCGCTGCATCTCGGTTCTACGGTCATCAGGAGCTCCAGCCGTCTGCGCTTTGACGTGAGATTCGACCACCGCAGTCCGTTCCCTCCATACAAGGACTTGATGAACGAAGCTCCTAAGAAAAAACTTTATTGCCGCTCCGGTAACAAATGGTATGCCCCGTCCAACGAAACTCCGGGAGCACCCACATTGGCTGAAAATCCGGGTGACTGGAGCTGGATGCCGCACTCCCGTGCAAACGGCGAAGAACTGGATTACCCCGGCATGCCCTGCATAAGTAAAGATGAAGGTGACATAGATTTCGAAGTAGCTCCGGTGAATCCGTACGTATCTGTCTACCGCAAAGACCAATTTATCTGGGGTTACAGTCCTTCTAAAAAGGAAATGGAAACCAAGAAAGCGAACTACAAGATCAATATGGTACTCGAAGCCCCGTTCGACGGCCCCAATGGTTCCCATATCGATATAGACCAAAATAGCAGCACCGTCCACGTCAAGGGTACAGCAACGGTAAGCGAAGGCGGCTACATCACTAAGATCTGGGCGAACGGCGTCAAGATTAGCGGCCAGGGTTTCGTTGAAGGGCTGAACAAGTGGCTCTTGAACGCAGACGGAACCGAAATCATTGCAAAATACGACATTCCAACGGATAAATGGGAACTCGATCTCCCGGTCAAGATGAGCCTTGGATCCAAGAAAGTAGACATCACCGTATTTGCAGGTCCCAATCCCACCTGTGACGAATGTATGGCAAATGGTGGCTGCGCATTCGAGAACAGAACCTATTACGTGAACTTCTCGAAGGGCGATGCAACGGAATCCCAGCTTGTCCTCAAGGATTCCCAGGGCAAACCGATCATAAGCCCGGCAAATCCGGAAGGAACCGTATTCTACATCGACTTGACGGACAAGGACAAGGTAAAGGCCAATACGCAAACGCTCGACGTCAAGATTATCAACAACAAGAAGAACGATGCCCTCAACGTCACCTTGACGGCAGACCCTGCAAACCCAGGCCACTTTGTAGGAGGCCCGATTACGGCAGTAAACCACTCCAAGGAAACAAGGAACCCGACTTCCGAGATTTCTTTCTATGCAGGCGATACGATCCAGGTCGTCTATACCGACCCGGACGATGAAGACGATGTTTCCAAGCAGACCTTCTTCGCCGAATCCAAGGTGCCTTCACCGCAAACGGTTCTCGCCATAGATACTGACTGCGACAATAAGGCCGACCAGTTGAAAATAACCTTCACGAACAAGCTCGCCGATGGTTACACGCTCGACAGCATCAGGTACTTTATCGAAAGCATGACCGATACAGTCAAGCTTCCGCTGTCTGCGGCATCATTCAGCGATAAGAACGAAGTACTCATTCCTATTAGCGCAGCAATTCTCCAGACTAACGCAAGCCCGTCTGGAAAGATTACGACATACGTTGCCGATCGTGGTATTCCAAACGCAGAAACCGTCAAAATTACTGACGGCATTCTCCCCTCTCTCGAAAGCGTTTCAATTCTCGAAAAGGCTGACGACGATATTAGCGGATACGATACCGTAATGATTGCATTCTCCGAACCGGTTATCTTGTCATCCTTGACCGAATGGCCATTGAACGTATCGGGGGCCACCGGCATACCGACCGTTGTCGGAAATGCGACGACAACGAACAACGGCAAAAGCTGGCAATACATCATCACAGGCAACACAAACAATTCGCTTGTTCCTGTTGGCGCTCAGGCCGGAGCAAGAACCTCAGGCGGCTTCTCGATAACCGACCAGAGCTTCAATCCGATAGATGTTCTTGGCTGTAAGCCGACAGTGCCTATCACGCTGATTTCTCGACCGGTCCCGGTTTATCACGCCGAAATGATCGACCTACAGGGCGACGGCATTCCGGACAAGGTCTATATCATGTTCGAACGTAAGCTCAAGACTAAGGATATGTTCGATAGCATCGTAACCGTTTGGGGCGATCCGGGAATTACGCGCTCGTTCATCACGACGGCGGACACCACTGGTGGAATAATCAAGCCCAGGGAAAATTACTGGACTATCCGCGACTCCTCCTCGGCGCCGTTCAAAGTTATGCAAGCCGATTCGACAACAAAGGATTCGGTCAACACCTACAGCATTATCGAAATCAACATTCCAGCAAGCCACGCCTATCCTTACGGATCCACAAGCGGCGAAAAGAACGGAAACGGAACGGTCTCTCCGCTCAAGGGTGCCGCTAACGGCTTCTTCGAATCCAGCTATACACTGTATGACAACTGCGCTCCAGTGATAGCCTCTGCACGCATGATTAACGGATTGCTGTCGGTCAACATGTCCGAACCGCTTTCATTGATCGAAAACGGCAAATATATCCAACGCGAACGCGATGAATACATTCCGCCCGAAAAGCCGCAAGGTTCTGAAGCAACCTATCTCTTCTCCTATAACGAAAAAGACAATGTCATCCATGCAGGCGACCGCATCCGTCTCGTTCCAGACATTCTCGGTGCGGCATATAGCGACCAGAGCAACAATAAGCCTACAGTCAATAATCCCTATATTCGCATTACGGGTGACGATAAAGTACACTTTAGGGTTACCCTTACAAAGCCTGTGGCAACGCCAAAGGATGGTGCTTATATCGGGCGCCCGGAAGTTACAAAGGACCATGCGTTTATTACAAGCGCTGTAGCCGGAGGCAAGAACAACTTCATCAATGGCGAAGGAACCCTTATCGGCGAAGCTGATACAGTAGCCTACTTTGGCTCGGGTCCAAACTTCGAAATTGAAGTGACAATGCCTTCTGCAAACTTCACCACTCGCGATGGTCAGCCCATGTACGACTACCACTTGAAAATCGCCATGGATCTCTACGACAACCTCGGGCAATATATTAACACGTACAAAATAGACATTCCCAAGGAAAAGTTCGCGACAATAAGAAACCTGGTCGAAAGCGGAACTCTCAAGCTCAACTTGGAATGGACCGCGAAAGACAACGAAGCGCCTGTAGCAAAGAAGGGCAACAAGATAGGAACCGGAGCCTACATCGCGAAGTTCGATTTCACGGCAGAATCCTTCTGTGCGACAACCTTCGACGCAACAAGCAACGACTACAAGGCAACGTGCTCTGAAGTCGGAGCGAAGGTCGAAAAGACAACGGACAACAAGACTAAGACTCTCGGCTTTAAGAGAAAGAAGTAATTACAAACAAGCCGCCACCAGGATTTAGCCGTCCTGGCGGCTCTTTATTTTTAGAACAAAAGACAAACGTATGAAAAAACTTATTAGTGCAATTTTCTTATTCGCGATGCTCTGCTTCGATATTTCTTCGGCAGACGCGCTCCCCAATCTCGACAGGACATGCAAGACCTGTTCCCGTCAACACAACGACTCGGTAAACGTATTCAACAGGCGTCCAATACGTTTGAACCAGAGCGGTTTTAGGCCACAGGATTACAAGTACGCCTATGTTGCGGACACCAAAGAAAAGACGTTCAAGGTCATTGACGCCAACAGCGGTAAAGAAGTACCCGGCGGCGGCAATTTATCCTTGATCGGCACCTATACAAGACCTGGAATATTTATAAAAGGCGCATACAATTCCATTTCAACAGTCTATGACCTCGGGGATTCCGCGAGCAATGCAAAAGAAACCCTATATCGTGCAGACTTCACGACACTTTCGACTGTAGGCGAATATTTTCTTGTCGTCGGGAACGACACTTCGGCGACGTTCCATGTGCATCCCGCCATTTACAACTCGATTCTCGAAAAATCGCTGATGTTCTTCGGTATCCAGCGTTGCGGGAACACGGATTCGCATTTCCATAAGCCCTGCCATCTTCTGGACGGTTCTCTGGTTGGACATGACATGAGCGGAGGCTGGCATGACTGCGGAGACCATTTCAAAGTTGCAGAAACGGTCGGCTATGCAGCTTACGTGCTTTCCATGGTTTACCTCACCTACCAGGACAAAGCAGAAGACCGCTACGGACATTCCTATGCAGATACGGTGATTACGGACGATATTCCCGATGTCCTGTACGAAGCTTCGGTCGGTGCTGATTACATCATGAAGCTCTATAGGGCATCCGTTACAGACGGCCTTATCGAAAAGGGCGACATGTACCACACTGTAGGCATGAGCGATTGGGACCATAACTATTGGGATTTGCCCGAACGCCAGGAAAAGCAGTCTCAAGACCGCGGCGGACCGGACCGACTTGTATTGAAGGGCATCGGAACCAACGTCGCAGGTATTTACGCCGCCACATTGGCTAACGTCGCCGCCGGTTTCCAGCGCATTAAACCAGAGTATTCAAAAGAACTGCTGGAAGCAGCAAAGACGATCTACGCAAAGATTGTGAGACCGACATATTTAAAATACACCGAATCTTATGAAGGTCGAGACAAATGCGCTAAAAGAGGAAAGGCTACTTTATACGAATATAACGACAAAGGAGTATCCTTTAGCGGGAAAGGATACTATAGCGGTATGGGGCTTTGCGAAGATGACGCAGCCGCAGCAGCCGTATCGCTCTGGTATGCCACCGGTGACACAATTTACGCATACGATTTGTACAAGAACCCGGAAATGAATACTAACGGGCATGCAAAATACGACTTGGCGTTTTTCCCAAAAGGAATTCTTGCTATGGACCAGGGCTTTAATAACTCCTGGGCAACAGACTACCAAAACCTTTTTGCCTACGTATTATTCGGTATTCAAAAACTTATCCTGAACGACCCCGACTACGAAGCTAAATACAACATTTCAAAGGCAGAAAGGGACTCTCTTTCGATGCGCGTAATGGCCGCATTCCGTAAGCAGGTCCAAACCAATTCAATAGGAGATTCCGTGGCAGTGCGGTATCCGGGGACCAACAATGGCGAGCCCCGTGAAGACGCTTCTGTAGTTCATGTGAAGCCCCCTTACAACTTGGTATGGGCAGACTTTGACTGGGGCGTAATGCGTTATAACATGGGTTCCGCCGTAGCCGTATTCCTGCTGTACGAACTCACCAAGGACGAGCGCTACTTGAAAGTCGCCCTAGATAACATGTACTACGTACTGGGAGCTAATCCCTGGGATATTTCGTTACTGCTTGGTGCAGGTGACAAGAACCCGCAGCACCCGCATAACCGTTCCGCAAACCCGGACGGCTATAACGCCGGCGCCATCCCTTATCAATACAAATGCCCTATCGGAGCATTGATGGGCGGACGCGCCCCAGAGTTGCCATTGATTGAAGACTGGAGTAAATACACGTCAACAGAAACCTGTATCGACTTTTCGGCTCAGTTCCTGTTCCCGGCACAAAGCCTTGCCGAAGTACTCCCTCCAGATAACGAAGGACCGCTTTTCAGCGATATCGTGGGTATCCCGACTTCGGATTCGACAGCAATCATCAGCTGGAAGACAAACGAACTTGCCCTCGTAACCGTGTTCTACGATGTCACAACAAACAAGAATACGGCAAAATCCGTCCAGATCACCGAAGCGACCAAGGAAGGTTCAGTAACGCTCACAGGACTTGTTCCCGGCCAGACCTACTATTTCTTCCTCGAAGGCATGGACACAAAAGGTAACCTTTCTACAGACGACAACCATGGATACTGGTACAAATTCACCATGACGTTCACAAAGACGACTATAAGTGGCGTGACCATCTGCCAGGTTGACAACCGCAGCGCAAAAATTTACTGGTGGACTAGCGACCGCTCGAACGGGATTGTAAACTACGGTACAACTAAGGGCAATCTCACCGAGAAGCAAGTCGCATCAGCCGGCATGGTTCTTTTCCATGAAGCGAAACTTACAAACCTGCAACCCGGTACAACCTATTATTTCAGCGTAAGCTCTGGAATGACCACGGATGATAATGGCGGGGCATATTATAGCTTTACGACAGAAAAAGAAGCCTCTTACGCAGATCTCATAATCGCTGTAAAACCCAGCAGCTACCAAGCAGCCTGCTCAAAGTGGGAAGACTGTTACGAATTCTGGGTAGCCTTATCCAATAACGACACCATCAATTTCCATGACTTTGAAGTCAGGGTGTATCTGGGCAAGAACAAAAATATCCAGACAATCAACTGGCAGCCGATGACCCAGAATTGGCCCGGCAATGGACAGCCGACATCAATAAAACAAATCTCTATCGGAGCTCCACAACTTGATGGAGAAGAATACTACATTCCGGCAACAATCAAGGACACCCTTTATGTTTCTGGCCGAATGATATACCAGCTCATGTTCACCACAGGAAAATACGGGGACTTTGTCGATGGATGGTCCATTAAGGCCCACACGAGCGAAGACGATCCGGAATACTTTGAAGGAATAAATTTGAAAAATGGGCCTTATTTCAATGGAGCAGAAACAGAAGACTTGGAAAAAGACGGCACTGGCACAAAGGTAATCGCCTATCAACATGATCCTTATATCACCGTCTATTATCACGGCAAACATATTTATGGTTACGGTCCGAACGATACTCCGGACTCGGGTCCTCAATTGAACCGCACAATCGATCTATCATTCTCAAGCCCGTTTGTCACGCCGATCCACTCCACCGAAAAGGTCGATCCCCTGACAACGTACGCAGCCACAAGCAAAATCACTCCGACAGGTCGCCTCGACGCTGTTGAAATGAACGGCAACCCCTATCCGTTCACATATGACAATCCGAAGCGCACGGATGCCATCTCCTTCGGTGGCGATACGACGCTCGCCTACGGCAACAACTACATGGAATGGGTCAGCTGGCACAACAGGAACGCCAACCAGAAGACCGAAAACATGTACGACTGTGCCTGCGCCGTTGCCCGTACGAATGTCGAAATCGACAGTATCACGAAACCTCTTGAACCGCGCTACCTGACATTCGACAAAATAAAGATCAACGGTTATAAGGACAAGTTCGTCGAAGTGCAGATATCGCTCCTCGATAGCAATCTGGCACTAATAAAGGACGAAAAGAACATGAACGTAGACCTCGTCTCGGACGATCCGAACGTTCTCTTCTACACAGATCCTGCCGCAACAATTCCTGTAACGACAGTTACGCTTTACGATGGAGTTGCCACCATTTACGTAAGCTCAAAGATTGCCGTAAATACGACCATTTCAGCAACGCATGCCAATACCGCGGATTACGCCTACACGCCGGCAACAGCCGAGCTCATCATCGAGGAACTTCCGCCATGGCCGATTATCGATGTGGCAAAGATTGTAGACCTAGACTGTGATAATATTCCTGACGCCATGGACATCACGCTTTCGTCGGAATACATGGAGAACCAGAAATTCTCCTCCATCACATTTAATTACGGAAACGAAACTCTTACTTCTAGCAAAGTCAAGTCCCTGAACGGCAAGTCCCTCATTGTCGAAATCAGCGTGCCTCAAGAAATCAAGACAAACGCCACCGGTAAGATAACGCTCACGAGCGAAATCCAGGGCCAATCCAAGACGGTCGAAGATTCCTACTCCGACGGAATGCCGCCAGCCCTTATTTCGGCTACAATACTCGAACGTTTGGACACGGCAACGGTAGACCATCTCTACTTGCAGTTCAGCGAGCCGATTTCTGCCCCGGGCACGAACTTCCCGCTTATTTTGTACAGCTCGGACGCAACGACCAAGGCCACCATACCTACGGTCACCAGCGCAAAACTCTACAACGAAGAAAAGAACATCTGGGACTTCGAAATCGCCTTTGATGCAGGCAACGGATCTCTCATAACCGCCGGCATGTGGGGGCAACTCGACCCGATAGGCTCCATTACGGACTTGAACGGCAACGGAGTGGCAGGCATCTGTACACCGGCTAAGGTTCAAATTCTCTTGAAGATTCTCCCCATCCCGATGATATATGCAGTCATTACCGACAAGAACCAAAATGGCTACGCAAGCCATGTCGATATCACGTTTGCAAGAGTTCCCGATGCCATGCATACGCCAGAAAAGCTAGACATCATTTTTGGTACAGCAAAACCAGAAACACTTACAGTCGAAAAGGGCAAGCTCGCCTTTGTCGGAGAAAACCTGTCCATCGATCTTGAAAAGCCATTCCAGTTCGGCAATACTGCAGGCACATACGAAGGAACGCTTCCGGGCGGAAAGTACATCACGAACGCAGGTCTCGTCACGCAGTTCATCGGAACGGGTGCAGCCCTTGAAACAAATTCAGTACTCGCCGAGGACAAGGTGGGACCGGTCTATGTTTCTGCGGTTATCAACCAGACAAATACAGCCGACATTCTTTCCATCACTGCAAGCGAACCACTCGTTATCGCCGACTCCTCGCAAGAATTCTTCAGACACAAGCGCGCCGAAAAACTTGGCAACATGAAGAAGGATTCTTTCTCGAACTGGAGTTTCACGTACAACAACGCAGGCCTCAGCATCTACTACATGGGTGAAGCCGCCGGCGCCATCATGGAAGGAGACTTTGTCAGAATGGGATCCCTGACGACAAGCGCGTTCAAGGATGAAAACGGCAACTATCCGGAATTCGATGTGCCCTGGGTCCTGGTCAACGGCAAGGGCGCTCCGAAAATCAAGTTCGACATGAAGCTGCGCGAAACAGTCACCAACGCCAATATGAACAACCAGTCAAAGGTCAATGTTAACGAAACGATGCGCTTCTATGTCAAGAACCCGGCAACCAACAAGTTCGACCTCATTCAGGACGGCAAGGTAACTCAACCGGGCTATGATTCTACCGATATCGGTGGCGCAATTTTCGATGTAAAACTCACCGTGCCACGCGGTATCTCGGTTGGCGACGAATGCGCTTGGGAAAAGCTCCTCGTCAAGTTCAGCATTCCCATTTATTCGAACCTGGGCAGCTTCGTCAATCGATTCCACAAATCCTTTAACGTAGATCCAAAGCTTTACCTTTCTTCCAGCAACCAGGTGGATTTCGTCATCGAATGGGCGAACAAGTCCCCGTCCGGCATCCGTTCCAAGGACGACAGAGCTGTAGGCACAGGAGCTTTCATCTACAAGGCCGAAATCGAGGCAACGTTCTCGCCTAACTTGAATAACCCCGAAGTCAAGAACGACGAAAAGATTATCAAGAACTTCTCGACAAAATCATCGTTCGAGCAGAAAAGAACATTCGGCATAAAGAGGACAAAGTAAAAGAACAAGAGATAGGGAAAATATGCAAGAGAGTCTATTTGCAAACTCGCCCTACGTCATCGCGCTATCTGTTGTAGCGTTAATCATCGTATGCTATTTTCCCATCATGCTTGGGCAAAAGACGTCTGTCAAGCAGCTCCCGAGATCCATCCACCAGCTGGTCATCATCAGCATATTCTGGCAGGCGAGCAACTTGATAGGCGATATATTCTTTAGCGGCGAAAACTTCATTGCAGGCACCAAAGCCTATACGGCAAGACAGCTTGTCTTTGGAGTCGCCGCCCTTGGCTGGATTCAGCTAGGCAATGCGGTACAACACACTGCAGAAATAAGTCTCAAGATAAAGCGTAAAAACGGCTGGAAGCTCATGAACATCCTTGGAGCTTTGGCCGTTGCTATTTCGACATATCTTTTTATCAAAGAGCCCGCCTATATCCCGAATTTCAATTTCTTTAGCTATAGGCCGTTCGCCGAAAGACCAGTATTTTATTTCTATACAATGTTGTTCTGCATTTTTGTAGTCCCCAATATAATCGTAACGGCTTACGTTTACCTCCGCAACATTGTGCAATCTAGCGACACGACGCTTCCCTATCAAGTCAGCATTTACATGTTGACATCATTCACCTTTTTCGTGGCTCTAGCCGTACTCTTCGATTTTATCATTCCCGTTTCGACAAAATTCAAAGAATACGACCAGTTCCTGAAATGGTCTCAGTTCATCTCGGTTTTCCTGGCAATTCTTTCGGGACAATATTTCACATCCGTATCGTTCAAGAACAAGAGCGCTTCGTGGTTTTTAGATAAATTAAAAGAAAAAATGGTCGATGGGCTCATTTTTTACAATTACAAAGGCGAAATTCAGCTTGCAAATCCGGCGGCGCTCAGCATTTTGCACACCACGCAAGAAGCGCTCCACAACAAGAAAATGACATCGATCTTTCCGCAAATTACGGACCCTTCGCGAGAATCGGCTTACAACAAAATAAGAGTCAAGATAGACAACGAAGACCATATTTTTAACGTTTCAATTTTTGAAATTCGACAATCTTTGACAACCAGCTACAACGTTGCATTTTTTAGCGATGTTTCGAACACACTACATTACCAACAAATAATCAGAAACCGCGACGAGCAGTTCAAGGAATACCAACTCGACCAGATCCGATATCAAGAGCGCTTGAATATCTGGAAAAAGAAAGTTGACGAGAGCAAGTACTTCCTGGATACGCTTATCAGTACGCTTCCCTTCCGGTTCTGGTCCAAGAACGAACAAGGCGTGTTCATGACGCAAAACCAGAACGATATCAAGGATCGCGGGAACTTGTTGCAAACATCTGAACCGGACAGCAAAATTTTACCGCAAGAACTCCTAGCCCGTAACGAAGGAGAACCGCAAAGTTTCATCTCTTACGAACGAATTAAGAAAACAATCAACGAAGACAACGAAGAAGAAGATGACATCGAAATCCTGAAGCAGGATGATTACAACAAGGCTGTTCGCAAGGGGCTTGGCAAGGATATCATGATTTTCAACAACATGTTCATCCCGATTATGGCCCCTCGCAAACCATACAAAATCATCGGCATCAAAATAGACATCACCAAGGAAATGCGCCTTGAAAAAGAACGCGACATGTTGCAAGAACAAAAGCACATCCACTCAAGGCTCGAAGAACTGGGAACCATCTGCGGTGGTTTTGCGCACGACTACAACAATATCCTCGGTTCGCAAATCGGTTTCTGCGATCTGGCCCTCGAAGTGCTAGACAAAGACAACCAAGCTTACATGTTCATCCAGGAAGCAAGAAAGGCGGCAACCCGCGGTAAGGAATCCCTCGAAGAACTGCTCAGTACCATTCGTGGAAAGACTTCCGAAAAGGACAAACTCACAGAATTCGCACCGTACATGATTATCGATGATGTTGTAAAGAAGCTCTGGATTACGCTTCCTCCCAACGTAAAAGTAAAGGCGAACGACATCGACAAGAACATCCGCATTGTTGGAAACGTCTCTGCACTCGACCGCATCATCAGCAACCTCGCGAACAACTCCGTTTTCGCCATGAAGGAAAACGGAGGAACTCTTACAATCTCGCTAAAACGCGAAGTGCTCACGGAACCGCTCATTACGCCATACGCCCCGCAGATCGATGCAGGCACATACGCCAAAATCACCGTCGAGGATACAGGTACCGGCATGGATACCGCCACGCTCGAACGCATCTTTTCACCTTTCTTTACGACCAAAGCACCGGGTGAAGGGCTCGGTTTAGGTCTTTCTTCGGCCCTTAGACTGCTAAAAGAAGGCAATGCAGGCTATACAGTACAAACAACCTTGGGCGAAGGAACTATTTTTAATCTATATTGGTCTATAAGAAACGAGAAAATGGAGGCTTAATGTCTACAATACTCATCATTGACGATGACGCTCAACTCAACCTCATGTTGAAGTCTGCCCTAGAATTGAAAGGTTACATTGTCGATACTGCATGCAATGGTAAAAAAGCAAAGTCGCTTTATCAGAAGAATACGTACGATGTGATTATCACCGATATCATCATGCCGGAAGGCGATGGTTTTGAAGTCGTTCTTGATCTCCGTCGAATGGGCATGAGCGACCGCACGATAGCCATCAGCGGCGGTGGCCGTACTTCTGCAGAAGACTACCTTGCAACGGCACAGCATTTCGATGTTGCCGCAATATTCAGCAAGCCGCTGGATCTCCAGCTGCTCCGCAATAAAGTTGACGAGATAATCAAAGCACATTCGTAATAGCATAAATGATGAATATCCTGATCGCTGATTTTGATCGGAAATTTGTCGAGGAGCTACAGCGCAACTGGTCCATCGCCGGAACGAACCTCCTGGTCTGCTCTGACGAAAAGACCTTGATGCCGCTGGTAAAAAAAACGTCGATAGACCTTGCGTTTATCGAGGTTCCTTTTTTAATGCTCGACAATATGGACATGATCAGCTACTTAAAGGAACGCCAGCCTGGTATCGAAATTTTCGTGTTATGCGATGACCGCAACTGGCAGGGAGCCGCTAGCGCCATTACACGTGGAGCTAGCAGTTTTTTGAAAAAGCCGGTAACGTTATCGCTCCTCGAAAGCACCGCCAGTAAAATCCAGGCCCAACAGCAAAACAAGTCCAACACGCAACTCATGGAATCGCAAGTGTTGGATAGTCTTCTCGGCGACACGCCCGAGATGCGTAAAATTTTAAAGACTGTATACAAAGTAGCACCGACCAACAGCACGCTCCTCATTACAGGCGAATCAGGCTCGGGCAAGGAATTTTTAGCAAACGTAGTACACCGTTACAGCAAGCGGGCAAACGAGCCGTTTGTGCCGGTCAACTGCGGAGCCATTCCCGAGAACCTTGTCGAAAGCGAACTATTCGGCAGCAAGAAAGGATCGTACACAGGTTCAACCGCCGATAAAAAAGGTTTGTTTGAATCTGCAAACGGCGGCACGCTATTCCTCGATGAAGTCGGCGAACTGTCTCTTGCAACGCAGGTCAAGCTTTTACGTTTCTTACAAAGTCACGAAATCAGGCGAGTGGGAGAAACAGAAGCCCGATATCTGGACATCCGCATTATCGCCGCGACAAACCGCGATTTGCAAAAATCCATGCACGAAGGTCGATTCCGCGAGGACCTCTACTACCGCCTGAACACGTTCCATTTGCAACTCCCGCCGCTGAGAGAACGAAAGCCTGTCATTCCGAACTTGATACGTTATTTTATTCTAAAGAACAAGGAAGCACAGGGAAAAGAAATTCATGACCTTGAACCGGCTGCGCTTTACGCACTTTCGAAGTACCCCTACCCCGGCAACATCCGTGAACTTGAAAACATCATGGAACACGCGATTGTGCTTTCGGAAGGCGGTATAATCAAGCTCGAAGATTTGCCAGAATACGTGCAGGTTGAAGCCCGCGAAAAGACTGTAGCCATTCCACACCTCAAGGACAAAGAAGAAAAGGTTGCAAGCGAAAACTTTGTACGCGACAATATCGAAGATGCGGAAGATATCGAGAAGACCGCCGAAAATCCGCTGGGCAAGCCTGTTCCTTTTGAGCCAGTTTCAAGCAAAATGGACAATGCAGGGCTTTTGACGCACAATCCGACAAAGTACTTAACGCATAATCCTGAACCAGACGAAGAAGAAATTCTTTCGCTCGATGAAATGGAACGCAGACATATACTGCATGCGCTGAGCATTTGCAAAGGAAACAAAACCGAAGTGTGTAAAAAGCTCGGCATCAGCCGTGCAACTCTTTGGAGAAAGCTCAAAGAGTTAAAGATTGAAATGGACGGCGGAGAGGAGTGAGCGGCTACGCCGCAGTTGGCAGAACTTAGACCGCTACGCTCTTAGAACTTAGTTATTTGCTCTTAGATAAGAGATTGTTCTAAGTTCTAAGTTCTAAGTTCTAAGTTCTAAGCTCTTACCTCATACCTCAACGAGCGTTGCGACTAAGCATGAATCTTTCGTCGAACCACTACCGACAAAGTCTATGTCTTGGGATTTTTTCCAAGACATTTTTGCTTTGGGGTGAACAGAAGAAACAGCCACGAGAACATCACGCGCAAATGCGTTCAAATTAAATTCACTGTAATTAGAACTCACCATGATGAATCCATTTGGATTCAGAAGTTCTGCACATTCGGCAACAAGCGGCATCAAATGTTCACGTACGTTAAAGTTAAAGCCCTTGAAGCGCGCAAAGCTCGGCGGGTCAAGCACAATACCGTCGAAACGAAGTCCCTTCTTTTGGGCCCAATGCACATACTCAATCGCATTACCGCGAAAAAACTCTCCAGGTTGCAAATCAAGGCCGTTCAAAGCGTAATTTTCACGACCCTTGTCAAGAATTTTCCCGCTGATATCCGCATTTGTAGCAACAGTAGCACCGCCAAGACGAGCATGGACAGAGAAACTGCACGTGTAACTGAATAAATTCAAGAAACGGAGACCGGACAGCACGGCTTCCTGAGTCGCCGCTTCATGATGCTCCGGAGATGCATTTGCGTTTTCGAGAGGCGCCGAAGATGCATTTACATTTTCAAGAGGCGCCGTTTCTTGGTTAAACTGCGCGGACATTTTACGGAAACGTTCTTCAACTTCAAGGCGCACATGACGCATATCGAGAAAAAGTCCTGGATTGATCGTATCCATCAAGTCCACATGAAATCGGGCTTTACCCTCGCAAACAATGCCAATAGCATCTTCACGGGAACCAATCAAGACTTCCATCGGGGCGTTTTCAAGAGAGCGACCAGCACTAGAAAGGCGTTCCTTTGCGATGACGCAAACAGGCTTGAACAGGACATCCAAAGCCTCGACAATTTCGTTTTTTTTCGTCAAAAGCTCCGGACCGAAAAACTGCATCTGAAAACGGTCACCGAACTTGTCAATCGTAAGTCCCGGAAATCCATCAGCAGCGCCATTCACGACACGAAACGCATCCGTAACACAGCACAAAGAAGAACGCTTTTCAAACGCAATCGCTAACTTGTTTTTTAAATCAAAAGCCATAAACAACAAGGTTACAGGTTGTAGGTTATAGGTTTTAGAAGAAAAATCGCGCTTCGCGCATCATCAGAGGCGGCTCTGCCACAATTATAATCCTAAAACCTAGCACCTAATAGCTAAAGCCTACCTATTTATCCAGAGTCTTGATTTGATCCACAAACTCGCCCACTTCCTTGAATTCGCGATAAATGGACGCAAAACGGACATAAGCAACGGCATCGAGTTTCTTGAGTTCCTGCATAACGAGGTTACCGATCTGGTCGTAACCGACTTCAAAGCCTTCGGACATCTGCAAGGAATTTTCAACGCGGGTCGCAAGCTGTTCGATATCGTCAACAGACACCGGACGCTTTTTGCAAGAGTTCATAATACCGCGCAAAAGCTTTTCACGCTGGAACGGTTCACGTTCACCACTGCGCTTGATGACTGTCAACGGCTGCACTTCGATATATTCACGGGTCGTAAAGCGACGACCGCACTCGCAACATTCACGGCGTCGCCTAATCGAGGACCCGCTCACGCGGCTATCGACCACTTTATCGTTGTCTTTTCTGCAGAACGGGCAAATCATGGCTTGAATATAGGTTTTTTCTAGACAAAAGGCAAAATTATTTCTTTTTTCTGGCCGAATCTAATCCTTTACGCAGCGGACGCTCATTCCGCCTGCTTTCGCGGTTCTTGATAAAGAGACATCAGTATCGTTATATTTAAACGTATAATATAACGCCCAATCAGATGCTAAGAAAACGTATTGCCTAGACGTCCAAAAACGAGCCCACATGTCCGCATAACCGCGGTTGCCATCAAAGTCACTTTTGCGACCAAACCGGACGGAATTGACGGAGAATCCATAGGCGTTCTTTCCAGACGCAAAGGATTCATACCTCCAACAGGTGTCAGTCTTGAGCAATCTGCCCGCATTAACTTTTCCACCAATCGCCGTAAAGAGTTTGTTCCAATCCGTCGTATCCGGCAGACGCCACCCTTCAGGGCATACTCCGCGCACCGGCAAGACCGGCGTGCATACCACTCCCTCACCGCAGCCCTTACCGTTTTCGCTGAATACGGCAGCGCTATCCATCGCCGCGCTCCACGTATATAGACGGCCATATACGTCACAATTTTTCGCGATGCTTTCATAACAGTAACTGAGCGTGTCCAGACCGTCATCGGATTCCGGATAGGCATAGTTCAGGTTCTGCGCCATCCACCACTGGTCTCCGATTTTCACGGTCCTATATGTTTGGCCATCGCGTTCATCGGTAAGGGTACCATATTCACAAGTATCCGTGCTGTCCGTCTTGCAAGGCTGAGCCAGCTCGTCGACAGGCTTGTAGCATCGGACAGAATAACCATAATTTTTCATTGTATTCCAGGAAGAACAAAGAGTATCCACGTTGTTTCGAAATGATACGCTCATAGCGTGATATTCACCATTCTCGCCACCAGAACAATAAAATATAAAAGGACATGGCGGCTCGGAGGCCGCCATGACACTTTTTGCAAAGGATTGTCGACGCGAATCGCGAGCAATTACGTTTTACCCGTTCGCCTTCTTGAAATCGGCGACGTTCTGGGCAAATTCAGCGAGGTATTCCTTCGCGGCTGCAGCAACAGCCTCGGGAGTGTAGCCGAATTCCTTTTCGAGGACGCCAGCCGGAGCAGAAGCGCCGAAGCGTTCGAGACCGGAGACCTTGCCGAAACCGCCCACGACCTGGGCAAACAGGAGCGGGAGACCGCTAGACTTAGCAAACACCGGAGTCCACGGAGTGATGATGCTGTCGCGGTAAGCCTTGTCCTGCTTGAGGAAAAGAGCCGGGCTGATCATGGAGACAACGCGAACGGCCTTGCCTTCGGCGCGGAGGAGTTCAGCAGCCTGGTGTTCGAGAAGCACATCGCTTCCGTTTGCAACCAAAGTAAGTTCCGGTTTCTTGCCGTCAGCAGTGTTGTCGCTGACGATGTAAGCGCCCTTACGGCAAGCCGAGGCTGCTTCATAGCGGTTTTCACCCGGAAGCGTGTTCACGACCTGACGAGTGAGGATAAGCGCCGTCGGGCTATCGTTGTTTTCAAAAGCCATTTCCCATGCAGCGAGCGTTTCAAAAGCGTCTGCCGGGCGAAGTACGAGCATTTCGGCCTTGCCGTTTGCCTTCGTGAGGCTTTCGAGCAAGCGGATCTGCGTTTCGTGTTCAATCGGCTGGTGCGTCGGGCCGTCTTCGCCCACGCGGAAACTGTCGTGCGTGAACACATACTTGACCGGGAGACCCATGAGAGCGGCCATACGGATTGCCGGCTTCATGAAGTCGCTGAACACGAAGAACGTAGCGCAAATCGGATAGAGACCTTCTTGGAGAGCGATACCGTTAGCAATCGCGCCCATCGTGAGTTCAGCAACACCGACCTGGACAAACGCGCCCTTGAAGTCTTTTGCGCGGAAAATGCCCGTCTTGTCGAGGAACGCCTGCGTGTTGTCGGAGTTCGAAAGGTCTGCAGAGCTGCAGATGATGTTGTGATAATTTTCGGCGAGGTAGCCAAGAACTGTACCGCTTGTCACGCGAGTTGCAACGCCTTCCTTAATCGGGAGGTTCGAAAGATTGATCTTGATGCCATTGCCCGAGAGCCATTCATTGAGTGTTGCGGACTTTTCGGCATTTTCCTTGTCCCAGGCAGCCTTAGCCTTCTTCCATTCGGCGACTTCTTTACGGAGTTCGCATGCGCGGGCTTCAAAGCCGGCCTTCACGTCGTCAAAGACCTGGAACGGATCGTCCGGATTGCCACCGAGATTCTTGACCGTAGCAGAGGTAGAAGCACCTGCGGCATTGAGTGGCTGACCGTGCGTAGAGACCGCGCCTTCGTAGCTCTTGCCGTCTTCGGCGATAGCGCCCTTGGCCATCGTGGTGTGACCGTAGACGAGAACCGGCTTTTCGGTTTCGGCCCAAGCGGCCTTGAAAGCCTTGCGGAGTTCCGCAATATTGGAACCATCGCATTCAATCACGCGGAAGCCCCAGGATTCGTACTGCTTCACGAAGTCGTGGTCCATCACGTCTTCGGTCTTGCAGCTGAGCTGGACCTGGTTTGCGTCGTAGAAGAAAATGAGGTTCGAAAGCTTGAGGTGACCAGCAATGCGGCCCACGCCGTATGCGATTTCTTCTTCGAGACCGCCGTCAGAAACGAGGCAGACAGTCTTGTGTTCAAGGATCGAGCCAAAGCGTTCGACCATGAAGCGTTCGGCGATAGCGGAACCGAGAGCAATACCGTGACCGATACCGAGCGGGCCCGAAGAGTTTTCAATGCCAAGAGCGACATCCAATTCCGGATGTCCCGGTGTGCGACTTCCGAGCTGGCGGAAATTCTTCACATCTTCAAGCGTGAGGCGGTTCGTGAGGACCAATTCGGAGTAGAGGAGCGGACTCATGTGCCCCGGATCCATAAAGAAACGGTCACGAGCCATCCAATTGGCATCGTCCGGATCGAAACGCAAGAATTCGGCAAACAAAAGCGTGATGGCGTCGGCAGCGCCCATGGCTCCACCCGGATGTCCGGACTTGGCCTTCTGCACCATCGCGGCAGAAAGGATACGGACGTTATCAGCTGCTTTTGTAACTAAAGAATCTTGCACGGTTTAACCCCTTTAGAGTTTTGTTTTTACGCGGCAAATTTAGTTTTTTTACTTTTTTCTCTCAAGGTAATATTTATAAAACTAGCTTATTTCTTTCTTTTAAAGCCTGTTTTCACCAGTCGAGACTCGGAATGGCCGTCCTTGAACTTGAAATCGATACGCCAGATATAGACTCCTGTCCCTACTTTACGTCCCTTATCAGAACGGTTATTCCAATGTAAGAAGCCTATTTTGGCATGATTGTCTTCATTTCCACGGATTTTCTCATCCATTTCGCCTTTTTCGCCAAATTTTCTTGTGAACGAAGCAACAACGTTAGACAAGCCGTCATAAATAATCACCTTGGCCTTGTAAGGCATGATACTTGCCACTCTTACCACAGAAAGCGTATCAGGGACGGGGCTCCAGTCGTGTTCGTCAGGAGCAATCCACTTGGCTTTAGAAGGGATACCGCTCACGGCAGGCGTAGGCACCACTTCATAAAGATACAAGTTACCATTACTACCTTCAATCTTTATCCCACCACGTCCCATCGAATTCTTGTTTTTATCGGTGTAATTAGCTTTGGGATTAGTCCGAATACAATTATCGGTCACGATCTTATAGTCGCCAAGCACAAATTTCCAAACTCGCCCTGTGGAATCCGCTTCGATCAATTTCGAAATGTTCAACGAATGCTCAACGGTATCCTTGCAATCCGTCGAATACGTAAACAGTTTCTTCCATTCCGAATCCTTCCCCGTCTTCTTGACCGGTTCAGACAATGTGATTTCCAATGTATCTGGAGGAACTTTCTGTGAACATTCCATATAATCTTCGATGCCGATCACGCCTGGACGCTTGACGGCCTTCACCGGAACAGCACCGACCTTATCGTTAATCTTCAATTTCTGTGCAAAACCGCCCTTGACCTTACTCAATTTAAGGTAAGGTTCTTTTTCCTTATCGGCAGTCGTCGCACCGTAATCAAACGTCTTTTCCAATCGGGCTTCGACCCAGGAACTATCGCCTACAAACTTGAACTTTTTCTTGGCCACGCTGCGCCATGTGCCACCGGCCTTATTCCAGAACAGCGAGTCAATGCCCTCGAAACCGTTGGTATTGCGCTTAATAAAGTGAATTCGAATAGAATCGGCCTTGCCATCCTTATCGGCATCGTAAATTTCTGCAATATCAGCCGGGATGTAGTTCGAATACACCACCAAGGATTTTCGTTTATCGCCAAGATTATCGTTCTTGACTTTAGCCTTAATCGTCACACGATTAGAAGAAGACTTCAAATCAAACAGGGCGTCGAGTTTTGAACTCTTGAGATCTTTCTTGTCATAAACAAAGTTGAACGTACCGCTATATTCAAAGGTCGAAGAATAATTATCGGTTTCGATAGCCTTGACCCACAAAGAATCGCCCTTGTCTGTATAAAGAAGCACATCCAGAGTATCCTTGACATGGATAGACTTGCTGAAGGCGGTCAAGCGAATCTTGAATTTAGCCGAATCACCCGATTCAACCGTTTCAAGATCTTTTTTGCCTTCTGCATCAAGGAACTTGTAACTGAAAGTCACGGAATCCTTTATAACCACCGTATCGCGTGCATAAGAGCCATAAAGCGGATCCTTGTATTCTGCGACAAGCGTATCGCGACCGCTACACGAAATCGTGCCATCGTTTTTCTTGACGGCTTTTTCGTTCTTCGGAATGGACTTGCGGGTTTCATAGTAGCCGGAACGTTTTTCCACAAGTTCGATATCGTTTTCGACATCGCCCGAAACAAGACATGAAAGTTTCGCTTTTACAGCATCGGTCCCTTTCGAGAAATCTTCCGTCACAACATTAAGATTCAACTTATCCGTTTTACGTCCAATCGTCTTCTTAGAAGTATCCGCACTCACGATCTTGATGGTATCAGGTACATCCGCGACAGAATAAACTATAACTACCGTGTCGCGCGCAAATGTGCCGTAAAGCGGATCTTTATATTCAGCAACAAGCGTGTCACGACCGATACACGAAATCGTGCCGTCGTCCTTCTTCGCCGTCTTTTCATTCTTCAAAATCGGTTTGGGGTTCACATAATAACCTGAACGGATTTCAACAAGCTTGATATTGTTTTCAACATCGCCCGAGATAAGGCAGGAAAGTTTTGCATTGACGGTATCTGCGACATTCGTAAAGTCTTCCGTCACAAGAGTCAAGTTCAGCTTTTCCGTTTCAGGCACAATCTTTTGGGCCGAATCCGCATTTACAATCTTGATGGTATCAGGTACATCAGGAGCGCGGTATTTACGCCCGCACACAGGAACCATGACATTTTGATTCTTGGGCCAGCGAACCGATGCGCCAACGCCATCAACCGCACGGACATAGATTTCAACGACACCATGTTCAAACGCGCTAGACGCGATAGACGCTACCCAGAATCCGCCCGACAGTTTCATCGAATTTTCATCAAAGAGGACAGCAGCAGAATCCTTATAATAGAGCATAGCGCTATTAATCTTGTTGTCATCGATAATGTTAAAGCGAAGCGTTCCCTTGCCGCCCACAGTATCGACACAAGCAAGCGAATCCATCTTGATCACTGGAACATTGTTCTTCACAGGGATTGTATAGGGCTCTTTCAGCGGGTTCGCCACAGCAGGCGCCTTTCCTGTAAGGCCGTTTGAATCCGTCGCCACGACATAAAAATCAATGCCCGGGTATTGCACTTTGCTATCAGGAATAACATAACGCCATAGAGTATCGTTTACACGAGTCATTTCGTACGATTCAAACGCCCCATTCGAGAGACTTACGTTCCTTGTGTAAAGCACGACACTCGAAAGCCCTGTCTTTGCACGCACGAAAACATCAATTGTCAAGCTCACATTCTGTAGCTGTTCAACCCCGACCAAGTCCCATGTGGCGGGAGTCAATTCGACAACAGGCGGACGGGATCCTTCATCCCAATAAGCCGTATCGGCTGCATCCTTATGCAGGAACTTGGTCTTAATTTCCACCATGTGGGAATCCCCATCCCAAATAGCATCCGGACTCTGGTAGCAAAGCACATAACGCGACTGCACCATACCACGGATATCGGAATAAATGCTAGCGAGCTGAGACGCACTCGGTGCATCCGTGAACGTACCGCCGGAACCTTCAGCCAAGTTTTTCAAAGTAGAATTCGAAGGCGTTTCCACAGCAATAGAATAAATGGTCGTATTCAAGCCACGGGCATGCGTCAACACTTCACTTGTAGTAATGACATCATCATTATTGGCACCATCCGAGAAGACGATAACCGCCGTCGGGTTTGTCTCCCCTACAACTTGATCCACACCGACCTTCGTACCCATGTTGATGTTGGTTCCAGGACCATCGGCACTCAATTTATTGACGGCATTCAACAGCAGATTTTTGTCAGAAGTCATCGTCTGATGCACATCGGCATTGTAACCGCCCGTAAAACCGACAATAGCCGTTCTATCGTAAGGGCCCATTTCGTTGATAAACTGACGAATGGCGTTCTTGGCTTCAATCATTCTGGAACCACTCATGGAACCGCTTTCATCGACAACAAGCGCTACAGACACGCCACCAAGACTTTGAATGGTGGTCGTTTGTGCAGACAAGGAAAGATTATCTTGAGACAAAATAAAGTCCGATGAATCCAGACCCGCAATAGGCCTTCCGTTTCTCTTATCGACGACGGAAACTTGAGCGCAAATGCTAGGATGATTACTTATGTCGAGATTCGTAATCGAGACCTCAGGAACGGTCGCAGAATCCAATATGTAGTTGGCCTTTACATGGCAATAGCTCGATTGCGGCTCGACTCTCGTTTTAGAGCTTGACGGATTAGCAATCGTTACGGTCCCCGAAACTTTAGTCCAGGAATCAAAGAAATAACCGCCATAGGGAATTACATACAAAGCTGTATCAACCCCGGGAGCCACATAGACATATTCCGATGGAATAGCTCGACCGCGAGTCGATTCGACATACAAGACATTAGGAACAATAATCTGCGCCGTAAAATTCACGTTGCGAGACACCGTTGACACAGAATCCGTCACGGACAAATAATAGGTATTACCAGGATTCCCTTGAAGATGAATATAGGAAGCACCTCCACCGAGATTATAGGTTTCCTTACCCGTAGTCAAAAGCGAATCCATTCCATAAAATACGCACTGTCCCTTGACAGAATCCAGCTTCAACAAATAGTGATTGGTATCGGCTGGAGTCCAACTGAACATGACCGAAGATTTCCGCCCAACGGAATAATGGTGCTTCTGGAAATTGAAAACTTGTTCAGTGCTTGTCAACGGGTAAATTTCACCCCGCTTGAAATATGCCCTTACCTTAATAGAATCCTGAGGGATAACCACAGTCTTCATAGCGTAAGGATCATCGATCACGCCTGTACCAAATTCAATTTTCCACCGGTCAAAGCGGTAATTGCTGCCAGGATTCGCCGTAATCGGGTACGCGGCATTGACCCATGCCGAAGAATAACCATTACTCGGGGTGACGGAGCCATTACTGTCAGCAAGCAAGACAATCGATACCTTCGATTGTGAATAGCTCACCCAGAAAGCTTCCGTGGAATCGGCCCTATAATAATTCGATATATTGTAGAATACGGAATCCCCGGCACTGAGTGACAACGTTTCTGTTCTGTTGGTATAACCGCTAAAAGACGAAGCGCTTGAACTAAAACTCCCGTTCGGATATCTAACCCCAGAAATACTTGTAAGTCCCGTAAAGATAAAGGAATAAGATCCTGAACTCGGAGCTACAAAGAAAAACCTTGTACCATAAGTAGCGCTACGGGAATAATAGGTTTCCGCAGTCGTATATTTTGTAGCGACATCGGTAATCGGATACATCGATCCCTCTACAAAATGCGCCTTGACCTTGCAATCGCCTTTTACAACGATATAAGTATTGGATCTTGAGGAATCGAGAATACTACAATTCCCCGAAGACACGCTCCATTTGCTAAACTTATGGTCGATAGAATTTGTCGCAGCTCTTATAGAAACAGTATCGCCAGGCACGTAGGTTGAATCATAGGTTCTAGAATACGCACCTACATAAGCGTACCCCACGCCCGCTGTATCCGTATACAAATGAACCGTTTTTTGCACTCTAGCAAGCACAGTATCCTTCATGTGCGAATCGGTACCTTGGTACAGGAAAAGATACCGTTTATCATTATTATTCAAATTCAAAACGTATTTACAGTAACTCGCATAGCAATAAAATGAATTATTAAAGCTATAGAATGTACTATCCTTCGCATAATCCATGATATACGAGTTATATGGACTATTCACGATAACGGCATAAGTTCCAGAACTGGGCGCCTCGAACACCGTACGGATGCCATAATAATCGTCACGAATGTAGCTACTATTTTCATTGAACGTAAAGGTTTTAAAAACATCTGTAAGCTCATAGACCGGGAGCTTTCTTGTAACAGCTTCTATCTTGACAGTAGAGGGCGCATCCGGAATAAACTGTGTCGAACGGGAAGTACTATCGATAAAATGCCCCTTTCCAGAAACAACAGTCCACTTTACAAAATTTTCATCATAATCAAGCAATGATTTCGATACATCGAGCGAATCCCCTACGGCAATCGTATCTATTCGCGTATTCCCCACGATTTGAACAAACGCAGCCGGAAGAGCCACCACGGAAAAGGAATCACCCCAATAACTCGACGTATAAGGAGCGACATTCACATAAAATTTTCTTTTGGCTGAATCCGCTATAGCAATATATGAAACCTTCCCAGAAGTCGAATTCGACCGCTTTGCTGTAGTAAACGTAGAATCCAAATCATAATAACGATACAATCCATCAAAATCGTACGGTCGGAATCGCAATACATAGACACCCGTTGTCGGCGCCACATAACGGAACCGTATGCCAGCACCTGGAGATTTTTCATAAAAATCATTATAGGGCGTATAATTCTTCGGCTTATCGGTTATGTCGATTATCTTAGCCGCCCTGCAACCCAGTTTGAGCTTTGTATCCTCATAAATCGTATCCCCAATGCTATAAGCGGATGAATCCCTAAACTTGTGCGAGCCACTTACGAAGCTCCAGCCATCCGGACGGAAACCGCTTTGGGCATAAGCTTCAAAATAAACAACCATGCCTTTAAAAGCCAGCTGAGATTCGACAGTTGTAGAGCATTCCGGAGAAACACGATCCACAGTAACCCTGAACGACGATATAGTATCGTAGCTCATGCTGAACGACAACAGAGAATCTTTCAGGTAGTCATTCGACACTGTATAAAAAACAGAATCCCCGGCCTTGAGGAGAACTGTATCCATCACGGAATATCTTGTATTCCGGGAGAATTCATAGCTAGAGAAGTAACTCGTCTTATAACGCCTAAAATAGCTCCATTCCGTACTGTCCTTTTCATACTTAATGATATACCCGCCATCAGCAGGTGCGACAAACGTAAAACGGACGCCACTAGTCGGGGAACCCGAAAAATAATGCTCATATGGAGTATATTTCGTTTTCGTTTTCGTAATCGGATACATGACACCCGGTTTAAATACGGCACGAACCTTGCAATCGCTATTTATGACCACGCCCGTTTTTGCCGATGCGGTATCCAAAATAGTGCATGTTCCCGACACCTTTTCCCATTTGGAAAAGCGGAAACCACTGCCCGAAGACGCGGACAGCGGTACAGTATCGTTTGCGACATAAGAAGAATCGTAATTGCGGGAACCCGTTCCCACATAAGCATAGCCTCCACCGACAGTATCGGCGTTCACCTTGAATGTCGGTGCCATCCGGACAGAGATCGTGTCGCCATAATAATCGACATCGCTCTGATACAACAAGAAATAATATTTTTCGCCAGCAGTGAGCGAATATAAGGAACGGCCACCAGCCGAGGAAATGTTAAAATAGGATTTCCTCGATGCAAACGTTGAGTCCTTATCGTAGTAATAATCGCTATGGGATCTTTTTCCTTTTGAAATTAAAGTGTACAATCCCGTTTTGCTAGGTTCATAAACAGTCCTGACGCCATAATAGCCATCGCTTGCCGCGCTTCCATTTGAAGCATAGGTATAAGGAACAAACACATCCGAAAGCAAGTACACATTACCTTCTTCAACATCATATGAAAGCGTAACGGTATCCGAAGTCGGAGTAAACGTGGTGCCAATATTTTTCGCGTTGCCAAAGGTTCCCGTTCCCGTTTCGATTTTCCAACCGATAAAACGTTCACCAACCTTAACAGGGGCTTTGATACTCAGACGATTTCCTTGAAGAACCGATTCTGTTTTTCCACTGCCCTGAATAGTCACGTAATAATACTTGTCCAGCGCCGCCTTAATGTCAAAATAGCTGGAATAACCGCTTGAATAGTACACATAAACAATAAAGTAATAAGTTTCATTTTGTTTACAGTCAAACGAGATGCTTGGAGAATAATAGCTACTGGTATAATCTTCACGGTTCGAAAAAGTATCGTCCGTTCCATAATAATAGAGATACCTATAGAACGAAGAATTTGTATAAGAACTCGTTACGGTGCAAAGCCCAGAACTTGTTGGCGTATAGCTAAAGCGGACTTGATCAGTATTTGTCGAATCGTAGTAATTGTCATTAGCGGAGTAGTTTTGCGCAGTTTCCGTTATCGGGAACACAGTTCCATGTTCAACAGCAGCAAAACCGAGCATTGTAAAAAAAACAACACACAAGGTTGTCAATCGTTTCATACAGTCCTCATCCTAGTAAACTTCGATGGAACAATATAGAAAATTTCATAACAAAAAAAACACATTTTATTTTTATTCCGTTTGAAAAATTTCTAATTTATAACACATTACAAACGAGACTGAAATATGAAGTTATTAAAAATGAATTTTATAAAAGCGCTATTACTCCCCATCGCCCTATGCGTCACGGCAAACGCCATTGAACTTCGCCCCCTAGCCCAATTCGACTTTCCCGCCGATGTCACTATCAATAAAAAAGTCGAAGATGTCAAGGAGGAAAAGGAATGGGAAACAGATCATATTCTTGTTGGCGGCCTGGAATTTCTCTTTTCAGCAGAATTTGCCCCGATACGTTACGGTTTCGGTCTCGGTTACAGGTCTTCCCAGAAAGACGGCAATAGCACGATAACACCCGCATTCCTGCCTATTTGGGGAAATTTTTCCTTCGGCTTCTACAACAAGGAATGGTTCGCCGTCCCCTACCTAGTCGTAAGAGGTGGAGCCATGGCGGCATTGAGCAGCAGAGGATGCTGGTGGGAACGTCCCTTCCATTTTTTTGTAAACGCGGGATTAGGCTTCATACTGCCATACAATTTCGGTCTTGAAGTAAATTACGACTATTCTTCCGTACAAAAGTCGTTTGACGACAGGAATACTAAATTCCGAGTTTCTTCGGGCCGCTTGGGACTCCAGCTTTCAATTGGCTTCTCGCTGACTCACGAAAGGAAATACACCTCCAACTAGACTATTTTGCTTTACCTATATTTCTATCTATGAAAAACTTTATTATCGGACTGCTTAAAAACTTAGCTCACCCCGCCGGCATCTTCGGCACCGTAATCGCCATAGCCATTCCGCTCCTTATATATTTCATAGGAAAACCCGATGGCAACTATAAAGATCTCATCCGACAGTGGGATTTGAATCTCCCCCTCAACCTTTTCATAGTACAGTTCGCCTTGGGAATCGGACTTTTCTGTTTCTTGAACAAGGATTTTCGTGAATGGATTAAGGGCATTCTCCCGGAAAAGTCCATAAGCATCATGGCAATCGTCTTTGCTATCGGCGTATCCATTTTTGCAGGCACCCAGATCGAAGCCCGCCACAGAGTCCAGAGCGACGAAAGCGTTTTTATGGCAGTCGCCCAGAACATGTTCTACAATCACAAATCCGCGACCTGCAACCAGGGCGAGTTCGACAACGGCGGTCTCAAGTGCAAATCGACATCCAACAGTTTTAAAACCAAGGGACTTTCATTCCTTTACTTCCTCGGCATCCCGCTGTTAGGAAATGATCTTCACTGGATTTTCAAAGCGGAGTTCTTGATGCTCCCGCTTTCAATATTGCTCATGTTCCTTGCAATCGTCGCATGGACTAGACAGCCCCTCCTAGCATTCTTCGCATCGCTCCTCATGGCACTTCAACCAACAGTGCTATTCCAGTTCCGATCGATGTCCGTCGAACCGTTGTACATATTCCTCTCCGCCCTTTCGCTTTTAGTCTTTAAATGGGCATACGACAGAAATACCGTTTTGCACTGGACGTTCCTCGCGCTCATTCTAGCTTTCTTTGCGCAGACCCGCCAGGAAACCATTTTCTGCATTTTCGCATTCATCATCTTTGCTCTCCCGAAACTTCTCGACAAGCAAGACGCAAAAGCTCCCGTATTTTTCGTAGTGTTTTCGATTTTCTCCATACCGGCCCTACTCACCATTAGCTATTTCCAAGGCTTCGGTTTCCAGGGCGGCGAATTCGAAGCTCACGGGCATTTCTTTGAAGACCTTGGCAAGAACTGGGAAGTGATGACAATGAAGCTCGGAGATCACGGAGAACTGACAAATCCGTTCCTCAGCTACTTCAACTACCTATTTGCAGTCGGCGCTTTCTACCTCGTCTATCGCGCCATCAACGACGCAATAAAGAGCAACTTCACTTACCTCAAGATTCTCGGTTTCTTGCTTTTATATCACGTCCAAACATATGTCATTCTCGAAAACGTTTCTGGAGATTTCAGCATCGAAATCAACCAGCGCTATAGCCTTGTAATGTTGCCTTCGATGGCCTTTGTCGCAGCCCTTCCCATCACGCACATGATTCAATATTTTGCGACCCCGATCGGAGAAACAAAAGAGAACAGCAAGGGCGCCATCATAGGAATTCTCATCGCAGCATTGATTGCCACCGGCTGGACGTTCCATTACAAGAAAGACTTCAACAATAACATCATGTACAACCGCAACCACCTAACCATCGAAGAACACGAAATTCTCGGATGGCTCAAGGAACAACCGAAGGCGGACCGTTTCTTTATTTACGGACGTCCATGGCACTTTGTCGGTTACGGCATATCTTCAATCCATTACGACAACGCCCGACAAATGAAGGACCGCGAAATGCAGGACCTTATCGAAAAATATAAAGGCGAAGTCTATTACATCCGCGGATTGGACTGCTGGGACAGCCACACCTACCACAAGAAAGCCGTGGAACACCGCATCGCCACAACCTGCGATGTATTCGAACGCGAAATGGATTTGACTGGAGTCAAGAACATCTTGATTACAAATAACTATTGGGTTCAAATCGCAAAGTTCAACGGCCGCAAAAATTACAATCCCGAAAAAATCATCAACACAAATGACTTGGAAATTATCCCCGCCGATTCCGCAGAGAGCAAAGAGAATTCATTAAGAATAAAGTACGACCTCAAGGAAAAAGGACAAGCAACAGCCAACTGGTTATTTATGCTGACGTTAAACGAAGAACCAGTTTCCATAGCCCCTTATCAATTCGGCTCGTACAGCAAGGAAGTCGGCATCGAAAAACTTCAGCCAGGTTTTAACCAAGTCCGTTTCACCGTGCAGGACGTGGCTACCAAAACCAAGCTTGTCGATATTTCAAAGTTTTTCTTCGAAGCGGCAAACGGCGCCGTCGCGCTCTCGGAATACCCAATCGAAAGCCACAAGCAGGAATGGGGCAAGATACACATGAACGAAAGCATCGATGGAAACAAATTCAACGTGAACGGACTCCATTATGCTTACGGTATAGGCACACACGCCTCGTCCACGACAGTTTTCGATATCGGTAAAAAATTCTCGACAGTCAGTTTCTCCGTCGGACTTGATGACGAATCCCTGTGTAGCGAAGGTGTTGCCGTAGAAGTTCTCGGAGATGGCAAAACAATTACAAAGACTCCGTTCTTCAAGAATGGGGACCTGCAAAAAGTCAAGGCGAATATCGCCGGTATCCAGAAGCTCACAATCAGGACCATGCCCAAGGAAGGTATCAATTGTAGTCACGTGGACATCATCAATCCTGTACTTATACCATAATCATTAGTCAATGGTCACAAGTCATTAGTTTTTATGCAAGGCGACAGAGCCGCAATTATTTAGCTAATGACTAACGACCAACAACTAATAACCTAATTTTAAAATTACTATACTTACACCATGCTTTTATCCGTAATTATACCAGTCTTTAATGAAGAAGAAATCGTTGCTGAGACTTACCGCGTTCTCGAAGAAGAACTCAAGGACATCGAGCACGAGCTCATATTTGTCAACGACGGTTCCAAGGATCGCACCCGCGAAATCGTGGAAGGTCTCCTCCCCGGAAACCCGAACAACAAGATTATCAATTTCAGTCGCAACTTCGGACACCAGGCTGCATTCAGCGCAGGCCTCGACCATTGCACGGGCGATGCAGTAGTCATTATCGATGGCGACTTGCAAGACCCGCCGAGCCTCATCCACGAAATGCTCAAAAAGTGGCGCGAAGGCTATCAGGTCGTTTACGCCCAACGCAACAAGCGCAAAGGCGAGACGCTCTTCAAGCGCTTCACGGCATTCTGCTTCTACCGTTTAATTGGCAAACTTACAAGCATCGATATTCCGCCAGACACCGGCGACTTCAGACTCATGGACCGCTGCGTGGTGGACCAGCTCAAGAACCTTCCGGAACGCAGCCGCTTCTTGCGCGGACTCGTATGCTGGGTCGGCTTCAAGAAGATTGGCGTCAAGTACGATCGCGCCGAACGCACCGCAGGTACTTCGAAGTATCCGCTCAAGAAGATGTTGCGCCTCGCCTTCGACGGTATCACGGGCTTCAGCTCGGCGCCGCTCAAGATTAGCTTCTACATGGGCTTTCTCGCGACAATCGTCGGTTTCGCGCTACTCGTTTGGTCAATTCTCGAAAAGTTCCTCTCTCCTGCTACTACGGTTCCTGGCTGGGCATCGCTCATGACCGCCATCGTGTTCTTCGCAGGAGTGCAGCTTTTGACCATCGGCATTCTCGGCGAATACATCGGTCGAATCTACGACGAAGTCAAGCAGCGCCCGCTGTACATCGAAGACAAAAAGTAGACAAGAGTTGCGCCCAACGAAGTTGGGCATAACCGAGCCAATCAGTTGGGACTGGAGCAAAGCGAAAGTCCAAAGACTTGTTAGTCATAGGTTATTAGTTATATTTGGCGCATATAGAGCCTAGTTAAAGCTAATGGCTATTGACTAACAACTATTGACCATTGACTAAAAAATGAAAAACAAGCTTTTCGTTATGAGCGCCGCCAGTGGCGCCGGCAAGACCACCCTCAAGGACCTGGTCATCAAGGATTTCCCGGACATAAAATATTCAATTTCCGCGACAACCCGCAAGCCGCGCGAAGGTGAAATCGACGGAGTCCACTACTTCTTCAAGACCAAGGAAGAATTCGAACAAATGATCAAGGACAATGCGTTAGTCGAATACAACTTGGTGCACGGTAACTACTACGGAACGCCCAAGAGCTTTGTCGAGCAGACTCTCGCCGAAGGGAACCGCGTTCTGTTCGACCTTGATGTATTTGGCAAAGTGAATTTCGATAAAGTCTATCCCGACGCCACAGGCATCTTCATCATGCCGCCAAGCGACGAAGAACTCGAACGCCGTCTCCGTGGACGCGGTACCGACAGCGAAGATGTCATCCAGCTCCGCCTCGCTAACGCGAAGAAAGAAATCGAATTCGCAAAGACCAAGGGCAAGTACGAATACACCATCGTGAATGACGATCTTCAAAAAGCCGCAGATGAACTCCGCGCAATTTTGAGCCAAAAGTAAGACACGTCAAGAGCCGAAAAGAAACAAGGCGTATCGCAAAAGCAAGCAAAAAGCCGAAACGCCACGAGAGAAGCACACCTTTTTGTAATGTTGTTCCTGGCTAGCATTGCGAGCACGGCAATCAAAAAGCATTGAAATTCCCGTCACTGATGACGGGAATTTTTGTATGAGGTGTAAACTTATTACAATAAGAAAAAAGTCAACCGCTAAAATGTTATCCGTAGTACAATAGCATTTTCAAAGTAGTCCGGATTCGCCCCCAAGCGCCACAGCTTGGAACCATAAGCAAAAAGGTTCGGGCGAGCCTTGCGCAAGATGGCTGCGGCCGTTGCGCGTAAATATCCCGCCTTGCTCTTGGATTTTATTCCCTTCAGCGCTAACCCTAAATCATCTATGCTCACGCTGATAGCATTATGGTCGTGAGGATTATACGATTCCGCTTGGACCTTGGTCGTAAGCGAGTTATAAATCGACAGGCTTTTCATTTCAATCTTTGAAGGATCGTCAAGGAAACGGAATGCCGTAGCAGCGTTTACAACGGATTCGTATTTTTCGATACCATCCACCCACGGGTGATTAGTGGCACCGACAATTCCGATTGTAAAGTCCGCATGTTTGCAATCCTTGAAATAGCGGATGAACATCCCTTCTGGAGTTTCTTTCCCCGGATTGGGTTCAAGAACGTCACGCGCAGCCGCAAAAAGAATTGCCGACACATCAGTCTCACCAGTCGCGATTGGAGCATCATTCTTATAAACTTGTTCAAAACCGCTATTGCCATGGAAGCCGCCATAGACATTTGCAAAAAGCGCCTCGACCGCAACCGGCTTTACAATGTGCAGCACAAGAGGTAAAAAATTTGCAAACACCATCGAACGTCGCCGTAAAAGTTCCGCGACAAGCAAACCATCTCGTTCCTGAACGGCAAGCAACAACGCCCCCACATGCAACAAGAATGAATACTGCCCGACATCCAAATTTTCAACATTGCCCGGCAAATAAACATCGACTGCTGCATGCAATTCCGTAGGCAAGTACGTGTACCACGAAGGCGTGAAATAAGCACTACCTTCAACACATTGCATCTGCGAAAGCTCGTCTTCTGCCGGAGTTGCCACCCCCGCATAATCGAGAATTCCCGTCACGCTACGAGTGAATGCATAAACAGTCGCAGCCTTTGGCGTTTTAACACTGACATAAAAGGTTTCATTTGCCATTGTAGGCCTCCTTTTTGAAGGTTACAAGACAAATATAGGTTCAAACAATGTCATAATATGACATTTTACCATTTCTACCATTTTTTCTTATCAGTTCTTTCATAAAACCACATAAAATGTGATTATTCACATAATCAATCTTAAGGATGTTATTTTCATGTCGCTATAAAACAAGCCGTTTAGCCGCCCAAAATCAATTCTGCGGATGCCCATTATCGTTGATGGGTTTACGACAGCAAGATTCATGTTTAAGCGAACACAGGACTCATTATTTATTTTTTATACGCTCTATGGCTTCCTTGAACAACACTGGGTCTTGCAATAAACTCATCACGACCCAGCCGTCTTCATCAAAATCGAAGAAGAAGCCAGGCTGCACAAGCACGTGCTTTTCGCGAAGCAAGCGAAGTACGAGTTCTTCGTCATCGTCGCCAAGGCGCACAACGGCGTACCAACCGCCAAGAACCTCAGGGCAATACTTGGACGGAAAAGCTTCGTGAAGCGTCTGCCAATTCTGTTGCAAGCGGTCGAGGACTTTAGATTCATAAGCAGCGGAATGTTTGAGCAGGGATGCGCCGAGAGCCTGCGCTGGCGCAGATACACTCAAGTAGGCGTCTTCGACAAATTCGAGCGCCGCGCGGATCTCTTCAAATTTTTCACGCGGGGCATAAAAAGCCATCCAACCGAGTTTTAGCTGCGGCGAGCCCACAGCTTTGCTGAGACCGTTCAGCCAAAAGATTGGGCACTTCGGACCGTTTTCCGGGAGGTTGATGAGGTCGCCCCCGCCCGCATCCCAGAGATCTTTCGATGCAGAGTTATCGCAATCGGAACTTGTATGGATCCCCTCCCCTATCGTGCTACGCACTCCAGGGTCGAGGATGACATCCGCACTCTCGTCTAATACATATTGCCAAGTTCGCGAGACTTTATCCGAGAAAGTGTAATCGCCGAAAACTTCATCGACAACGAGAATCATGTTGTTCTCTTCGCAAAAACGGACTGCAGCATTCCATTCTTCACGCGAGATGCAGTGTCCCGTCGGGTTATGCGGCGAGACGAGCAACAAGATTTTTGCACGCTCCGGCGCCGCCAAGAAGCTGTCGGAATCCAGAACAAAGCGGAAGGAAGATTTTACTGGATTCTTCGCTTCGCTCAGAATGACGTTGTTTTTCGCAGCAGATTTGTCATTGCGGAAACCCGCGCCCTTTCGTCTCTCATCTGTAGCGAGCCCGCGAGCGTTCTCTCGTCTAATCTTAAGAAAGTACGGTGCGCATTCCAGATGTTCCAACTGCGCAAGCGTATCCAAAAGCGGGTAGCCGGGCATCGGCGTGAGGATTACATCGCCCGGATCGCAGAATGTCTTGAACAAAACGGAATAAGCTTCGCTCGTACTTGCCGTAAGGATTATCTGCCCTGCAGTAAAACAGCCTCCGCGTTCGCGGTAATACTCCACCACCGCCTCGCGAGCAGATTTCCAGCCCGCCGCATCCGGATTCCAGTTGCCAAAATCTTTGCGGCCTTCATCAATAGCCGCATCCATTTCCACCGGCAAGCCCGCTTTCACGGGCGAACTAACAGTCATGTCGATAAACGGAAGTGCGGCTGCATCCTCTACACGACCATTCGCATTAGCACACTTCGCAAGCACATCGGCTTTCGCACGTTCCAGTTCAGCAAAGAACGGCGACGGAGAAAGGTCTTTGGGGAGTCGAGATGAGAGCATGAATTAAACTCCTACAAGCAATATTTTCTGAACCACATTTGGAATACGGGATCGCTAATATACAATCCATTTTCACGAACTTCAACCAAATCGCGATCTATCAAAATTTTTTTCACCTTTGAAATATTCGATTTCGTTCCTAACCTAAACTCGTCCATTACTTCTTTAGACAAGAATCCATCATGAACGCCACTAGCAAGTGCTCGTAACATGTTCATCTGATAGCTCGTCAGCCCCTCAGTCTGTTGCATAAACAAAGCTGTATTTTGGGCGATAAGTTCGTTAACGGCTGCATCTACAATTTCCTTGGTCACAACACTTTCTGTTTTCAGCATGACCAGCCACGCTAATTGCTGTACATAAGATGAATAACCTTCGACTTCATCGCTAATTCGAGCAGCAAATTCTTCATGAATAGAAAGTCCATGCTTCTTGAATTTTTCACAAATAAACGGCACCCATTTTTTTACAGGAATAACACCTAAAAATATGGCATCACCAAATTGGAAAAAGGGCATACTTTTATTTTGGAACATGTTCGTCATCAAATGTTTTTTACTACCAAACAAGCAATAAGAAACATTCTGCTGCAACTGCCATGCTCCACGAAGACGTTTCTGCACAGTCACAGAATCAGGAAATTCACCAATTTGTTGAAATTCATCAATGCAAACGACAATTCGCTTTCCCTGTTTCTGAGCAATGATTTCCGCAAGATTTAAAATTTGTTCAGGGGCATATTCTTTGGGTGTAATGCCAAGAGACAACGAAAAATCCATAGTCGGATCAGGACTCACGCTAATTTTTGGGGACACACGCCCCAAAAAGGTCTTGATATTCTGCATGAGCACATCCATCTTAGACGCAGTCTGCCGAAGCACCGCCGTTGCAAGCTTGTTGTAAAAATCGTATTCGCTACGGCAATCAAAAATATCCAAATAAACAACAGAAACTTTCTTTGCATTAACTTGATTCTTTACATGACGAACAAGAGATGTCTTGCCAATTCGACGATTGGAAATAAGCAAAGTGTTCACACCATGCTCAAAATTCGCCTTTAATCTTTTGGTTTCTGTTTCACGATCCGTGAAATTTTCGCCTTCAACAGAAGAACCATATATAAATGCATCAGCCATAATAGACCTCCATGCATAAAATATACATTAATTTTCTCATCAGTCCACCAAATAGTGTACCAAATAGTACACCAAACGGTGGTCCACCAAGTAGTGTACCGATTTAAGTTTTGTTCTTACGTCTTTTGAGGAAACTCGCAAGCGCAACCGCAATCAAGATGCCCGCGGGGAGAACGACAGCAATCGTGAGGAGGATCAGCTTTTGAAGGTCACTTAAACCCTTGAGCGACTTTTTGAAATTTTTGAAGCGAGCACGCAGGCCAGGCTTTACGATGTCTTCGGAACCTTCGACATTTTCGCCATCCACGGGAGCGCCTTCAGCATCGTTCGCATTCGCCAAATCTTCGGAACCGGCAAACGCCTTGATGTTCGGGAAAAGCGCCAACAACTTGGACGTCGATTCCTTAACAGGTCCCACGAATCCGTCCGCACGCGAACGAACCTTACCATAGACTTTTTTGAACGGCGTCTTAAGTTGTTCTAACATCATTTTCTCCTATGGATTGCTTCGCTCGCGATGACGTGCAACGACGTTTACGCCTTCTTATACAGCAAGTTCACGCCGCCAAAAAGGGCTCGCATATTCGCCTTGAGCGTATCGCTCGAAACGCCACGGCCTTCGACTTCTTCGCCATTAGCCTTCAACACGATGCGGCTTAAACCACGGCCGGCCCACAACTTGTCCTTTTCGGGAACAACGAGCTGGCGGTACTTCACGAGTTCGACCGGCATGCCGATTTCACGCATGAGCATCAAGGCCGCCTCGATGGGGCCTTCCGCCGTCACGGACTTCACTAGAGTTTCTCCATCTTTCTTGAAGTGGAAAATGAAGCGGTTCTCGTCCGGGATAACCTCGATGTTGTTGAACACCAGGCGACCATTCACGTTCACACGCTGTTCACGGAACACATCGAGCACGCGTTCGGCACTGAGTTCACCTTCCTTTTCGCTCAGTTGCTTGAGGATAGGCTGCAGCATGGACGCTTCTTGCAAAGTCATCTTGTAAAGCTGAGCGTATCGTTCTGGTTACGGCCGATGATAGAGTAATCAATCGGACGGTAAGCGCCCTTCTTCATGTCCTTCGTCTTGGAAGCTCCATCCTGATGGATACCACTGCGATGGACGATAGCTTCGGTTCCGATCAAAGGAGCACGGATGTAGATAGGCACGCCGCTCCAATGGCTGATGAGAATTGCGGTTTCGTAAATGCGTTCCAGATGCAGCCCCGTTTCGACGCCGGAGTTGTGCAGGCCAATCGCCACTTCGTAGAAGTTCGTGTTGCCGCAACGTTCGCCGAGGCCGTTCAATGCGACTTCCAGCTGTGTTGCACCGACAAAGAAACTTTCGACAGTCGCCGCAGTCGCCATGCCGAGGTCATTGTGGCAGTGCACTGAAATCGTGATGTTCTTCGGCAGAGCTTCGTAGACCTGCTTGACCTGATCGACATAGAGCTTCGGGCGGTAGCGTTCCACCGTATTCGGCAGGTTAATCGTCGTAGCACCCGCTTCGACAACAGCCTTCAGAACGTCAATCACAAAATCCATATTTTGGAGGCAGTCGCCAAAATGCTCGGCACTGAACTCCACATCGCCCTTGTCGCCGACGAGCGACTTGGCGAGCTTGACACAACGCACGGCACGTTCCTTCACTTGTTCAGGAGTCATGCGCAGCACGTTTTCCATCGAGAGCGGGCTTGTCGCGAGGAACGTGTGGATGCGCGGGTGCGGAGCGTACTGGACCGCTTCCCAGCAACGCTGGATATCGCTTTCGATGCAGCGGGCAAGGCCAGAAACCACGACGTTCTTTGCCGTTTCGTCGCCCTCTTCCGCCATCTGAGCGGTGAGCTTTGCAAGTTCCATGACCGATTCAAAATCCATTTCGCTAGAGGCCGGGAACCCGACTTCGGCCCCCTGCACACCAAGCTTCAAGAGCAACAGATAAACATCTTTTTTCTGGGCGTTGTTCCAGGGCTTCGGAAGAGCCTGGTTACCATCACGCAGTGTTACGTCATAGAAGAATGGTTTTCTCGTTTCAGTCATTTTTATCTCCTTGCCGGCTTCAAGACCGCAAAGTTCCTTTAATTTTTCAATTCCAAAAATAGAATTTCGCCATAAAAAAGAACCCGCTTCGTTCTCGAAGCGGGCGCTTTTAGGTTGAAATTCGTTTGAAAATCTTTGAAAAATCCCTAAAACCTCGCTTCGGTAGCGATGCTAAGTAGAAGTAGAAGGTTCAAGGTTTTTCTCATGTGCATGAATATACAAAGTTTCGAGGGGAATGGCAAGGGGGCACGGAGGTGTTGTTTCCATTTTAGAAACTACCACTTTTTTCGAATCGGGTGGCGAATGACGGTTTTCAATTTTTCGGGGGCGACCTTGCGCGCATCGGAAAGGTAAATCTCGTGGTGACGCCTCGTGTCAGAAATGTCGTTTTCGTAGCCATTATCGGCGATGAACTTGTCCATTGCAGCAACGGTTGCAGGCTCGTCATCGTACGAGCCGGAATGCATACACTGCACGCAAAGCCCTTCTTCGATTTCTAGAAATTCGACTTTCGAAAAATCCATTTTCTTTTTGCGGGTCGCTTCTTCAATCGCCCAATCGAAATCGGCTTTAGTCACAAAGTCAGGCAGCCTGATGACAGAAATCCACTGGAAATTTTCCTTATGGCAGTAATCGATTCCGTCAGCATTTTCTTGCCACCAAAACCCCTCTAGCGGCGGCACCACGTAATCAAAGTATCCTTCGATTTTGTGGTCCCCTTTCTTGCTCATCTTAATCGTGTAAGCGATGCCGTACAAAAGTTCGATAGACTTTTTGTATTCGCCATCTTCTTCGTTCGGGTTGCCCTTGCCCCGCACCGCGATGTAGTTCATCTTCGGAACGGTGACGATTTCGGGCTTGCCTTTCGGCATGTAGAATTCCTTGTATTCTTTTTTAAAGTCAAAAGGCATAACAACTCCATCCAGCATTTTTTTCTATCAAGTTGCGCTGTACAAAAATAGTTCACAGTCCGTCCCAAAACGGGGCAGACTATAGATATAGTTTATTCTACGGGGAACTGGATAACCGAGAGCCATTTTTCAGGGTCTTCTTGGTTCCAGGGCCCGTCGATGTAACTGGTGCGGGGCTTCCCTGCGATTTTGTAGCCCTTTTCTTCGATATAGCGGAACGCTTCGATGAACGACTCGTAGAAGCGCTCGTAGGGACCGACATGCTTCATGCAGAGCGCCTTGGGGACTGCCGGAATGCGCTTGAACTTGATGATGTCGCTATCAGTTCCCATTTCCACAACTTGCTCGCAGTATTCGATATCGATGTCTGTCGGGGTGTATTCCTTGTTGTGCCCGACAGTAAAGCAGTATTCGGGCTTGGGACACTTGCAACCGAGACGTTTCATTTCAGGGCCTATTTTTTCATAGCACATGGGGCCCAGCGCTTCGAAGTTGGGAATGATTTCCCGATGACTTGCCACGATGATTTCCGGCAGAGACTGGATGCTAAATTTATCCATTGAATTCATTTCCTTTAGAGAATTCTTCCAATTGAGCAGTTGGTCGCGGCGGGCGATCAAAAGTTTCAGTTGCGTTTCCGTTTCCTTGATTTTCTCTTCCATCTGGTGGATGCTCGGCGTGTGCGAATCGTCTTCGTACAGTTCCTTGATTTCGTCCAGCGAGAATCCGAGATTTTGCAATTCGCGGATGCTTTTCAACTTCTGCATCTGTTCGATACTGTAGTAACGGTAACCCGTCAGGTTGTCCACGTCTTGGGGCAATAGCAGACCTTTCTGTTCGTAGTGACGCAAGGTCTTTACGGTCACCTGCATCAGCTGCGAGAACTCTCCGATTTTGAGTTTGGTTTTGTAGTTTGTCATCGTACGATTTTGGTTAGGATTCGAATCTGCTAGAAATATAAGGCCTGCCCCAAGGGACGAGTCAAGGGGGTTTATATTTTTTCGAACGATACGGTTTGTTCTTTCATTGATATTTAGCCGATTTTATAGCCGTAATCCGGCAATTCTTTTTTATACGTCAAAAAGGAGTGATCTATTGGAATACCCGCGATGTTTTCAATTTGCTTGAACGTCAGTTTGAAACGTTCTTCGCCATTCTTCGATATCCAAACCCATAAATTGTTGAACTTGCTCATGAGCAATCTACTCCTTTTTATGCTCATGCACAAATATATACTATTTCAAAAAAATTTCTGTCACGCCCTCTCATAAAACGCAATTTTGTCTTTTTATCGGTCCCGGATTTAAATCGACTGTACAAAACTTTTCTAAGCCCAATCGCTTGTTCACCCAAACAAAATAAAGTATATTGAGGTGGGTTTTATAGAAGAGTTTTTCAATCATAAATAAAATGGTGTTGCGTACTAATTTCATCAAGGCGGCCGCTATCGGGCTTGCCGTAGCCTGCACATCCTTGTTTGCAAAGGCCATCGACACGCCGAATCAGTATCAGCAGAATGACTGGTTTGCCGAATTTGGTGGAAACAACTCGATGTATGTGAACCCGGCTGGTATTTCTGAAACGGATCAGCTCGAATTCAGCGCAGCATTTTTTAGCTCCACTGGTGGCGAAGCTAGCCAAGAATACATCAGCTTGACGTACCCGTTTGACTACAAGCACACTTTGGGCTTCACCCTTTTTGAAAACGGCGCTCCCATTAAAGGTGGCGAATCTTATGGAGAAATTGCCGCTCAATTCGGTTACGCTTACAGGCTTTTCCACTTTCTCTCTCTCGGTGTCAACCTCGATGTGCTTTACATCAACCAGTTTGATGAAAACAAGCAGCTTACAGTCGGTGCTGATGTAGGCTTGAGCTGGAACCCGCTAGCTTCTTCAAAGTATGGTTACTTGCTCATCGGTGTCGCCATCCAGAACCTCCTTGCTCCGGCCATCAGCGAAGTTGATGGCGATGATAAATTCAAGTTCGTGTTCATGGGCGCTGACGACGCTTACAAGTTTCCGACGAACTTGAACATCTCTTTGTTCTATCGCGGATTCAATCGTCTCCTCGAATTCAAGGCGGAATTCTCCGTTTTGGACCTCATCCACGATTCTAAAGATGGCAAGGGTTGCGACCTCGAAATGAGCTTTTCCTTGACCTATTATCTTTTTCCTCACCTCGGCGTTCGCGCTCGCTACACGAAGGATGGCAATCCGGTCCTCGGTGCTACTGTTAATTTCAAGGACTTGAGCATCTTCCGTTACCTCGCACTCAACCTCGAAATGTCCCACGACGACCTCTGGGCTAAAAAGAACCGTGGTTTTGTGTGGGCAGCCAAGCTCACGACCCGATTCGGTGATACCCGCGAAGAGAAAATCGGCAAAGAACGTTATCGCCGCTTGAAGATTGAGCCCGAAAACGACTACCATGCAGCCGAGAGTCTCTACTTGAACCGCCAATTTTTGGAAGCTGCTTACGCCTTTGGTGAAATCCAGACGAAGTACCCATTATTCCGCCTTGTGGACCAGGCCGCTTTCTACAAGGCAAAGTCCTTTGAAAACCTCTATATGTACAAGGCAGCAAAGTCTGTCTATATAGACGCCATCAAGCGCTATCCGCAGAGTAATCTACGCGCCAAGTATCACTTCCAGTTGATGAACATCGACTATAAGGAAGGAAAATATACAGAAGCAATGAATAAGTACCAGTACATTGCTCAGAAGTTCGGCAAAAGCGATGCGAAGGCTGACGCTGACTACGTTGCCGGTCAAATCCTGTTCGAACGGGGGTTCTATTATGATGCTGTAGACCAGCTCGCCACAATCCATCCAGGTAACGCCAACTACGTCTACGCCCGCTATACAATGGGCATCGCCTATAGCCGTATGCAGATGTGGGACGATGCAGAAAACTGCTTCCGCGCTATTATAGAACAGCCGGTTTCCAACAAGTCCGAACGCGACATTCAGGATGCAGCCAAGGTCAAGCTCGGACACATCTACTTCTCTGCAGAAAAGCCGGATCTCGCAGCTGCCGCTCAGATGTACGGTCTGGTTCAAAAGGATTCTCCGGTGTTCGACGAAGCAATGCTCGGCATTGCATGGGCATTTATCAAGGCCAACAAGCCGGATGAAGCTATAAAGTATGCCAAATGGATTATTGACAACCTTCCAGAATCTTTCCTCGTGTCAGAAGCCTATTCCGTGATCGGTTACTGCTACAAGATAAAGAGGGACAATCAGAAAGCCATTGAAGCTTTGTACGAAGCTATAAACCGCACGGAACAGCCGATGGTGACTAATGCTGTTCGCGATAGCGCTCGTCAGGCATTCGATGCAATGCAGGGTCAGTTAGACTCAGTCCAGGTTCTCGCCTTGGATCTTGCTCGTCAGTTGCCGACCCCGCGTGTGGAAAGCAAGCGTAAAGCTTTTCGTCCGACCTTCGACAAGGTTAACCAAGCTATTGAAGATTACGTAATGCTTATGCAGAGAGCAATCCAGAGCGACCATTTCGAATACAATCGTAAACGTATCTTGGATGACGCAGGCTTTACATTAGCCACGATTCGATGTAATTACGATATTATCGTTCCATCTTTTTCAAATATCGACGATTCCGATGATTTAGAATAGAACGGAATGAAAGAAAGCAAAAAAAAATCCACAGCGATGACACCGTGGATTTTTAAATGGAATTCTTAACGTTGTGCTCTACGCTTTTGGATTTCGTCTAGCGGAATGCCAGAAATAATGGCGATTTCTTCGTCAGTTAATTTATTGTTGGCGAGCATGGCATCGACCATTTCGAGCTTGGTATCTTTAATCTTGGTTTCAAGTTCTTCTTCTTCGATTTCGGCGATAGACTTGTAGCCATAAACTTCGCGGGGGAGCGATGTGAGTCCCGCCATAGCCGCTTTCAGATGTTTTTTAAGTTTTTCTCCGTTAAAAACATACTTCAAGGCGACCAATGCGAGTGCAATTTTGGGCAAAATAAGTGGAATTTCTTCATCCTCAAAAATATCGCCAACATCGACAATTTCTAGCAGGAACGGCAACCCAATCTTGTGATAATATTCGGGATAATTCGGAAACATGACTTCTTTTTCGATGCGATAAGGATCTTTTCCGTTCTACAAAACGATAGCTACTGTCGGGATGTTCTTCTGGTTGCGAAACATAATCTGAAACCAGTACTTGACAAGCTGCGGAATCTTTGCAAATTTTGCAAACAACTTCAAGCCGAGAGTCGCGACAACGTTGCTTGCAAAAGTTGTCATGACTGAGGCGATTGGTTGTTCTACAATCAACCGCTTGCAAAATCGTTCATTTTGTCAACTATAGCAAACGTTTAGAAGCATTTCCCAGTTGGTCAATTTCGTTACTCATATTCACAAATGCACTCTAAAGTAACGGTTCTGTCAAGCCCAATCAATGTGATATCACACGAAATCAACCTAGATTTTGTATATTCTATCTGTTGTATGCAAATAATTAAAACAAAAGTCTCTCAAGCGGTTCAATTTTTAAAAAAGAATGATTTGTGGGCCAAAATAGCCTTTACCATAGTTTTCCTTTCATATTTGTCTTTTATTCACACGTGTTATAATCCTTATCCCCAAGAAGGGGAAACTTATCCTATTTATGAATATGGAGATAAAAATCTAAAGCAGTGCGAATTGGATGGCAAGAAGCTTTTTCTAGAACAAGAGTATCAGAACAAATCCTTTTGGTATAATTTTTTTGTTGATTCTTGGGCTGATTATTTTTGGCGCCTTAAGTATCAGGACAAAGATAACGTTAAGAAAGATATTTTAACATATCGGTTTGAACCTCGTAGAGGTATTGGGGCCGTTGTTCAGGGGACGGGTATTGGGATTGATGACAGGCAAGATTCTATCATAATTATTTATGATACTGAACCATTAGATGGCTTTACAATAAAGCCAAGCCCGTTCAGCGATAAAATTGTAATCCAGAAAGAATATCTCAATCGTGGAATTAGCACGGCACGCTGTTTTATGAGGTGGTCCAATTGATTAAGAAATTGATAGATAAGTTCTTTACCTTGACTGCGTTTATTTCTGTGGCGTGCTTGACCGTTCATTATACGCCGGCAGCCTTGATAAAAAGGACCTATAGCTTTTGGTCGGATGACATTGTATATTTGTTATTCCCTTTAATGACGTTGGCTTCGGCTGTTTTGTTGTTGCTTGATTTGTTTTCGTTGAAAATAGAGATTGTCCAAAGAAAGGTATGGATGATTTTTGCTGCAATCGGAGTTGTTCCAATTTTGCCATTAGCCTTGTTTAGGTTAATCTTGTTCGTATTTGAAATCATCTACTATATAAAACATTTTTTCGAATTTTTAGTCGGTTTGTTTTAAATTTGGTCTTACAAGGCATGTTTAAATCAAAACTCTAATAAGCGATAGAATAATTTATGGAACTAAAGAAACTAGAGTACAAACTAACAGTCTGTAAAGTAGCAAACATTACTGATGTCGATACAAGCAAGGATTTCTATTTCATTGGCAAGACCGATGAAGAAATATCCCTTGTATGCAAAACAGAAGATACTCCCCAAAACACAACTGAACGAGACGATGGATGGCGAGGATTCCGCATTCAGGGATTGCTTGATTTTTCTCTTATTGGCATTCTTTCAAAGATCTCGGCCATTCTTGCAGAAAATAGCATTGGAATTTTTGCAATATCCACATTCAATACGGATTATATTCTTGTGAAAGCTGAGAATTTCGAAAAAGCGCTAAAAGTTTTATCAGACGCGGGATATGACATAGTGTAATCAGCATTCATGGTTTTCTGAAAAATTTTATATCTTTTCGGCAATTATGATTTTACTCGTCGCCGAAAAACCTTCTGTTGCCAATCAGCATTACAAGCCAATGTTGGAGCGTATTGAGGGTGAAAAGTTTACGCAAGGCGACGGGTGCCTAATCGGCAAGAACCATTGCATCACTTGGTGCGTGGGTCACTTGATTACGCTTGCACCGTTGGACGCCTACCCCGGTTTCGAGGGCGGTTGGCGGCTTTCGAACTTGCCGCTTTTGCCCGAAAAATTCAAGTTGATGGAAATCGAGAGCACGCGAAAGCAGCTCGCGGTTGTGCGCGATATGATGGCAAGGGCGGATGTTCTTGTAAACGGCGCGGACGCGGGCCGTGAAGGTAATTTGATTTTTGACTTGATTCTCGACTACACGCCGGACTTCCGCAAAAAGCAGATCAAGCGTTTGTGGGTGAACAGCTATGTGGCGAAGGATTTGGACAAGGCTTGGAAGAATCTGGAAGACGCGACTGAGCGTTTGAACTTGAGCTATGCGGCAAGACTCCGCCAGCGTGCCGACTGGATGGTCGGACTGAACGCAACTCGTGCATACACGCTCACCGCCGGGCGCGGAAAGATGATTTCTGTGGGGCGCGTGCAGACTCCGACGCTGAATCTGGTCGTGGAACGCGATGCGATTGTCGAGCAGTTCAAGGAACTGTTTTATTACAGTGTTGTGGGGACTTGGAAAGGGTTCCAGGCGCAATTATTAGACGAAAGACGAGAGACGAAAGACGAAAGAGGGCAACGTCATCCTGAACAACGTGAAGGATCCAGTGAAGTAATAAAAGGCGATTCCGGTTCGGAGGCCGGAATGACAATGCAAGAGATTGCTTCGGGGGACACGCCCCCTCGCAATGACAAATCTGCCCCATCGGACAAGCAAAGCAATCTCAAAGTTGCAATTTTCGAGAAAGAAGAACCAGCGCAGGCTGTTATAGACAAATGCTCGCCGCCGGAAGAAGCGACGATTGCAAAGGTCGACATCCAACAGAAAAAGCAGTTCCCGCAAAAACCGTTCGACTTGACGGAACTGCAAAAAGAAGGCAACAAGCGTTTTAAATACAGCGCCCAACAAGTTCTCGACTGCGCACAAAACTTGTACGAAAAGAAGTTGCTCACCTACCCGCGTACGGACTCGCAATATCTGCCGGACACGATGCAACAAGAGGCATACGCACTTGCACAAAGGCTCGCTACGCCGCAAGAAAAATCCGTCATGCGCGGCGGTAACGAAAACTTTGTTTTCATCAACTCCAGCAAAGTCACAGACCACTTTGCCATTATCCCTACAGGAGAAGAACCGCAAAATCTCCCTGAGATGGAAGAGAACATCTACAAACTCGCGAAAGAACGCTTTGTGCAGGCATGGCTCAAGCCGTATGTCTGGAGCGAAATGGAAGTTCTGCTAAAAGCCGAGAACGCCGATGCCGGAACAGAATCCGGCATGAACGCACCCGATGTCATCCTGAGCGGAGCGTCAGCGGAGTCGAAGGATCTATTCCGTTTGAAGCTCAAGCGGAATGAGGATTTGGGTTTCCGCGCACTCGTCAAGGAAGAAAAGAAGAAAGGAAAAAAGACGAAAGACGAGAGACGAGAGACGAGAGATAATGCAACAGCGGAAGAGTCAAAGGGCGATGGTGATGACATCACAAACATCGTCGAGACATTCCCGGAATGGAATCTCGGGGACCATGCACCATTTGACAGTCTAGAACTGCAAAAGAAAAAGAAGAGCAAGCCCAAGTACTTCACCGAAGCGACGCTCCTTGCCGCAATGAAAACGGCGGGCAAGCAAATCGAAAACGAAGAACTTGCCGAAGCTATGAAAGAACGCGGTCTCGGAACGCCGGCCACACAAGCAGGCATCATCGAGACGCTCAAAAAACGCGGATTCATCGAAGCGCAAAAGAATTATCTTGTCAGCACCCAGCGCGGACGCGAAGTCATCGCGCTCATGGACGAGAAAGTCAAATCGCCCGAAATGACCGGTGAATGGGAATTCAAGCTTTCTCAAGTCGAGAAAGGCAAACTCACGCCGATTGAATTCCGCGACGGCATCGTGAATTACGTCAAGGAACTCTTCGAACATTTGCGTCAAAAATACGGCAGCCAATTCGAACGCGAAACCGTCACCGACGCGATTCCATGCCCGAAATGTTCCAGCCCGCTCGAAATTGCGCCGTGGGGCTATGTCTGCAAAAACGAGGAATGCGGTTTCAAGGCAGGCCACACCATTGCAGGCCGCACCTTGAGCCACGCCGAAATGACGACACTCCTCAGAACCGGCAAATCCGATTTGCTCAGCGGTTTCAAGAGCAAAAAAGGAACGACATTCAGTGCCACGCTCACGTTAAGCAATGACGGCAACATCGGCTTTGAATTTTCCGACGACGCCCGCGCCAAAACGCCGACCAACTACAAATGCCCCAAGTGCGGCAAGACGCTTTTAGATTCTGGGAACCGTCTCATCTGCGAAGGAAGCGACGTCACCACATCGAACAACGAAAATGGCGACCCCACACTCACACCGGACACAGCCCCGACTTGCGACTTCGTTTTCTACAAGACGATTGCCGGGCACGTCATGAGCGACACAGAAATTGCAGAACTCTTCAGCAATGGCACAACCGAAATCATCAGCGGCTTCTTGACCAAGAAAGGTACGACTTTCAACGCAAAAATCGTCTGGGACAAGGATTTCAAAGCGACATTCGCTTTCGAGAACGATGGGCATTTCCACGGCACCGAAACCAAGTTCAACTGCCCGATGTGCAAAAAGAAACTCGAAGAAAACAAGAACGCCATTTTCTGCCCGGCTTGCAACTTTACCTTGTTCAAATCTGTTGCAGGCAAAAAGCTCCGCGTGGCAGATATCAAAGCGCTCCTCACCGGCGGCAAGACCGAACTTTTAACCGGATTCAAGAGCAAGAAAGGGACGGAATTCGATGCATACCTAAAGCTCGGCGAAGACGGTCGCACGAATTTTGAATTTGTCCATAGAGACCTCCCCTGCCCTTGCTGCGGCGACCAACTGCGATTCCGTAGTGGCACGACCACGCAAACGCCAAACGGCGAAGTGCAAACACTTGCGGCATACGTGTGCATGAATCCCGCCTGCAATTACGGGATTCCGAAAACATTCTTTAAGCGTGAGTTTTCCGATGAAGAAGTCGAAACGCTCCTCAAGAACAAATCCACACCGATCCTTGAACCGTTCAAGAAAAACGATACGACGTTCAGGGCTGCGCTAGAACTGCGCGAAGGCGGGAAGATTGCGTTCAACAAGCTCACCGTGGAAGTGATTAAGAAGGGATAGTCTTATTTCAATGCGAGAGCCGCAGCCAATAACTTTGGCGACACTCCGTTTTTCTGAAGGAACTTTGCCATCTTGGCGCTTTTCTTTTCACCTTTTGCCAAGCCTTTTGCCAAGCCTTTCGCCAAACCTTTCGCCAAGCCTTTTGCCTCACCTTTAGCAAAACCTTCAGCCTCGGCCCTGCGACGGGCAGTTGCAAGTCCGGCCCAATATTCTCTTTTGTCAGTCATACTGCCAACCACCTTCTTTAAAAAGTCCCTGGTCGAATTTTTCACCAACAGCCGTTCATAGACATCCCTAATTTCGTCCGCAACGTTTGCAGGGATACGTCTTGCGTTCGGAGCATTCTTGAATATTTCGAGCCACTGTTGTTCTAGTTCATTACCCTTGGCGGGAACAAATCTTGTTATATCAATAACAATATACCTCTTTTTCCCATAGATGGGAAGGGCCCGTTTGTCACCCAAATCGGAGTAGCGAAACAACCCCAAATCCTCACGATATCCATTGCAAAAAGGGACTTTGAAATTACACAGCCATATAGAATAGACCGTAGGCATCAGGTAAGGATGTTCCTTGAACTGGTCTTTCGAAACCTCACTGTCCATGGTGATTTTTGCGTTAATCGTCAAAAGTGAACTGTACAGTTCAATGCGATCCAAAAAATCATCGTGGTCAATGCGTTGCATCTCTATGTTGACGAATCGTCCGTCCGCTGTGCGGGCATGAATATCGAAACGACCAATCGAGTCGCCACCCCCAGCCTTTTTCAATTTCACGGTTCTACGGATTTGCTCGACTTCCGTAATCCTACGATCATTTTCCAATCGCAAAAATGCGTTTAGAAAATTGATGAGTGTCGATTTATTGTCAAATATCTTCTTGAAAACGGGGTCTAGTGTCGGATCGTAAAACATCTGCTTACGAAGTTCAGTCTCTTGCTTTATTTTTTCAAAATTTTTTGTCATACGCATCCTTGAAACAGTTTGGCTTCTGTTTTATAGACACGCATTTTTGCTGGATTTGTCCTGAAAAATTTTTGTAAAAAAAATGATGCGTCAAAGATTTAAGGATTAAAGGCTAACGGCAAGCCATACAAAGCATATTTTTCTTTTAAATTTCCTTGGCTTCTTTTGTATTTTTTAATGAACGCTAGTGGCAAAATAAACTTTTCTATCAAGTGGACTTCATATGAAATTTTCACTTTTGATACCGGCTCTTTTGCTTATGGCATCTTTGGATATGGCAGCAACACAAGGAACCTTGATTGATAAACGCGATGGGCAAAAGTACAAGACGGTGAAAATCGGCTCGCAAACGTGGATGGTGGCAAAACTGAACTATTAACCGGATTCAAGAGCAAGAAAGGAACAGAATTCGATGCCTACCTAAAGCTCGGTGAAGACGGTCGCACAAGCTTTGAATTCGTCCATAGAGACCTCCCCTGCCCTTGCTGCGGCGACCAGCTGCGATTCCGTAGCGGCACGACCACGCAAACGCCAAACGGCGAAGAGCAAACACTTGCGGCATACGTGTGCATGAACCCCGCCTGCAATTACGGGATTCCCAAGACGTTTTTCCAGTGAGAATTTAAAGACGAAGAAGTCGAAACGCTCCTCAAGAACAAATCCACGCCAATCCTTGAACCTTTCAAGAAAAACGATACGACATTCAGGGCCGCGCTGGAGCTTCGCGAAGGCGGGAAGATTGCGTTCAACAAGCTCACCGTAGAAGTGATTAAGAAGGGGTAACCGCAGCAGCTTTTGGGCAATCCATGTCTGAGATCCTATGGTGACTGTTTTGTACGACAGAACTACGCACTCAAATCCATCAGGTCATAATACATGAGTCGTGTATGCGGATCATTATCCTCTGCGTTCATAAATTGAAATTCATTTTTCACGTAAAAGGGAACCGCCTCCAAATACGCATCAACCGTCAAAAAGCGACAACCCGCTTTATTATTTAAAGCAAACATCAACTTGACATAATCGATAATTGCAGTCCCGATTTGCTTTTTTCTGAAGGAAATATCAACCCCCAGCCTACACAGCTTTACCGCCGGGTAGCTTTTCAGACGTTTTGCATTCGGGAATCCACGTTCTCGATGAAAACGGTTAAACTCCGTTTTATCCTTGAAATCACCCATGGCTACTTTATCGTAAGCAAGACTGCAATAGGCGTAAACCTTGCTTGCGTCTTCAACATCAACACAAGCGTAATTTACAGCAATTTTATGCTTTTGAAATGCAGCAGATTGATTAAGAATAAAATCATTCAAATCCTTATCACCACAATCAAAGTTTTTGACGGAATCTATTGGATTTAAGCGTATAAATTTAATATATGGTTTTTCTATACTTTTTTGAAGCACGGATCGATACCTCCATTAGCAGCTTCTCGGGCACGTTTTTCACGCATACCCTCTTCGTAAGCCCTTTTCATAAGTTCGTAGTTTCGCAAGCGGCGGGCACGAACTTCTGGAGATTCCGGATGACGTTCTTGCATTCTAGCTAAAAAACGACGAGCATCTTCGCCAAAGAGTATCGGGGTTTCTCTGATGGGTCTGGCCATAACACGTCCTTTGTTTGTTTTATATATGATGATTTAGCAAACGATATATTAAAACTTGGGGCAGGCAAAACCATTTTTTGAACCCGGCAACACACCATCGAGGGTGGTAATTCTTAATATAGTATGTCCGAAAAAGAAAAACAAGGGGGCGCTTTGTTGGCCGTTCATTTAGCAAACAAAAGGCGACAAATAGGAAAAAGTTAAGCTTATTTCCGCGACTTCCGGTTTGCTAGTCTTTTACGCAACGAACAGAAAACCCGTAGTCCTTGTTGATGTTGTCCCGGTACGCACCGTCGTCGTTGTAGTCCAAGTACATGATGTACGCGAAGCTATTGTACTCTATAAAACTCCAGAAGTACTCGAGGTAGCTATCGTACTCTGTAGAACTCCAGAAGTACGCGTAGTCGCCCTCGCCGTGGTAATCCCCATTGCCGTACCCGCCGCCGGCAGGCAACGCCGAGAACGAGTAATTATCAGTGCCGCTTACGCTGTTGTCGCTACTGTTCCAGCCACTTGTCGATTTGAGTTTTGTCCCCGCTGTACTGGAACCACCAACTGCGGTAAACAACGTCCACCATTCCGTTTGCGTAGGCAGGTGCCAACCTGTTGGGCAAACACCACGCACCGGGTACGTCGGAGAGCATGTCTTATTGTAGCCGCAGCCCTTGCCATTTGAGCTCCATGTGCCAGCACCGTCCATCGCGGCAGCCCATGTGTAAAGACGACCATATTGGGTGCATTTGCCCACATTGTCGCTGTAACAGTAGCTATTCGCCGTTTCGTAGTTCAGGTTCTGTGCCATCCACGTTTGCGTACCGATTGTGACTGTTTTGTAGGTCCGGCCATCGCGAGAATCTGTTAAAGAACCAGCAATCACCGTTGACGGGTCAACTGCATTTTGTTCTATTAATCCGTCACCGCAAGCGATAATAAAACATAACGCACATAAAAATCCACAAAAAGTAAATTTATTCATATTACAAAATATAATAAACGATATGCAAATAAAAAAACTCCTGCAAAAACGCAAGAGTTTTCCAAAAAATAGGGAGATTCCCGGTCGGAGCCGGGAATGACAAACAAGACGAATGCCGCATCAGACAGCTCGCTGACTGACATGGCTGAGTCGCCGAGTCATGCACGAACATCTATGACAAGAAGGTGATCCCGGAACAGTGTCCGGGATGACAAAGGCAATAAGTTCTGTCACTGAATCCTTCACGCTTCGCGTTCAGGATGACGATGCTAAGGGAATATGGTGATCCCGAAATAAATCCGATGACAATGACGCTAGGATGACAGCAAAACAAAACCTACCACATCTATAGGTTAAATCAGAATTGGGGACATTTCCTTTGGAATCGCTCCCACATTTTACTATCTTTGCACTCCTGAAGAGTGCATACAGCACGGCTCGGTCATGACAATTCAATCTAGCGATTGATTGTCGCGACTCTCGCCTTAAGCTATATTTGTGCGCGGAAAATGCGCGGTTAATACGGGTATAAGATGAGCGAAAATTACAAATACGGATTTGTCACTGATATTGAAAACGAAGCCTTCGAAAAAGGTCTTAACGAGGATATCATCCGCAGGGCGTCAGCGCTCCGTGGCGAACCGCAGTTCATGCTCGATTTCCGCTTGAAGGCTTACGAAAAGCTCAAGACGATGGAACAGCCCAACTGGGGCGAGCTCCACTTCAATCCCGTCGATTTGCAAGACATCGTCTATTACTCCGCACCGAAGACCAAGAAGAGCCACGAAAAGATCGAAGACGTGGACCCGGAACTCTTGGCGACTTTTGAAAAGCTCGGCATCCCGCTCGACGAACAGAAGCGACTCGCGAACGTCGCCGTCGATGCCGTGTTCGATTCCGTCAGCATTTACACAAGCCACAAGAAGAAGCTCATGGAAATGGGCATCATCTTCTGCTCTATCAGCGATGCCATCAAGGAATACCCAGAACTCATCGAAGAATATCTCGGTAGCGTAGTCCCGGCTGGCGACAACTACTTTGCGGCCCTCAACAGTGCAGTCTTTGGCGATGGTAGTTTCGTCTATATTCCGCCTGGAGTCAAGTGCCCGATGGACCTTTCCACCTACTTCCGCATCAACAACAAGGAAGCAGGCCAGTTTGAACGCACGCTGATTATCGCCGATGACGATGCGAGCGTGAGCTACCTCGAAGGCTGTACCGCTCCGGAATTTTCGAGCAAGCAGTTGCACAGCGCCATCGTGGAACTGGTGGCAAAGGACAACGCCAGCATTAAATATTCGACAGTCCAAAACTGGTATGCAGGCGACCGAGAAACAGGCGCAGGCGGCGTGTACAACTTCGTCACGAAGCGTGGCAAGTGCGCAGGCAAGAACAGCCGCATCAGCTGGACGCAGGTCGAAACGGGTTCCGCCATCACGTGGAAGTACCCGAGCTGCATCTTGCAGGGCGACAATTCCGTCGGTGAATTCTACAGCGTGGCTCTCACGAACGGCCACATGCAGGCTGACACCGGCACGAAGATGATCCACATCGGCAAGAACACCAAGAGTACGATTATCTCAAAGGGCATCAGTGCTGACTGCTCCAGCAACGCCTACCGTGGCGAAGTGAGCATCCGCAAGTCCGCTACAGGCGCCCGCAACTACACCCAGTGCGACAGCATGCTCGTCGGTACCAAGAGCGCCGCACACACGTTCCCCTACATCACCGTCGCAAACGCAAGCGCCCAAACCGAGCACGAAGCTACGACCAGCCGCATCAGCGAAGACCAGCTGTTCTACTTCGAGAGCCGCGGCATCAAGCGCGAAGACGCCATACAAGCGATGGTGGGCGGTTTCTGCAAGGACGTGTTCAAGGAACTCCCGGGCGAATTTGCCACCGAAGCCCGCCAACTACTCACCCTCAAGCTCGAACACAGCGTAGGATAGCGCCAAAGGCGCAGTAGGCAGTAGGAAGTAGGCTGTAGACAGCAGATAGCAAAAAGAATCGCATCTGCAAAGAGATCCGCGTAAGAAAATCGCAGAACACCTCGACAGGCTCATTTCGATTGAACTCAGTGCAGGCGGTGCATCGCAAGTCCGGGATGGCCCCGAAACCCTCAGAACGACGTTCCTAACCCCTAAAACCTATAAGCTAAAAAAACTATTCAAAATCGTGGACTTTTATTTCAAAAGGAAAGGGCCGGAAATTTTAGTTTCCGACCCTTATTGGTGTATATGGAGTACTTTATATATAGCATTTTTTACATAACAAAATGTCTTATTATCCTTTTTTTTAACAAAAAAATATCATCACATACAAATATTATACTTATAGACTTATAACCCCGCAATAAATAAACAAACTACTAACTGTATATAAAGAAATTCCCCTACAAACTTGTAAGGGAACACTTTATCACGATCTATTTAGCTTAAAATGACTTAGCGAGCGACAATTTGGCGTTGGATTTGTTCAGAAAGTTCCGCGCTACCAATCACGGCAATGCATTTTAGAGCAAACTCTTCTGCCGTACCCGGACCGCGGCTTGTAATGATGTTTCCATCCACAACGACACGTTCTTCGGAAAATTCACGACAGACTAGATCCACTTCACATCCTGGATAGCAAGTTGCCTTTCTGTCGACAAGAATTCGTGCTTTGCTGAGAACCGTCGGAGCAGCACAAATTGCAAGCAACCATTTGTTATCATCGTTGAGGGTGCAAATTGTATTCTCAACGGCTGCGCTTGCCTTGAGATTCTGCACGCCAACACCGCCACCCGGCAAGAAAACGGCATCAAAGTCGGTTGGTTCAAGTTTATTTAGAGCGACATCGGCCACGATTTTAAGCCCATGGAGCCCCTCTACGATATCCGCCCCCGAAACAGATGCGAGCGTTACCTTAAAGTCGGCACGACGCCATAAATCTACAGGAACCACGAATTCCGTTTCTTCAAAACCATCTGCCAGCAAAACGAGAATCTGCATAAAACCTCCATTTATTTAATTATTATAGCTTTTTTCGCATTTAATTAACATTTCTTATCGAAAATATTACGTTCATCCACCATTTTGACGGCAAAAAGCTCGTTAAATTCTATATTTGGAATATGAATTTCAAAGACAGGATTATCCGCGCAACGGGCAAAAAGACGCCCTTCCGCCTTATTGTGGCCGATTTGACAGCGACCATGAACGAAATCGGACGACACCACAACGCCAAAGGTTTTGCACTCAAATTGCTTGCCGAAAACTCCATCGCAAGCATTTTCTTGAGCGCAGGTCTCAAGTTTGCAGGAACAGTATCTTATACCACGACATATGGTGGCGAAATAACAAAAATTCAAACAGATTCCACGCCAATGGGTCTTGTCCGCGCGATGATTCCGCAAGACGAACTCCAAGCAATAGGCGCAAACGAGCCCGCACTCGTTCCGCAGCATGTTAGCGTCGTCAAGCTGAACGAACTCGGCAAACGCGTCCACGAAAGCATTATCGAGGCGCCATCCGTGTCTATGGGCCAAAACCTAGCCATGTACCTCTTGCAATCCGAACAGATCCGGTCCGCCGTGGGTATCGAAGCTCAGTTCAACGTCCAAGATCCGAGCATTTTGGACTATGCCGCCGGGTTCTACATCGAAGCATTTCCTGACCTCGAAGACAAGGATATAGGTCTGATCGAAGTCATCGTGCAAAATCTCCCGAAGTTCTGCGACATGTACAAGGTAGACAAAGGCTTTGACCTTGACGAGCTTTTAGACCAGCTCCGCGGCCCTTACGATATCGAAGTCGTGCGCGAAATAGACCCGAAGCCATTTTGCCCGTGCAGCAAGGATCGCATGCTCGCAACACTTGCAACGCTCCCGCTCAAGGACTTGCAGGAACTCAGCAGCGAAAACAAGGATTTGAACGTTGTCTGCGACTTCTGCCGCACAAACTACACGATTACGCCCGCAGACTTGCAAGAAATTATAGACGAAAGAGGTAATAGGTAACAGGTGTTAGGCTTTAGGATTTACAATCGCGGCTTCGCCGCCTATTCCACAAACAAAAACATTCCTAAAGCGAACCCCCTAAAACCTAAAACCCAATCCCTAAAACCTACAACCTATAACCTAAAATCATGTTTACTAAGCAATGTGTCGTTACCCTGGACCTTGAAGGTGTCCTCGCTCCCGAAATCTGGATTGCCGTCGCCGAAAAGACAGGCATCAAGGACCTCCGTCTCACGACCCGAGACATTCCCGACTACGACGTGCTCATGAAGGGACGCATCAAAATCCTCGAACGCGAAAACATCAAGCTCTCTGACATCCAGAACGTGATTGCGAACCTCGGACTCCTCGACGGCGCCCGCGACTTCATGGACACGCTCCGCGACGAAGCTCAGGTGATCATCCTCTCGGATACGTTCCAGGAATTTGCCTACCCCATCATGAAAAACCTCGGCTTTCCGACCATCTTCTGCCATAACCTCGTGGTCGAAAACGACATGATCAAGGGTTACCACTTGCGTATGAGCGACCAAAAAACAAAGGTCGTGAAACACTTGCAAGAACTCAATTTCAAGGTGTTTGCCTCAGGCGATTCTTTCAACGACACGGGAATGCTCAAGCAGGCCGACAAAGGCTGCTTCTTCTGCGCACCGGATTCCATTGTGGCCCAGTTCCCGCAGCTCGAAGCTACAAAGACCTACGCTGAACTTTTGGACAAATTCCACAAGTTCCAGGATTCGCTATAAGACAGACGACAACTGCATTAGGCGAGAGTCGCATCCAACGTAGTTGGGTATGACTGAGCCGAGCAGTTAGCACTTGAGCGATGTGAAAGTGCAAAAGCCTCGCGGTTGCGAGGCTTTTTTTCAATAAGTCCGTCGACTCTCGGTTGTCATTCAACATAAGGAAACGGAACCTGCCTAAACAGGTTCCGTTGAGGGTTAGGAGGAAATTCAAGCTATTACTTCAAATTAGGCGTTTCCCAGTCAATCCACTCGGATTTGTTCCAGCTAATCCTTTCTGTATTCTTGGTGAAATCAATCTTACCCGTTTTTGCATCCTTGCCAAGCAAGAACTTGTTCATGAAGTCCTTGACTTCGTCAAACTGGTTGTTCGGAAGCTGGCAGTGACCATGACCGCCTTCCTGGCTGTAGGTGTAGTTTTCCGTCACACCGAGAGCCTTGTAGGTTTCGAGAGAAGCCTGGCCGCAGTAGTTCGACGGCACTTCACCAAGCCATTCCTGGCCCGCGTTGTCGATGATGAGGAGCGGACGCGGAGCGACCATGCTTACGAGCATGTGCTGGTCGAACGGGAGCGTATTTTCCCTGCCGTCATAGCTCTTGAAGGAGGAAATCATCCACTTGCCTTCGGAACCAGCGCTGTTCAGGCCCTGCACGAACTGCTTGCCCTTCTGCCTGTTGACCTGGGCGCCCACACGCCAGAGGGAAGCGCCACCGGAACCGGATTCCTGCGGGATGGTAAGTGCGATACGTTCATCGAATGCACCCACGGCAAGCGTACCCTTGCCCCAACGAGAGCAACCCGTCATGGCGAGGTGCTTCACGTCGATACCGGCTTCAGGCGTCTTTTCGAGAGCATCGATAATGCGGCTTACACCCCAAGCCCATGCAATGATGGTGCCATACTTGTCCGTGTTGCCACCATAGATGTTGAAGAACATGCCTCCACCGCTTTCGGGGGCAACGTTATCCGGGTTGAACGTAATCATGGCAATGTCGAGACCATTGGTGGCACTGCCAAGGCTTCCGCAACCACCCATCATGCCGCCGCCAAACCCGATGAGAGCCGGCTTCGGCTTGTCCTTGGTGCCAGCATTTGAAATGCTTACAGAGAAGCTGCCGGACTTGCCCTTGTCAGTCACCTTGATGGTGAGCTTTCCGCCAGAGTAGGAGCCTTCGACCTTTTCCGGATTGCGCGGCTTTTGGCCGAACATGAGTTTTTCAAGCATCGCACCGATTTCTTCACGGCGGCACTTCCATTCCGCCTTCGAAGAAATACGCTTGCCGTCGAGGCCCATGAACGG